>DYCA01000001.1:0-20753 GCA_019418305.1 Clostridiales bacterium
GGTTGTAGGAAAAGCTGTCATAGTTATCTATCAAAAGAATCATAATTCCACCTCCTGCGCAAGCTCCAGTGCTCTCAGCGAGGATTTTGCTTTGTTCAAACACTCCTCAAATTCCTTTTGGGGAACGGAATCCGCTACAATTCCGGCGCCGCTTCTCACAAAAACCTTGCCGTTTTTCTTATAGGCAATGCGGATGGCTATGCAGGTGTCCATATTACCAGCAAAGTCAATATATCCGATGGCGCCGCCATAGATGCCGCGCTTGTTGTTTTCCAGCTCTCCAATGAGCTGACAAGCACGAATTTTCGGTGCACCGGAAAGTGTTCCAGCAGGGAGCACCGCTTCGATGGCATCGAGTGCATCTCTATCTTCACGAATCTGCCCTCGCACCGTAGATCCGATGTGCATGACATGAGAGAAACGTTCGATCGAATGCAATTTCTCAACCTGAACCGTACCGAATTTGCTGATTTTTCCAAGATCATTTCGTCCCAAATCAACCAGCATATTGTGTTCGGCAAGTTCCTTTTCGTCTGCAAGCAATGATGCCTCCAGCGCTTTATCTTCTGCATCAGTTTTTCCTCTGGGCCTTGTTCCCGCAAGCGGAAAAGTATGCAGCACACCGTTTTCCAGTTTTACAAGCGTTTCGGGAGATGCACCCGCAACCTCTACATCTGTTCCCGAAAAATAGAACATATACGGCGAAGGGTTGATGGTACGAAGCACACGATAGGTATTGAACAGGCTGCCTTCAAAAGGAGCGCTCAGTCGGTTGGAAAGCACAATTTGGAAGATATCCCCCTCTCGAATATAATGCTTCGCTTTCTCTACCATGCCGCAGAATTGTTCTTCGTCAAACAGCGGCGTCACATCACCAAGCAGTTTACCGCCCGGCTCATCCCGCTTTTCACCATTCCGCAGCAAATTGACAAGCTGTTTCAGTTCCATTACCGCTTTGTTATATTCGACTTCCACATCGTCCAGCGGCATATTGACGATAAGGATGATTTTCTGCCGGAGATGATCAAAGGCGATGACCTTGTCGAACAGCATCAGGTCCACATCTTTGAAGTCTTCGGTGTCTTCCACATCACATCGCACCGTCGGCTCGCTGTATTTAAGATAATCATAGGAGAAATAGCCAACGAGTCCACCCGTAAAGGAGGGAAGGTAATCAAATCGGGGACTTTTGTAATCGGCAAGTATCTGACGGAGATAGTCAGACGGGTTATCCGTCTTGACCTTGAGATTACCGGCCTTCATTTCACCATCTATGCAGGTGATCTCCAGCTTCGGATCAAAGCCAAGAAAAGTATATCGTCCCCAGGTTTCATTTGCCTGTGCGGATTCCAGCATATAGCAATGCGTGGATACGTTTTTCAGTATCTTCATCGTTTCAATCGGCGTGGTGAAATCAGAAAGGATTTCAAGGCTTACCGGCAGCACACTATATTGCCCTGTGGCTGCAACTTTTTTCACGTCACTCAGGCCCGGTGAAATTTTCATAGCAAATACCTCCAAACAAAAAACTCCTTTGACTTTCTGCCAAAGGAGTAAAACAAAAAAACGCCCCTGACAGAAATGCAATCTCTGTCAAGGACGAATAATACAAACACTATCCGCGGTGCCACCTTGATTCACGGCATACCCGTGCGCTTAGCAGGATACCAACATATCCCCGGCAAATGACGTCTGCCTGCAACGTCGCAGAATACTCTGTGCAAAACACATTTGACTGCGCCCTCAGCGGTCCATTTGACAACTTGTTTCTTACCTGACTCTCAGCACCACAGGCTCTCTGTAAAGGCATCATTGCCGTTATCTCCGCTTCAACGGTTTGATATATGAAACTATCGCATATAATAGCACATGAATTCCAGAATGTCAACCTGTTTACGAATATTGCCCTAAATGTTTTTCTTTTATATATGAAGCAGTTTGATTACAGGATAAGCAGTGTTTTGGATGAGAAAAACAAGCGAGGATGACGGTCACGTCGCTTTTGTCATTCGGATTGCGCAGCACAAAGCTGTATTACCAGAGAACATAGTAGAACGCATCCCCACCCTCTCAAAACCGTCCTTGTGTCTATGCGCGTGAGCGCATATAATAGAAATTGGAAACACACCTTTGGAGGCACGGTCATGGAGTATCGTACTGTGCAGGAAACTGCTGATAAATGGAAAGTATCAAAGCGGATGGTGCAGCAATTGTGTGCAGCCGGGCGTATCCCCGGCGCCCGGAAATTTACCCGCGCCTGGGCCATCCCTGCGGACGCGGAAAAGCCTCAAGACCCCCGGCTAACCCAGCCGAACTCGTCCATACTGCTCACGGGCAGCGGGAACCTCATGCCCCTGATGAACAGCGCCTTTGTGCCGGGGCACTGCCGGGAGACGGCAGAGGCCATGGCAGAGGGTGCGCAGCGGGATATCGCCCTGGCGGAATACCACTATTTTACGGGAAAACCGGAGGCGGCGGCACATGAAGCGGAGCCTTATCTCAACAGTGCCGACCCTGGGGCTCGACTCTCTGCCTGTCTGCTCTGCGCCTATGCGAATCTCTCTCTGGGACGCATCCAGCAGACGCGTTTTGCCCTCAGCGAATTAAACGCAGCCCTCTCCCATGGGGGAAAATCACCGGAAACAGAGGCCGCATCTGCGTTCGTGGCGGCGGCGGGGGCGGTACTGCTCCATCTGCCGTTGCCCGCAGGACTGCCGGACATCCACAGCTTTCTTCCTCTGCTTCCAAGCGGACTTCGAGCCTTCTCCCTGTATGTATACGCGCACTACCGATACCTACAGGGGGACTACGCCTCCAGCGCCGGTATCGTGGAGGGAACGCTGGCCATGGGAGCGGGACGCTACCCCATCCCCGCCATCTACTTACACCTTGTAGCAGTGATGGACTACATGGGTCTCAAGCAGACGGACAAGGCCCAGACACACTTGCTCTGCGCATGGGCGTTAGCTCGGCCTGACGATCTCATCGAGGGCTTTGGCGAACACCACGGGCTGCTGGGCGGGATGCTGGAGGCCGTCATCAAGCCGGAGTGGCCGGAAGATTTTAAGCGTATCATCGACATCACCTACCGTTTCTCTGCGGGATGGCGCAGAGTCCACAACCCGGAAACCGGTCACGATGTGGCCGATGATCTGACCACCACGGAGTTTGCCGTCTGCATGCTGGCGGCGCGGGGCTGGAATAACCCGGACATCGCCGAACACCTACACATTTCTTTGGCCACCGTCAAGCGGCACTTGTCCAACGCCATGAAAAAGCTGGACATTACCCGGCGGGGCGACCTGCAAAAATTCATGCTGCAATAACCACACGCCCAGGGAAAACCGCCCTGGGCGTGAGCCATTTTTACCCCCAAAACGGCTAATAGTCCGGCAGATTTTTTTATGCTAAAATAAAAATATAGCCCGGCTCACGCCGGGCAAAACGATGGGCGCACAAAAGAACACCGGAAAAGGGCTATGCCCCCTTTCCAGTATGGGGTTGCCCATACCCAAGTTCTTTGCATGCTCCCAAAAGGAGGCGCAAGATGAAAAAAGGAATTTTGGGCATCTGTCTGACTCTGGCCCTGTGTCTTGGGCTGCTGCCAACGACGGCTCTGGCAGCATCAGGGGACACCTATCTGGCTCTGGGCGACAGCATTACCACTGGTTACGCACCGAACAATACCATAGTTTCCAGCCCCTTTGCCGATCAGGTGGCAGCGGCGCAGGGCTACACCCTAGTCAACGAGGCGGCCGACGGCGAGACATCGGAAACGCTGAAAAACAAGCTGACCGGCAACACCATCAACGTTTCCGACGCCGCCCTCATCACCATCACCATCGGCGGCAACGATTTAATGGACGCATTGTATGGGTATCTGGTGGAACAGTATAACGCCGTCAAAGACCCGGATGCGCAAATCACTCTGGAACGTTTGAAGGCCGCGCTGTCGGATCTGTCTCAGGAGGAAAACCAGCAGCTGCTGCTGGGCGTCATGAGCTATATAAGCGGCTTTGACAACTCTTTAGCGGAAACAGAGGCCCTGACTGCCTTTGAAAACAATCTGACCGCCATCATTACCGAGATCCAGACGAAAAACGCTGGCGCGACCATCGTGATCGCCACACAATATAACCCGTACAGCCATATCAAATATCCCTTAGCAAGCAGCATCGTCACCGCCTTTGAAAACGGCGTGGTGAAGCTGAACCAAAAGATCAATCAGGTAGCCGCAAGCAAAAGCGTCCTTGTGGCCGATGTGTACCAAGCGTTCCAAAATGGCACCCAGCTCACCAACGCCTATGTAAATTCTCTTATTCCTATGGACGCTGAACTCGATTTTCACCCCAACCAGACCGGCCATAACCTGATTACCAAGACCATCAACGGTGTGCTGCCGGAGCGAAGCTATGATCTGTGGGTAGGCGGCATCCAAGTCACCAGTCTCAACTATACAGACGTACTGGGCGACGGAACCGTGTCCTATGATGCCACCACCAACACCCTGACCCTGAACGGGGCGGAGATCGATACCTACACCAAAGGTCATGTTATCCATTCCAAGATGAACGAGCTGACCATTCAGATAGTGGGGGAGAACAATACCATCACTGCGGCCAGCGGCTATTGGGGCATTCGTGCGGAAAGCGGCAGTTTGACCCTCACCGGGGATGGAAAACTCACTGTCAATGCCAAAAACAGTCAAGGTATTTCTGCTGCGGAGGACTTGACCATCACAGGTGCAGCCCATGTAACGGCAGATGCGCGTGATATTGCCCTTTGTTCTGACGGTGGAGCTGTCTGCATCGACGAAAATGCGGTAGTAAAAAGTTTCTCTGAAACATATTACACCATTTACGCTCAGGATGGCGATATTGACATCAGCGGTTCCGCTCAGGTATATGGGGAAGGATATGCCTGTATGCAGGCCGGATATTATTATGATGACGCTAATTATGGATATGGGGATATCCGCATATCCGGTAATGCGGTGGTGAGCAGCATTTCCACCAGTGAAAACTGGAATGGTCTGTATACCCCCTTGGGAAATATTGAAATTTCCGGTACTGCCCAGGTCACCACAGAGAGCTATTTTCCTGCCATTTATGCAGGCTATGATGTCTCCATCACCGGCGGCACCGTCAGCGCCGTCTCCATCAGTGACTGTGCTATTTGGGCAGAGGAAGATTTGGAGATTTCAGGGGAAAACACCGTCGTGAACACCTATATTGAGGAGGCTGACGGAACTATCCGGTATAGCTGCGGCGGCATCGTTGGGCGAGATGACTTGACCATTGATGGCGGTACCGTCAATGCGTATGCCGAATGCGCAGAAGAAACCGACCGATACTGCATCCGGTGCGATAATGGAACCTTTTCTGTTTCCGACGGTACGGTCAACGCCGTCGTTCAAAACGAACCGCAAAGCGGTTATGGTAATCCGGCTATTTACTGCGGTAAAACTATCAATTTCACCGGCGGCCAGATCAACGCTTCCAGCAGACTGCACTGTGCCATCGAAGTGTATGGCTATAAAGTAGGAGATGCAGTCAGCTATATTACAGGCGATGCGGTGGTCAATCTGACCTCCTATTATCGCGATAGCCTAAATTGTGGCACCGATCTGGTCATTTCGGGCAACGCCGTTGTGGAAGCCAACTCTGGAACGAGCTCCGGCATTTCCGGAAATAACAAAAACATCACCATCGAAGGCAATGCCCAGGTAAAAACGTTTTCTGAGGTTGACCCCGCCTTGTATGTGGGAAACAACCTGATAATTAACGGTCCGGCTCAGGTTTACGCAGAGTCGGAAACAGATTCAGGCATCAAAGTGTGGGAGACCCTTACGATTCAGGATGGTGCCAATGTCACCGCTCTGGGCGGAATTGCGGTAAATAACAGCCAAAATGTAGAAACAGATATCGTCGATATCCAAAACAGCATCCTTACCGTATCCTCTGACGAGGATACAGGTGACTTTGTCAACATCAACAAAAATGGTATCGGCACCTTCTCCATCAAGGGTTCTTGGGTCCACATGAGCCGGAAGGATGAAGAAGTGGCCATCGCCGATTCCGTGGTGTTCTATGACACTTCCGGCACTGTGATCGGTAATGCCGTTCTGCCCGGCAATGCAGCATTGGCCTCCGGTGAGACCCTCACCGTGCCCGAAGGAGCGGCCTTGATTCTGCCCGATGGCAAGAAGCTGGAAAACAATGGTTCGCTCCAGACGGAAGGCATTATGGAAGTGGGCAGCGCCGCCACATTTACCGGCCCCATGACGGTTTCCGGTAAAGTCTATGTGTTTGAGACGGACGGCGGTGCCAATCCTGTGGAAGGCGCGTCGTTTACGCTCTCCGGTAGCGGCGAAGTCTACGCCCAACTGACAGGACTCACCGGCACCACCATCCAGCCTGCCGCCAGAACATCGGGAAGCTATCCATACACTCCGGTAAACGGAAGCGAGGAAACCTTCACGAACCGTTGGTCCTATTCCAATTATGTCTCCTCGGGTACGAGCACCCCCAGCTATGGCATTACTGCTGAGGACGCGGACAACGGCAGCGTCACTCTGTCCCATCGTAACGCCGCAAAGGGTACCACCGTCACTATCACCGTCAAGCCCAACGAAGGATACACGCTGAACACCCTCACCGTCACTGATAAGGACGGCAAGACGGTGGAACTGACCAAGGTGAGCGATACTCAGTACACCTTCAAGATGTCCGCCTCCAAGGTCACCGTAAAGGCTGCCTTCGAGAAGGAAGAACCGATCAACACTCTGCCCTTCACCGATGTGATCGCGGACGACTGGTTCTATGAGGCTGTGAAGTATGTCTATGACAACGGTATGATGAACGGCACGGCCAGCAACCGGTTTGACCCCAACACCTCCCTCAGTCGCGGCATGATTGCTCAGGTACTCCACAATCTGGAGCAGAACCCTGCAGCAGGCAGCGGCAGTTTCACGGATGTAACTCCCGGCGCATGGTACGCCGACGCAGTAAACTGGGCGGCATCTCAGGGTATCGTGGACGGCTATGGCAACGGGCAGTTCGGCCCCGAGGACAACGTCACCCGCGAGCAGCTTGCGTCCATCCTCTACCGCTACGCCCAGCACAAGGGCTATGACGTGAGCGTGGGAGAGGACACCAACATCCTCAGCTACACGGATGCCTTTGAAGTGAGCGAGTGGGCCGTCCCCGCCATTCAGTGGGCCTGCGGTGCCGGGATCATCAACGGCACCGGCGACGGCTCCACTCTTACCCCTCAGGGCAACGCTACCCGCGCCCAAGTGGCTACCATGCTCATGCGGTTCTGCGGGTACTATGATATCAACGCAAGATAATTTTCCTCATATACAATCAAACCGCTCCAAGACTACAATACCAAGTTTCCCAAACAAGGCGCCTGCGTCATGGAAAAAGTGGCGGCACAAAGGAGCTATGATTGAGATATATTTGTCCCTTTTGTGCTAACCTTCATACGAGGATCGGAGAAAATACATCCCACCGCCTGTTTTTGGGGCGTGGATAGCCAAGCTGCTATCCACGCCCCGTTTTTTTGACAGCATTATTGCTGCAATCGTGCTGTGCCCCAGTGATCGGCTGATGTTGTAGATCGTCGCGGCGGAATCGTTGGCGAGCGTCGAAAAGGTGTGCCATAGTCCGTGCAGCATCAGCTCGGGCAGATGGTTCCGGCAGATGAACGAACTGAACGTCTCCGTCAGGTAATTGGTCAAATACGGCTCGCCGTTCGGCCAGGTCAGCACATAACCCGTGTCCTGATATTCCTTACCGAAAAACAGCCGGTTCTCGCGCTGCCGCAGCGCCTTGCGGGTATCGGTCAGCCGCGCTGGAAAGACGGATACCGGTATCGTCAGGCGTCGGATCGGGGCTTTGCACCCCACTCCCCTTGCCTGTTTATAGTCTAGTATAAGTTCAAAAAGTATATCTACCGGAATTCCGAAACGCCGTTTTCCGTTGCAAAAACCGGTTAAAAGCAAAAGATACCGCCTGTTATCAGGCGGTATCAGTTGGTATTTTGGTGGAGCGTCCGCAACCAACGATGAACACCCTTCGCAGCTGGTCAGGTCACCCTCAAGCCCCTCCTCGATCTCGTCCAGCAGAATGTCATCAATTGTGGTCGGAGTGTCGCTGCCGTTCAAAACCAAGGTGAACCGGTCATCATACAAATATACCGCCCGGAGGAAGATATTGATGATCCCACGCTTGATGTTCTCGTCGTTCTTGTCTCCTTTCCTGAGCGAGTAGAGATAGGCTCTAACCTGGGGTGCTGTCAAAGTCACCTGCTTCGCCATCTCGACAGCCAGCTGTGCTTGCAGTTCCTCTTTCTCGTGCTGGCGTTTTTCAATCCGCTCAGTAATCATGTCGGCCGCCTGTCCCCGCTCCAACGCCTTCCAGAGATTTTCAATGGCGGTATCCGCTTCCTGGATGGCAGCTTTGATGCGTTTGATGGATGCTGTGTCCCGGTTGGATTCACAGACCTCGGATACCGAGGCCGCAATCCGCTCAATGTTGCTATCTGTCAGCAACTTGCGGCACTCCAACACCACACGATCCTCAATTCTCTCTTTACCGATGACCTTCTTTTTGCATTTGCGCCGTTTGAAATTATTGCAGGCATAGTAGTGATAGGTCTTGCCGGATTTTCCTGTACCACCGTAACCGGTCATCATCTCCCGGCAGTAGCCACAGAACAGCTTTGTGGTGAGCAGATACTCTTCCCGCCCTCTAGCTCGGGCGGGTGCTTTTTTGTTGCGATCAAGGATATAGTGGACCCGCTCAAACAGCTCATCTTCAATGATACGAGGCATACCGCCCGGCGTTTCCTGTCCTTTGTAGAGGTAATACCCGATGTAACGCCGGTTGTTCAAAATGCGGTGGACGCTGTTTTTATTAAAGGGTTTGCCAAGAGAAGTCGTGAGCTTTCTGCGGTTCAAATCACGGATAATGTCTGCAACGGTTTCTCCACTAGCATACCGTTCAAAAATCTCCCGAACGATCTTTGCTTCTTCCTCATCCACATAGTACCGACGTTCGGAATCCACCTTATAGCCTAAACCAGGATTGCTGCCATTGGCTAAACACTTTTGCGCATTAATCTCCATGCCCCTGCGAATCTTTTGGGAAAGCTCCGCTGAATAGTATTCTGCCATACTTTCCAAAACGCCTTCCACCAAAATGCCGCTGGCATCGTCGCTGATGTTTTCCCGTGCGGAGATCACTCGCACACCGTTCTTTTTCAGTTTTGCTTTGTTGATGGCGCTGTCGTAGCGGTTGCGGGCAAAGCGGTCAAGCTGGTAAACCAGGACCCCCTCAAAGGTATGCTTGTCACTGTCGGCAATCATCCGCTGGAACTCGGCGCGACTGTCGGTGGTTCCGCTCTGGGCACGGTCGATGTACTCCCCAACAACGAGATAGCCATTGTTTTTAGCATACTCATAGCAGGTATGGAGCTGTCCCTCAATGGATTGCTCAGTCTGGCTATGACTGGAGTAGCGAGCATAGATGACAACATTCATTATTTCGCCTCCCCAAGCATCTGTAGCAGTGTTTCCTTGAGTCGTGCATTCATAGGAGATGTGGGGTCAAAGCACATTTCCACAAACTTCTGCATCTGGGGGTCGTTCTGCTGAATTTTAGGCTTGTACTCATACAGCTTGCCCTGAGGATTGTCCGTACGTCCAAAGATATAGTCCATAGATACATCAAAGTAATCCGCATAACGGGTAAGTGTTTCAAATGTCGGCGAAGCCTGGTTAAGCTCATAACGGTTCAGGCTGGATTGCTTGACACCGACAATCTCAGCCATCTTTACTTGAGATAGTTTGACACTTTCCCGCAGAAACCGCAACCTTTCAGCTACTTCTTTCAAGAGATACACCCCCTATTTGACAGCTTCATTATATCAGATAGCAGGTTAATCTTCAACCCTATATTAGCATAATTTAAAGGAAGAAATAGCGGTATCTCATAATCTTCAAACTCCATATCTTGATCCAAGCACATTGTAGCAAGCACATTGTAGCAAGCAATGCGTGTGGATAGCCACACACAAATCCGGCAAGCAATGCGAGTGTTAATACACGCTCACATTTTCTGCCGTCTGCTTGTTGAGGGCAGCGCCCCCAAGCCCCTTTTGAACACAGAATTTCATTCTGTGGCTGCGCGTTCTGCGAACGCTCTTATCTGGAATTTTCCCTGGCATAGAAGCGATGCTATCTAATGCTATTGCGTAAAACACTTACCTATAGCACAGCATTATCTATCCACATCTCGCACTGGCTCATTACAATCTGTACCGCTTCCTCCATGATATTTCCTCCTGAGCATCTCGCCAACTGGGATAATTAAAAGGTAATGTGTGATCAATGAATTCTTTATATTATCTCCATCAATTTCTTATTAAACTTCAGCCATTCTTGACCGTCCTCAAAAGTCGGAAGGACGGTTTTTACTCTTGCCCAAAATGCGGGACTGTGGTTCTTGTAGGTAATATGACTCAACTCATGTACTACAACATAATCAATCACGGAGATAGGGCACATGATAAGCCTCCACGCAAAATTTAGATTATTCTTTGTGCTGCAAGAACCCCATCGAGCCTTCGCCTCCGATAGTTTTATAGTTCCGGGCGTGACACCCATAACATTCGCATACAGGGCAATTCGCTCTAATATGATCTGCATCGCTTGTTCCTTCAACCAAGCAGTCAGCGCCGCAACATCGTAATTCTTTGGAACAATCAGTTCGTTTCCTGAAATTTCAACCGCATCAACCGCATCTTTAATGATGGCGTAATTGTTGCCGAGATACATAATGCTTTCGCCAGTTTCCACAACAACGAGAGGGTGCTTCTCTCCGAAGACAGCTACCTGCTGTTGTTTTTCATTGATCCAACGTTTTTTCTTTCGGACAAAATCATCTATTACGGAATTTGGCATAAAGGCCGGAGCGCGGACAATGAGGTTGGCCTCATTATCTATTACAAGTGCCACGCTCTTTCTGTCGGAGCGCACTACCTGATATGCTATTCCATGCATCAGTCATCCCTCCCGAAATGCTGATAGCCGAGTTCCATCAGTTTCTGCGCAATATCCTTACGGCGTTTCACGATGTCTGGCACAACCTTCTTAATTTCAGGCGCAATCAGCTGTTTGATAATATATGTGCGTAGTTCCTGCTGCAATGCCACATTATTCCAGAAGTTAACAGCGACCGTTTCCTGCTTGAATCGGTTCAGAATATCATCCGTCAGATTCTTCATCGTGGTCATCTGCTCATCAGACAACTCTTCAAAGGTCTTTTTTCCAAAAAACTCCGTCTTCAAAAGGCCAAGAAACGGCATTTCATGTGTCGCATCATAACCGTAGGTATTTTCCTTCGCCCGACCGGCCTTGATGTCGCGGCGCAGCTGTTCGAGAGCCTTGCGGAGTTCTTCCCAGTTGTTCTTGAACTCCTCCAGAATTTGTTCCAACCGCTCACTCAAGCGAGCATACAATTCTGGGTCTTTCGGCATATTAATGTTGATAAACTCGCGGACAGCATATTTGATTTCTTCGCTAACCGCACGATCACTCTTTTTGCTCTGGCCGCCTTTCAGGAAGTCATCCGAAATCAAGGAAATGGGTGCAATTTCCATATCCACACCGTTGACTTTGAGGTATTCCTCGATAATGGCTCGGACTTTCTTGCTGGCATCCTTATTGGAGAACCTTGGATTTCTGGTCATCTTTGCTACAGATTCACGAATGAAAGCAAGCGCCTTGTAATCCTCGCTATACTCCAATGCTGCCGGATTCGGAAGAACACGGTCAAACAAGCGTGACATAACAGAGACCCGTCCATTGAATTCTTCCCGGAGTTCCTCATCAATGCAAAGTTCCTCAATAATGTCGGAGGTCTGCGAAAGTGCGCAACCGACCTTTTCGTTAAGGAACTGGATAATCTCGTTGTACGCCGTATTCAGTGCATCAATATCCTTGGACTTGTCACGAAGGGATGACAAAATCTCATCCCTATCAGCATCAGCATAATCGGCAAGAGCGTCTTTAAGATGGTTTGTGATACCCACATAATCTACCAAGTATCCGCACTTTTTATTTGCTCCGCAAGTGCGGTTCACTCTTGTGATGGCCTGCAGGAGATTATGGTTTGTCAACTTCTTGTCAAGATACATGACCTGCTCAACAGGAGCGTCAAACCCTGTCAGCAGCATGGCGGTAACGATTAGGATGCCGTAATTGCCATCACCACCTTTAAGGCCGGTCTCTCCGAACGGTGCCTTAAAGCCGTCAATGATGAGTTCATTCTCACTCTCATTTGTATACTGTTTCAGGTGCTGATCCTCGTTTGCACCGCCGGACGAGATGATGCAGGCAGTTTTGAGTTTCTTCAGCTGTTCGATATCAATGTGGTTCGGATTGCTGCGTTCCAGCTCTTCTATTTTCTTGGGAAGGAGTGCATCAATCGCTTTCTTATATCGGTATGCCGCTTCTTTACTG
Organism: Clostridiales bacterium; assembly: GCA_019418305.1. GTDB lineage: Bacteria > Bacillota > Clostridia > Oscillospirales > Butyricicoccaceae > Agathobaculum. The sequence continues at coordinate 12,530 of DYCA01000001.1, forward strand.
ACTCCGACGACCTGCGCTTTAAATCCGTTGGTGAAAACTGTATTGATATAATGGTCGAGCATATCAGCAGCTTTTTCGCTTATGACTTCCTGCGCCTCAAGATATCCTCTGACAGTGTACTTGCCAAGGATTTCAAGCTGTTCATCATCTTCGAGATAGCCAAAAACATCGATAAATGCGTGGTTCATGGCATCGTGATCGGTAATCTCGCTGTCCGTTGCACGACCTTCATATTTGATTTCTACGACAATACCGTCTTCCTCGGCTTGTCGCATTGTATAGGTATCAATGTAACCACCGAAGTTATCAACAGTCTTGGTAATCGGAGTCCCCGTAAATGCGACCTTTACCGAGTTAGGCATACTTTTCCACATATTCGCAGCCAATTCAGAGTATTCGGAACGGTGCGCCTCATCGATCATAACCAGAATGCGATCGCTTGTATTGAGAACCGGGAATGTGGAAACTGAAGTTCTCTGTTCCAAAGAGCCGGTTTTCTTACCCTTCTTATCCTTGCTCTTTTCCGCCTCGCCGAATTTGTGAACCATCGCAACCGTAACATCGCTTGCAGTATTCTTGATGAGATCTTTCAGTCCATCGATGCTGCCAGCAATGTTGATGGCATACTTCACGGTCTTCGTGGTCTTGAACATCTGCGTCTGCAAGTCTTTTCTGTCCACGATTAGAACGACCTTGTAGTTGTTTAAATCGAAGGAATTGTACATCTTGCGGATAACAAACATCATGGTGAGCGTTTTGCCCGTGCCCTGGGTATGCCAGAGCGTACCGCCTTTTTCTCCCTTATCGGCAGTACGCAGTCGCTCGATAATTTTGGATGCGCCGCGATACTGCATATAGCGGGGCACGAGTTTCACACGGATGCCGTTGTCCTCATCTTTATACGCTATGAAGTTCTGGACAATATCAAGGAGGTGGGATGGTTCAAGCATACCCGCCACAGCAATCTCCTGTGCCGAAGGCTTGCCGTTAGGATTGATATCACGAAGCTTGTATGGATAGGCATCTTTCCACTCCATAAAATGGCTGACACCGCCTGTGATGCTAGAATAGCGGCAATCATGGAAACAGGTGGACATGATAATCTGATTGAAGTAGAACAGTTCCGGCACACCCTCCAGCTCTTCAGCACCTCTGCGGTTCTGGTAACGCATCAGCTGGTCGATGCCTTCTGCCATCGGTTCTGTGATATCTGGCGCCTTGCACTCGATGACCGCGAGAGGCAGACCGTTTACAAACAGGACAATATCGGGAATGATATACTCCTCTTTGCCGGGAATGCGAACCTTATACTGGCTGATGGCAAGGAAGTCGTTATCAGTAGCGTTGGGACCGTCATAGGCATCCGCATCCCTCCAGTCGATAAGACGTACAGGACAGTTTATCTCTCCACTTTCTTCGTTGTCGGCAGACAGCCCTTCCGTAATGCGGTCATAAACTTCCTCGTTGTTTTCAAGAATCTGCCGAAGTGGATGAGGATAGTTCTGAACCTGAACACAGAGATCGTCGACCTGGACATCGTTCAGCCACGGATTCAGACGCTTCAGGGCAGCTTTCAGGCGCGACACGATAACGACCTCCGAGAAGGACTCCCGGAAACTCTTCTGAGGATCGTGCTTTTCGCTGTCATCCAGTTGGACGACTGTCCATCCCAACTGTTTTAGTTGTTCAAGCAGGGGAGTCTCCACATACATCAATTCAGATGGTCTTCCTGCCATAAACGCCGCCTCCTTTATAAAACATTTGAAACATCCATCTTATTAGATAGCAGATCATGTACCATTCCTTGTTTGATTGACATATATTTTTTCAAAGTGGATTGTTCCCTGGTAATTTCTGCATCAGCACTCTGTAAAACGGCGGAAATTCGTTTCACTTCGGCTTCGTCTCGAATCAGTGGGAAATATATTTTCTTTATCTGGTCAAAATTAAGTCCCTCTCTATTACTTCCAGTCATCAGTACCCGTATCTGGTGCTGTCCATATGAAAAAAGCCATCTATGCAAAAGATATGCTGTATCAAAATCCTTTTCCATTCTGATGATGCATACATGCTGATTTACATTTGCCTCTTCATCAAGATCATAAACACAACTTCTTCCAATTGAAGCACCTGTTATATTTAAGAGAACATCATTCTTTTTCACACAGCTACGTTTCATCCTATTGTGGATATTCGGAGGAATATGCATTGCCTTTGACACATCTAATCCATCATGAGTAACATCCTGACTTCTGATAAAAAGAACGCCCTCGTTTGTATAGACTGATTCCCCACCTCGCGGTGTTGCTCCACTTCCAACCTTGACCGCAATTGTGCCAATTTGGATAATATCCCATTCGATAGGATATACCCCGATCGGGCTCTCTTTGTACTGATGCGTTTCAGGAGATCGAATCTTCCCAGACGCATCAATACCGTTTTGCAACAGCACTTGAATCAATCCATCTCTTACACATAGTCTCTTCTCTAATACATCTCTTGTCTGATTAATAACGGCATCAATAGACTCCAGCACCTCTACAATTTTCTTTTGTGTCGGTACGTCAGGAGCCTCAAAGCTGAACTTATAAAATTTCTCCTGGTTCAGATGTTTGATGGTGGAGCCAGTCAGCACATTCCGTACAAACAAATCAAACCAATGGGAATGAAGGACATAATGAAGGAACTCAGGTACAACCTCGTTGTTGATAGCGCGGACAACAAATACTCCGCTGTTAAGAGTAGCCTTTTCTGGACAGTCGACAACTACGGCGGTTTTACCTATGGTTCCGTCCTTTGTGATTAAAAGGTCATGCTCATGCAGTTGGATACCTTTATCCTGTGCATAGCGTTCCTCCGTTACATGGTAACAGTCATCCCAATCTACTCTACCGTTATGGAAATCCACACCAGTTACAAGGTATGGTCCCTCAGTCTTAAATTCATCCGACCGTAAACCTTGCCAGCCGATGCGGGCGCGCAGGGAAAAGCAGTCGACCAGTGTATGCTTTGTCATGGAGGTCATGCGTCAACCTCCTTTTTCGGGATATATCCCAATTGTTCGAGGAATCCATTCAGTTTATCCTCGGCAGCTTTCCGCTCATCCAGTAGCGCGGTAACAGAAACATGGTATTTCTCCCACAGCTTGCTAACCGCACGAATGGTTTTTTGAACCTCGGCAGAAAGGTAGTCGTCCAGTTCCTCGACAAACCCGTCATGAAGAAGCTGCATTACAAGGTCTTCGCATTGTTCCTCGGTCAACTCTTCGCGGATGGCATTGATTTTTTCCTGCAGTTCGGATTCTTTTTTCTTAACCTCTCTGTTCAGGCGGTTCTTTTCCTTCTTAAGCGCAGCAATCTGCTTCAGAGAAGCCTTTGCCTCATCTGTTCCAAGGCTCTTGAGATAGGTTTCCACTTCTTTGACAGATGGCTCTTTCGGCTCTTTCTCTTCATCACCGTCATCGGAATCCTCATCGTCTGTTTCCATTTCGATGGAGGCTACATATGCCATCAAGTCAGCCTGGGCGTTTTCCGCATCGTCACGGAGCCTATGCAGTTCTTCCAGTTCGTCAGCGAAGTGCTCTGAGGCAATCTTGTCATCACTGACGAGCGAGGCGACAAAGCCTTCGGAACTGATGGTTTTGAAAACATTCTTGATGCGGATGACTTCCTTGACATCAACTTTTGTTTCTTTTCCATCGACCGACTGCTCGATCTCTGTATATTCACGGACAGTGTAGCTGTGTTCCCACCAGTTAGCGAATACGCCCTGGCATTGAAACTGATCCAGAATGCCGAGCGGTTCAAGCGTCTCCACGAGAAGATTGGTAAACTTTATGGCAAACTCGGCAATACCCATATCGGTATGAACACTGTTGACGGCGAGAGCGGCTTCTATCCAGAAATCTTCAAATGCTCCGTGCATTCGCTCCTTTGCGCTAAGAACGCCCGCATGATCTGAAATGTAGGATTTAATCATTCCTTTTGTGGCGCATCTCTTCAGGAAGTCGGAGTATCCGTCTCCTCTGTCAGAAAAGATGTCCGCAGGGGCTATATCGTACTTTGCAATCAGTCCGTTCAATGCCTCAATCTCTACATTCGGTACGCCACCGAGCATATGCGCACGGACATCATGCGGCTCCTGCGGCGGAGCATTGTCGACATAGCGACTAATGTTGAGATTAGCATCGTTTGTCTTTTCATCAAGAATATCCGCAATCTTTACGATCTTAGAATATCCGGGGACCTCGACCATATTATCGAATACCCAGACGATTTTCTCGGTATCTTCCGGGCGCAGGAAGTTCTGATTCTTGCCTTCACCATATTCCGCATCGGCATTGATGATTAGCACCTTGTCCTTAAGTTTCTTAGGCTTCTTTTTGTTGATAACCAGAAGACAGGTAGGGATAGTGGTGCCGTAAAACAAATCAGGCGGCAGGCTGATAATTGCCTGTACAATATCCTGTTTGTCCGTGAGAATGCCCTTACGGATAGTTTTCTCCGCACCGCCACGGAACAAAACGCCGTGAGGCATGACCGTTATCATCATGCCGTCCGGTTTTGTGCTGGCAATCATGTGCTGCACAAACATCAAATCGGCTTTTTTGCCGGTCTGAGGAGCCCACCCATAGACAAAGCGGTTCTGGCACTTCATTTTATCGTTCTTTGTATAATTCTGTGAGAATGGAGGATTTGCAATCACGCGGTCAAACTGACGCACCGATCCGTTCTTCTGCCAATATGGTTCCATCAGGGTATCGCCGTGCTGAATGTCGGCATCCTTGATGTCGTGCATGATCATATTCATCTTACAAATCGACCATACCGTTGCAGCATCGTCCTGCCCGAACAGAGCCAGCTTACGTCCATCGCCGCCTTGCTCCTCAACATACTGCTTGCTGTGAATAAGCATACCGCCGCTGCCGACCGTGGGATCGTATATTTCCATGTTTTCCTGCGGCTTAATGATTCGCACCATCAGTTGAACGACAGTTGACGGCGTATAGAATTCTCCGCCTTTCTTTCCGGCAGAGTCCGCAAAGTTCTTGATCATGTATTCATAAGCTGCTCCAAGCAGGTCGGGGAACACAAAATTATCATTTGTCAGCTTGTACTTATTGAAATGCCAGACAAGTTGAACGAGGCGCTCATTTGTAATGATCTGCTTGTTCTTAACCTTTTTTGCAAAATCAATGTTCTTCAAAACGCCATCAAGCTGGATGTTTTCTTTTTCTATGGCAACAAGGGCGCGTTTCAGCTTGGCAGCAACATCCACTTTGACATGGAGCAGTCCCGTCCAGCCATCGCCGTTATCCTCGCACTCCCAACGCGCCTCACGAGGCACAAAAAAAGTACTGCCGTAAGAAGTCTTATCCTCAAGAAAATCCTCCAGTTCTTCCGGCGTCAAATCATCTTTATATTCCGCTTCCAGTTCTTTACGTTTCTGCATGAAGTTATCGGAAAGTCTCTTTAGAAAGAGCATTCCAAAGATGTATTCCTTAAACTCAGAAGCGTCCATTTTGCCACGGAGAATATCTGCTGCTTTCAACAGATGGCTTTCCAATTGAGATATTGTTAATTTAGGCATGATAAATTCTCCCTCATGTTTTATTAGTTGTCATTTGGCTTCGGTGCACACCTTGTATTCCGCTAGGTGCGGCCCAGAATGTCTTTGCTGTTTCCGTGCTCCACCATCTGGATATTGGTGAACAAATACACCGCATCTTACCAAGCGAGCTGTTCTCTGTTTTCCTCATAAAGCAGCCTTGGCAGCTTGCGCAGATAGGTATTCAATACACCAATTGCGTTTTCCATATGAACCTGGGAAATCAAATCATATTCCACAGAACAATAGCCACACGCATCCAACACTCGTTGGGCCTCTTTCATCTGCTCGGATTTTTCCTCACGTATTTGCGCCGAAATGCTGTCGTGGGTGACCTGGTACATATGATAGGCAAACAAGCTTTGCTTGATTTTCTCCATCACAGTTTTGAACTCTGTGCTGGTGAGAAAATCATTCAGAACCACTGTGTCTTTGGTAAAATACATCTGCGGCTCTTCTTCGTTGCTGGAATTTTCTTTGCATCGAACCAATTCTTCGATTGCGCCGTCGCTCAAATTCAGCTGTTCGGAAATATCATGATATTCTCGTTTGCGGGAGTTAGACAGTCCCAGCAAATATTCCACCGACACATCGTAAAAATCCGCAAAGGCGACCAGATACTCGATGCTCATGCTACGGGTGCGGCCATACAGAGGATGGACTGGATCGTTGATTTCATAATTTTTGAGATTTGTATGGCTGATGTTGACACCACGCTCCGCAAGCTGCTTGGAAAGCTGTTCAAAGGACAGCTTTTTTTCTTTGCGCAGATCTTCCAGCCGCTCTTTGGTCAGCGCCATCCTTGCTTCGTCATACAGCATGAGTTGATCCTCCCGTCCATTTGTAAACTATAATTTATAAATAAATCATTTTTGAAACTAAAATAATTTATGGTTGATATACCGATTCAAGCACCTTCCTGCGGTATAATTCAATTAGAGTTTACGGTTTACAACTATTATAAACCGTAAATCTCACAAAATCAATTCTTTACATGAAACGGAGTGAAGCGCATAGAAAAATATTTGCACAAGATGCAACCGCGAAGCTGGGAGGAAAAACAATTTGTTGATTCAAATGACACCCAAGCAAAGGAGAAAAGCCAATGCGCTAATTCGAAAATCTTGCTGCAATTATGACCGCGGCAACTGTATCGCACTGGACGATGGCGAACCTTGTGTCTGTGTACAAAGTATCTCTTATTCTCTGTGCTGCACTTGGTTCCGGGATTGGGTTCTGCCGGGCGCTCCAGCTTTATATGCCGAGATCACAAAACCAAAGGGGTTGAAGCGATGCGCAGAATGCGGCTCGCCGTTCCTGGCAAAGTCCAACCGCGCTAAGTATTGTTCTGATTGTGCCCGCAAGGTGCACCGTCGTCAGAAAACAGCAAGTGACAGGAAACGGAGGTCGAATACGGACAAATAGAGATTCCAAAAGCCGGATATATTCTCGGTTTCCGGCCTGGCAATCATGGAGGTGAATAGCAATACCCATTATCGCTCAGAAATCGCGTTCTAATTGTCCGCATGGAGGTACCTGTCATGGCTACAAAACCCTTTTACATTCATCAGAAGCCGCCAGCCCAAAGTTTTATACGACTGCCCAATTTTCTGTTTGAGGCACCAAGTTTTTGCTCCTTGTCAAGTGAAGCAAAACTGTTGTATGCGATGATCCTGCGTCGAACGGATTTGTCCCGCAAAAACGGATGGGCCGACGATTATGGCAAAATTTATCTGTATTACCCCATCAACGAGGTGTGCGAGCTGCTGCACTGTGGCCGTCAAAAAGCGGTGGACACGCTGCGGGAGCTGCAATATGCAGATCTTGTATCCATCAAAAAACAGGGGTGTGGAAAACCCAACCGTATCTACCCAAAACACTATGAAGCGGTTTCGAACACCGACTTCAAGAAATCCGGTTATGGAACGCCGGAAGTCTGAATAATGAATTCGACAAGTACAGTAATCCGCTTTCTTGAAGTGCGAAAACCGGACGGTAGATAAAAAGAAAAAGATAAATATACCCAGTTTAATTCGATTCATTCCCTTCCTATCCGAGCTATTTTGTGCGGGCTTTTCCGGCGAAAACCCCGGAAGGGAAGGGATGGGAAAGGAGCTCTATGAGAATTTTCTCAGGCTTTAAAACTATCTGTTTCCCCTCTGTGTATGGGAACAATCTTTGGCAGCTGTGTATCGCCGGGAAGGAGAGTGAGATGGGCTGAGTTGAGCCGGAAAGGTTTTGCTGTTGGGGCAATACACTATGTCCAGCCAAGAAAAACGTCAAAATCCATATGAGATCGAACTGCCACAGTCCATCATTGATTCCTTCGCCCGATTTCTTGTCCCCGAAATTCAGAAATTCTACGCCAGCGAACAGGGGCAAAAAGAGCTTGCGGCATGGGGAAAGAAATATTCTGATAAAAGCAGGGAGTAAGGTAAAATTCAAAAATGATATGCAAAAGGATGCCCTGGTTTGGGGCATCCTTTTTTGTCGCAGTACGGGGGGAGAATGTTTTGCCCAAAGGGCATTTCGCCTGTTTCTGAAAACAAGAAAAATCTTATCTGTTTAGCTGCGCCGCATTTGTTAGGGTTATTGGATGGCTGAATCACTCTTATTA
>DYCA01000001.1:20763-44586 GCA_019418305.1 Clostridiales bacterium
CTCTTATTATTGCTGAAATTCAATCGCTTCTTAAATTCATCAGAACGAATTATTTTAAGGATTTCATCTGCCAATAATTGTGTCTTTCTATACGGCGTCTTTTCCTTCAAAAACGCTTCTGCTAGCTCGATTAGTTTCGGATCAAACGGGTAAGCAGAATTTACGTCCATTCCATTTCTTTGCAGGTAATCAATCAAATCTGGCCGAAGAGATGTAGCCAAAGCAATAGTCGTATAGATCTGCTCAACCAGCATACCAAGATCATCTACAATCGTATTGATGTTAAAAATCAACTTTTTATCAGAGACATATAATACTGATGCCTCATATCGGCAAGCACGCATATTCTTCAGTACATCTGTCAAAGCACTCACATAGGCGTAGGGATTTTGGCTCATCATAGTGATTGCCAGGCTGTGGGAGTCACACAATATACCTTCTATAGTAGAAATCTGTTGAACAATTTTAATTTGATGCTCTGCTATTGTTTTCTCGTCAACTGTAGGCGCTTGGACCTCAAGTGTCTTTTGGTAATATTGCGCCTGATCATCCATCATTTGAAAAATCGATTGGAGCTTATCTTCTTTCTTCTGGAGATAAAAAAGTTGATTAATCGCCAAAGTAGTGTATTGGATCACATTATTGAGTTGCCAACTTATTTGGTTGATCGCCAAGCGTAAATCCTCTTCTGAGCAACTTCTTGCCTCATCTAAAAGCGGACTGTCTAGTCCAGTCGAAGACTGTGCTGCATTCTTCACGGCGTCATTTATTTCCCAGTGTCCATATTTCACCTGCAATTTGTTGCTCAGCTGAATCAATCCTTGTGTTACTTCATGGCATCTGCATAACAGCGCATTATACGAAGCCACCTGGCTATGCTTGAATAAAAACTGCATTGATGCTGGCTGTATTGCTTGCTGTTGAGTCTCAATAAACGAAACTATAGTTGAAACACCTGTGAAGGTAGCTTTTTCGTTTTTGGAAAGGATTCCATTCTCTAAAATTTTATTGGCCTCGTTAAGCTGTACAAAAGCAGTTTTGGATTTTGTACAAACATGAATCAAATATTGTTCAGATTTATTCAGATATTCTTCTTTATCCACACCATAAATAATTCCAGCTGATACCGCTGCAAGTGCAGCACTTCCGAAAATTCCAAACGCTGTATTTTGTAATGTAATCCAAGAAATTCCAAATAAATATATTTGCGAAGTATCCTTGAAATATTCTGACCCCATAAGTAAGGCGACTACGAGAGAAATTGCAGAGATTATAGATGTGATTTTTATAGTTTTAATTGAAACTTTCATAAGTTTTTTCTATCCTCCGAGTTCCAATATGTTATTCATAATTTATCTTGACTAAATAATACATAATCCGCTAAAAATAGTAAAGAAGAGAGTGACAAGTGCCACTCTCTTCTTTCTGTTTTGACATCACAGCCACACCCTTACGGCAAAGCCGCCTTTGAAAAAGTAGGTGTTCGTGTAATGTCCATCTGGTGGAGCCGAGGGGAGTTGAACCCCTGTCCGAAAGCACATTCACCGTGACTTCTCCGGGCGCAGTTTGTCTTTTTGCATTCCCTCCATGACACGCCGGCAAACAGGCTTGTCACTTCAGTAGAGTCATGTTACATGACGGGGGCAACTCTTACCCCGTACACGTTCACCACTAATCGACGCCGGGTCTCAAAGCCGTGGTCCTCTCTGAGCCGACGGGCTAAGCCTTAATTAGGCAGCCTGAAGAGTATAATCGTTGTTGTTTAATTTATAAACAGTTGGAGCTTTTTACGCAGTTCCCCACTGCGGCCCGCTATCCCGGCTTCAACACCCCCGTCGAACCCGTTACGGCCCCATTTCGGGTGCATCCAGCTGGATGCAAAAAATCAACGATTTCTTTCCTTCATCGCACGGTCCATCTCCCGCTTAGCATCTCGCGCGGCGATGCTGTCGCGCTTGTCATGCAGCTTTTTACCCTTACAAAGACCAAGCTCGATTTTCACACGCGAGTTTTTGAAATAGACCGAAAGCGGAATGAGCGAATACCCGTCCTGCTTGGTTTTGCCAAACAGGTTTGCAATTTCCTTCTTGTGCATCAGCAGCCGACGCACGCGCAGCGGGTCCTTATTGAAGATATTTCCCTTTTCATACGGAGAAATATGCATCCCGCGCACAAAAAGCTCACCATCCTTGAAGGTGCAGTAAGAATCCTTCAGATTAATCTGCCCCTGCCGAATGGACTTCACCTCGGTGCCTGCCAATTCGATGCCCGCTTCGTATTTTTCCTCGACAAAGTAGTCATGCCATGCTTTTTTGTTGGCCGTGACCTGTTTGGTGCCTTGTTTGGACACTGCGCCCATGGCAATCCCTCCTTTTCGTGGCTTTGTTTATCATATCATGACAAACCGTGTTTGTAAAGGCACAAGAATGTTACAAATTGCGACCAAAACAGCGCTGCCGCTCAAAAGAGCGGCAATTCGCCGGTAATCGGGTCAACTTTTTCGGGCAGCGCAGGCTCAAATGCAAGGCAGGTATAGGTTGGCTGGCCGTGAAACTCGGTAATGCCATTGTCGCAGATGAGGGCAGACAGAATCCCCGCCTCCTTGGCTTTGCGGTCGATTGCGAGCAGTTCTTCCTCCGAATCAACATAAACGCACACCTTGGCCACGCCACGCGAAAACCATTCGCTGAGCGGTGTTACATGCTGCTCACTCTCCGTCAGCGTTACGCCGTTTTCGTCTGCCCGAACCTGTCCGAGCCGCTTCTCCCGCTCCAGCGCAGCCAGTACCGCCGTGACGCAGGCATGCCCTGCCTGCGCCGCAATCTTGCCCTTTCGCATTTTCAAATCCCGCCGCATCACAATCATCTGCTTGGGTTTGTCCATACCTGCGCCTCCCCTGCTTATTCCACTGTGTTGGTCAGCTTACCGATACCCTCAATCTCACAGGTGACTACATCACCCTTTTTAAGGAACTTCGGCGGCGTAAAGCCCATACCGACGCCCGCAGGTGTGCCGGTTGCAATGATGGTGCCTGCTTTGAGTGTTATACCCTGCGACAGCTCCGCAATAATTTCTGCAACCGAGTGCAGCAGGTGATCCGTGTTGCTATTCTGACGCTGCTCGTCATTTACCGTGGACGAAATGGCAAGCGCGGGCGGATAGGCAATTTCATCCGCCGTCACAATGCACGGCCCCATTGGCGTGAATCCGTCGAGCGACTTGCCAAAATACCACTGATTATGTGTTGTCTGCAAATTGCGGGCAGACACATCATTAACAATTGTATAGCCGAAAATGTGGCCGGGCGCTTCGGATGCGCTGACATTCTTGCAGTCCTTGCCGATAATCACACCCAACTCTGCTTCATAGTCAAGGCTGTCCACCAGTCCTTCATACGCCGGAATCGGATCGCCGCAACCGGACGCTTCGCACACGCGCTTGCTGAAGTAGACTGCCTTCTTGCGGTTGACAAGGAATGCATCCTTGTGAAAGCGCGCAGACTCCACCGCATGGTCAGCATAATTGATGCCAAGACAAATCACATCCTGCGCCGGATACGGAATGGGCGCACGCAAACGCACGCTGTCCAGTCGCAGTGCCGCACCCTCGGTCGCCTGTTCTACATCCGACAGCCGCACCAGCTGTGCGGGGGAAATGCGGCGAATCAGCTCGGTCATATCGGGGAACGACAGGCCGAAAGCCTCGAGCGGCCAGAGAAGCCCCGGCCATCCCTTATAACCGATACCGATGCGATCGACGCCGTCATTGTTTTGATATGTATATAGCTTCATATATTGGTCACGCTCCTATTGATGTTTATCAACTTTATGATAGCACAAATTGCACAAAGATCAAAGCATCTATTTGAACCTTTCCACAAAATATGTTATGCTTGAAATAACACCAAAAGTCAAATAAGTGCTTTATTCTTTCGCACCACACCTGTATGATTGGGGGAATCGCCATGACCGGCACCTGTGAGGATTGCGCGTACAATGTATACGACGACATTCTGGACGAGTATGTCTGCGAAGCCTATCTGGATGAGGATGAATTCTACCGTCTGTCGCAGAGCAGCGGCCCTTGTCCCTATTACCGCTCCGGCGATGATTACGAACTGGTGCGCCATCAAAACTGAGGAGAGAGTAACATGACCGAACGAGAAAAAGCAGCCGCCGGGCTGCTGTATGATGCCAATTACGACCCGGAGCTGATACAGGCCCGCGCAGTGGCAAAGGACCTTTGCATGGACTACAATCAGCTGCGCAGTGCACAGAAAGCGGAACGTCTCGCGCTGTTACGCACGCTGCTGGCCGCCTGCGGCGAGGACACCTACATCGAGCCGCCGTTCTTCGTGGATTACGGCAGCAACATCCGAGTAGGAAAAGCATTTTACGCCAATCACAATCTGGTTATTCTGGACGGCGCGCCGGTGACCTTTGGCGACCATGTGTTCATCGGCCCAAACTGCTGTTTTTCCACTGCCGGACACCCACTTGATACCGCACAGCGCAACGCCGGATTGGAATATGCCAAGCCCATCACCATCGGTAATAACGTCTGGATTGGCATGGGCGTACAGGTGCTGCCCGGCGTGACCATCGGAGATAACGCCGTCATTGGTGCAGGCAGCGTTGTCACTAAGGATATCCCCGCGGGAGTACTGGCTGTTGGTGTACCCTGCCGTCCGGTGCGTGAAATTGCACAAAAACCACGCCGCGTCATTCTATAAGAAATACAAAAAAAACCTTTGCCGAACAGCAAAGGTTTTTTGTTATTGGATTAAGCAACGGCCTCCACGGTCTCTACGCCGTTTTCCCGATAGGTGTACACCGTAAATCCGCTGTACGTCCATACGCCGTCCTCGCCTTCTCCCATGCAGCTGGGCGAATAGCTCTTAGAGCTGGGGGAACCGAGCGCTCCCTCCAGTGCAGAAGCAGACGAACCGATGTATCCGGATGCCTGCGCAGCAGTCGGCTTGGCCGGTTCGGGTGTCGGCTCAGGCTTCGGCGCGGGAGCCGGAGTAGATTCCGGCTTGCTGGTCGAAGTACTGCTGGACGAGCTGCCCGACGAGGGCTTGCTGGTCGTGCTGCCGCTCGAAGAGGTCGAACCAGACGATGTGCTGCCACTCGACTGCGGCTTGCTGGTCGAACTGCTGCCCGTGCTCGTACCGGACGAAGTGCTGCCCGACTGCGGCTTGGACTGCGAGGTGCTGTCCGAAGTCTGGCTGCCGGCGGCATCCTTGTCCGCTTCGGTCTTGTCCTCTTCGGGGGTTGTATCCTCGGTCTTGTCCTTGTTTTCTTCATCCTTTACCGTGTCAACGGCTTCGTTATCCTTTTTGTCCTCTGTGGCGGCATTCTGATTGCCGCCGCACGCTGCCAGGCTACTGCACAGAATCAGCGCCAGCAGCAGAGCTGTCAATTTCTTTTTCATATCTTTTCCTCCCGGTCGTTTCTGCTTTATTCGACGGATTCCGTCTCTTGGTTGTTCCCCATATCAGGCGGATATTTGAGTAAATTTTCAAGATTCCGTTCGACAATCTCAACAATCACCGTATCGCCCACCTGCACCTGTGTCAGTGGATAGGGCATCTGCCGCGTGATGACCGCTTCACGGAAGTCCGCCGCCAGAAATGGGTGCAGCGCGTTTCCGAAAGAATCACGGCACAGAAGCAAGCGCCCGTTTTGCGCATGCTCACTTGTGGTTTGAATCAAAATATCCTCAGCCGTGCGCGGCGGGGTGACATAGGAAAAATCGACTTCGTACTGCTGCTGCGCCTCCAATTCCGTTCCCTTGGGGTACAGCATTTCATACAGGTCGCCGCGGTGGGTATTTTCCGTTGTATAGGATGCCTCCCCAAACGGCGTATACGGCAAACCAAGCACCTGCATCAGAAAATCATGCGCAAGCGCGGCGCCGCGGTTGGTCCAGTGCGAGTCCGTTTGCAGATACAGCACCTCATCCTGTTCGGAAAGAAAAGTGAACAAATCAGCATAGTTGACCCCATATTCCTGCAAATATTTCGCAACAAGCTCATAATTGCCCGGGGAATCGCTTTGCAGATAGCGTGCGGGCATATGCTCGGGATAGAGCGAATTCTTGTTGGGCGCGATAGTAAACACAAATCGCGCGCCGCGCGACTCACAATACGCCTGCATATCTGCCACTGTCTGCGCAACCTGTCGCGCCTGTTCCTCGGTCAGCGTGGCGTGATTCTGGTAGTCGTCCAGTGTTTGAGTGTAGTACAGCCAGCCGTCCGAGCCATAAATCACATCCTCTGCGGGTGAAGTGGCGAGCAGCGTAGTCTGCAAAGCGGCGTTCGCCGTGACCATTTCCTGCCGCAATGCAAAGTGATCGGCAATGTAGTCGGTCACCTGATCGAGCACTGCCGTATTCCAGCTGCCATCCTCGTTTTGCAGGACCGGCTTGGGCGACAGTCGCTCATTGGCAGCCGCCTGTGTCGGCGGCAGGAACAGCATGCCCGCCGAGGGAATCAAGCAGAGCAGCACAAAGGCTGCGGTAAAAATTCGGTATTTCATGGCAGCCTCCTCAGAACTGAAAATAGATAAACGGATTGAATGTGCCTGCCGACAGGTTCAGCATACAAAGCACAAGCAGCACCATCGCCCCTACAAGTGTAATGGATTCATTTTTCGGCTGTAAACGTTTTGCAATCGGAAAGCTGAGTAAAACCGCCAAAACCAGGGCTAACAAGAACGCAGGTGTAAATAATGAACATACAGTCATTGTTCCTGTCCAGTCCAGACCCATACCGGTAAGCATCGCCGCAAACATCGCACCTGCTTGTCCCAGCGACTCAGCGCGGAACAATGTAAAGCCCAGCACAACCACCAGCATGGTATACACATGACCAAGCGTCTTTCCTTTCAGCCGACGTGCAGGCACGATGCCGCTGTCCTCGAGCACCGAGAACAAGCCGTGCCACAGACCCCACAGCACGAATGTCCAGTTTGCACCGTGCCACAGTCCAGTTGTGAAAAACACGATCACGCGATTAACCCAAGTGCGCACTCTTCCTTTGCGGTTGCCGCCCAACGGGATATACAAATAATCGCGGAACCAAGTCGACAGCGAAATATGCCAGCGACGCCAGAACTCCTGAATCGTGGTTGCCGTATAAGGGTAATCAAAATTTTCGAGGAAATGGAACCCGAACATCCGACCCATACCGATTGCCATATCGCTGTAACCGGAAAAGTCGAAGTAGATCTGCAGCGTATAACAGATGGCTCCCATCCACGCAGCAAACATACCGATTTCACCCGTGGGCAGCGCAAACACCGCGTCCGCCATCTGCCCCATCGCATTGGAAATTAACAGCTTTTTGGAAAGCCCACAGATGAACCGACGGATACCCAAAGCGGTTTCGCGCGGTGTGGTCCGCCGCTGATCTATCTCCTTTTCAATATCGTGATACTTCACAATCGGACCCGCAATTAACTGTGGAAAATAAGAAATATAAAGCAGAATTTTCACAAAAGAGCGAGAAACGACCGACCGGTCACGATACACGTCAATCACATAGGACAGTCCCTGAAAGGTGAAGAACGAAATGCCGATCGGCAACGCAATACCAGTCATCGGCAACGCCATACCGAACAGGTTATTTATCGTACCAATCGCAAAGTCGGCATACTTGAACACCGCCAACAAGCCGATGCCGCCCACGACCGCGATCCCAACGCCCAATTTCGGATATTTACCCGCTGCCAGCAAACCACACACGTAGTTCAGTACCACACTGAGCAGCAGCAACGGCAAATAAACCGGCTGCCCGAACGAATAAAAAATCAGACTGGCTATGAGCAGCAGCATGTTTTTTGTCCGTATACCGGGCAGCACACGATCGAGTACGAACACGACCGGCAGAAAGATAAACAGAAAGATCGCTGAACTGAAAACCATGTTGTTTTTTCCTTTTTCTCTTTATTATGCCTGCCCGCCCTCTATTTTACTCTCATGTACATAATTTGCAATTGCGATACCGCCGCTGACCAGCACCAGTGCGCTCAAATTGCGCAGCGTGAGGATTTGTTCTCCCAACACGATGGCAGAGATCAGCGCGCCAAACACCGGAATCAAAAAACAGAACAGGCTGACCTTGCCCACTGGAAATTTACCCAGCAGCGCTGTCCAGATGGTAAACGCTGCGGCAGACAGCACTACCATATACGCCAGCAGCAGCACACCGACCGGTGTGACCCTTCCCAGTCGGCCTCCGCCGAGCAGACCAACCGCCAGCAGGAACACACCGCCCATCAGCAGCTGCCAACCGGTCAACAGCATCGGATCACGTCCCGGTGTATAAATGCGGGAAACCAACGCACCTGCACCGGCAGACACCGCCGACAGAAGCACCAAGCCGTCGCCATGCAGGTTAAAGCCATTCAGACCACCCAGGCCGAGCACCAGCACCCCCGCAAAGCCGCACAGACAGCCAACCACTTTCTGCCGGTTCATTTTATCGTTCTGCAAAAACAGATGCGCGCAGATGAGTGCAAAAAAGGTCTGCGTTCCGGACAACACCGCGCCCTTGGTGCCGGTTGTGCCGGACAAACCGATATAATAGCACACATACTGAATCATGCTCTGAAACAGGCAAATCCAGAAAATTGGTTTCCACTCACTGCGCAACGGAACGATACGGTGGCCCTTGATGCGCGCCACCAGCAGCACCAGCAGTCCCGCCAGCGCAAACCGCCAGCCTGCAAAATACAGCTGAGAAAACGGTGCGTCCGATGCAATAGCAAACAGCTCATATCCTTTTTTGATACAGGGGGCCGCACTGCCCCACAGTGCGGTACACAAGACCGCAGGCATATATAACCGACGAACTAACTCTGTTGTTTGTTCCTTCATTTTCTCTTCCCCTTTTTCTGACATGAAGCCAGTATAGCATTTTTCCCTTTCACACGCAAGCAAGGGAAATTTATCGGACACCCACTCTGGTATTCTACCATCATAGGAGGTGAACGGCATGATTTACAGTTGTCAAACCAAATGCTGCCACTATATTTTCCGCGGCAGCGAACAGCAGCGCACCTGCCCGGACTGCGGAAAGCAGAAAATTCACCCAGCAACCGCAGCGGAACGTGCCGAGTTCTTCCATCGGCATACCGCCAACCTCGTCAAACACCGCCGCTCCGGCTGAGCGCACAGCAAAAGACCTTCCGAACCGCTCCGGAAGGTCTTTTACATACCGTTTTCATTTGTCATTTCATTTCTGACTCCTCAAGGTAGCCACAGCAGCCACCGTAATGATTTCACATTACTTGGCGGTGTGACGCGCCTTGCGAGACATCGACTTGACGCGGTTCTGGTCCAGATCCAGCATACGTGCTGCGACCAGATCATTGAAGAAACCCTTCATCATGATTTCGTCACGCTCCTTTTCGTGTAATGTTTCTGAGACCATTTCCTAATCTCTGCTATTATAATACACGGAGTGCGGCAAAAAAACAAGCGGCATGTTTTATGAATATCATACAACTGATGTCATTTAATTTTGTGCAATATTTCCTATAGTCGTTAACATTTTGTACATACTTTGCAGAAGTTAATTAGAAGTTTTCAACAACTTAACTTTTTCCATATTCTTTTGCCAGTTCTGCAAACAGAGGCAGCGCACGACGAATGGTTTCCGTCTGCACGCAATAAGAAATGCGCATGTGACCCGACGCGCCAAAATCTGCGCCCGGTACAACCAGCAAATCATGTTTTTTCGCACGCTCACAGAATGCGCGGTCGTCCGGCTCGAGCGTCTGCGGAAACAGATAAAACGCTCCCGCAGGCTTGACGCAGGTATATCCCATACTGGTGAGTCCTTGGTAAAGCAAGTCTCGATTGGTCTGATAGACTGAAATATCGCTCGTCAGGCCAGCGCAGCGCGCCGCCACGCGCTGGAACATGCTGGGCGCACATACATATCCCAGCGCACGGCCCGCGCCGCATACGGCAGCATACAAATCAGCGCTGTCGGCCGCCTGCGGCGGCACCAGCACATAGCCGATACGCTCACCCGGCAATGAAAGCGACTTGGAATAGGAATAGCACACAATCGTATTATCATAATAGTTCGGGACAAACGGCACCTGTATGCCATCATATACGATCTCCCGGTAAGGCTCATCCGATACCAAATAGATGGGATGCCCGTATTGCTTTTCTTTTTCGCGCAATAGTGCAGACAACTGCAGCACGGTCTGCTCTGAATAAACCGCGCCCGACGGATTGTTTGGCGAGTTAACTACGACCGCCTTGGTGTGCTCATTCAGCGCCTGCTCTAACGCGTCGAAGTCGATTTGGAAATCCGTGATGGACGGCGGCACAATGACCGCCTTGGCTCCCGCGCCGCTTTCAATGAACATGAGGTATTCCGGAAAATACGGCGCCAGCACAACAAATTCATCTCCCGGACAGGCAATCGCCTTGAACGCACAGGACAATGCCGCCGCTGCACCCGCGGTCAGGTACAGGCTGTCTCCCGTATAGGCCGTACCGAAACGGCGGTTGAGGTCATCTGCCAGTGCCTTACGCACATCCGCTGCACCCTGCGCAGAAGTATAGCCGTGCAGCGCAACCGGATCGCCCGCAGCCTCAGCCAAAATCGCTTCACGCACTGCATCCGGCGCAGGCACATTCGGATTGCCGATAGAAAAATCAAATACATTTTCCCGTCCGACTACCGCTGCGCGCTGGTTACCGTATTCAAAAAGCTCGCGGATGGTGGAACGGTTGTTCCCCAACGCAGCCATCTGCTGATTAAGCATGTCAAATCGCCCCTTTCTTATGGAATTTATTATAGCACAGCGTAAAAGTGCACGCAAGGCAAAGCCCGCCGCACAAGCACTGTGCGGCGGGACTGTTTTGCGTTTATTCAAATTTAATCTGCTTTTCCGGCAGGTCCTCATCAGTCAACAGCGCGCCGATAGAAGGAATGCTGCGGCAGCGGTAGCGTCCATTGTCGGACAACCCTGCGTCCTCCATGCGGCAGGCGCGCGTAATTGTATGCTTACCACGCAGCACCATAGCCTGTACGCCCTGCGTCGAGCGGCTTGCCTTGATGTCCAGCATGTTCGCGCGGAAGGTCAGCGCGCGGTTGGCCGTCGAAAACATGGTGATTTCGGTCTCCTCATCAACCGGATGGAAGAACGCCACCGCAGGCGATTTGGCCGAATACGCGCCAGTCAAGCGACGGCGGTTTGTCTTGGTTTCAAAGCTTTCGAGCGAGAAGCGCGCAGCCTTGCCGTTTTGGAACACAATGACCATATTACCCTTGTAATCGCCCGGCAGCATGGCATACACCGGCGTTTCGCCCTCGTCCATGCCGAGCTTTCCGGCCAGATAATCACCCAGCACCGATGCCTTGCAATCGTCAAAGTCATACAGATGTGCCTTGTATGCCTGCTGCATATTGGTGAAGAACACGATTTCAGCCTTGTTGGTTGTCTCGGTCTGCCAAATCACCTCGTCGCCATCCTTGAGCTTGTGCTCCTGCGACATACGCCACGACTGTGGCGTGATTTTTTTGAAGTAGCCCTCGCGTGTCAGGAACAGCAGCACCGCATAATCCTCGATGTGGTCCTCCTCATCGAACTCCGGCACCGCCTCGGCAGTCACCAGACGAGTACGGCGCGGCGATGGGTACTTTTTGATAACCTGTTCCAGTTCTTTGACGATAATATTCCGAATCTTCGTTTTGGATTTAACGATTTCCTCGAGCTTTGCAATCTCTTTCTCCAGCGCCTCGGTCTCCTGCGTGCGCTTGAGAATATACTCCTTATTGATATTGCGTAAGCGAATATCCGCAATAAACTCGGCCTGAATCTGGTCGATACCGAAGCCAATCATCAGGTTTGGGATAACCTCGGCGTCCTCTTCCGTCTCGCGGATAATGCGAATCGCCTTATCGATATCCAACAGAATCTTGGCCAGACCGTGCAGCAAATGCAGCTTGTCCTTCTTTTTATTCAGATCGAAGAACACACGGCGACGCACACACTCGGTGCGCCATGCGGTCCACTCATCGAGCAGCTCACGTACACCCAGCACACGCGGCATACCGCCAATCAGCACATTGAAATTGCAGGAAAAGCTGTCCATCAACGGCGTCAGCTTCATCAGCTTTGCCATCAGCTTTTCCGGGTCGGTGCCGCGCTTGAGGTCAATTGCAATCTTTAGGCCGGACAGATCGGTTTCATCGCGCACATCTGCGATTTCACGCAGCTTACCACTCTTGGCTAGCTCTGCAATCTTATCGATAATCGCCTCAATGGTGGTCGTGTACGGAATTTCCGTAACCTCAATCAGGTTGTCCTTTTTGTCAAACGTCCACTTCGCACGCACCTTGAACGATCCACGACCGGTCTCGTAAATCGCACGCATCTCGTCCTCGTCGTAAATCAGCTCACCGCCGGTCGTGAAGTCCGGCGCGGGCAGAGTCGTGAGCAGATCGTGCCCTGGATTCTTGATGCATTCGATCGTCGTGCGGCATACCTCTTCCAGATTAAAGCCGCAGAAGTTGGACGCCATGCCGACCGCAATGCCGGTATTGGCCGAAACCAGAATATTCGGGAAGGTCGTCGGCAGCAGCGTCGGCTCCTTCATTGTGCCATCATAGTTATCGGTGAAATCCACTGCGTCCGTGTCGATGTCACGAAATAGCTCCGCACAGAACGTATCCAACTTGGCCTCGGTATAACGCGGTGCGGCATAGGCCATATCGCGGGAATACACCTTGCCAAAGTTACCCTTGGAATCGACAAACGGCATGAGCAATGCTTCATTGCCGCGCGTCAGGCGCACCATCGTCTCGTAGATGGCCGCGTCGCCGTGCGGATTGAGCTTCATTGTCGCGCCGACAATGTTAGCCGATTTGGTGCGGTTGCCGTTCAGCAGCCCCATTTTATACATCGTGTATAACAGCTTGCGATGCGAGGGCTTGAAACCGTCAATCTCAGGGATTGCGCGCGAAACAATAACGCTCATTGCATAGGGCATATAGTTCTCGCGCAGCGTATCCGTGATACGTTGGTCAACCGAAGGATGCTCCTTATATACTTTTGGCTCGTCGTTTTTCTTCTTTGCCATCCAAATTTAACTCCTTGTCAGGATATATCTGCCAACTCGAGGTACTGTGCGCCGTTTTCCGCGATATATTCCTTGCGACCGGACAAATTATCGCCCAGCAGCAGGTCAAACATCTCGCTGGTCGCCTTGGCGTCCTCGGGCTGGATACGAATCAGGCGGCGGGTTTCGGGATTCATTGTGGTTTCCCACATCATATCCGCCTCGTTCTCACCCAAACCCTTGGAACGCTGAATCAGCACCTTTTTCCCCTCGAGTTTTTGCAGAATTGCAGCTTTTTCACTCTCATCAAACGCAAAATAGCTTTTATCTCGATAGGTGATCTCATAAAGCGGCGATTCGGCAATATAGACATAGCCTTTTTCAATCAGCGTCGGTACCAGTCGATACAGCATAGTCAAAATCAGTGTGCGGATCTGAAATCCGTCCACGTCAGCATCGGTGCAGATGATGATGCGCCGCCAACGCAGCGCCTCAAGATCGAACGCAGACAGGTCTTTTGCAGCCTTGCCGCGCACTTCCACCCCGCAGCCGAGCACCTTCAGCAAATCGGTGATGATATCATTTTTAAAAATCTTGCCGTAATCCGCTTTCAAGCAGTTGAGAATCTTGCCGCGCACCGGCATAATCGCCTGAAACTCACTGTCACGTCCCTGTTTGACCGATCCGAGCGCGGAATCACCCTCAACAATATACAACTCACGGCGGGTTACATCCTTGGTACGGCAGTCAACGAATTTCTGCACACGGTTGGCCAAATCCATACCGCCGGACAGCTTTTTCTTGATGTTCAGACGCGCCTTTTCCGCCTGCTCACGGCTGCGCTTGTTGATGAGGACCTGTTCGGCAATCTTATCCGCCTCAGCCTTGTTCTCGATAAAGTAAATTTCCAAGCCCTGCTTGAGGAAATCGGTCATCGCCTCCTGAATGAACTTGTTGGTGATCGCCTTTTTCGTCTGGTTTTCATACGAGGTTTGAGTGGAGAAACAGTTGGTCACCAGCACCAGACTGTCCAGCACGTCTTGGAATGTGACCTTGCTCTCATTCTTGGTGTACTTACCGTTCTGCTTGAGATAGCCGTCCAGCGCCGAAACAAATGCCGAGCGCACTGCCTTGTCCGGCGCGCCGCCGTGCTCCAGCCACGAGGAGTTGTGGTAATACTCAATGCGCGACACCGCAGACGAAAAGCAGAACGCACAGGACAATTTGACCTTGTATTCCGGCTTGTCTGCACGGTCTCGGCCGCGCCGCTCGCCCTCCAGGAACTGCACCGAAGTCAGCGGGTTCTCACCGACCAGCTCGGTGACATAATCCACAATACCGTTCTGGTAGAGAAATTCGGTTGTCTCAAACTTACCGCCAACCTGATTTTTCAGCACGAACTTGATGTGACTGTTGACCACAGCCTGCCGCTTGAGCGTATCAAGATAATAATCGACTGGAATGTTAATGTCAGTGAATACCTCAAGGTCGGGCTTCCAGCGGATGGTCGTGCCGGTCTTTTTGGAGGTCGTCGGCTTTTTGGTGAATCCTTCCTTAGTCGGGGTCTTATTCTCGCCCTTCTCAAAGTGCAGGCTGTACTCAAACCCGTCGCGCACGACTGTCACATCCATATATTCCGAGGAATACTGGGTCGCACAGGTACCCAAACCGTTCAAGCCAAGCGAGAATTCATAATTCTCACCTGTGTCGTTCTTGTATTTGCCGCCCGCATACAGCTCACAGAACACCAGTTCCCAGTTATAACGCTGCTCATTCTCGTTCCACTCAATCGGAATGCCTCGACCGCGGTCTGCCACCTCAATCGAGCCATCCTCGTAGCGGGTGGTGACAATCTCGGTACCAAAGCCCTCGCGCGCTTCATCAATCGAGTTGGACAGAATCTCGAACACCGCATGCTCGCAGCCTTCCAGCCCGTCCGAACCGAATATTACACCCGGGCGCTTGCGCACACGGTCCGCGCCTTTGAGCGAGGAAATACTCTCGTTGCCGTATGACGGTTTTGCTTTGCTCATAAAGTCCTTAACTCCCTATTTCCGCAATTCTCAAATCCATAACTATATTATTATACGCTGTTTTTTTATATTTTTCAATCTTTTTCGGATTTGCATACGCAAACTCTGTTTTTCTGCACAAAAAAGCGCGCGCCGCTTTTCGCAACGCGTGCCTCTATGATAATGGGCGGTTGAGCCTCTTGTCTTTGGACTGTCCGGGAGCCTGCGCGGTATTCCGTCCCACAGGGCCGAACAGATTTTTTATCATCTTCCCATGAAGAAGTTTATATCAAAAGGGGTTATTCCCTTGCTGTGGTTATACTATACCGTACCCATATGTCTAAAGTTTGTAGAAAATTTGAAAGAAGTGTAAACACTGCCTGAGCGCACGATTAGTTTTATGCCGAACGAAAAAAGAACAGATGCTTCTGCATCTGTTCTTTTCTACTAATTAGCGAAACTTTTTCTTCTTGGCGCGCGCAGCCTCAGATTTCTTGCGGCGCTTGACGCTCGGGCTTTCATAATGCTCACGCTTGCGGAGCTCGGAAAGCGTACCCGCCTTGGCGCACGAACGCTTGAAACGGCGCAGCGCGCTGTCAATAGATTCATTTTCCTTGATGCGGATCTCCGACACAGTTTTCCCTCCCTCCGCGCGTTCCCCTCTGGAGGAACGCTATGCACGGCTCTGCATACAACGGCACACAAAACCGTAAGAATATTATATCTGTTTTTACCGTCCGTGTCAATAACAAAGTTTAACGAACGACCAGATTGACAATTTTACCAGGTACGACAATCTGCTTGACCATTTCCTTGCCGGCAATCGCGTTCTGGACTTTCTCCTCTGCCAGCGCAGTATCGATTGCTACCTGCTTGTCGCAGTCCGCAGGCAGCTTAATCGTGCACTTGAGCTTGCCGTTGACCTGCACCGCCATCTCGACCGTATCCTCGACCGTCTTGGCCTCTTCATAAACCGGCCACGGTGCAACAGACAACAGGCCCTCGCCGCCCATCTGCTGCCACAGTTCTTCGGTGATGTGCGGTGCAAACGGATTGAGCAGTGTCAGGAAGGTCATATACTCGGCCTTATTGACGCCCTTGTCGTAGAACTCATTGAGCATGGTCATGAGCGCCGCGATTGCGGTATTCGCCTTGAGGTTGTCCGCATCCTCACCGACCTTCTTGATCGTGCGATGCATGAGCACCTCATGCTGCTTGGAATATTCGTCGCCCTCCTGCACCTTTTCGGCCAGACCCCAGACGCGCTCAAGGAAGCGGCGGCAGCCCTTAATCGACTTCGGGCTCCACGGTGCAGCCTTCTCAAAGTCGCCGATGAACATTTCATACAGACGCATTGTATCCGCGCCATAGGTGTCCACAATCTCATCCGGATTGACCACGTTGCCACGGCTCTTGGACATCTTCTCGCCGTTCTCGCCCAGAATCATACCGTGGCTCGTACGCTTAGCGTACGGCTCCTTAGTCGGCACCACGCCAATGTCATACAGGAACTTGTGCCAGAAGCGGCTGTACAGCAGGTGGAGCGTGGTATGCTCCATACCACCGTTATACCAGTCGACCGGCGACCAGTATTCCAGCGCTTCCTTGGAGGCAAGCGCCTTATCGTTATGCGGGTCCATGTAGCGCAGAAAATACCACGACGAGCCGGCCCACTGCGGCATGGTATCGGTTTCGCGCTTGGCAGGACCGCCGCAGCACGGGCAGGTGGTGTTGACCCAGTCGGTCATCTTGGCAAGCGGCGACTCGCCGTTCTCGGTCGGCTCATAGCTTTCCACATCCGGCAGAGTCAGCGGGAGCTGTTCCTCCGGAATCGGCACCCAGCCGCACTTCTCGCAGTAAACCAGCGGAATCGGCTCGCCCCAGTAGCGCTGGCGTGAGAATACCCAGTCGCGCAGCTTATACTGCACCTTGGCATGACCGATGCCCTTCTCTTCCAGCCATGCAATCATTGCCGGAATGGCATCCTTAACTGTCTTGCCGTTGAGGAAATCCGAGTTTACCAGAATACCGGTCTCGTCCTTTGCGGTAAAGGCCGCCTTCTGCACATCCTCACCGCCGGAGACCACTTCGATAATCTCACAGCCAAACTTCTTAGCAAACTCCCAATCTCGGTCGTCATGCGCCGGAACCGCCATGATAGCGCCCGTGCCATAGCCCATCAGGACATAGTCAGATACGAAAATCGGAATCTCACGGCCACCCACCGGATTGATCGCAGCAACGCCGTCCAACTTGACGCCGGTCTTATCCTTGTTCAGCTCGGTGCGCTCAAAGTCCGACTTGCGCGCCGCTTCCTCGCGGTAAGCGCGCACCGCGTCAATATTTTTGAGCTTGTCCGCCCACTTCTCGACCGCCGGATGCTCAGGAGAAATAACCATATAGGTTGCGCCAAACAGCGTATCCGGACGGGTGGTGTATACGGTCAGCGTATCACCCTCGGTGGTCTTGAAATCGACCTCTGCGCCGGTGGAGCGGCCAATCCAGTTGCGCTGCTGTACCTTAACGCGCTCGATGAAATCCACCTCATCCAGATCGTCGATCAGACGCTGGGCGTATTTGGTGATCGCCAGCATCCACTGGCTCTTGGTCTTATGGACAACTTCGCTGCCGCAGCGCTCGCACACGCCGTTGACAACCTCTTCGTTTGCCAGCACGCACTTACAGGAGGTGCACCAGTTGACGCTCATTTCCTTCTTATAGGCAAGGCCCTTCTTAAACAGCTGCAGGAAGATCCACTGCGTCCACTTGTAGTAATTCGGGTCCGTCGTATTGATTTCGCGCGACCAGTCGAACGACAGGCCGAGCGACTTGAGCTGTCCCTTAAAACGTGCAACGTTCTTCTTAGTCACTTCCGCCGGATGGATGTGGTTTTTGATGGCAAAATTTTCTGTCGGCAGACCAAAGGCGTCCCAGCCCATCGGATACAGCACATTGTACCCCTGCATGCGCTTTTTGCGCGCCACGATATCAAGCGCGGTGTAGGAACGCGGATGGCCTACATGCAGACCCTGACCGGACGGATACGGGAATTCGACCAGCGCGTAGAATTTCTGCTTCTGACTGCCGTTTTCCGCTTCGAAGCAATGTGCCTCATCCCAGATGTCCTGCCACTTTTTTTCAACCAGTTTGTGATCGTACTTCAACGGTATTTCCCCCTAAAGTGAATGGTTTATTTTAGGCGCGGTAACGCGGCGGACGCACTTCCTGCATCCGCCGCATCCCGTTTATTTTTCTGCAATGCCAAGCTCGGACAGCGCCACGGGCGTTCCGTCCTTCCACAGGTTCTCCAGATTGTAGAACTTGCGGGCCTCCGGCATAAACACATGCAGCACAACGCAGCCATAATCGAGCAGCATCCACTGCGCAGACTCGTAGCCCTCGGTGTGGTGCACCAGTGTTTCGTGATCGTATTTCAGACGCCACTCCACGTTATCGGCCAGCGCCTTGACCTGCGTGGTCGAGGACGCCGAACAAATGACGAAATATTCGGTCAGCTCGGTCAGACGCTCCACCTGCAATACTTCGATTTCCTGCGCTTTCTTTTCCAGAAGCGCTTCACAAATCGCTTTTACGGTATCTTTAGCAGTCAATTTTTTAACTCCTTCTTTATCGTCATGCTTCCGGGTCGATTACAGCATCGCCGCCGCCCGTACCGGAATCGGTCGTACCGCCGCCGCTGCTTTCTCCGCCGCCGGTGCCGCCGCCTGTGGTTTCTCCACCTCCGGTACTGCCACCGCCTGTGGTCTCTCCGCCGCCGGTACTGCCGCCGCCCGTGGTTTCTCCACCGCCGGTTGTACCGCCTTCGGTCGTGCCGCCGCCCGTGGTTTCTCCACCGCCGGTGCTGCCGCCGGACGAAGTCTCTCCGCCGCCGCTGCTTTCTCCGCCGGTCGAACCGGAATCATCATTGTAATCCTCGTCCGAGGTATCGCCCCAGACATAGTTATCCTCACCCGAGCTGACGCCGCCGCTCCAACTCGAAGAGCTGCCGCTTTCCGGTCCGCTTACCATATCGAGCGTAGTTATCTTCTCCTCATATGGATTGAAATACTGATTGACCAGATCGAGCGTTTCCTTATAGTACGGGAAGAAGAACGAATACTGGTACGGGTCACTGCCGGCATAGCTCATAGCGCCGTAACCGGGGAGCGTGAAGAACTGGATATTTTCGTTTTTGATCTGCAGCGCCTGCATACCCATCCAGAGCAGCTCGCCTGCGGTCAAATCGGTCTTGACGTTCTGGAATACCGCATCGGCAATCGAGGAGATTTTGGTGATGTTTTTGAGCTGGAATACCTCTCCTGCAAGTGTTTTCAAAAACTTCTGCTGATTTTCCACACGGCCTTCGTCGCCGTTCGGATACTGTACCGAATAGTCGTTGTTATGCCGCCAGCGCAGGAATTCCACCGTCTGCTTACCGTCCAGATGCTGCATACCGGCATACAGGTCAATGTGCAGGTTCTGCGATGGGTCGTCATACTGCATCCGGAAAGGAATCTCATAATCAATGCCGCCGATCGCATCTACAATCGCTGCAATGCCATCGAAATTGACGATAACATATTTATCCGGCTTGAAGCCCATCAGACGTTCAATCTCAGTTTTGGTCTGCTCAATGCCCTTGCTCATACCGTAAGCGGCATTGATCTTGCGGCTCGCACCGCTCAAACCGTTGTTGCACATCGTATCGCGCGGAATGTTCATCACGTTGATGGTCTTTTTATTGACGTCCATCGTGGCAACCATCAGCGCATCGGTTCTGGTTTCATCTTCGTCGACCGCGCCGACCACAAAGGTAAACACATCGTCGATTCGAGTGCCTGAATTGAGCATGCTGTTGACGTCGATTTTATCGCCGTTTTCCTTATCCTTGATGGTGGGGTCATTGGCCTGCGGCGGGCGGATAAAGATCGCTGCGGCAGCCGCAACGCAGAGCAAAAGTGCCAGCACAACCACCGTGATAATAATGACGCGCCTGCGCTTCTGGCCCTTTGTCAGCTGTTTTTTTACCTTTGCACCCTTTTTTCCCGTCGGCTTGGGTGCGGACTGCGACGCTCTCTGCACCGTAGCCTTTGACGCAGACTGCGGTGTTCTTGACGCTGTAGGCTTTGACGCGTACTGCGATGCTTTCGGCGCCGTGGACATTGGCTTTTGATTGGTTTTGCCCGCGGCCTGCCGCGGCGCGCTTTGATTTTGCGTGCGGTTTGTCCGGCCGCTACGGCCTCCGCTGCCTCCGAAAAGTTTCAAACGATTCCTGCCTCCAGTATTGTCCTATTCGTCACGCCAGCGAATACCCTGTCGAATCATATCATTATATGCTGCAATCGTATCGCTGTGTATCAGTTTACCACGCTCAACCAGTTCGGTCAGCGTTTGGTCATAACAATAGAGCAGCGCACGGTCAATGCTCTTCTGCGCCAGCTCACGCGCCTTTTCCACACCCGGAAAATCGCGCGTATCCTCAATGTAATCAGCCAGATAAAGAATTTTATCCAGCAATGTCATGCCGTGCTTGCCGGTGGTGTGGCAGGCAATTGCGTCGCAGATATCTTTGGGCATGCCGTATTCCTCGCGCGCAATGGCCGCCGCCGTTTTCCCATGCAGCATTTTCGGCTCGCTTTTTTCAACGGTACAGGGTATTATACCGTATTTCTCACATAAATTCAACTGTTCCTGCGGAGAAAGATGCTTTGTTATGTCGTGCAGGATAGCGGCCACCCCAGCCTTTTCCGGATCGCCGCCGAAGCGCTCCGCCAGCTTCCTGGCAGCTCGCTCACATCCCAGCGTATGCTCATACCGGTATCCATGCAGTCGCGCCAGAATCCCTTGCCTCATTTCATCGTTACACAACATAACTTTTCCCCGCCTTTCTGATTTTTATATCGCTTATTATCAATAACCGTATAGGTGATTTCGCTCGATATAATCCGCGACCGCGGGCGCGGTATAGCGGCGCAGCGCGCCGCCCTGCCGCAGCTCGGTCGATGAAATGGGAATGCTGGCTCCCTGTACCAGCTCGATATTCGCGTGCATACTGCGGTGCAGCAGCACTGCCTTGCGGCGCAGCCTTGCCCAATCATCCTGCGTGCGGGCGCAGACCGCCAGTGTGCACAGCTGCACGATTTCATCCGGCGCACGCCAGATGCGGTCAAACGACAGCAGCATATCCGTGCCGACGATCAAATACAGGTCAGTCTCTCCCCGCGCATGCAGCGCGTGCAGCGTATCCACTGTATAGCTGGCACCGCCGCGATCGATTTCCATGGTATCCAACCGGGCCCACGGCGTGTCTTTGGTCAGCAGGCGCACCATCTCACAGCGGTCGGCTGCCGTGGCTGTGTGTTCAGGCAACGCTTTGTGCGGCGGAATATTCGTCGGGATAAACAGCACCCGGTCAAGGCCAAGCGCATCGTGCGCCAGCTGTGCCGCGCGCAAATGGCCCAGATGCGGCGGGTTGAACGTTCCACCAAGAATGCCCGTCCTCATTTGACCAGCACAATCTTTCGCTTATCCTTGTCGTGTGCCTGCCGGTATACGATAAATTTAGAACCGATGCACTGCACCGGTTCGGCGCCGGTCGCTTCGCACAACGCTTCGGACACCGTGCGCGGAGTAAGCATAGCATTCTCCAGCACCTTGCCCTTGACCAGTTCGTGTGCCTCAAGCAGCTGGTCGAGCTGGCGCTCGACTGCATCGGTCACGCCTTCCTTGCCGATGATGAGTGTATCGGCCAAAGGATTTGCCAAAGCGCGCAGCTGCGCGCGCTGTTTGGTTGTCAGCATAAATGATATTCTCCTGTCTTGTTGATTTCAAATACGGGTTTTCAGCGCATCCTTAAGCGCTCGCAGCGCGCGACCGCGATGGGAAATCCGGTTTTTCACTTCGCCCGGCAGTTCTCCGAACGTGCAGCCGTATTCCGGAACAAAAAACAGCGGATCGTACCCAAAGCCGCCTGCGCCACGGCTCTCGCGGAGCAGTTCGCCTTGGCATTCACCGCGCACGGTCATCTCCTGCCCATCCGGCAGAATGCACGCAATCGCGCACACAAAACAGCAGGCGCGGTTATCCTTGCTCCGCATATTCTCTAATAAAAACGTATTTCTATCCTGATCGGTTCCCTCACAGTAACGCGCGGAGTAGATGCCCGGCGCGCCGTCCAGCGCGTCCACACACAGGCCGCTGTCATCCGCAATAGCGGGCAATCCGGTAAAATCTGCTGCACTTTTTGCCTTGATGATGGCGTTTTCCTCGAAGGTTGCACCGGTTTCCTCCGGCTCAGGCGCGTTTTCGGGCAGAGGCATCACTTCGATGCCAAGTTCCCCCAGAATTTCCACCATTTCTCTCAGTTTTTTCTGATTGTGAGAGGCAAGCACAAATTGCATTACAGGCTCTCCCCCATCACGCGGCTCTGCTCTTCACACAGGCGCCGACAGCCCTCTTTGCCCAGCGCGAGCAGTTTTTGCAGCTCGGTGTCCGAGAACGGACGACCTTCCCCCGTTCCCTGCACCTCGATAAACTCACCCGCCGAGGTCATTACAACATTGCAGTCCACGATTGCATGGCTGTCCTCGGCATAATTGAGGTCGAGGATGGCCTCATCCTCGAAAATACCGACCGAAACCGCCGCAACCTGCGCGGAAAGCGGCATTTTCTCGATTACGCCTTCGTCCAGCAGCTTTTTGCATGCGATCCACAGGGCAACAAACCCGCCCGTAATCGACGCACAGCGCGTGCCGCCATCTGCCTGAATGACGTCGCAATCCACCGTAATCTGGCGCTCACCGAGCGCTTCGCGGTCAACCACCGCGCGCAGCGAACGACCGATCAGCCGCTGAATCTCGCTCGAGCGGCCGTCCAGCTTGAGGCTCTTGATATCGCGCTTTTTGCGCGTATTGGTCGCGCGCGGCAGCATGGCATATTCCGCCGTCACCCAGCCAAGCCCCTTGCCTTCCAGGAAGGGCGGCACCTTATCCTCCACCGAAGCGGTGCAAATCACCTTGGTGTTGCCCATTTCGACCAACACTGAGCCTTCGGCATACATCGTATAATCTTTTGTTATCTTCACCGGCCGCAGCGCGTCGGTTGTTCTTCCGTCAGGTCGTTGCATTATGCGTTTTCTCCTTCCACAGGCGGCAGAATGGCTTCCAGAAATGCCGCACGGTCAAAATCAATCAAATCGTCAATGCCCTCGCCCACGCCGACGAGCTTGACCGGAACGCCAAGTCCCGCCGAAATGGCGATCACAATGCCGCCCTTGGCCGTGCCGTCCAGCTTGGTCAGAACGATGCCGGTCAGGTGCGCGGCCTTGTTGAATTCCTCGGCCTGATGCACAGCATTCTGTCCGGTCGTCGCGTCCAGCACCAGCAGCGTCTCGCGCGACGCATCCGGCAGCTCCCGTGTGATGACGCGGTCGATTTTCGCCAGCTCATTCATCAGATTGGCCTTATTGTGTAAACGGCCTGCCGTGTCCACGATGATAATATCGCTGCCGCGCGCCTTTGCCGCCGCAATCGAGTCAAACACAACCGCCGCTGGGTCTGCGCCTTCCCCGTGGCGCACGATGTCCGCGCCCGCGCGCTTAGCCCAGATTTCCAACTGATCGGCCGCAGCCGCACGGAAGGTATCCGCCGCGGACAGCATGACCTTTTTGCCTTCGTTTACATAACGGGCGGCCAGCTTGCCGATCGACGTGGTTTTGCCCACG
>DYCA01000001.1:44596-96664 GCA_019418305.1 Clostridiales bacterium
CCGTTGACACCAATCACCAAAATGACCGCAGGCTTGCCCGAAACATCGAGCGGCTGGTTTTCCAGCATGTTGTCGGTCAGAACCTCGCGCAGAAGCTCGCGCAGCTCGGGCGCGGTCGTAATTTTTTGAAGCTTGGCGCGTTTTTCCACTTCAGAAACGATTTTCATCGAGGTTTCCGCACCCACATCGGACAGGATGAGTGCCTCCTCCAGTTCCTCAAGCAAATCCGCATCAATTTTGACAAAAGCCGCAAACACATTGTCCAACGAACGGTTCACCGCATCGCTTGTTTTCTGTAAGCCCTGTTTGATCTTATCAAATAATCCCATAATAACTCCTCAAATTGTGATTGCTTTTAGCGAATTGCATGTCCCAGCTGTTTTTCCGCCTCCGCCAGATTGAGCATCAGCATCTTGGAAACGCCCTGCTCCTGCATGGTCACGCCGTAGAGCATGTCGGCCTCCTCCATTGTGCCGCGGCGATGCGTGATGACGATAAACTGTGTCGCATCGGTCAGCCGCCGGATATACTGTGCAAAACGCGCGACGTTCACATCATCGAGCGCCGCTTCGATCTCATCGAGTACACAGAACGGCGTCGGCCGCAGCTTTAAGATTGCAAAATACAGCGCAATCGCCACAAACGCCTTTTCGCCGCCCGAAAGCAGCGTCAATGTCTTGACCGCCTTACCCGGCGGGGAAACACGGATATCAATGCCACAGTTCAGGATATCCGAAGTGTCGGCAAGCTGCAATTCCGCATGGCCACCGCCAAAAATCTCGCGGAACGTCTCGCCGAAATAAGCGTTGAGCTTGGCAAACTCGGAAGCAAAAATCTCCTTCATGTTGACGGTCAGCTGTTCGATGACCTTATACAGCTCATGCTGCGCCTTTTCCAGATCGTCTTTCTGCTCCCCCATGAAGGTATAGCGTTCAAGTGCCTGTTGATATTCCTCGACCGCGTCCAGATTTACGTTACCGAGCGCACGCATTTTCATGCGGATACTCTGTGCCTGTTCCTTCGCCGCAGACACATCCTCCAACGGCCGCGCGACCTCGGCCGCAGGCGTGGGGGTCAGCTCATAGTTTTCCCACATTTTATCCAAAATCTGCGTTTCCTCGGCTTTGAGCTGTCCTGCGCGGTTTTCCAGCCGCGCAGACTCACGTTCGAGACCAAGAATTTCTTCGTTTTTGCTTTGCGCTTCACGGTCAACCCGGGCGCGTTCTCCCTCTACCCGCTCACGCTGCTGCATCTGCGCATTCAGGCTATCATGCAGCCGTCCCTCGGCCGCAGCAGTCTCCTTGCCGGCGTCCTCGGTCTGCGTCAGTTCATCCGTCAAACGACCGATCTCCGCTTCGAATCCCGCGATGGTGTCTGCCGTTCCAGACACGCCGGCATCCAATTCGGCTTTGAGCTGTTCCAAATCAACCAGCGCGCGCGCTTCGCTGGCAGCCTCTGAACGGTTCTGCGCCAGTTCAGTTTGCACTGCGGTCATGCGCGAAGCATTTTCCGCGGCCTGTGCGCCCTGCTGTTCGAGCGCCGCGCGGCAATCCGCAACCTGTCGCTCGGCCTCGCTCAGCGCCTGCTGTGCGCCCGCTTGTTTTTCGTCGCACTGCGCAATGGCATCCTCATACTGCTGCTTGGCCTCGGCAAGATTGTCCCGCTCAAGCACCAGACCGTCATACTGATGCTGCAAACTGTCGAGCAGCACACGGTGCTGTGACACAGAGGCGCGCAGCCCCGCCTCGTCCTGCTCGGCACGGATGCGCTCGGCCTCGATTGCCTTGAGGTCGTATTCCAACGCCGCGTATTCTTCCTTGGCATCGTGGAACGCGCGGTCAGCCTGCGCCCGCGTTTCCTCTAACTTCTTGACCTGCTCCTGCGCGGCCTTGAGCCGCCCCGCACGGGCCAGTGCGCCCGTGCCGCGCGAAGCGGAACCACCCGTCATCGCGCCGCCCGCCTGAATGATCTGACCATCCAGCGTAACGATACGGAAGCGGTGTCCGTATGCGCGCGCCAGAGCCAGAGCGGTGTCCATATTTTCGGAAACCACCGTGCGCGCGAGTAGGTTCTGCACGATGGCGGTATAACGTTTATCAAAAGTGACCAGTCGGTCAGCGGTACCAAAACAGCCGTTTTTGCTCTCCAAACCGTTTTCCCGCAACGCTGCGGGACGAATTGTGTCGATCGGCAAAAAGGTTGCGCGGCCGCCGTCCGTACGCCTGAGGAACTCAATGCAGCGTTTACCGTCGGCCGAGGTATCCACCACAATAGAGGACGCGGACGCGCCGAGCGCCGTATCAATCGCGGTGACAAAGCGATCGTCGGTCGTAATAAGCGAAGACACCGGTCCATGCACGCCACGCATCGCGCCGCGCTCAACCTGCTGCATAATGGACTTGACCGAGCGTGAAAAGCCCTCGTAATCCCTCTGCATATCGCTGAGCATCTTAACACGGTTTTTGGCGTCGGTCAGTGCAGCCTGCGCTTTTGTCAACTCGCCCTGTAAGGCTTCTGCCTTTTTACGGCGGCTGTCCGCCTTGAGGGCGATACCCTGCACTTTATTTTTTGCACCGGCAAGCGTGTCCAGACATGCCTGCATGCGCGTTTCCAACTCGTCCTGCGTGTGTTTCTCCTGTTCCAGCCGCTTACCCGCCGCGTCAATGTCGGCTGCGATCGTGTCGCGCCGTCCATCCATACCGGCGAGGCTGGTTTCTGCCGCTGTACGGTCAAGCGCAAGCGCATGAAGTTCGTTCTGTCTGGCATCCCGCACTTGCTGCGCCTGCCGCAGTGCCTGCTCCGCCTGTGCACGTCCTGCATCCTGTGCAGCAGTCTTCTTCTGCAAGTCGACAAGCTGCGCAGACAGGCCGGCATGGCGGGTATCGAGCAATTCGATGTGTGCGCGCCGTTCTGCCAACTGTGCACCCAAATTGTGTGCCTGCTCACTGCGCTGCTCACTTTCGCGCCGTGCGCGGTCTATATTTTCCCGGTTGTTCTGAATATTGGCACGCAGCACCGCCGCACGGCTCGCCTGATCGGCGGCGCGCTGCTCGGTTTCGCGCAGCTGCTGACGCAGTCGATCGGCCTCCCGGTCAATTTCTCGCATATCCTCGGAAAGCTGCTCGGACTGTGCATACAGCGCCTCCTGCGCCTGTCTGGCCTGCGCCAACTGACCGACGCAAGTTGCCGTGTCCTTCTCCAGCTTAGACGCATCGGCCTTGATGCGATCAAGTGAGAGCAGCCAGAGCGAAATCTCCAGCACGCGCAGTTCATCACGCAGCAGCAAATATTGCTTTGCCTTGTCTGCCTGCTTTTCCAGCGGACCGATTTGCCGCTCCAGCTCATCGTACAGGTCGCGGATACGGGTCAGGTTTTCCTCGGTTGCGGCGAGCTTGCGCTCTGCCTCCTCCTTGCGATAGCGAAATTTGGTGATACCGGCCGCTTCCTCAAAGATTTCACGCCGGTCCTCGCTCTTGAGCGACAAAATCTCGTCAATACGGCCTTGTCCGATGATGGAATAGCCGTCGCGCCCAAGGCCGGTATCCATGAACAGTTCATGGATATCGCGCAGCCGACAATGCTTTTTGTTGAGAAAATATTCGCTCTCCCCGGAGCGGTAGTAGCGACGGGTAACCATAATCTCGGTAAACTCCGAGCGGAACACACCACTGGAATTATCCAAAATCAAGGAGACCTCGGCAAAACCGACCGGCCCACGCTTGGCCGTACCGCCGAAGATAACGTCCTCCATTTTCGCGCCGCGCAGTGAGCGCGAGGACTGCTCACCCAGCACCCAGCGGATCGCGTCCGAAATATTCGATTTTCCCGAGCCGTTCGGCCCGACAATCGCCGTCATACCGCCGAGAAACTGAATCTCGGTCTTGTCCGGAAATGACTTAAAGCCCTGTAAGATCAGGCTCTTTAATACCATGTGACACCTCGAAGATATATATGGTATTATTTTACCACTTGACACGTCGGTTTTCAATGCGAAAAGCAGAATTTACGTCCTGTTCACACCTTGCGCCATGCTGTGCGTCCCAAACTCCGCCAAATATGACAAAAGACTCCGAAAGATTTTCTTTCGAAGTCTTTTTCTTCTCATTGTACGCCCATGGAGGCCAGCGCCTGCTTGGCCGCCATCTGTTCAGCTTCCTTCTTGCTCCGCCCGGTACCGGACGCAAACACGTTGGAGTTTAGCAGCAGCTCCATGGTGAATCGCTTGTCGTGATCCGGCCCCGACTGCCCTGCCAGACGGTATTCCAGCGTTTCCTGCTTGTTTTTCTGCACAATCTCCTGCAGCATGGTCTTGTAATCCTTAAACGCGCCGCCTGCAATTGCCACATCCACCTTATGCGGGATAAACCGCAGTACAAATGCGCGCGCGGGTTCGATGCCGCCGTCGAGGTAGATTGCGCCCAGCAACGCCTCGGTCGCATCGGCCAGAATACTCGGTCGCTCGCGCCCGCCGCCGGTCTCCTCACCGTGACCCAGACGGATTTCGTCAGGAATACCCAGCTCGTGCGCGATTTCGCACAGAGCGCCCTCGCATACGACCGCTGCGCGCAGCTTGGTCAGATCGCCCTCAGGCAGCTCCGGATAGTGTGTGAACAAATAATCCGCTGTGACAAAACCCAGCACCGAATCGCCCAGAAACTCCAGCCGCTCGTTATGATGCAGATGATTCCCCCGATGCTCGTTGGCATACGAGGTGTGCGTCATCGCAGTCTCCAGCAGCGCCGTATTTTTGAATTGATACTTTATCTTCAGCATGTTTTCACCTCCCGCATGCGCCTTGCGGCGCGGGCATGAACGGTGCCGCAGCGT
Source organism: Clostridiales bacterium (assembly GCA_019418305.1). Lineage (GTDB taxonomy): Bacteria > Bacillota > Clostridia > Oscillospirales > Butyricicoccaceae > Agathobaculum. The sequence continues at coordinate 49,424 of DYCA01000001.1, forward strand.
CCGCCGCCGTTATTCCACCGTCATGTACTGTATATTCTGCTCCACTTCGTGAATCATCCCCGACTTTGTATAGGCGATCGCCTGCCGCACTGCATTCATCACGGCAATCTCGTTAGAGGAACCGTGCGCCTTGATGACCGGCTTTGCGATACCGAGGAAAGGCGCGCCGCCGATCTTATCCTGATTGAACAGATCGCGGAACTCGTCCAAGCCTTTTTTGCAGGCAAGATAGCCCAGCTTGGTCGCCGTATTGCGCGTAAATACGCCCTTGATCTGGCCCGCCATAAACTTTGCTACACCCTCGATGGTCTTGAGCATCACATTTCCGGTAAAGCCGTCGCACACTGCCACATCGCACGCACCGAGCGGCACCATGCTGCCCTCGACGTTGCCGACAAAGTTCAGACGCCCCTCGTCGCCCGCTTTTTTCAGCAGTGCATAAGTTTCCTTACGCAGTGGATCGCCCTTGGTATCCTCTGTACCGTTGTTGACCAGACCGACGCGCGGATTTTTCACACCGTTGATTTTTTCCGCATACAGCGAACCAAGAAAGGCAAATTGCAGCAGCATTTCCGCCGTGCACTCGGTATTTGCGCCCGCGTCGCACAGCATGACCTGTCCGCCGCTGCACGGCATAACAGGCGCAAGCGCACCTCGACGGATGCCCTTGATGCGGCCGCCGAATAAAGTTGCGCCGGTGAGCAGCGCACCCGTGTTGCCTGCGGAAACGAGCGCGTCACCCTCGCCTGCCTTAAGCAGCTTGAATGCCACCGCCATAGAGGAATCCGGCTTTTTGCGCAAAACCGTCGCCGGATCGTCATGCATATCGACCAAATCGGAGGACGGCATAATGGTCAGACCGTTCGTGTCCTGCATGCCGCGCTTTTTCAGGATCTCCGCGACCGTATCCGGCTGGCCGACCAGCACCACCTGCTCGCCGTATTCCTTTGCCGCCAGCGCACCGCCGATAACGGCGGACTCCGGCGCGTTGTCGCCGCCCATTGCGTCCACGATGATCCTCATATCAAAGCTCCCCTTTCAGACTTTCGATCTTTTCGAGCGCCCGCTCGGATATTTTTGTATTTTTCTCCCGCTTGCCCTTGATCTTATAGCCCAGCGGGTCAAGAATGCCGAAATTGATATTCATCGGCTGGAATTTCGCCACCGTATGGTCGGAAATATAATATGCCAGCGCCCCCGTCGCAGTCTGCCGGTCAAGAGCGGGCATGCTTTTGCCCTGCATTTCGAGCGCAGTCGCCACACCCGCAACCCAGCCGGACGAGGTGGACTCTACATAGCCCTCCACGCCGGTCATCTGTCCTGCAAAGCGGATACGCGGGTCGGATTTGAGTGCATAGGTTGCGTCCAACAGACGCGGCGAGTCGAGGAACGTGTTGCGGTGCATCACGCCGTAACGCACAAACTCGGCATTCCGCAGCGCCGGAATCATGGAAAACACGCGCTTCTGCTCGCCCCACTTGAGATGAGTCTGACAGCCGACCAGATTGTACAGTGAACCCTGCGCGTTGTCGCGCCGCAGCTGCAACACTGCGTACGGGTCTTTTCCTGTCTTGGGCTCAGGCAATCCGATAGGCTTTAAGATGCCAAAGCGCATCGTGTCGTACCCGCGGCGAGCGTTGACCTCAATGGGCATGCAGCCCTCGAACACTTTGGAATCCTCGAAGCCGTGTACGGGCGCTTCCTCCGCTGTGGTCAGCGCATTCCAAAACGCATCATATTCCTCTTTGGAGAAGGGGCAATTGATGTAATCCGCCGTACCCTTGCCGTAGCGCGAGGCGATATAGGCAGAATCCATGTCAATGCTCTCTGCCGTGACGATAGGAGCAGCGGCGTCATAAAAATGCAGGAACTCACCACCGACCTTGCGATGAATTGCGTCGAACAGCGTATCCGAGGTCAGCGGGCCGGATGCGACAACCACCTTTCCCTCGGGAATATCGGTCACTTCGCCGTAAACGATTTCAATATTGGGATGATTTTTGATTTTATCCGTCACCGCACGCGCAAATGCTTCGCGGTCCACCGCAAGCGCACCGCCCGCCTCGACACGATTCTCATCCGCGCAGGCGAGAATCAGACTGTCCAGACGGCGCAGTTCTTCTTTGAGCAAGCCCGCGGCATTGCTCAGTTCATCCGATCGCAGCGAGTTGGAGCACACCAGCTCCGCAAAATCATCCGAATGGTGCGCGGGCGAGTGCTGCTGCGGCTTCATTTCGCACAGGCGCACCGAAATCCCGCGCTGCGCCAGCTGCCACGCGGCTTCGCAGCCTGCAAGGCCCGCGCCGATGACCGTTACCTGATTACTCATCTGCGGCCTCCTTCGCTTTTGCGGACTTGCGGGCAGGCTTTTTCACCTTTTCCGCCTTCTCCGCTGCCTTTTCAGCCTCATACTTTGCAAGCGCCTTAGCGTACTGCGCCTGCTGCGTCTTTGTCAGCGCCTGCACGTCCTCGTCCTTGAGCTTCTTAAAGCGGTTCGTGGTCTTGGTCATCCACGGCACCTGCTTTTTTGCGGCAGGCTTTTTTGCCGTTGCCTTTTTCGTCACCTTCTTGGGCTTTTCCTCCGCTTCGCCCTTGCCCTCGGCCTCCGCCGCAGCCTTGGCTGCTGCACGCTCCGCCGCCTTGGCCGCACGCGCTTCTCGGCGCTGACGGTTCTTCTCAGCCTCTTCAGGGGGCAGCCCCTCTTTGACCAGCTCCTTATAGCCGCAGCCCTCGCGCAGGCACACATCCGTGACCTCCTTGGAGTCGCGGTCGGTGTGGCGGAACAGTGAGGAATCGCAGTTTGGACACTTGGTTTTGAGCGGCTTATCCCACGTCATGAACTGACAGGTGGGGTAAGTGTCGCAGCTGTAATACACATAGCCGCGCGCGGATTTCTTCTTGACCACCTTTGCGCCGCATACCGGGCAGGCTGCGCCTGTATCCTCGGTGATGGGCTTAGTGTTGGTGCACTCCGGGAAGCCAGGACAAGCGAGAAACTTTCCGAAACGCCCAGACTTGATGACCATGTTGCGGCCGCACTTGTCACAAATGACGTCGGTGACCTCATCCTGAATCTTGATGCGCTTGCCCTCAAGGTCTATTTCCGCCTGTTTGAGAGCACTCTCAAAACCGTCGTAAAATTTGTGCAGCAGCTGGATGTAGTCCAGCTTGCCCGCCTCTACCTCGTCAAGCTGTTCCTCCATGTTGGCGGTGAACTCATAATCCGCAACCGACTTGAACTCATCGACCAGCAGGCCGGTTACGCCCTCACCCAGCGGGGTCGGCCGCAGCGCGCGATTCTCCTTGGTCACATAGTCGCGGTCGATAATGGTCGAAATGGTCGGCGCATAGGTCGACGGACGGCCGATGCCGCGCTCTTCCATCGCGCGGATGAGCGACGCTTCAGTATAGCGTGCGGGCGGCTGCGTGAAGTGCTGCGCGGGGTCGAGTTTTTCAACTGTGAGTGTATCGCCTTCGGCAAAGCGCGGCAGCGGTTTGCCCGCGTCGCCCTTTTTCTCGTCGTCCGTGCCTTCCTCATAAACCGCCGTAAAGCCCGGGAATGCAACCGTATGGCCGGATGCGCGGAACACCTGTCCCTCACATACGATATCCGCCGAGACTGTATCCAGCAGCGCGTCCGCCATCTGGCAGGCGACAAAGCGCGACCAGATGAGTTTGTACAGCTTATACTGGTCGGGCGTCAGATGTTGACGGATTTCATCCGGCAGGAGCTTTACATCCGACGGTCGGATGGCTTCGTGTGCGTCCTGCGCATTGCCCTTTGTCTTGAATACGCGCGGCTTGCCCGGATAATATTCATCGCCGTAACGCCCGCGGATAAAGCCCGCGGCAGCAGCTGTCGCCTCATCGGCCAGACGCAGTGAATCGGTACGCATGTAAGTGATAAGACCGGTCAGTCCATACTCGCCCAGCTCGATACCTTCGTACAGCTCCTGCGCGATACTCATTGTACGGCGCGGCGTCATGTTGAGCTTGCGGCTGGCTTCCTGCTGCAAGGTCGATGTGATGAACGGCGGCGCAGGCGTGCGCTTTTTCTTGCCACGCTTGATATCGCCTACCGAAAACGGTTTGCCGGTGACGGCGTTTACAACCGCCTGCGCCTGCTCCTCGTTTTTCAGCTCCACCTTGCCCGATGTATCGCCGTAATAGCGCGCAGCAAAGCGTCCACCGTCTGCCGTTTGCAGCTGTGCCTCGATCGTCCAGTATTCCTCCGGTACAAAAGCCCGAATCTCGTTTTCTCGGTCGACGACCAGACGAGTCGCGACGCTCTGTACACGGCCTGCGGACAGGCCACGCTTCACCTTGCGCCACAGGAAAGGGGACAACTCATAACCCACGATGCGGTCGAGAATGCGGCGCGCCTGCTGTGCGTTGACCAAATCAATGTCAATATCACGCGGATGCTCAATACCATACTTGACCGCCGGCTTGGTAATCTCATTGAAGGTTACACGCTTGGAATCCTTATCCTTCAGCTTAAACAGTTCCTTAATGTGCCAGGAAATGGCCTCTCCCTCGCGATCAGGGTCGGTTGCGAGATAGACGAAATCGCTTTTGCGAATTTCGCTGCGAATTTCCTTAATGATTTTATCTTTTCCCTCGATCGGCACATATTCCGGCTTGAAATCGTGCTCAATATCGACGCTCATTTTCTTCTTCGGCAAATCGCGCAGATGCCCCATCGAAGCCTTGACCACATAGCCCGACCCCAGATATTTGCCAATGGTCTTTGCCTTGGCGGGCGACTCCACGATGACTAATTTCGACATGTTTTTCCTCCGTTTTCGGTCGCCGCACACAGCGTCAACCGAGGTTCATTTACTGACAGCCTATCACCAGTCTGCCCTTTTCGCGGCGCAGAATACCATCCATTTCAAGCATAGTGATAAGACTCATGACACGAGGCGCAGGCAGGCCGCAGCGCTCGATCAAATCCTCCGGCGTGCCTACGCCCTGCTGCACCAGCTCCACGATACGGCGCTCATCACCGCTCAGGCTGTCTGCCATCACACCGGACGGCGGCGGCGCAGGTTTTTCCATCTTTCGGGGCGTTTGGCGCGCTGCTTGCGGTTTCTTCGGCGTTTGCACAGAATGCGGCGCACGGTATTCTCCGGACGGCGCATGCAGCAGTCCACTGTATGTCCGCACAAGTGCCTCCGGACTGCGCAGCAGTGCCGCTTCGCCCTTTTCAATCAACGCATTGCAGGCCGCTGACTGTGGCGCATCCAGTGCGCCGGGGACAGCATACACATCGCGCCCCTGATCGAGCGCGGCCCGCGCGGTGATGAGTGCTCCTGAGCGATAGCCCGGCGCTTCCACAATAACCGCTGCGACTGAAAGGCCGCTGATGATGCGGTTGCGAGCGTGATAATGCTCACCGCGCGGCTCAGTACCGGGTGGGTATTCACTCACGATTGCACCCGAGAGCAGGATATCGCCCATCAAACTGCGGTGCTGCGGCGGATAACAGACATCCACGCCGCCCGCGAGTACGGCAACTGTCAGGCCGCCGGCCCGCAGCGCACCGCGATGCGCCGCACCATCGTTGCCCAGCGCCATACCGCTGACCGTGATAAAACCAGCCCGCCCCAGCACGCTGCCGATGTGCTCCGCGGTTTGTAGGCCGTAAGGCGTGGCCTCGCGCGTACCCACAACGGCAATACCAGGCATGACGTCAAAATCCGGCCATTTGCCGCGCACATACAGTACGACCGGCGGATTTTCGATTGCACGCAGCCGATCAGGGTAAGCACTGTCGCCGAGCGTGATGATCTGAATACCGTTTCCTGCGCACTCCGCCAAAATACGTTCAGCCTCATCCGTATTTTTATCGCACAGCGCATCCACCTGCACTTTGCTCAGCGGGCAATCCCGCGCTGTGGTCAGCGCCGTCCTATCGGCCGCAAATACCGCTTCGGGCGAACCAAACGCGCGCAGCAGGCTCACTGCCGCCCCCGCTCCCAATCCGCGCCGGGTAGCAAGCCATACATAACTCAACCTCGAGGACATACCGCACGCCTCCTCATTTTGTCATTTCATAAATCACAATCGCTGCCGCAACACCCGCGTTAAGCGATTCGGCACGACCGTGCATCGGGATAATCACGCGGCGGTCGCTGAGCGTGATCGCCTGCGGCGTTACGCCGCGCCCTTCGCTGCCGATGATGACCGCCGCGCGGTCCAGCGGCACCGTGCCCAGCGGCACACTGTCCGCATGCAGCGCGGTTGCATAAACTGCCAAGCCTTGCGCACGCAGCCGCTCAACCGCTTCTGCCAGCGGCAGCCGCACACACGGTAAACGAAATACCGCGCCCATGGTCGAACGCACGACCTTGGGAGAAAACGGATCGGCGCAGCCCTCGCACAATACAACGGCACCGAGCGCGAATGCTTCTGCGGTGCGTAAAATCGTGCCAAGGTTGCCCGGGTCCTGCAAACCGTCCAGCAAAAGCACCTGTGCTTTGCCGTCCAGCGCCTCCGCCGTCCAATGCGGTTGTTTGCAGGAGAAAATCACGTTTTGCGGCGTTTCCACCTCACTGGCAAGCTCAAACAATGTGTCCGGCGCGCAATAAAGTGCGGCGCCCGCCTGCGCAGCGCGATCCAGCAGGCCGTCCGGCAGGCTGTCCTTTGCCCGTTCGCGCACCAGCAGTACGCCGGGCTGCACGCCCGAACGCAGCGCCTCCTCCAGCATCTTCTCGCCCTCGCACAGCATTTCCTCCGTACTCCGGCGGTATTTTCGTTCCCGTCCCAGCCGCGCCAGATGCCGCAGCGCACTGTTTTGACGGCTCTCAATCGTAATCAATGCTGTTCCACCAGCTTATCCACGTTTTCGTTTGTGCCAATCACGATGAGCAAATCATCCGCCCCAATCACCTGGCTTGCCTGCGGTGCAACATCTACCTGTCCACCCTCGCCGTGACGGATTGCCAGTACATTCACCTGATACCGTGCACGCACCCCCAACTGTCCAAGCGAACGACCGATCCAGCTCTTGGGCGGATGGATCTCCAGAATGGAAAAGTCGTCCGACACACCAATATAATCGACCACATTGGTGCGCACCAGCCGCTGTGCCAGACGCTGCCCCATTTCACTCTCCGGAAGCACCACACGATCTGCGCCTACACGCTCCAGCACACGGGCATGCACCGGACTTTGTGCCTTGGCGACGACATATTTTGCGCCCATTTCTTTGAGCATCACCGTAATCAGAATACTCGCTTCCATATCCGTTCCCACTGCGACAATGCAGCAATCAAAATTGCGCGCGCCAACCGAACGCAGCACTGCTTCGTCCTGCGCGTCGCCGCGAATCGCCTGTGTTACATCATCCGCGATATGCTGGACGTTTTCCTCATCCTCGTCCAGCACAAGAACCTCCTGTCCAAGCGAGGCCAGCTCCCGCGCTACAGCCGAGCCAAACCTGCCCAGACCGATTACCAAAAAGGATTTCATCATCCAAGTCTCCTCTGATTTTCCCGATTGCCGCCGCACCCGATGAATACCCAGCGGCAAAATCCGTTTATCCTACCATGACATCCGCATCCGGATACTGCATTTTGGGCGGCTCCCGATGCCGCATCAGCACCGCAACGCCCAGCGTCAGCACACCCACACGCCCCAGATACATCAATAAAATCAAAATCAGGCGGGAAAGCGTATGCAGCGTGGGTGTCAATCCCATCGACAGACCAACTGTTGCAAAGGCCGACACGGATTCAAACAAGCATACGCCGAACGGTACGTTCTCCACATAGGAAATCACACACGCTCCCGTCAGGCTGAGCGTACCGCCCATAATCATCATCGTAACTGCATTCATGATGCTGCGCGAAACAATCGTGCGGCCAAAGGCTGCTACCGTTGTGCGGCCGCGCAGCGCGGAAATCGCACTGAGCACCAGAACAGCCGCCGTCACAGTTTTGATGCCGCCAGCCGTTGAGCCGGGCGAGCCGCCAATCATCATCAGCAGGCAGGCAACCGCCTGCGAAGGACCGGTCAACGCCCCCTGATCGATGGTGTTAAAGCCCGCAGTGCGCAGTGTGACCGATTGGAACGCTGCCGCAAGCACCTTATCCTGCACCGGCATCGCACCCAGTGTCTGCGGATTGCCCCACTCAAAGAACAGAGTGAGCACAAAGCCCGCACAAAGCAAAAACGTGGTCGTCACCAGCACCAGCTTGGTATGCAGCCGCAGGCGACGAAAGCGGTGTTTGTCCCAAATGTCTCCCCAAACGAAAAAACCCAGACCGCCTATCACAATCAAAACCATAATCGTCAGATTCACAATCAGGTCATCCGCATAGCCGGTCAGTGAAGCAAACGGATTATCCGGTGTGCCGACCAAATCAAATCCGGCGTTACAGAAGGCGGATATCGAATGGAACACGCCCATTTTAATGCCCTGCCACAGTCCCACACGCGGGACAAACCGCGTTGCGAGAAGCACGGCTCCCGCTCCTTCAAAGGCGAATGTGCCCAGCAGTACACGACGGGTCAGCCGGACGATACCGGCATTTTCCGTCAAATTCAGTCCCGCGCTCATCACCATGCGTTCACGCAGCGTGATGGTGCGGCGGGTGAGAAAGGACGCAATCGACGCCAGCGACATAAACCCCAGGCCGCCTATCTGGATAAGCAGCAAAATTACGACCTGTCCGAAACCGGACCAGTGGGTCGCCGTGCCGACTGTCACCAAACCGGTTACACAGGTGGCCGAGGTCGCGGTAAATAAGGCATCCAGAAAATCCGTCGGTTCTCCACTCCGGGCGGATACAGGCAGCGTGAGCAGCACTGCACCGGTCAGGATAATAATTAGAAAGCCCAATGCAATCACCATCGCGGCATGCATGGCCGGACGACGGCCTTTTCGCCGTCCCAAACGTCTCACGCGGTTCATTTATGTTCCTTCCCTTTTATTTGAAATGCCAAAAGCCTGAACGCACCGTCCAGGCTTTATCAGGCGTTTTATGGCTCCGTACTGAACGGCTTCATTGCAAGGATACAGGGCCAAGCATCTGAATCCAGTATTACGACCAACTTAGTTTATCATAGGTGTTTCCCATTTTCAAGATGGATATTTAAATTGTATGAGCGGATTAAATCCTCGAATTTTCTACTTTTTTGGGTGTTCCTGTACCACTCCGGGCGATAGCACGTCTTACTCCCGGCGAAGCTGCCCAACCCGCAGCGCCACGGAAACCGCAATTTTTTTCGTCTCTCCGCTGTCAAAAGCGATTACACCGATATCCCCGCTGCGGCTTACCAGCGTACCGGGACCGAAGGCCTTATGAAGCAATCGAATGCCGGGGATATAGTCCTTGGCAACGGCTGCAATGCGGGCCGCATCCGGCTCTTTCCGGACCGCCGGCTTTTTGACCGCTGTCGCCGGCTGCACCGCCCGACCGCTTTCCAGCGGAAAAATTTCCCGCGCAAAAGACGACTCCAAACCAACCTTACGGAAGGTCACGATGCCGAGTTCCTGCTTGGCCCGTGTCAGTCCCACATAAAACAGCCGCCGCTCTTCCTCATAAGCGTCAAGTTCCTCCTGCTCAGCATTCGGTTCGGGCAGCATCTTAGGCAGCATCCCATCCGCCACGTCCATCAGAATAACCCGCTCGTATTCCAGCCCCTTGCTGGAGTGGATGGTGGAGAGCACAAACGGACAGTCTGCGTGTGTACCACCCCGCTGCACCACCTCCCGCAGCTCTTCCAATCGGTCGAGCAAGCGTTCCGGTGTAGGCTCCTGCACCCCCAGCGCTTCCAGAATATCCGCTTTGCTCAAATCACCGCCGCGCTCCTTTAAGTAATCCCCATAGCCCATGAAATGTACAATGCGGTAGACCGCCTTATCCGCTCGTTCGCGAAGCAAATTATTCAGGTGGGTTTGTAGCGCCTTGCACTGTTTTTGCGTCCACGGAGACGCAGCGGAAGAAGCGGCAATGCACCCCAGAATCGTTTCGCCTTCCGCTTCGGCACGGTCTGCCGCGACCTGCGCTACTACCTTGCTGATACCTGCACCCAGCTTGTAGTACAAGCTCAAAAACAACTCGCCATCGTTCGGATTCTGGGCAAAACGGATGATATCCGTGATGTCGCGCACCACGCGGTTAGTGAAGAACAGGCTTTCCACCTGCCGGCAGCGGTAAGGGATGCCCGCACGGTCCATGCGGTCGATGAGCGGCAGCGCGCTGTCGTTGTCCCGATACAAAACGGCAGTCTCCACCGTGCAGTTCTCTGCCAGCTTGCAGAGATAGGAATACTGCTTCTGTCGGTCATAGACCGAGCATTCGCGCACCGCCGGGCCGCTGCTTTGCGTCGCTTTCATGTGTTTGGGACGGCGATTGTGATTTTTCTGGATAAACCGGTCTGCTGCCGCCACAATCTGTCGGGTGGAACGGTAATTCTGCTCCATATACAGCACTTTGGCGTTTGGATAGACGGTGTCAAACTCGGTCAGTGCCTGCGGATAAGCCGCCCGGAAACCGTAAATACTCTGGTCCTCATCGCCGACCATGAACAGATTGCCGCTCTGTCTCGCAAGCAGCCGAATGATGGCATGCTGGATTTTGGAAGTATCCTGCGCCTCATCCACACAGAAATACAAATATCGCGTTTGAAAATCACGCAAAATTGCAGGGTACTGGCGCAGAATCCGCAGCGCGTAGACCATCTGGTCATCATAATCCATCAGCTGTCGTTCGCGCAGCACCTTGCCGTATGCCGCAAAAAACGCAGCGAAGTCGACTCCCTCCACCTCAATCGCGGACAGCTCCTCGCCCTTGAGCATCTGGTTTTTCGCATAGGTAAGCGCGGTCTGAAGCGCTTTAACCGTGCTTTCCGTGGCGAACTCCCTGCTTTGCGTTCGATACAGCTCACTGATGATCGCGCTTTTCTGCGCGCCATCCTCAAGCAGCTGAAAAGCAGTACGTCCAAACGTGTGCTCGTAATAGCGAATAATTCGGCTGCATACACCGTTGATGGTACGAAATTCCAGACGCTGCGCTTCTTCCTCCCCAAAGAAAGCGGCATACCGCGCATGCATGTCCCGCGCAGCCGCCACGGTATACGTCATGGTCAGAATGCGCTCGGGCGAAATGCCCCGCACATAGCGCATATACCCCAGCCGAGTCACCAGCACGGTTGTCTTACCGCTCCCCGGTACCGCCAACAGCAGCACCGGCCCGTCTACCGTCTGCACTGCTGTTTCCTGCTGTGCATCCAGAGGAATGGGAAATTGTGTTTTGAATTGGGAAAAATCCATGCTACGCTCCAAATTTGGATGATTTTCTCAACAGAAATACATAGGTGTTTTCGTCCGAATGTTCTGGTGAAAAGGCATAATTCAAACAGGAAAATGTTTTGAGCGCTTCTGGACTTTCTGCGTGGGTTTCGGCCAGATGGCGCACCATTTCTCCGCGAGCCATCTTGCACAGCGTCCCTTTCTCCACAATTTTTCCGTCCTTCTCCTCTCCGAACACACAGGTGATAAACCGCGTCCCCGGTTTTTGATGGCGCGAGATACAGACGCTGTACTCCTTAGAAGCAAGATTGATAATGCAGTCGGTCTCCTGATACAGCCTATCTGCAATCTCGCTGCCCCAATAACCGTACAGGTCCTTCGCCCCATCGGTTTGCAGTTTGGCCTGCATCTCCAGTCGGTAGGGCGTTACCCCGTCAAAGGGGCGCAGCATGCCGTACAGTCCGGACAGGATGCGCAAGTGCATCTGCACATAGGCCAGCTGCTCCTCTGTGAACACGCCGGGCGCCATGTACTGATACTGAATGCCCTCATAGGACAAAATTGCCGGGGTCAGGCGTGTGCGCAAATCCGTGCTTTGCAGCCGCTCCACATTCTGCGCAGCAATGGAATCATTGCATTTCCAGAGTTTTTTCAGTTGCTCATACGACATGGATTTGAGCACTTCGTAAAGCGTTTGCGCCTTGTCGATGAAACACGGCAGCTCTTGCCACGAAAGCGTATCCGCATCCACTTTCATCTTTTTGGCCGGTGAAATGATAATTCGCATATTTTTCCTCACGCCCATAAACCAGTCCTATGAACCGCCAAACACATACTAATCTGCTTGCTTGTCCAACTTTGCCTCATCGTCACTCTCCGGCCAGATACGCCAGAATTTCAGCAGCATTGGTATCCGGCTTTACCTTGGGCATCACCTTTTCGATTATTCCCTGCTCATTGATAAGGTAAGTGGAACGCACAACTCCCATACTTACCTTGCCATAGAGCTTCTTTTCCTGCCAGACGCCATAGGCCTGAATGGCCTGTAATTCCGGGTCAGAGAGCAGCACAAAGGGCAACTCGTATTTCTGTGCAAATTTTAGATGCGAGGCTACCGAATCCTTACTAATGCCGATGACCACGACATTTTTCTCTTGAAACGCGCTGTAGTTCTGAGCAAAGGCGCAGGCCTGACGGGTGCAACCGGGCGTATTGTCTCTGGGATAAAAATACAAAACAACTTTCTTGCCCAGAAAATCAGACAGACTGACTGCATTGCCCGCCTTATCAGGCAGTGTGAAATCCGGGGCTTTCGTTCCAACTTCCAACATAATAATCCTCCTCTTTCATTGTTTTTTCTCCATTACAAGCATCAGTACAATCTGATGCTGAAAAAACGGACACTCTGTTATGCTGCTTTTCACCGGACAACCGCGCCAAAATTTCAGTGTATTTCACAGCGGGAGCGAAAGTCCGGGTCGTATTTTGCGAGAATCTCTTTGCGTCTGGTGTAGATATACTGAAAGCTCTTCTTGCCGCGTGCATGCTCCCCTGCGTTTCGATAGCTGTGAAAATCAATAAACAGGGCAAACAACAGGGCGGCAAGCTCTCCGAAGTCATCCAGACTGCCAAGGCTGTACGCATCGAGATTGTCGAGGACAACAGGCTCCTTCTCCACCTGAGACAACTGAACCCCGCCCTCATAGACAGGATACCGCATTCCCTCTTTACCAAGGCCCACCTCATAGATCTGCAAAACACGGCCGGAGATCCGAAGCTCTGTATAATAATTCGCCGAAAGAAACGTACCCTCACGGATTTTGGCGATAGTTCCAATCTGTGCGCCGCTTGCGTCAGTGATGTCACAGGGCACTGTCCGCCACGAACCGTTACGCACCATTTTTTTGACGGAATCACCGAGATTTGGTGTAATCCTCAGCCAAGGTTCCCCTTGACGAAAGAGGGCAATTCCAGGCGCTGCGATAGAAAAGGGAACCTCTGCAGTACAGCAGGTCTGTCCGTCGCGCTCCAGAGCATAGCTCGCACTGCTGCCTGATTGGATCTGTCTGAGAAGTGCAATCATCCCTTGTATTCCTCCCTCTTTGCAGCCCATATCTTCTATGCCGCAGTCAAATCATCGCCTATTGGGGACGCGCTTATATGCAAAGCGTCACGTTCCCCCAATCGCGTAACATTGTTTGGTTCCTCCATATTGATAGACGAACAGGACCACCGATCGTTCGGCAGTCCTGCTTATCCTTATCATAATTCTCGGTTTCAGTTTTCCAGCGGCTTCATCGTGGGGAACAGAAGCACATCACGGATAGATGCCGAATCAGTCAGCAGCATAACCAGACGGTCGATGCCCATGCCCATGCCGCCCGTGGGAGGCATGCCGTATTCCAACGCGTTGATAAAATCATCGTCCATCATGTTGGCTTCATCATCGCCCGCCGCACGCAGCGCAACCTGACGCTCAAAGCGCTCACGCTGATCAATCGGGTCGTTCAGCTCGGAGAATGCATTGCACAACTCACGGCCAACCACAAAGCACTCAAAGCGCTCAGTCAGACGCGGATCGGATGCCTTGCGCTTAGCCAGCGGAGATACCTCCACCGGATAATCGGTGATGAAGGTCGGCTGAATCAGATGCTCCTCGACAAATTCGTCATAGCACTGCGCCAGCAGATCGCCCCAGCTTTCCTTGCCCTTCTCAATCTCCACACCCTTGGCCTTAACAGCGGCCAGCGCCTGCTCATCGTCCATCGCCATGAAATCCAGACCGGCATACTCCTTGACTGCCTCGGCCATGGTCATGCGGCGCCAGCCCTTGGCAAAGTCGATCTCGGTCCCCTGATAGGTCACCTTGGTCGTGCCAAGCACCTTTTCGCATACATGTACGACCATGTCCTCGGTAATATCCATCATACCATTGTAGTCGGTATACGCCTGATACAACTCGATGGTAGTAAACTCCGGGTTGTGCTTGGTATCCATACCCTCGTTGCGGAAGATACGGCCAATCTCATACACCTGTTCAAAGCCGCCTACGATCAGGCGCTTGAGATGCAGCTCGGTTGCAATGCGCATATACATATCGATATCCAGCGCATTATGGTGCGTAATGAACGGACGCGCCGCCGCACCGCCCGGAATGGTATTCAGGCAGGGCGTCTCAACCTCCATAAAGCCGCGTGCATCCATAAAGTTGCGAATCTCTCGCACAATGGCCGAACGCTTCTCAAAGGTATCGCGCACCTCAGGATTGACAATCAAATCCACATAGCGCTGACGGTACCGCATATCGGTATCCTTCAAGCCGTGCCACTTTTCAGGCAGCGGCGCGAGGTTTTTACTCAGCAGTGTCAGCTCATGCACTGCAACCGAGATTTCACCCTTTTGCGTGCGGAATACCTCGCCCGAAACACCGATGATATCACCGATGTCAAACTTTTTGTAGCCCTTGTAGACCTCATCGCCCACATTATCACGCTTGATATAGAGCTGCAAACGACCATAGCGGTCGGACAAATCGGAAAACGAAGCCTTGCCCATAATGCGTTTGCTCATCATGCGGCCAGCCAGACGGACCGTTTTGCCCTCCAGCTCCTCAAAATGCTCATGAATATCGACTGTGTGATGATCGCGCTCAAAGCGTACCTGCTGATACGGGTCCGCACCCGCTGCCTGCAGCTCCGCCAGCTTTTCACGGCGGATACGCTTGAGCTCATGCAGTTCTTCTGCGGTCTGCTCGTGCTGTTCCTGCGCCTGATGCTGTTCTGCCATAGTTTCCCCGTCTTTCTTCTTTTATTTCTTAATATCCATTACCTGATACTTGACTACGCCGATCGGCGCTTCAACCTCGACGATCGTGCCGACCTTTTTGCCCAGCATCGCTTTACCGAAGGGAGATTCATCCGAAATCTTGCCCTCCATCGGGTCGGCCTCCTGCGAACCGACGAAGTGGTATTCCTCCTCCTCGTCCAGCTCAAGATCCTTGACCACAAAGCGGCAGCCGGGAGAGATTTCATCCGCTGCGTAGGTGTCGCCGGTTACAACGACTGCCAGCTTGATGATTTCCTCCAGCTCCGCGATGCGGGAGTACAGCTTGCCCTGCTCGTTCTTTGCCTCATCATACTCGGCGTTCTCGGACAAGTCGCCGAACGAACGCGCTTCTTTCAGCTGCTCGGCCACCTCGTCCGCACGAGTGGTTTTCAGATATTCCAGTTCTTCCTTATAAGCGTCCAGGCTCTCCTGGGTCAGTTTGATTTCTTTTGCCATGATTGCAAACCCTTCTTATTCATAGGTTCAGCGGCATCGCGCGCCGCCGTACAGTACTCCTTATTATACGGTAACATTCGCCGCACTGTCAAGCGAGCAAGTGCATTTTTGCGCATTTTCACCGATATGGCACAGATTTATTCCAGAATTTCGACCGCTTTTTGCAATTGCGGGTCCTTCTCCGGCGAGAGGAAGTAGAAGTCCGCCAACTGTGCATCGGTCAATGCGACCTCGACATCAGGCGCGATGCCTACACTCGCCAGATTATTCCCTTTGGGAGTAAAATACTCCTCCACCGACAGGTTGAGCGCCGACCCGTCCGACAGTTCAAAGGTCTGCTGCGCACGGCCTTTGCCCGTGGTATGCGTGCCGACAAGCGTTGCGCGGTCGTATTCCTGCAAGGCCGCAGCAAAAAACTCAGCCGCCGAAATACTCTGGTCGTCCACCAGCACCACAATCGGCTGGTCAATCATCTCCGCATCCGACTCATACACGGTTTCACTGCCGCTTTTGGTACGCAGTGTCATGATCGTGCCCTCAGGCAGCAGCGGATCGAGCATTTCGCTCATCTCTTTGACGCGCCCGCCGCCGTTGTGCCGCACATCCAGCACCAGCGACTGTGCGCCGTCCGCCAGCAGTCCGTCCAACACCTGCTGGAACTGGTCCGCAACACCGACGTGGAAATTTTCGATGCGGATATAACCGATATTGTCGTCCAGCATCTGGCCCCACGCCATCTTCTGGGTCACCATCGCGCGCTGCATGGTCGCCTGCTGCACGGTGCCGCCCTTCTCTTTGCTGAACGATACGGTTACCTCGGTGCCTTCCTCACCCTGAATCGCATCGATGACGGCATCCGCGCCATCTTTCTCGACCGTCAAGTCCTCCGCGCCGACGATATAATCTCCCTTTTCGATACCTGCCTGCGACGCAGGAGAATCATCACACACCAAACTCACACGCACACTGTCCTCTCCGGTGATGACTGTCACACCGATGCCGCAGCCCTTACCCTCACTGCTCAGACGATAGGCTTCATACTGATCAGCCGGGATATAGGCCGACCACTGATCGTCCAATCCGGTCACGTAGCCGACTGCCGCATAATCCGCGACTTTCTCTGCATCCAGGTCGCCTACATACTGTTTCGCTGCAATACGGTCAATTTCGCGCAGTTTATCCTCTACCGCAGACGTGCGCCAACCCGTCGCTGCAAAGCAGCCCAAGACCGATGCCGCTGCCGTGGTCACGCAAAGAAATAACGCCGTTCCCACAGAGACCTTGTTGTCCCGCCATCCAGACATCCGATTCCCTCCAAACAACAAGGGGAGAGCAACTGCCCTCCCCTTTGATTCATGATTGCATTAAGTAAAGCTGAAGAAACTCTTGGGGTCAACCGTCGAGCCGTTCTGATACACTTCAAAGTGCAGATGCGGGCCAGTCGAGTTGCCGGTGGAACCGACATAACCAATCAGCTGTCCCTGCTCGACATGCTGGCCGACCGAAACAAGGATGCTGGACTGATGGCCGTAAGCGGTCATCGTGCCGCCGCCATGGTCGATAACCGTGTAGTTACCATAACCGGAAACCCAGCCAGCGGTTGTGACCGTACCGGATGCTGCTGCCAAAATCTCTGCACCGTAGCTTGCGGGAATATCCTCGCCGGCATGAAATTTGACCGTACCGTAAATCGGATGCACGCGGTAGCCGTATACGCTGGATGTGGTCGTGCAGCTGGGTGTCGGCCAGACAAAGGTACCGCTATACGGTACGCCACCGGAAGCCGCCGACTGCGCAGACAGCGCCGCGATCTGGTTGCTGACGTCCTGCATCTCGTTGGAAATACGATCGTACTCCGCTTCGCTTTCCGCCTTGTATGCCTGAATGCTCTCTGCCAGCGCAGCCTGCTCGGCCTCGCTTGCCGCCAACTCATCAACCTTATAGCTCAGGTTCTCCTGATATTCCTTCTGAGAAGCCTGTGTATCCTCCAACTCCTGCTTTTTCTGCTCAATATCTTCCTTCGCAGCGGTATACTCGGCAACAATCTTCTTGTTGTCATCCATAATCGCCGTAATGATCTCCATGCGGGACAGCAGGTCAGAAAAACTGGTGGAATTGAGCAGCACCTCCAGATAGCTGGCATCGCCCTGCTCATAGGTGGTGCGCACGGTAAGCGCAAATTCTTCTTCCTTCTGCTCCAGCGCGTCCTCCGCCGCTGCCAGTTCAGTGGTCTTGACATCGATCTGGTCCTGCAGACGCTCGATATACGCCTCAACCGTGGAAATCTCTTCCTTGGTCAGATCAATCTCGCTTTGCAGCGCAGCACGGGTTGCTTCTACGTCGCTCGCCTGCTTGGTCAGCTCTGCGATTTTTTCCTTAACCGCCGCTTTCTCATCCTCCAGCGAGGACAGCTTATCCTGTAGCTCGTCTGCATCCTCTGCGGCGCCTGCAAACGTCAGACTGCTCACCAGCATGGAAGCCAGCAGCGCAATCACAAGAATGGCGGCAATCACGCAGGATATCAGCCGTGTCGTGCTTTTCTTCATCATAATGATATTCGCTCCTTTGTCTGTCGCCGTTGCCTTACACATTCATAAATTTACGAATGCTGGTTACCGAACCGCCGATGCCGAACAACACGCCCGCACCCAAATATACGCCCAGCACCAGCCAGCGCAGCCCGTCAAACGGAACAATGTGGAAATACGGAATAACACCGCTTGCAACATTGGCAAGTTCGGTGTACAGTCCCCACTGCGCGAGGAATGCCAAACCGCCTGCCAGCAAGCCCAGCACCATACCCTCGATGACGAACGGCCAGCGGATGAACCAGTTGGTCGCACCGACCATCTTCTGGATGGAAATTTCCTCACGGCGGGCAAACATGGCCAGCTTTACCGTATTGGCGATGATGAAAATCGAGATTACCGCCAGGCCAACCACCATGGCAAGCGCAACAATATTGAATACGCGCTGTACCTGAATCAGCTTGGAAATGACATCCTCATCCGCGCGGATATAGTCCGTACCGTCCACAGCCGCGATCTGTTCAATCGTCTCCTCAGCCAGCGTCGGGTCCTTCAGAGTGAAGATAAAGCTGTTGCGCAGCGGATTGTTTGCAGAATTATAATTCTCCAGAATAACCGCGTCCTCACCCAACTCCTCGCGGTATTTTTCCAGCGCCACATCGCGATCCTCAAACTCAACCGTTGCAATATTGTCAATCTTGTTGAATTGCGACCCTAAGGCTTTCGCCTCGCGTGTGGTCAGGCTGTCATCAATGAATACCACAATCTCATTGGATTGCTGTAATTCCTGAATGCTCAAATCAATATTATACGCGATCAGCGTCACGGTTCCTGTCAAAAGCAGGCAGGCGATCATGATAAGCACCGCCGCAATCGACATAAACCCGTGCTTGAATATATTGCGGAAGCCTTCCTTCCAATAGTAACCAAAACTTCTCATAACTGATAGTACCCACCTGTCTGGTCGCTGACGACCTCGCCCTTGTCAATCATAACAACGCGCTTTTCAAACTCATCCACCAGTCCCTTCTCGTGTGTCACGATCAGCACAGTGGTGCCCAATTCGTTGATCTTTTCAAACAGGGTCATCAGTTCAAGCGAGCGTGCGGGATCGAGGTTGCCGGTTGGCTCGTCCGCGATAATGAGACGCGGGTTATTGACCAGTGCACGTGCAATGGCAACACGCTGCTGCTCACCGCCAGAGAGGTTCATGGGCTTAATCTGCGCCTTGTCCGCTAAACCGACCAGTTCCAGCACATACGGTACGCGTTCTTTGATCGCCTTGCCCTTTGCGCCGATGGTCCGCATAGCAAATGCGACATTTTCATAAACCGTTTTATTTTTGATCAAGCGAAAATCCTGATATACCACGCCCAAGGTACGGCGCAGGTATGGGATCTGCCTCTTTTTCATCTCACCGACATTGTAATTGTTAACCAACACTCGTCCTTCCGTCGGACGGACCTCTGCGGTCAACAGCTTGATAAGCGTTGTTTTACCAGAGCCGGACGCACCGACGAGGAACACAAATTCCCCTTCATCCACACGCAGGTTCGCTTTGTTCACAGCACGGGTACCATTATCGTACACCATGGTGACATCGTTCATCCGTATCACAGGCATTCCTCCTCGGAGCCAAACAAAATACCAAAAAGGCAAAGGTGCATGCAGATCATACACCTTTGCCTATTATAACAGATTTTCCTTGCCGACGCAAGACGACAATCCCTGCCATTTCCCTACACTGCCGCTTTTTTACGTGAAGTTTTTGTGAACAGCTATGCCTCAACGAACATTTTCTTCGCGGCTGGCCAGATATTTCCGGACCATCAGCGCTACCTTGAACACAATCGCATGATCGAATTCACGCAGGTCCAGACCGGTCAGCTTTTTAATCTTTTCCAATCGATACACCAGCGTATTGCGATGCACGAACAGCTTACGTGAGGTTTCAGAAACGTTCAGGTTATTTTCAAAGAACTTCTGAATGGTAAACAGCGTCTCCTGATCCAGCGAATCAATCGAGCCTTTTTTGAATACCTCGCTGAGGAACATTTCACACAGTGTAATCGGCAGCTGATAAATCAGACGGCCAATGCCCAGATTTTCAAAACTGATGATATTTTTTTCCGTATCAAATACCGCGCCGACCTCAATGGCAGTCTGCGCCTCCTTAAAGGACTTGGCAATATCCTTCATCTGCGACGATACCGAACCGATACCGATCAGGCTCTTGACCGACAGTTCGCTGAGCAGCGCCTCTTCAATCGACGCGGCAATCTTGGCCAAATCCTTGACATCACTGCCCGCCTTGACTTCCTTGACGACCACGATATCGGTTTCAGAAATGTGCAGCACAAAATCCTTCTGCTTATCCGGGAACATACCCGTTACCACATCAATGGCTGCAACGTCCGCCGGCATCTGCTGACGCACCAGAAAAACCACACGCGGCACATCATTGCCGAAATGCAGCTCACGGGATTTGATATAAATATCGCCCGGCAGAATGTTATCCAAGATAATATTTTTAACAAATGTCGCCTTGTCGTGCTTTTCATCATACAGTGTTTTGATGTTATTGATTGCAACCGCCACCAGCGAGCAGATACTGCGCGCCAGCTCGTCCTCCCCCTGCACGAAAACAGCGTATTCCAGCCGGCTGGAACGGTCGCCCGTGGTATGGTAGGTGTAGCCGCCAAAACGGACAATTTCACCTGCAAAGCCAAGCTCGGTGATCGCTTCCTCCCGCATTTCGCCGATACGGGGCAGATCGGTACACGCTACAACCGCACCGCTCGCATCCACAATACCAATGGTGCGTTCTACCGTGTCCTTCATCTGCAAAACAATCGACTGGAACAATCTTGAAGCCATTTCCATCACCTTTCCCGTATTTCCCTATTCTCGTGCGCTTTCACGCCATGTCACAATCGCCCCGGCCAAACAAATCGCCGTATTCCTGACATTGTTCACAAGAACCTTTGATGTTCCCTGTGCATTTTAAGACATTATATCATAGTCTTCTACATTTTTGTACAAAAATTTTTATTTTTTTTGGCGATTTTTAGATACTCTCCTGCGCCGGCTGCTGCAGCAACTCCAACTCCCGTTCAGTTAGGGCGCGAAAGGCACCTTCCGTCAACGCCGGGTCAAGCCGCAAACCGCCCAACTGCACGCGGCGCAGCTGCACTACAACACCGCCCACTGCCGCTATCATACGCTTGACCTGATGATACTTTCCTTCCCGCAGCGTAACTCTCACACGCTGTTCGCCGCCCACTGCCAACCGTTCCAGACGAGCAGGCAGACAAACTGTACCATCTTTCAGTGTCAATCCTGTTTCGAAGCGAGTCTCCGCCTCCGGCAAAAGTGTCCCTTCTACCACAGCCTCATACACTTTATACACATGCCGCGATGGGCTCATCAGCGCGTGACTCAGCGCACCATCATCCGTCACGATGAGCAACCCCTCGGTATCCTTATCCAATCGTCCGACCGCAAACAGACCGCGCCGCATTTCCTCAGGAAATAAGTCCAGCACGGTATCGTGCCGCGCATCCCGACTGGCTGTAATCACGCCTGCCGGCTTGTTAAGCATATAATACCGCTGCGCCTGATACCTCTGTGCCTGTCCGTCAAGCATGACTTGTGCACTGTCTGAATCCACCTTTGCCGCGGGATCGCGCTCCACCGTGCCGTTGACCTGCACGCGGCCCGCACGAATCATGGCCTGTACTTCCTTGCGACTGCCGCAATTCAAATGCGCCAGCAACTTGTCCAATCGCATCCGTGGCATTTTGTCTCCCCCGACAATTCATTCCTGCTAATAGCATACCACTTTTTCGCAAATTGCACAATAGGGAATTGCAGAAAAAGTGCAATTCCCTAAATTAAATCCAGAGTTACGAGAATCTATTCTCAGTTTTTTGTGAATTTGCACAGTCCAAGGTTTATTCAGCCGAATCTGTTTCCGGCATTTCCGTGATACCATGCACAAAGCCGTTGGTCTCCGCCGAGCTGATATCCGCGGCTATCAGCTGATTGCGTCGAATCAGCAGATTAGCAATGACCCCCTCTTCTCCAGTCGGATATTCGGTCAGTTCATAGGTGTATAATGTAGCACGCTTGCCTTGATACGGTGCAAGGTCCAGTCCCTGCCCCAACTGAATGGCGTTGTACGCTTGATAGGTGTCGTCAAAAGTTTTGGGTATTTGCACTTCACGCTCACTGCGCGGCTCCGGATTGACCTTCCAACCGTAGCTCTCGAGCAGTGCAACGCGCTGTTCGTTATTTTTCAGCTTACTGTTCAAATCTATTTCGCCCGAAGCGGTCTGCGCATGCATTGTGTCCGCTGTCGGCGCGAGCAATGTGACGCCCAAAACCACAGCGCCCACTGCCAGTACGCCTGCCACCACTTTTTTCACCGATACCTTGGCTGCAAAAACAATCATGCTATCGCCCCTCCTGCTTTTGCTTTATCCTATGCGGACAAATGAAAAAGCAGAACAACAAAACGCCGTCCGGCAGAAACGATTGTTTCTGCCGGACGGCATCTTAATATGCACTCCATAAAGGAAGATTACTCTACAATCTGAGCTGCAATCTCATCCGCCAGCGCTTCCAGCGCGTCAGACTGGCTTTCGACCAGCGCAGACTTCAGTGCGACCGTATTTTCCAGCACAGTCATATTCTTCATACCCTCCAGAATCGCCTTCATATGACGGCCGGAAACAGGCGCCCAAGTGCCGTTTTCCAACAGCGCCACCGTGCGGTTCTGCAGGTTCAGTGCCTTGAGGTCATGCAGGAACGCTTCCATACGCGGCTGCAGACCGCCGTTATAGGTCGGCGCAGCCAGCACCAGATGACTGCAGCGGAAGCTCTCCGCTACCAGTTCGGAAACATCCGTGCCGGACACGTCGTACATTGTAATATTGTGCACGCCTCTGTCAGCCAGCATGCTGGCCAGCACATTCGCCGCATTCTCCGTATTTCCGTACATCGTGGCATAGGCGATCATCACGCCCTTATCCTCCGGCTCATAGGTGCTCCACTTCTGATACTTATCCATCAGCAGGCCCAGATTGCCGCGCCAAATCGGACCATGAAGTGAGCAGATCATCTCAACATCAAGGGCCGCAGTCTTTTTCAGCAGCGCCTGTACCTGTGCGCCGTACTTGCCAACAATATTTGTATAGTACCGACGGGCATCGTTCAGCCAAACGCTGTCAAACGCCAGCTCATCGTCGAAAATATTGCCTGCCAGCGCGCCGAACGTACCGAACGCATCTGCCGAGAACAGGATTTTGCTCGGCTCATCATAGGTGACCATAACCTCCGGCCAGTGCACCATCGGCGCCATAACAAAGTGCAGCGTATGACGGCCGGTGGAGAGCTTGTCCCCTTCCGCAACCACAAGTGCGCGCTCCTTCATATCCTCCGCATAGAACTGCGTAAGCATAACCAGCGCCTTGGCGCTGCAAACAATCTTTGCTTCGGGATAGCGGTGCAGCAGCGCAACAATCATGCTGCAATGATCCGGCTCCATATGGTGAACCACCAGATAATCCAGCGGACGGCCCGCCAGTGCAGCGGTAATATTTTCATAGAACTGACGGCTGATCGCGTCATCCACCGTGTCAAACAAAACAGTCTTTTCGTCCAGCAGCAAATAGCTGTTATAGGAAACGCCACGCGGAATCGGGAACAGATTTTCAAACCGACTCAGGCGGCGATCGCTTCCGCCCACATAAACAAGATCATCCTGGATCTTTCTGATCGTGTGCATCGCAAGAAACCTCCGTATTATCTTGATTTGTTAAAATTATATCACAGATTCCTTTTTCCGTCTACCCTGCTATGACATCCACAACAACAAAAAACCGGCTGTGAAACAGCCGGTTTTTGACAAAATCAATGTTTTATTCCTTATTGAGTGCTTCCAGTCTCGCCTTGTTCTCCGCGATAACCTTTTCCTGCACCTGTGCGGGCGCTTCATCATATCGCTCAAAGTTGGAAACAAACGAACCGCGGCCCTGCGTCATCGAACGCAGCGTGATCGCGTAGTCGGACAACTCCGCCATCGGACACTCAGCCAGAATCTCCTGCTTGCCGCCTTCAATCGGATTCATGCCCATAATGCGACCGCGGCGCTTGTTTAAATCACCGATGACGTCGCCCATATAGGCATCCGGAATCACAACCTTCATCGAGCAGACCGGCTCAAGCAGCACCGGGCTTGCCTGCGGAATGCCCGCCTTATACGCCAGACGTGCTGCCATCTTGAAGGACAACTCGTTGGAGTCTACATCGTGATACGAGCCGTCGAGCAAGGTGGCGCGCAGACCGACCAGCGGATAGCCCGCCAGAACGCCATGCTCCATCGCCTCGCGAATGCCCTTGTCGACTGCCGGATGGAAATTCTTCGGCACCGAACCACCGAAAATCTTCTCCTCGAACAGATAATCGCCTTCCGGATACGGCGCAAATTCCATCTTAACATGACCATACTGACCATGACCGCCGGACTGTTTCTTATGCTTGCCTTCAACCGTCACCGTCTTGCGAATCTTCTCGCGGTACGGCACGATCGGCGGCGTGAGCGCCACTTCTACACCGAACTTATCCTTCAGCTTAGAGCAGAGCACATCCAGATGAATGTCGCCCGCACCCGAAATGGTGTGCTGCTTGGTTTCCGGATTGAACTCGGTCTCAAAGGACGGATCCTCGTCGTGCAGACGGGCAAGACCCGCGGAAATCTTCTCTTCTGCGCCCTTCACCTTCGGCGCAATACCCTGCGTATAGCACGGCGGCGCAAACTCGATCGGCTCCAGCTCGACTTTGCGCACGCTCATCGAGAGCGTATCGCCCGTCTTGGTGGTAACCAGCTTGGAAACCGCACCGATATCGCCGCAGCCAACCACCGGAACTTCAGTGGTCTTTTTGCCGCAAACCGTATAGATATGACCCATTTTCTCATTGGCGTCCGCACGCTTGTTAACCAGCGTCATATCCTGCTTCACTTCGCCCGACATCACCTTGAAATACGAGAAGCGGCCATACTGATCGGCAACCGTCTTGAAAACAAACGCACAGGTTGAACCATTGGGCGTGCAGTTGATTTCGATAAGCTCGCCCTTTTCATCCTCGCAGATTTCCACCGGCTTTTCGTCCGGGGACGGCATATAGTCAGCAATACCCTTCAAAAGCGCATAGGAACCGATGCCGGTTGCCGCAGTACCGCAGAATACCGGTGCAATCACCAAATCCTTAACACCCTGACGGATGCCAGCGATCAGCTCTTCATCCAAGAATTCCTCGCCTGCAAAATACCGCTCCATCAGCTCTTCGGACAGCTCCGCCACGTTTTCGCACAGCGCTGCACGATGCTGGTCGATACGCTCCTTCATGTCGTCCGGGATCGGAATCTCGACACGCTTGTTGCCTTCCATACGATACGCCTTACGAATGACGCAGTCCACAATGCCGACGGTATCGCGGTTGCCCTCGAAAATCGGCACAACAATCGGCGCAACCGATACGCCGAACTGCTTTTGCAGCTTATGTAACGAGGTATAGTAATCCGAATTTTCCTCGTCAATCTTGGAGATGTAAAACATGCGCGGCATAGCGCGCGCCTCACAGCGCTCCCACGCCTTTTCCGTGCCGACGCCCGGACCGGACTTGCCGGTGGCGATAATGAGGGCGGACTCCGACACACGCAGAGCGCAATTTACTTCGCTTTCAAAATCAAAGAAGCCCGGGGTATCCAGCAAATTGATTTTGCAGCCGTTCCACTCGATCGGCGCGACAGCCGTCGAAATCGAAAACTGACGCTTAATTTCCTCGGGGTCGAAATCGCAAACCGTGTTGCCGTCCGTGATCTTGCCGACACGATCGGTTACACCGGCGATATAGAGCATACTTTCGACGAGCGAGGTCTTGCCGTCGCCGCCGTGTCCCATGAGACATACATTACGAATCTTGTTAACCGGGTAATTGGCCATATTTGATAAACACTCCCCTGCCCGAGCCTTATTATGCGGGCGCTTTGTTAGCGGGAACGACTCCCTTATTTGTAATTATACACTATTACGCGCATGTGTGCAAGCTGTTTTTTGTGCATTTTTGACGCTTCTTTCCCTCTTTTCCGGCATTGAAATCCGACTGACAAAAAAATTTTATTTTTTACAAATTTTCCTGTCACAAAATCGGCATGACATACGTTTATATAGTATAAAGTTTTTTAATGTATCCAAGGAGGCGATTCTTATGACACGTGCTTATCTTGCTACCGCAGCAGCCGTGCTGGCGGTTGCGCTTGCCGTTTTTTCTGTAGCCTCCGTCCTGCCCGTTTGATTCTTTTCTCTCTCTTTTTTACCGCCTCGGGCGGATCTTCTCTTCCCTGTTGCCGCGCAAGGCAAAAAAGCAGGTCTGGACCATGAAGGTCCAGACCTGCTTTTTTCATTTCTCAATGCGTTTGTTGTGTGATAATGAATACCGGGATATACCAGAGAAGCAAATACAACAGTATATTCATCACCGGCAGCGCGTCCGCCGCATTCTGAGACACCAGATAGGCGACAATCAACATGCCGCAAATGCCCGCAAACGCACCCAACGTCAGTGCGGAGCGCACCGCACCGGCCAGCTTGTCCGCACATCGCAGCACCTGCACAAACGCACCCGCTCCCTCACGCGTCAAAATAGCGGCGGGCGCATCCCCATTCGAATAATCGGGGTTGAGCAGCCGCATCACACCGGCCGGATCGGGCTGGTCGGCAAAGCCGCGACGCAGATCAAATTCCGTCTCTATCATCGCAGGCGAGATATTGAAATCCCGCACCGCCAGCACTGCATTCATATGCATGCGGCGCATCATACGCATCGCGCGATAAGTATGCTTTGTTGGTTGATAACGCAGCGTCAACACACCGGCCAGCGCATTGTCCACCACCAGATATGAGCAAACCTGTTCTCCCTGTCCGGATGGAATGCGGATGCCCATTTTCACCATCAATGCCGCCGTACCCAGCACCACACGGCTGGTGCCGATGTCTCCCATCAAACCGCCTTCCACTTCCTGCACATTACGCGCAGCCAGTGTCACACCGTAGCGCTCTCGCGTAGCTTCGGTCAGCACGCGGCCCAGCTCCAGACCGGCCGCATCCGCCAGCGCCGCCGCGCAGGCAAGCACTTTGTCATCCGACAGACGGCCTATGTTCTGCAGCGACTCCAAGCTAATCGAGCCGGACGGGAATAAATCGTTCTCTGTCAGCACGACCTCTTCCGTGCCGCGCAGCAGGTTAGCCTGCCGCGCACCTGCAATCGCCGCACCCGAGGCAAGCAGACGGCGAGACACATTCTTGTAGTTTGCGCCAAACGCACAAATGAGGCCAAGCGGAGCGGAAACCGACAAAATCGCGGAAAACGCCCAGAAAAAGCGTATCGGCTCACCACGCCCAACCGAAGCGAGCAGCGCAAAAATAATTGAGGCTGCCAGTGCGACCGGCACATAAATCATGGAAAAACGATCCACCGTGTCCGCACGTTCCATCTCGGTCAGAAAAGCCTTTTCGGCATGCAGCGGACCCTTGACCGCACGGCAGGCATCATCCTCTGCGTCATAATGGCTGTAAATGGCCGCAGGCTGCTCTGCCGAGCAGATCGCCTGATAGGCACGCGCGCGCGCTGCAAAGCGGCCGCGTTCCTCACGCATTGCAGCATACAGCAGCAGAATGCTGACCGCCAAATACGGTATCTGCACACCGGACTGATTATCAAACACAATGATAGATGCACCGTGCAGCAGCGCCGCAAGAATTGCAAACGACACCAGCGAAGCGCGGTCAGGCATGCCGTGCAGCAAATTGTAAAAACCCATACCGAACACGTCAATACCAACAAATAACGCGATAAATTGCAGCAGAAGCAGCACACCGATGCCGATGGCCGGATTTTCCACCGCATCAAGTGCCACCGGCAGCGGCAGAACATCAAAGCTGGGTGCGAGACTGAGATATGCCGCGGCCACCGCAAGAATCAGCACAACGATGGAGCGCACAGACAGGCCCTGTGCGCGGCGCTTAAACGCCCGCTGCGCCTGCGCCGGATCGCGCAATTGGATTTCCTCTTCCTCCTCCGCCTGCTCGGCTGCAATGCGAGCCGCGCGGGCCTCCTTGCGCGTCATCTTAGTGCCGCGTGCTGCACGCTTGGATGCTATCACCGGAGCGGGCGTCTCTGCCTCCGGAATATCATCAAATTCATCCTCCGTATCCGCGGCCTGCTTAGCGGCCATCTTTGCTTCACGCTTTGCCTGTCGGGCCGCCGCCTTCGCTGCCGCCTTTTCCTGCCGTGCCGCAGCTTTGGCCTCTCTTGCAGCAATGCGTGCGGCGCGCTCATCCTGCACCGCCTCCTCAAAAGCGGTCAGATCCGGAATCTGCTCCTCCGGCTCGGCCTTGCGTGGCGGACGCTTTTTCGGTGCGGTACGCGGCGCGGCCTGCGGTGCAGATGGCGTTTCCTGTATCGGCGTCGACTTGCGCGGCTCTGCCTCCGGCATCTTCGGCGCTTGCACATGTACCTGCGGCGCTGCTTCAGGCGCCTGAGGTGCAGGCGCCTGCTTTTCCTGTGCCGCTCTGGAGGGTGCCGGCTCGGACGGGGACGCGCGATGCGCTTGGGCCGGCGTGCCACCCTCTACCTCCGCGATAATGGAATCCAGATCGAACTCATCGCCATCCGGTACATCACTGAGCATCGCCTTGATCGCTTCCAGGTTCATGGTTTCGTCTTTTCTGTCCATATCCTTATCTGTTTGCCTCCTTTAGTCGGCCTGCGTGCGGCGACGTACCGCTTCAAACAGCAATACCGCCGCAGCATTGGACGCATTGAGCGAGTTGACCCGGCCGCACATGGGGATGCTGACAATATAATCGCACTTATCCCGCGTCAGACGGCTGAGGCCCTGTCCTTCCGAACCGATGACGATTGCCGTAGGCCGGTCAAACGCGGCTTCATACAAGCCGACTGTACCGTCGGCCTCCGCGCCGAACAGCCAAACGCCGCGCGCTTTCATCTCGTCGAGCGCAGCGGCAAGGTTGTTCGCCTTGTGTACGCCCACATAGGCCAGCGCGCCCGCTGCCGCGCGCGCCACCGCCGCCGTCAGGCCGACCGCGCGGCGTTTTGGGATAATCACACCATGTGCGCCCGCCGTTTCCGCCGAGCGAATGATAGCGCCCAGATTGTGCGGGTCCTCAATGCCGTCGCATACCACAATGAGCGGCACCTCGCCCCGCTCCTCCGCCATGCGGAAAATGTCATCGAGCGAAACGTATTCCTGTGCCGCCGCCTGCGCAATCACGCCCTGATGGTTGCCCGTGGGACTCATGTGGTCGAGCTTGCGGCGATCGCAGGTGACCACCGGCACACCATGCCGGCGTGCTTCCGCCGCCACGTCACCGATGCGCGCGCCCTCCGCTACAAAAACCTTGTCCACCGCGCGTCCTGCGCGCAGCGTTTCGAGCACCGCATTTCGGCCTTCAATCAATGTGCCGTCGTCCTCTCTCGGAGGCCGACGTCTGTTTTTTTCATAAGCCATATACCTACGCTCCAAAAAACCTTAGATAGTGACATTATAGCACACTTTCTCCATTACATTCAATCATATCCGGTCAAAAAACGCAAAACAGGGCTTGTTTCCCCATTTATATGCAAAAAGACGGGAGCTTTGCCCCGTCCTCTGTGCATTTTGGGAGAATTACAGCGGCTGCTCCACGCCATTGATGCGGGCGTGCTCGCCTTCCTCAAGCGGAATGAGCAAACATTTCTGCCCGTCCACCACATCCGCACGAATGCGGCTTGCCCGTTCCTGCGGCACATGCAGTTCAATCTCTGTATCCTCGCGCCAGGGCGCGTCGCCGTCCTCATCGGCGCGCTGCGCCGCCTGCGCTGCCAGCTCCTGCTGCAAAACCGCCACTTTCTGCTCAAGTGCCGCTGTATGCGCACGAGCGGTTCCTTCCTCGACCAGCTTGTTATCCAGCACATTATCCGCCACAGGCGGCGTATCGCCGAACACATGCGCATAACTCTTTTCAATCTGCTCGCGCACCTTTTCCGGCACCTCTGCCTCAGTGGCAAGACCGGACAGTGTCTCAGCCGTCAGGCTGACCGGCGGCAGGGACTCATCCTCCTCCCGCTCGGCCACCATGCCGCTGATGGTTTTCTGAATCTGGAAAAAGGCGGCATCCGCCTGCTCCTCGTCCTCTCCAAACGCATCAAGCACCACGCTGCGGAATGCCTGCTTGTCCTCGGCCGCCGTGCGCTGCGGCACGCAGCCGAGCACCTGCTCGACAAGTTCCGGATGAGAGCTTTTTCCGGTTTTGACATAGTACATCACGGCATTGACGTCACTGCCGCGGTTTGCGAACGCCGGATAGACAAAACCAAGATCAGGCAGACCGACCACCCAGTCGCGCACACGCGCGCCAATGCGGTTTTCATCCTCGCGGTAGCCCAGCGCAGGCTTGGACAGCTCGACCGGGCAAATCGCACAAAGTATGTATTCGTAAATCTCCTCGGATTCGTCCTGCTCCTCGCCCGAGGTCGCCTTGGACGGCACATCGTAAATATCATGATACACCAGAATCAGATAGTTGCCCGGATAGGCGTACTGCTCAATAATCTGCTCATATAGCCGGTCGAGCAGCTCCTCGCCCGCCAGCTTGCTCTCCTTGAGCGCGAGCAGATACTTCTGATGCTCCATCGCCACCTCGCTGCGATCAAACTCCAGTTCGAGCAGATTGCTGCCCAGCGTACCGGACAGCGCTTTCTTGGCAATCTCCAGATATTTATAAAACTCGTCCTCTTCCAGTTCGGAAAAGGCTTCGCTGAATTTGAGCACCACCTGTTTGCCGCTGTTCACATAGCAGCCGCACATACGACCGAAGGTGCATTCAGTCTTTTTCAGACGGCGGCGCAGCTCGAGCACATCGCCTTTGGTGATATTCATGTTGCTTCTCTCCTGTTCTGCGCCCCATTGGGGCCGGTGATCTTCCGTCTTAGTATACGGCATCACATATGCGGAACGCAAGGGATTTTTGCCGCGCGGTTCTCACGCACGGAAGATGGTCTCCCCTGCCTTGACCGTTTCGAGTACGCGAATGTCCCGCAGCCGTTCGGGTGGCACGGCGAACGGATCGGCATCGAGCAATACCAAGTCGGCTGTTTTTCCCGGCCGCAGCGAACCCTTGCGCGCTTCCTCAAAATACTGCCGCGCAGCGTTCACCGTGACCGCGCGCAGTGCATCCATAACCGGAATGCGCTCATCTTCACCGAGCGTCACGCCGTCCTTGGTCACACGCTCCACCGCACACCAGATCGTGTGCAGCATATCGGGCGGTAGAACAGGGGTATCCTGATGAAAAGTAAACGGAATGCCATGCGAGAGCGCAGAACCCGCCGCGCTGATGCACGAGGCGCGCTCCAGCCCCAAATTGCGAAGATGCACGTCGCCCCATTGGTGGATATGCGCAATGAAAAACGACGGGATGATACCCAGCCGTGCTACCTCCTCCATTTGGTCAGGTGCAAGCAGCTGCGCATGAATCATCACTGGCCGCAGTTCGCGGAAATCCGAACGCGACCGCTCCATCTCCGCCACGGCGGAAAGATACTGCGCGGCAGCGGCATCCCCGTTGCAGTGCGCCAGCGGCTGCATTCCGCTACGGTAAGCCGTGGTGAGCGCCTGCCGCAATACATCATCCGTCATGGTGGGATAGCCGCGATAACCGTCCGGTGCATCCGCATACGGCGCACGCAGCCATGCGGTACGGCCCTGCGGCGATCCGTCCAGAAACATCTTGCAGCCTCCGAGCTTGAAATGCCGGTCATACCGCCGCACCGCTTCTGGGAATGCATCGCAGATTTCATCGAGCACCTCCACACTCGGATAGGCCACCACATCCAACTCAAGCTTTTGATGCGTCAGCAGCGCCTGATACAGTCCGACCAGACTTTCCGGCATCATACCCTCCTGCACGGTAGCGATACCATACGAGGCATAAAGCTGCTGCGCACGGCGGCAAGCATCCATTAAATCCGCAAGATCGGGAGCAGGGACCTTCTGTTGATACTGTAAAAACGCATTTTCTTCCATATAACCGGTCAATCGACCGTTTTCTCTGCCGATGGCACCGCCTTCCGGCGCGGGCGTATCCGGCGTTACACCGAGTAACTCAAGCGCCAGCGTATTGAACACGCCCATATGACCGGACTGATGCACCAGCATGATGGGGTGACGCGAGGATACACGGTCAAGTATCTCGCGCGTCGGATGCCGCTGCTCGACAAGCGCATTCTGGTCATACCCCTTGCCAACCACCCACTGCCCATCGGGCATATGATTGTCTGCAATAAACCGTGTCAGTGCGGCCTCAATCTCTGCAAAATTGACCGCTTCCCCGAGCGGCGCTTGCAGCATCGCATAAGCTGCACCGGAAAAATGGCTGTGTGCATCGATGAACGCAGGCAGCAGCACACGACCATCCAGATTGATCTGGGCTGCATCCTTCGCCCGCGCTTGCAGCCGCTCATATTCTCCTACCGCTGCAATTACACCGTTTTCCACCAGCAGCGCTTCCGCTTGTTCCTTATCTTCCATCGTATGGATCGTGCCGCCATAATACAGCATCTTCATTGCCGCTTCCCTCTTTCCGGTTGCCTTTGGTTTCAGTATAACACGCAGACGCTCAAATAATTGAATAGACTGTGAATTTTACGTCAGACCACACAAAAGCGGGCCGGCGTCAAAATTGACGCCGGCCCGTATGCGCTTATGCTTTGGTATTTGATTTTTTGTCGAAGGCTACGTCCTTTTCCGGCAAAACCACCTCACGGGTACCGGAAATCCGGTCGTGCAGCATGCGATTGCCCGGCGTATACACGCCCAGCATCACCGACACGATGGTGATAGCCACCATGCCGATACGCATAACATCCGCTGCGCTCTCGTCCGCTGCACGAGCCAACAGCTCACGCATCAGCTGACTCGGAAACGCCACCGCTCCTTCCAGCACGAGCAGCCCGACAACCTGCCGTAGCAGCAGCTTAGCCGCAGAAACCGACTCTCCGTTATCCGCGCGCACGACCCTCAGCCGCAGCAAGCGCTTGCCGGGTGTCTGACCGTTCCACACAAGCGGCACCAGCCAGTAATACAGCACGCCCAGCGCAATCGCCGCCGTTCCCCAAAGCCATCCCGCGCCATCAGGCGGCAGCGACGTATCCAATGCAGCCACTCCCGTGCGCATGGAATTGACCAGCAGGAGCGGTGCGCCGCACACCATCGTCGCCAGATACCAATCCACTGCATACGCCGCCAGACGGCGCAGCGGACTGACGCCTGTACTCTTCATTGCTTTTTCATGCTGCAAATGCATTCCACTCCATTCGGCTGGTCGGCACGCATTACCGACATATGATTTTCCGACTTCTGTTATTCCGCCGCCGTTTCCGCCGGAGCTGCCTGTTCTTCTTCCAGATACTGCTTATCCAGCGCTGTAATAAACGGATAATAAATCAAACCGCCGATAACGATTATCACCAGCTGCAGCACGCCGCCGCGCCAGTCTCCGCACATCATCCAGCCGCCAAACGGTGCAGGTAGCGTCCACGGAACGGTGATGCCCGTCGGGTAAGGCACCAGACCGAAGTACATCGCACAAAACGAAAGCAGCACGGTAATCGGCGGAACGATGAAGAACGGAATTGCCATCATCGGGTTGAGCACCATCGGCAAACCGAAAATAATCGGCTCATTGACGTTAAAGATACCCGGCAGCAAGCCGAGCTTGCCCAGCGACTTGATGCGCTTGGAGCGGCAGCGGAACGCCATGATGGCCGCCAGTGAAACCGTGTTGCCCGTACCACCGAGGAAGATGATATGATTGGCGAAGTCCTGCGTGACAATGTACGGACGAACCGCATCTGCCGCCACATTGAACGCATCCAGATTGGCGAAACGCGCCGCATACCACAGCGGGTCCATAAACGAATCAATAACCGCTGTGCCGTGGATGCCGAAGAACCACAAAATCGAATTGAGGATGGTGATGAACATCGTGCCGATGAGCGTTGTTCCGATATTGGTCAAGGGCATCTGAATCACTGTGACGATAAAATTTGTCACCGTGCCGAACGGCGTTGCTGCAAACACCAGACGGATGGCGAGGAACAAAATCACGATGATGGTTGCCGGGATGAGCGCCTCGAACTGACGGGAAACAAAACTCGGCACGGATTCCGGCATTTTAATTTTAAGGTTTTTCTTGAGCAGCACCGCATACAGCTTGGTCGCAAGCAGTGCGGTCAGCATCGCCGTAAACAAACCGCTCGCCTCAAAGCTGGACGTGGCATAGCCGCCCTCGTCCATCTGCTGGAGCAGCAGGAAATAGGCCGAAATCGAAATAGCGACCGCGGGCAACGGCTCTACACCTTCTTCCGACGCCAGCGAGTGCGATACACCGACCACGGCAAACAGGGCAACCAACCCCATCGTCGCGGGATTGACCATATCCCAGCACCACGAACCCCAGACGTCACCCACAAGCGAAGTCATGAAGTCATGGAACGCCTGCACCGGAAAGTCACCGATGACAATGGCAATCGAGCCAATAATCAACAGCGGCATGGACAGCATCAAACCGTCGCGCAGCGCAACCAGATATTTATTGCTGGACAATTTCTGCGACAGCGGCATCAGATGCGTCTCCATAAATTCAGTTATTTTGTTCATTTTCTTTCCCCCTTACTTCAACTGGCTCATCCTTATTTCAGAACCGGGAAGTGTTTCCCGTTCACTGCAATGTATTCATCCAGAATCGTGCGGGCCAAGTCGGTGTCCACCACGGTGCGGTTGACCACCAGCGCCTGCAGCGCCTTCTGGTAGGAGCCTTCGAGCGCTGCATCCACCGTCAGCTTCTCATAAGCATACTGGCCTTCGAGCAGGCCCTTTTCAAATGTGCCCGCCGGCGCGATGCGCAGCGGCTCCGCTCCGCGCGCCCCCACGCGACAAGCAACCTCGAGCATCATCCCGTCCGACAGGTTGGGCACAATGCCGTTGTTCTCGGTCATCAGCAGGAAAATCTGACCCTGATTGTAGGCGATGCTCATGGCCAGCTCGACTATATAGGTTGCGTGCGCATCGTTGTGCGCAATCGTCGCCGACTCAAACTCACCGTCTGCATTTTTATGCGAGCCTTGGCTGTATTTGCGGTCCATATCGAATTTGGTGCCGCGAATCTTACCCAGCGCAACTATCTCATCGCAATATGCTTTGACACGCTTCTCACGACCATCGATAACCGTATTGGCGCGGGTGTAGTTGGGGTCAGTGTGTGCGACCATGGTATTCGGGTACAGGTAATACTGCATATAGGTATTGGGCAGCGAGAACGGATAATCCTGCACCATCTTTTCCAGATGCTTAAAGGTGAAATTCCAGTAATCATCGTTCTTTCCCGAGAATCCCAGTTCTTCATCGCAGTTGCCGCGTTTGAGTTTGTCCAGAATCTCCGGCAGGACGTCCTCGCCAGTCTTTTTATCATACATGGCGGTAAACCAGCCGAAATGATTCAGACCATAATAGCGCGGCTCGACGTCCGTCCGTTTGCGGCCACCTGCAAGCGGACAAAAGATATCCATGATGGAAATCGGCATATCGCAGATATTGATGAGCCGGAAATCATCCGGAAACACACGCTTGGTCGCCTCGGCCACGATAGCCGCCGGATTGGAATAATTGAGAATCCACGCCTCGGGCGAATAGCGGCGGATAGCGCGCACCAGCTCAATCATTGCCGGCACCGATCGCATGCCATAGGCAAAACCGCCGGGTCCGCAGGTCTCCTGTCCGATAACACCATATTTGAGCGGAATCTTTTCATCCATTTCACGCATCTTCAGACCGCCCGGCCGAATCTGTACAAGCGCAAAATCAATATCGGTAAACGCGGTTTCCGCATCAGTCGTATAGGAAAAATCCACCTCCGGATAATATTCCCGGAACAAAATCTTGCCAAAACGCCCGATATGCTCCTGCCGTTCCGCGTCAATGTCATACAGCACCACACGGCGCAGCGGAAAATGCTCCCGCACCAGACAAAGCATTTCCAGCATATCCGGTGTATAAGTACTTCCACCGCCCGCAATTACGATCGAAAACTGTTTCATGCGGTATTTCCTCCTTAAATCCTCTTTTCGGCAGCAAAAAACGTCTATATTCTCTTGCTCTTTAACCATAAGCATAAAGAATACAGACGTTTTTTCAAGCGTTTTGGATGAATAAAAAATTTGTCAACTGCATAAAAAACATGTTTTTGTTTTCTGCGCATCTGTTGCGGCCCACTGTGCGGCATGTTAAAATGCTCATAGCAGCACGGTCAGTTTTCCTGCTGCAGCCGGTCAACCAAACGGGAAAGAATGTACTCAAACAGAATAATCGTCCGGCCAATGAAAAAATCCGGCACATTATAGGCGACCGAGCCACCCGTGCGAATCACCAGACGGTTATCACTCATCCGTGCAAGCGTGGAATCGCCGTGCGCAGTGATGGTATACAGCTTATGATGCAGCGTCTGCGCATGCAAAGCGATGTCGACCAGATCGCGCGTCTCCCCGCTTTTGGACAGGATAATGGTCAGGCTCGGCTCGTTGCCGCCCCGCATCATATCCACCGGCGCTCCATCGTAAGCCAGAATGCCGAGCGTTGCCAGACGACGCATAAAGTACGACGAAGCGATCGTGGAAAAGCCCAGACCAACAATAAAAATGCAGCGGTTCCGACAGCGCAGCAGCTAGTCGGCAAACGCTTCGATGCAGTCCGTATTCACGGTTTCCAGAATGCTTGTCAGGTCGATGCCGGCCGCGGCGTCCCGCTCCTCTTCGGAGTGGCGGCGCAGGGAATACATCATATCGCTGTAACCCTGATACCCCAGCTTTTTGGATAGCTTTATCACGGTCGTTGTCGATACAAAGGATTGCTGTGCGATCGCGCGGATGTTGATTTT
Source organism: Clostridiales bacterium (assembly GCA_019418305.1). GTDB lineage: Bacteria > Bacillota > Clostridia > Oscillospirales > Butyricicoccaceae > Agathobaculum. Next base: position 86,551 of record DYCA01000001.1, read on the forward strand.
TGCATCCCCATGCTCCACGGCACGGAGAATACACTCCAACACCCGGTGTTCGGTTTCATTGAGCAAATATCGCTTGGACAAATCGATAAGATTCATTGCTCCACCCCCACCGTGTTTGTTTTTCTGTAAGTATATCATATTTTTCATACCATTCACAAGAGGAGGCATTCCAGTTATGAACGTATTACTTCTTTGCTCACAGGGCATGTCCACCGGCATGTTGTGCGACCGGATTGCAGCCGCCGCCAAAGAGGACGGCTGCGACATGACCATATGGGCCGCCAGCGAAATCAAGGCGCGTGAGCACGTCGGCAAGGCGGATATCATTCTGCTCGGGCCGCAAATCCGCTATCTTAAAAATCGCATTACGGCGATTGCGGAAGGCAAGCCGGTGGAAGTCATCGATATGATGGCTTACGGCACCATGGACGGCAAAAAGGTCTATGGCGATATCAAAAAAATCATGGGAGTATAACAATGGCCATCACACAAGAACAACTGGAACAGGCCTGCTTCCAGCTGATTTCCTTCAGCGGCGCAACCAAGAGCGACTATCTGGAAGCGATTGAGTACGCAAAAACCGGCAATTTTACCGAAGCAGAAGCCGCCATCACACGCGGCAACGAGGAATACCTACAAGCGCACAATGCACACTTTGACCTGATTCAGGAAGAGGTAAGCAGCGAAACCGGGCTTTTAACCCGTTTAACGCTGGTGCATGCCGAAGATCAGCTTGCCATGGCGGAAACCGCGCGCCTATTCTCCGAACAGATCATTGAATTGTACCGCCGTTTGCAGAAATAAAATCCGCATCCGCAAAACAGAGGGGATTCCCATTTACCTGGGATATCCCCTCTGTTTTTGTTTCATGGCAGCTTATCCCGCTGCATGCTCGCAAAACTCTTTGGCACGGCGCAAAAAAGTTTGATAAGAAACCCCCAACTGCTCCGCAGCTGCACGAGAGGAAATTTCACCGCGTTTCCATCCCATGGCCAAATCGACAAAAACCTGCGGCATTGCAATCCTCTTTCGGCCAAATTGTATCCCGCGCTTTCTGGCCTCGGCAATGCCCTCCGCCTGCCGTTGATGGATATTTTGACGTTCGGTTTCCGCAATATAACTGAGAAGCTGCAGGACAATATCAGAAATCAGTGTTCCCGTCAAATCCCTCCCTTGCCGTGTGTCCAGAAGCGGCATGTCCAGCACCACAATCGCAATATTCCGCTTTTTCGTCAGATAAGTCCACTGCTCCAAAATTTCCGTATAGTTGCGGCCCAAGCGGTCAATGCTCTTGACGACCAATACATCGTTCGGCTGCAAACGCGCAATCAACTTTTGATACAGCGGCCGGCAAAAATCCTTCCCGGAAAGTTTTTCCACAACCATGTTTTTTTCACAAACCCCAAACTCCTGCATCGCAGCCAGCTGCCGCGCCTCATTTTGATCTTTTGTAGATACACGGATATACCCATACATTTGTTCTTTCATCGAAGCGCCTCCATATCAATAGTATCTACCGCCTATTCTACCCCAGATGCCAAAAAAAATGGGCCGGCATCTTCACGATACCAGCCCACACCCAGTTATTCCCGCTGCTATTTTTTTGACACATCCCGCAAATCCACATGAAGAACTTTATCCAACGACGGCACCTTCACCCGCCGGTTTTATGATGCGTATTTGATTCTCGAATTCTTTTGAAACCGCATCATAGTTGGATTTACAAATTTCAAAAACAGTGCTGCCCGCATAGGTTCTTCCTTCTTATGTCCCATTTCATGAACCAATGTTGCCACAGCATCTCTTTTCCAACTTCTATTACCGATTTCCCCGCGATAATTTAATGCACCACCCTTATGTATGGCAGTATCGTCCATAAATTCACCCAAAGCATCACCGGAAGGCAGCGGCAATCAAATACTCCGGTCGAACTGACGGATAGAGTAACGGAATTTCCCTGACTTGCTCGGTTCAATGCGGGGAACTACGACAGCCTTTACCTCTACGCCCGGCATAAAACCGGAAACATCCCTTCGGAACGCTTCTACCTCCTTTAACATTCCGTGCTCACATATCACCACCCGCAGCTCCGCACGATCCACGCTGGTCTGAACCAGTTGAAACTGTCGGATGGTGTGATACTTTCTGGAGAGCTGGTTGACAAAATTGCCATGAACCAGTTTTCCATCCGGCAGCTCGAAAATCGCGTCCTCCCGCCCGTCCAGACTTTGGATACTGGGGAGCGTCACCCCGCAGGGACATTCCACTTCCGGCGACAGCGTGGCAGTATCACCCAACAGATAACGAAGACGGGGCATGGCCAGATTATTGAGATCCGTGGTGACAACAAGACCGCTCTGGCCCGGTGCCGCCGGTTCCAGCGTGACAGGGTCCACCACCTCCAGAATGCAGTTTTCCGCAGTGATGTGCAGGTGACCGCACCGGCATTCATAACCCAAAATGCCCGCATCGCGCGCGCCATACTCGTTCAAGACAGGACAGGCGAACGTGTCACGAATGCACTGCCGTCGGGAATCGCTGAGCGTTTCCGAGGTAGAAACAACTGCTTTGAGATGCTTCAGTCGCAATTTCTCCCGAGACGGTTCCAGCAGACGGGCAAATGTTTCGAGCGCGCTGGCATAACCATAAAGATATTCCGGCTGATAACGGTTGAGGAAGCGGACATACTGTGTCACCTCCTCCTCGGTCAAGTCGTAAGCGGAAAGAATAGTCCGATTCTTCAACAAGCGGTCCTTCCAGCGTGCAGAACGCTGCTGCTCTTGACTCAGTTCAATGGGGTTCCCCCAAATCATGACGCTTCTGCTGCCCGGGGTAATCCCCCACCATGACAGGCCCCGCCACCGGGCAGCCTCGTAATGCTCCACAGTGCACCGATCCATAAAGAATTTCACCGGTTCTCCGGTGGACCCGCCGGTGACATTGGGAATCATCTGCGACCGGTCATATTTGGTGTTCAGAAACCGATGCGGCTCGTTTTGGAATGCGGATTTTTTCAGAATCGGAATCGCATGGAATACAGCCCACGGATCCTTTTCAATACCCTCGTCGGTGATGCCCAGGCTCTGATAGGCAGGCACACCTGCAGCGCATGCATGCAAAAGCTGCTTCAGGCGCGTCGTCCGCAGTGTGTGCAGTGCCTCTGGAGCGGCATATTGCGTCTGCTTCATCTCCCGCAGATAAGCCCGAATCCGATTTCCTTTGCCGTATTCCATCGCCGGATACAGCAGTTTTTCGACAAAAAATTTATTGGCCGACATATTGACACCCCATTGCCTGCAAAATGCCCTGCGGCCCGCCGCCGGACATTACGATGTTTTTCATTTAGGAGCATACAATCCTTCGCCCCTTTTTCTCAATGCAATGGGAGTATAGCATACTGTTTTACATCGTTTTCCGCAAATTGACCCTGTTGCGCAGGCAACACAACAGAACATGCTTTTACAGAAAAACCCCGCAAAAAGATGCAGATGCAATCTTTTTACAGGGTTTTGACACTTTTAATATCTATCAATTAAAGCAGATGCAGCAGTTCATCCGCCTCCTCCAAATCCAGTTGTTCAAGTACATAGCGCACATATCCGACCACGCTTTCCACGTCCTCCGCTTCGCTGCGATATCCGGCCTGCCAATATTCCTGTGCCAGCTCGGTGCAGCGGCGGCGGGTTGCGGCATCCCGTGTCACCGCCAGCAGCGCTGTCGCGTTTCCGAGCGCCAGCTCCGGATGCGTCAGAGTAAGCTGCTGCAATGCATAGATCAGCACACATTCCAGCCGATCCCGCGCGCGCAGCGGATCCATACCCGCATAATGCAGCAGCACGTCCAGTTCTTCCAGTGTCATGTTCAGATGCAGTCCCAGCGCCGTCAGGCTGCGACGCCGCGGCACGATACCATGGCATCGCAGCTGAGACAGCTGTTTCTCCACCCACGCGGGAAGGCCCAGACTGTGCAGGCTGCCGCCGCCGTCCCGAACCGCTTCCAGACGGTGCACGGTCAGATATTCCTCCAGATACCGCTCCAGTTTTTGCTTGCGCCCGGTCAGTTCCGCCCCAAACGCCTGCAAAAACGCCGCAAATTCCGCTTCGGTATCCACGGCCGACAGATGTGCCATCAGCTTTGTGGTGGTGATACCGGAAGGACCGTCCGGCGACCAATCAGACAACAGCCGATGATACAAAGCCTCTGCCGCAGCATAATCATACCGCAGATCGCCCCGTTCCCGCCGCTGTAAACAGAAAATGCAGCAGGCGTCAAAGGGGTCTCTCGGATTGAGGCCACAATAGCCGCCATAGCGGGAAAGCATATCGCTGACCGCTTTGGGAGGCATTGCTACCCCCAAACCAATCCTGATATAGGTATCGCGGCTTTTGGGCGCACCGCCCTGCAGCCGCCATCGCTTCACTGTATTTTTGCTCAGACCGCATCGGGAGGCAAAGCGGCTGTAGCTCAGTCCGGAAGCATCCAAAAGACCGGCAAAGAAGCTCTGCCAAGGCTCAGCCCACCCGTCCCGCTCTTCCAGTAAGGCCAGCACATCGGCAACCGTTTCGCAGCGGGACACCTCCACGGCCCTATCCATCGGTCTCATCCCACTGACAGACAAAGCCACAGGATTGCGCATCAAACATATACACGCCGTTTATCACCGAATCATTCCAAACCCAGCCCTGATCGTCCTTACGGTACATCATCAGGTAATGCTCGTCACCGCCGTCGTTGTTAGGCTCACCAATGGCCCACGCCGCAAACTCAAACGGCTCGCCTGTAACCCACCGAAAGCCGCTGCTGCTGCTGTAATTATTCGCCCCCAGCCAGACCGTGTTGATCTGGTTTTCTTCCAGCAACGCAGTAATGGTATCCATCTGTTTCTGGCTTGTGATCGTTGCCAGATGTCCGCCCCGCGCCTCGCAGTAAACCTGCGCTTCCTCCCAATTCATGGTTGCTTTGACCACTGCATAGCGGCAGCCCTCTTCCGGACGCACTTCCGCCAGTTTGGTTGCCGACGGCGGCAAAAACGTCGCGCGAAGCGCCTGCATCGGATAGGGAAGCATCGCCATCGTTATGGCAAACACCGCGCAGACCCATCCCGCCACAGCTGCCGTCCGCCAGCCGTTCTTTGGCCGCTCGAGTGCCTGCAGCAGTGCATCCGCCGAGGAAAAGCGCTTTTGCGGCTGTGCCTGACAGCACCGCAGGATGATTTTTTTCAGCCGCCGGTCTCCTTCCGGCGGAGGCGGCAGTTTCGTCCCCTGCCAGCGGCTCCGGACCGCTGTTTCCCGCTCGGAAAAGGGTGTATTTTCATCCATCAGAGGCAGCTGTCCATGATTGAGCAGCTGATAAAGGACAATGCCCAGCGAGTAGAGGTCGGCGCGCCCATCATAGACCTCGCCCCGGGCAACCTCAGGCGCCATATAGGCGGCGGTGCCGGTCATTGTCTCCAGAACCCCTGCGCGGCAGCGGCGCGCAATGCTGAAATCTCCCAGTTGAAAACGTCCCTCGGCGGTGCGATACAGATTGGCAGGCTTGACATCCCGGTGAATCAAACCGGCGCGATGCGCCGCAGCAAGCGCAGCAGCAATATCTCGCGCCAACGTGCAGACCTCCGATACGGGCAAGTTCTCCCCTTCCCGCAGCAGTTCCGCCACGCAGTCCAGCTGCTCCATGCGCATGAGCACATCCCAGCCGACCAGCGTGTCCCCGTCATACAGCGGAAAACAGGCGTCGTCGTAAAGCGTCACTACATTTTCGCAGCCGCGCAGCCGCTCCAGTGCGGCGATTTCCTGTCGGACGTCTGCGAGATTCTGCTCCAGCTCTTCCCCTCGCCCCAGAACCGTAACGACTTTGACCACACAGGAAAAGCCCTGTTCCGCTCTTCCGCCGGACAGGGTATAAACACAACAGCTGCCATTTCGATAAATTCGTGTTTCCGGAATCCACTGCCCCCAAAGAGGCGCATAGCCCCGCAGCCGTTCCTCAAGGCTCTCCATAGGCTGTAATCCTTTCCTTTTGTCATGGAATGACTTGTCTGGGAATTATTATACAATAAGCCAATCAACCTGACAACCCACCCCATTGTTCCAGACTGACGTAAGGCATGACATAACGGTTGCCCAACACAGGGGCCACGAGCAAGCTACATGTCAAGCACCATGCGGCACGAACCCCTTCATACGAAAAACAGCGCGGCAGGCTTTTCGCCCATCGCGCTGTTTTTTTAACCTTTCTATCGATGTGCCGCCGACGATCTGACGGCGAATTGCTTCGTACAGACACACCCTGTGTTTTGGAGCAGAGCACGCCCGTATGATGCAAGCGCGGCTACCTCTGTTCATCGCTGTCGCAACCGCTTTTGCCAAACGCGATAGAGAGCAGCCAGCCGATCGCAACCATATATAGCATAGAATTGACCGGATTGGATGTGATTGCACAAGCGCCGGAAGCGCAGCCAATCACACGGTAATACAGATAGCCAACCAGCGCGCCGCCGAATGTAAACAAGGCAGGACGCAGCCATCGAATCAGTCGTTGTTTCATTGCGGTGCCTCCCGTAAGTTACCGATCGGTTTGCGCCAGCAAATCAGCCTGCTCCGGATGCCGCTGAAACCACCGCACGGCATAAGAGCAAACCGGAACGGCCTTGCGGCCGCTCGCACGCAGCTCCTGTGCCAGTGAATTCAGCAGCGCACCAGCTACGCCTTGCCCGCGCAATGTGTCGTCCACCACTGTGGACGCGATTGTGACCGTATGCTCATCCCGCGCCGGAAAGGCAACATAAGCAAGTTCTCTTCCGGTTTCATCCTCCAGCCAAATGCGGTCGGAACGCTTGCAAAACTCCATGAAAATGCCCTCCTTTTGATTCAGTCAACCATTTTCGGCCAGATACTGCTCGGCGTAATATGCGGCGACCGCACCATCGGCCGCGGCGGTAATCACCTGCCGCACTGCCTTGGTGCGTACATCACCTACGGCAAATACACCCGGCACGCCGGTGCAGGTGGACTCATCCGCAATAATGTACCCGCTGTTATCCAAAGCAATCTGTCCGGCAAACAGGGCGGTTTCGGGTGCGCGGCCGATGCTGACAAACAGCCCGTCAACGGTGAGGTCGGTCGTCTCACCGGTCACCGTATCCCGCAGACGAACACCGGACAGACGATCGTCACCCAGCAGCTGTTCTACTGTACTGTTCCATCGAAATTCGATATTGTCCGCCTGCATCAGCGGAGCATGATAGATCTTGGTCGCACGCAGACTGTCCCGGCGGTGAATCAGGATTACCTTTTGGCAGATGCGCGACAGGAGCAATGCGTCAGCTGCAGCCGAATTGCCGCCGCCAACGATTGCAACCGTCTTGCCCTTAAAGCCCATGCCATCACAGGCCGCACAATAGGCGACGCCTCGACCGGTTAGCTGCGTCTCGCGCTCAACGCCAAGTGAGCGATGATCGGCACCGGTAGCAATCACGATGGTTTTAGCAAAGAACATCCCCTCGCTGGTCTCTACACGCTTGGGATTCTCCATCACATGAACTGCATGCACCTCAGCCAGCTCGGTTTTCGCACCAAACCGCTCTGCACCCGCCTGCATCTTTTCGCCCAGTTCAAAACCATCAATGCCTTCCTCAAAACCGGGATAGTTGTCGATCTGGGTGGTCTGTGCCATCTGGCCGCCCGCAGATAACTTTTCCAGCACGAGTGTATCCAGTCCGGCCCGCGTGGCGTACAGTGCAGCGGTGTAGCCGCCCGGACCGCCGCCGATAACGATCATATCATAAATGTGGTCCATATTCATTCCTTCTTTCTGCTTTGATGCAGCAACCCGCCATTTTGTGGTCAGGACAGTGTTTCCGTAATGAATGCGTCGATTTTCGCCTTGGAATCGGGCGCCACAATCGAACCGAGCGACACGCCATTCTGATAGAGTACAAGGGTCGGCACAAGCTCGATGCGCTCCTGCTCGGCAATCTGCGGTTCTTCATCGATATTGATTTTTGCAACCACCAGCTTTCCCTCGTTCTGCTCTGCAACTTTTTCGTAAGCTGCGCTGATGCGGCGGCAGTAGGTGCACCACGGAGCCCAGAACTCGACCAGCACCGGCGTCTCCTGTTTTGTCGTTTCGCGGAACTCATCCGCATGCATATGAATAGCAGCCATGATAGCAACTCCTTTTTCTTTGTTTGATTATAGTATACCCGATTCCGGAATTGCCTTCTGTGATAAACTCACAAAAGGCGTTTTTTGATATGAAATAGCCAACAAGACATATCTGTTTGTGTCTTACTCTGCTGCCACATCACAACTCACTTTGACGAGTATTGTTTGTTCCGTAGGCACCGTGCTATACTATACACAACACATGCACGGCATATAGCTGCTCTGCATCCAATCGGTTACAGTTTCACAAATGGAGGGGATAACGGAAATGAAAAAACGCATCATTAGTCTTGTGGCCGGCATCGCGATGGTGTCCATGGCGGCGGCCGCGTCCACTGTACTGGCCAAGCCCAGTGCGCACAGTGTTTACGTCGACGGTCGGCCGGTTCAAATCGCCGCCTACGAAATTGCCGACAATAACTATTTTAAGCTGCGCGATCTGGCCGCGCTTGTCAACGGCACGGACAAGCAGTTTTCTGTCAGCTGGAACGAGCAGAACCAGTTCATCTATGTGAGTACGGATAAACCCTATGCGCCGGTCGGCGGTGAACTGAGTGGAGGCACTGTTACACAGCAGGCCAAGCCCAGCTCGTATAATATCTACATAGATGGTCGTCCATTCTACTTCACCGCCTACGAGATCGCGGATAATAACTACTTCAAACTGCGCGATCTGGCCGCCGCTCTTGATATCAGCATCGGTTGGGACGCAGCCACACAGCGGGTCGACATTTCGACCACGCAGGGCTACGACAAGCCCAGTCGGGAAGAAATGCTGCCAATCGATTACCTTGGTATGACGATGGATGAGCTTGGTGATCTGTGGGGGTTCCCCTTCACCTATATGGATTACTGGTATAGTGGTAACGCCAAGGGCGTTTATTACGATGACCTGCGCGTGCCAATGGCTTTCTACTATTACGACGCAGATTTCGCGGGTCATGCACAGGGACCGGAGCCGATCATCATGGTTTCACTCGGACAAAACGCCTACCCGCAGATCCGTGAAATTGCTCCCGGTCTACCTGTAAACGCGACTTACACGGATTTGCTTGCCAAGGGCTATCAAACCGAACTCCATACGGATTCCGATGAGATGAGCGGCGAAAACAATGCAACGGCCTATTGCTGTATTGACTTGTCAGGCGTGCGTGCGTTCTTCTACTGGTTCGACTACGCTGATCCCTACACGACACCGGCTGGTATCATCGATCTGATGGCTTAATCGCCGTGCCAATTCCCCGCTTTTACTGCAAACAAAAGCCTGTGCGATCATAATGATCGCACAGGCTTTTTCTCTCCGCACAGCGCTTGCCGCACATTCCTGATTATAGGGCGCGCCGGGTTACATCAATACATCGACACCCAGCCAGCCTGCGTTCGTGTCAATGTGGACTGCGTTACCATGCGCATCTTTCGGCACCTCCTGCGAGACCACCGGCGGCTTGATATCGCACGCCAAGCCGCGTTTGACCAACGCGGAAGCCGCATTGCCGCAGCTGATGTTGGTCAGCTCACAGAGCGCGGACTGCACCAGTTCGTCCAGCTCAGTCAACTCCATGCCGGTCATGGACTGCAGCAAATTGAGTGCAAGCTCTTTGGAATAACCAAAAACAGCCCGCCCTTTCACATCCCCGACCAGCTCGATCGTGACAAATATATCTCCTTCCAGCTGGTTCCGGTCGGCCGCCTGCATCTGTGCACCATCCTGATGCAGTCCCGCCATGGTTTCCATCACGTCCAGTGCGCTGTGGGAGAACAGGTCGACAAATTTATCAAACTCCGTCTGCTCACCAGCATCTTTGCCGCCGGACACGATTTTCTGATCCGTGTCGACCACATGGTAAATGAGCCATGCCGTTACCGTACCGGCCAAGTCCTTCATGATTTTTACGTCAAATCCATTTTCCGTCAGACGCTTCTCGTAATTGAGCACGGTCTGGGTAAAC
>DYCA01000001.1:96674-111260 GCA_019418305.1 Clostridiales bacterium
AAACTGACGGTGTTCGTCGCGGTGCGCTTCGAGGCCGCTGTACCCGATGGACGCTTGATACGCTTCCTCGTCGCGAAAGTGATAGCTGACATAATCTTTCAAAAACGCCAGAACCTTCCGGTAGGTTTCTACCGTGGCTCCGTTCTTCACCGCGGTGACCAGTTCCTCCGTCATCCGGAACAATTCGATATGCTGTTCATCGATCCGGTCTACGCCGATCCGGTAGCTGTCTTTCCACATCATGTGTTGTCAAACCCTCTTTGAAACAAAATCTTGTATTATTGTACCATGTTTCACACAGAAAGGCAAGCATTCCCCGCCCGACCGAGGCATCACAAAAAAGCACCGATTGAACAAACCTGAAACTTCTTACTGTGCAGACAGTCTTCTCTTTCGCACAGACGGCCTACCCTTTAGGCCAGAAAATGTTCCGCTATCAAGATCACCAGCGGGATTGCCGGGATCGACAGCACAGTAGAAGCGCAGACATAGGCAACCGCGCGGCGATAGTCACCGCCGAACTTCTGGGCAAACATTCCCGTGCTGGTTGCGACCGGTGTCGACGCCGCAACCAATGTGATCATCGCAATCTCACCGCGTGCAAACGGCAGCGGCAAAAACGCCGCAATGGTCAAAAGCGGGATCACCAGCAGGCGCAGCGCCACGACCGCATACAGCCGCGCGCCGCAAAACAACTCGCGCAGCTTGATTTGCGACAGGTAATATCCCAGCACCAGCATAGCCAGCGGAGTGTTGGAGGCGGCAATCAGCGAGAGCGACTGGTCCACAATCGCAGGCAGCGTCACACCCGTGAAAAACAGCACAAGTCCCGCCAGCATGGACAGGAACACCGGGTTAAGCACAATCTTTTTGACGTTGATTGTGTCCCGACGGCCTGATATAATAACAATACCATACGTCCATTGCATCAAATTGACCAAAGAAGCGAACGCGACAACGTAAAACGCCGCCTCGCCGCCAAACACTGCGGTCACCAGCGGAATGCCGATGAAACCTGCGTTACCAAAGGCCGCGCCGAAGTTTTCGATACGGTCTCGCATGCCGAAGGAAAAAAACGAAACGAGGATGGCAACCGCTATGGCCACAACCGCCAACAGGGCAGAAAAGCCCAGCGCATACAGTTTTTCCATGCTGAACTCGGCTATATAACTGCGCAAAACAACGCACGGAATCACCGCATACAGCAGAATGTTGGACAGATCCCGGCTGCCCTGCTCGGTCAGCATGCCCAGACGGGACAGCAGCAGACCAAGCAGCATCAGCAGGAACATGATGAGGGTTTGTTGAATGAGGATCTGTGTGATCATAAGATGTTCTTTCCTGTCAGTTTGAATTAAAGAGGAGGTTGCGGGTTGGAACTATATCAGCTCAGACAATTTGCAGCAGCGGCGCGGCTGGAAAACATGACACGCGCCGCGCAGGAACTCAATGTGGCGCAGCCCGCAGTATCCAAGACGATCCGGCATCTGGAGAATGAACTGGGCGTTGAGCTGTTCGAGCGCACGGGCAAGGGCCTGCGCCGTACAGAAGCGGGCGATATTCTGCTGCGCTATACCCAGCAGATCTTACAGGCCGAGGAGGATGCGCGCCGCGAAATCGCGGAAAGCGCGCAGCAGGCCGGCAGCTTATGCATTTGCGCACTGTCCTTAAGCGAACAGATCGGTGAAATATTATCCGGTTTTACACGTGTCTGCGGTGATATTCGTTTCCGTGTCACCACCACGCCCGAGCAGAGCGATCTGCTGCTGGATTCCGCCGTCTCGCGTGAAGAAATCCCTGCGGATGCAGAGCTGCTCGGCAGCGAGGAGATTTGTCTGGCAGTACCATCCTCGCACCGGCTGGCAGAACAGGAAGCGGTCGCCCTATCCGAACTGACGGAAGATTCCTTCATTGTACTGCGCAACTCGCACTCATTCCGGCAAGTGTCCGAACACATCTTCCGCGCCACCGGATTGAACCCTCGTATCACCATTGAATGTGACAATGCGGCTCTTCAAAACCAGCTGATTTCGCTTGGCATGGGCGTCGCATTGGTCGCATCCAATGCCTGGCAGCATGCGCAACAGAACAACGACATCCGTCTGCTGCACATCCGAGACGCCGACTGCCGCCGTTATCTCTATATGCGAACACTCAGCCGATACCAAACGCGCGGCATGCGGGACTTCAAAGCCTATCTCCGCCGATTTTTCACCGATATTCAGGCTCAGGCACAGACTTCCAGCGGTACGGTCTCGCCATCATAAAAGCGTCGCAGGCTTTCGAGCGAGCACTGCACCATATCAAACACCGCCTGATCGGTAAAGAATGCCATGTGCGGGGTAACGATGGTATTCTGGAAGGATTTCAGAATGATATAGTCGTGGTTGGTGACGCGGCTGTTATAGCTGTGGTCGACACGAATAACGTCGTCTTCCCCCTCAAAGCAGTCCACGCCCACCGCGCCGATCCGACCGGACTCAATGCCGTCGATCAGTGCGCCGGTGTCGATCAGCGCGCCGCGCGCACAGTTGATGATCACCACGCCTGCCTTCATCTTATCGATTGCCTGCGCATTGATCATGTGACGCGTGCTGTCATCCAGGAAAGTGTGCAGCGTAATGACGTCTGCGTGTGCATACAACTGGTCGAGCGAAACATACTCCACATTCGTCAGGTTGGCCGACGGATAGGGATCGTACGCGATGATGCGACAGCCGAAGCCGGACAGGTTTTCGATTACAGCCTTACCGATACGTCCGGTGCCGATCACGCCGACCGTCAGATTCTGCATTTCCATGCCGCGCGCGGCGCCCGCAGCGCCCAGTGAATAGTCTGCCGTGTGAGAGCGGAACATGATATATCCGACCTTGCGAATGCACATGAGCATGAGCATGACCGTGTAGTTTGCTACCGAATACGGCGAGTACCCCGCGTGCGACACACGGATACCCAGACGGGCGGCAGCTTGCAAATCGACATTATCAAAACCGATCGTGCGCAGCGCCACATAGCGAACACCGTTCTCCGCCAGCGCCTCGAGCACCGGCGCGGACAGATTGCAGGTGCCCACACAGGACACGCCATCAAAGCCTTTCGTCATGTTGACATTTTTCATACTTAAGCCTTCCGGCTGATAGGTCAGCGCAATATCCAGCGTCTGTGACCAGTGCTCAAAAAAGGCGCGCTCGTCCGGACGGGCGCTGAACGCCATTACCTTCATTTGCATCTTTTTCACTCCTTAATCCATTCGTGTGTCAGTTTACCGAGAATTTCAATGCCGCGAACGATCTGTTCATCCGTGGGGGTGGAATAATTCAGGCGGAAACCGTTCGAAACCTTGCTTTCGTCTGCGAGGAATGCCGATCCAGGTACGCACAGCACGCCGCGCTTAATCGCCTCACGCACAAAGGGCTGCGCATCCATTCCGTCCGGCAGAAACGCCATGACAAACAGACCGCCCTCAGGCTGGCCGAACTGCACAGCCGGATGGAAGGTGCGGCGCATAGTGTCCAGCATGAGCTGACATTTAGCGCGGTAGATCTTGCGCGACTGTTCCAGATGCGCGGCGAAGTCATATTGGTTCATATAGGTGTCGCAGACATACTGGAACAGCACATTAGAATGTACATCTGTCGTCTGCTTGGCAACCGTCAGCGGCATGGTCAGCGCCTTGTCGAACACCAGAAAGCCCAGACGGAACGCCGGCGCCATGACCTTGGAAAAGCTGCCCGCATAGATAACGCGCCCTTCGGTATCCATCGACTTGATGGTAGGCACATTTTCACCCGCGAAACGCAGTTCGCCGTAAGGGTTGTCCTCGAGAATCGCGATGTCATAGCGGCAAGCCAATTCATACACCTTTTTGCGTTTTTCCAGCGTAGTGGTGATACCGGTCGGGTTCTGGAAGGAAGGAATTGTATACAGCAGCTTGGCCTCGGGATATGCCTTGAGCGCAGCCTCCAGCGCATCAATATCCATGCCGTCTTTCTGCATAGGAATGCCGACCAACTTCGCGCCATACGCGCGGAAGGTGTTCAGACAGCCGACAAACGCCGGCTCCTCGGTCAGGACGACGTCGCCTTCGTTGACCAGTGCCTTGGTGGTCAAATCGGCGCACTGCTGTCCACCTGAGACAATGAACAACTCGTTTTTCTCAAAATCAAAGCCCTCCTGCGCGGCAAGATAACGCTTCATCGTCTCCCGCAGCGGCATATACCCTTCGGACAATCCATATTGCAGCATGGAAACCGGTGCTTTTTGCAGCACTTCTGTCACAATCTGCTCAATTTCCGCACAGGGAAATGTCTCCGCGGACGGATTGCCGCCGCCAAACGAGATTATGTTCGGATCAGCGCCAAGCTTAAACAGCTCACGGATCGCCGAGCCGTGCACACCGGACAACCGGTTGGAAATCTGAAATTGCATATCAATACGCTCCCTGATTTGAAAATAAAAAAGGGCGCTGAAACCCCAAAATAGGTTTCAGCGCCTTTGCTGATGATGACAGTATACCAGCGTACTTGTTATTTGTCCAATAGAAAACGGCTATAACGGTATAACCAACAGGAATGTCAATGAGCAAATTTTGCTATTTTCTGCTATACAGCGGCATACTGTTATGCTAAGATAGATTTGGTCTGCGCCGCCTGTTCGGCCGGAGCTTTTATATTTTCAGAAAGGACGGCGCACAATTTACTCTGCGCCCACATTGCATAACCACCATGGAACAATCCCTTTCGACCGCCCGGCTGCTCGAGCAGCATACGGTGCGGCATCTGGTGCTGCGTCTGGGTATCCCAGCGATGTTCGGCCAGTTTTTTAATATTCTTTACAGCATTGTCGACCGTATTTTCGTCGGTCAGATCCCGGAAACCGGCGGGATCGCGTTAGCGGCGATCGGCGTATGTGCCCCGGCGCTGACTGCGATCACCGCCTTTGCCTATATGGTTGGCATCGGCGGCGCATCTGCCATGAGCATCAGTCTCGGTCAAAAAGACCCGGAACGCGCCCGCGCAATCCTTGGCAATGCGATGCTGCTATTGCTCGGCATCTCGGCAGTCGTGACCGTGTCGCTGCTGCTATTCCGGCGGCCGGTGCTCTTTCTGCTTGGATGCAGTGACGCAATGTTCCCCTATGCACAAAGCTATTTTACGATCTATCTGTGTGGTACGGTCGCCTCGCTGTGCAGCATAGGCCTGAATCAGTTCCTACTCGCGCAAGGCTATGCCCGGCAGGGAATGGTTTCGGTGGTAATCGGTGCGGGCATCAATCTGCTCCTTGACCCGCTGCTGATCTTCGGGCTGGACATGGGGGTGGCAGGCGCTGCGGTTGCAACGGTGACTGCGCAAACCTGCATGGCGCTGTATGTGATTTTTCAACTGCGCCGCCCCAACATACCGATTCGGCTTGGCCTTCATTCATGGAAAAGCGCATTGTGCCGCCGTATCGTAACCATCGGTTCAATGTCCTTTTTGATCACAATTCTGGATAATCTGATCATCATTCTTCTGAATATCGTACTGCGGAAATATGGCGGTGCGGTACAGGGTGACCGCTTGATCACCTGCGCAACCGTCGTGCAGAGCTTTTTGACTATTGTTTTCTGTCCCGCGCAAGGCATCACCACAGGCTGCGGCACGATCTTCAGTTACCACTACGGCGCACGCAACTTCTCCAAAATCCAGCAGGCATTCGCGTACATGTTCGCACTTTGCGCACTGTATATCGGCCTGATGCAGTTGAGCGTGCAGTTGTTTCCACAGGTATTCGTCGGGCTGTTTTTGCAAGACAGCAACCTGTACGCGCTCGCCGTGAACGCACTGCGGCTGTACACGTTCGCGCTGATCGGCGTGGCTGTGCAGTATGCACTGGTCGACGGCCTGACCGCAATGGGACTGATCCGCTATGCGCTACCGCTTTCCGTGTTCCGCAAGCTGGTCTATTTGGCATGCATCCTTGTGCTGCCGCACTTGCTGGACATTCAGTACATCTTTCTGGCAGGCACCATTTCAGATGCAATCGGCGCGTCATTCAGTCTGCTGCTGTTTTTCTCGTATATTTTGCCACGACTACGGTGTTCGGACAACCACGTATCCTGATATGAGCATCCTCTTGCTTGCATCTGCAGACTATACGCTCGAACACCTAATCCCAGCAGAAAACGGACATAAAAACACCAAAGTTATTTATCTTAAAATCAAAAACTGCGAAAAAATCACAAAAAAGCCGCCTGTTCTTTCGAACAAGCGGCTTTCTTGGTATGCCTGATGCGATTTAAGCACATGGTCTTTGGCATCGGAGCAGTTGACTCCGGCTATTTTCATTGGTTGCAGCTTGGAAAGTGCGGTTTTCCCTCGCTTTTTCGCGCATGATCACCTGTTTTGCAACGCATGTACTCCACCGAAAACAAGCCGCGAACGCCAAGCCATCGTACGGCAAAGCATGCATATTCAGATACCTTTAACCACAGTATGACATGAAGGTAAAACGGAGAATTTATTCGTTAATATAGTGCAACCTTTGCAGAAATTCTTTGTTTTGTGTTTTTTCGCAAATTGCATCAATACCGGATGATATGACCCAGATTGCCATCCCCCTTCTGGCACAGGTTACAAGCATATCAATAATCATTTCGTGATGTGCCGATTCCTGCCCTGCAAACGGAAAAAAACAGATCAGCAGCCGCGGATTGAGCAAATACCATTTATAGTAGGAAAACCGAAGCCGTTCCGGCAGGGTCCATTCACACAGTGGACGCAGCAGAGCATCCCCATTAAACCATCTCGATGCTTCCTGCTGAATATTTCCCATAATTTTTTTGCGGATAATGTGCCTCCCGGCTTTCGGAAGCAAGCAGATGCTCAGATTGTCCTGCGCGGTCAATTTATCAAACAATACGCCGCTTGGACGGTCCGGACGTTCAATTTGGATTCCGATTTCCGTACCGATAATGCGCGATAATTCGCTATGCTCATATTTTTTGCCATTCAGACGAAATTCTCCGCTCAACCAGCTTTGTTCCCGTAAAAAACAATCCCGGATTTGTGATACCGTATTATAGTTTTCATCCCTCAGAAAAGCAATTTCACCGCTGCGAATCTGAAAATTCAATGGTTTCAGCTTGCGAAATGCCAGATTCTCAATCGACAGAATGATTTTTTCATCGTGATACGGCTCCGAACGGACTGTGCTACTCCGACGTTTCCACCCTAGAATTTCATACAGTCGATCGTCATATTCTTCCGGATATAATCGATAAAATGATTTTCGATTTTTGATAATTTCGACCCGGCTGGTATATTGATACAGAAATTCTTCATCCATATCACAGAGCATCACGGAGGTCCCCTGCTTGAGCAAAATCTGGATGCACTGCATGAGCTGCTCCAAATCCTTCCACCGCAGAATCTCTGTCAATCGATCCAAAATGAGCAACTCGCTTTTCCAAAACCAAACACGGAACACAGAAAGCCGATAGTAATCCAGCAAGGAAAGTGAGCAAAGCTTTTGCGTCCATGAAAAAAGCAGCCCCATCTGCTGCAGCATTTCCGCTGTTTCCGACGTGTGCAGCGCGGCTTCTGCTTCCTTATTCTTTCGCCACCGCATCGGTTTGCTCAGAGCCATCATAAAATCCCAGACCGTCAATTCTTTGGAATCAAACCGGAATTTATCGGCTATGATGCTGTGCTGCATGACCCAGTGCTCTAAATCAATAGAACCCATACGGCGTCCATATAAAAAGACTTTTCCGCTTTTCATATGCGAATAACCCTTGAAAATATCCAAGAAAGCAGTACCGGATGTTAAGTGCTCATCCACGTAGATTCCGATGCACTCTCCACGGGAAATCGCAATATCAAATTGATAATCGCTTCCTTCTCGCTGAAAATGGCCATTTTCAACACGGATTAGTTCTTCTTTCATCGATTATCCATCCTCCTGCGATAACAGCGGAAGCGTGATGCAGCACTCCGTACCAATACCAGCCGCACTGTAAATCCGAAGGCCGTAATCTTCTCCAAACATCAGTCGGATTCGACTGTTGACATTCCGCAGCGCAATGCCGCCTCGCTGCTGACCGCTGACAGCTGTGCTGTCCCCTGCAAACTGTGCATTTAATCTTTCGACCTGTTCTTCCGGCATGCCGATGCCATCGTCGCGCACACGCAAAAACAGAGTCTGTTCACTGTTTTCCACAATGATCCGAACCGTACCATGCTCAATCTTACCTTCCAGCCCATGTGAAACCGCGTTCTCAACAAGAGGCTGCAAAATAAGCTTGGGCATGCGTGCCTCCAACAGATTTTCATTTTCCATTTCCAACTCCAGAGAGAGTTTGTCACCAAAACGGCAGCGCTGAATGGTAAAATAATTTTCAGCATTGTCCAGTTCATCGGAAAAGGTGACGTATTCCTGCACATTGGAAATGGTATAGCGAAAAAAAGTGGCTAAAGCCTCGGTAGTTTCAGCGATTTCTTCGCAATCCGCCAGCAGCGCATCCGCACGGATCGCTTCCAACGCATTATAGAGAAAATGCGGATTGATCTGATTTTGCAGCGCGAGATATTCCGCCTGTTTCTGCCGTAACTTCGTAATTTCTTCACCATGCAGCCGGTCCTCAATAGCACCCAGAAATGCACTCAAATTCGGACTTCTGCTCCAGTCCAAACGCAGCACGGCTTCCAGATTTTTGTCATTTTTATAACGTCGAAGTGCACGCCAGAATTGCAATCCACCTCTCAACGACATAGGATCACCTTACTTGTACAGCTTTTTATAATCCGATGGACTTACGCCTGTCGTTTTTTTGAACAGGCGGGAAAAATACTTCAGATCCCGGTAGCCTACCATTTCTGCAACATCCTGAATGGACAAGCCATCCGCACAAAGCAGCTCTTTGGATTTATTGATCCGCAGCTCGGTCAAATAATCCATAAAATTCTGACCGGTCTCCTTTTTAAATAGGGCAGAAAAATAGGTTGCATTGAATCCAACCGCACTGCTGACATCCTCCAGACGCAATGCTTCTTGATAATGCTGCTGGATATAGCGCTTGGCTTCGGTGATCGGACGCGTTTCTTTTCGAGATTTTTCTTCCTTGAGCGACTGGATCTGCTGCCGGATGCCTTCTCGCAGCAATCGGAAAATATCTTGTGCGTTGGTGCATCGCCAGAATTTTTCCCGCATGGTTTCTGAAAACCGATCTTCTACGTTTCCGCTTTGCTTCATACCGTAATTGGCGGCATCCACAATCTGTTCAAACCAGTCTTCCAGCATTTGTCCATTCAGCGGTTTTCTTGGCAAAATACAACGATAACTATCATCCAATTCCTGTTGAAACCGGTCTTCGTCCAAGCATTCCGCCGCTTCCTGGAATCGCTTTTTCTGCGCAGGGTCCATTTGATACCGTTCGCCCAATGCAGGCGATTCGGCCTCCGCATCCCGCCATGGCTGCACCCGGCAAAGTCGATCCAGACAAAGCCACATCGCCTCACGCATAGAAATATCCATTTGCTCCAGACAGTTTTTCCGACTGCCCAAGCAGATTGTGCTTCGGATATCCCAAAACAAATCGCGCTGTTTTTCGATCTCCTTACGAATCTTCGTGAACGCCTGTTTAACTTCGACCGCCTGATAATTCCGCAGGAATAATATGGCTGCTACGCCTTCCTTTTGGACAGAAACTGCATATTCATCGGCCAGTTGATGAACCTCACGTCGCACAATCTCCAAAGCATGATGCATGATCATCTGGTATCCATCTCGATACTGTTCTGCATTGGAGATATCCGGTTTGACCAGAACAGCGAAATAACTGCCCGCTGCAAAGTGAAAGCCATATTCCGACGCTGCTTGTTCCGCGTTTAGAAAGGACTCATGTCGGGCAACAGCATTTTCAAGCGCAGCCATCAGCTGTTCCTGACACCGCTCCCCGCTCTTTTTCAACTGAAATTCCAGTTCCGCTTCCTCTCCCAGTTTATCCTTTAAGCGAAGCAGAATCCCGCACAGTTCTTCCTGCTTGAGCGGTTTGAGAAGATAATCCTCAACACCATATTTCAGGGCATTCTGTGCATATTCAAATTGGCGATACCCACTGATTACAATTGAATGCAATTTGGGCTGCAGCTCCTTGGCACGACGGATTAAATCAATTCCGTCACAACCGGGCATGCGTATATCGGTTATAAGCAGGTGAGGCTGCTTTTCTTTTACCAGCTCCAGAGCACGAAAGCCGTCATTGGCAATTCCGACGACTTCATAACCAAGCGATTGCCAATCAATTAGCTTCTGCATCAGCAAAATCACTTTGATTTCATCGTCTGCAAGAACTACCCTTAACATAATCCACCCCCGGTAAATACGGATGCTATAAGAAAAGGGAAAACGAATTCGTTTTCCCTTTTCCATATTCATCATAACACTTTAGCTGACGTTTGCCAAATGAAAATCATGCATATACGAATAAGGGCTCTTATTCGTAATCCGCAACATTGGATGCGTCGATCCAGGTGTTGTCAGTGATAATCACGTTCTCATCCAGCGTACCGCCGTCGAGCAGTGTAACAGCGGCTTCGATAGCGTTGGCAGCCATTGCGCCGCCGTTCTGGGAAACCGTGCCGGTGATACGGCCATCTTTGATGGCTTCAAAGCCGTCCGGCGTACCATCGACACCCGCAATAACAATACCGCTGTTCGCACCAGCTGCATTACCGGCGCCAACTGCCATGCCGTCATTCTCGCAGATGATCGCATCCAGATCATATGCGGACAGCCAGCTCTCCACCGTTGCCTGCGCGCTGGCAGTATCCCACTGGCAGTCTGCCGGTGCAACGACCTGAACCATGTCCGGATAATTCTTCAAAACATTCTCATAGCCTTCCATGCGCTGCAATCCACCTGAGTCACCGGAGGGGCCGGTCAGGATCGCGATGTTGCCTTTGCCATTCAGCAGATCCGCAACATGCTGCATTTCGGTCTCGCCAGCCTTGACATTATCGCCATAGGAAACCGCCGAAATGCCGTAATTTTCCCAATCGGTGCAAGCCGAAATGATGTTGATTACAACCACACCCGCATCCGCTGCGCTCTTGGCAGCATCGCACAGGCCGTCTGGATCAACAGGCTCAAACAGAATCGCATTATAGCCTTCGGAGACACACTGCTCAATCTGACTGATCTGCGTGGCAGCATCCTGATCCGCGCTCAGGATCGTCAGTTCAACGCCCATCTCCTCGGCCTTTGCCTCGGCTGCTTCGGATACTGCAATCTGGAATGCGTTGGTCTGATGCTGCTGAATCAGCGCAATCTTATAAGCACCGTCGGTTGAATCTGTGCCTGCATCAGAATTCTGCGAATCATTGGTTGCGGTGTTGCCGCAGCCGGTTGCCACGCCCAGCGTCATTGCGCCAGCCATCAGCATGGCAAGAAGTCTCTTTTTACTCATTTTACTTCCTCCTCAAATGCATTTATGATAAGAACAGGACAGGATTTTGCCTTTGTTCCTAACATCCGTCAGTCTTTCTTACTCTTACCCTTGACATCAATCAGAACCGCCAGAACAATAATGGCACCCTTTACGATCTTCTGCCAGTGCGACGAAACACCCATGATATCCAGACCGTTTGCAATTACCGTAATCAGCAAGCAGCCGACGACAACCCCCCACGACTTGCCAACGCCGCCCGACATGGATACGCCGCCGACAACGCATGCGGTAATCGCATCCATTTCGTAGCTTTCTGCTGCAGTCGGTTGTCCAATCGTAACACGAGAGGTCATCAGGAAGCCGCTCAAGCCTGCCAGCAAACCGGCAATCGCAAAGGTGGAAATGCGGATCATCGTCGTATTGATACCAGAAACGCGAGCTGCCTGTAAGTTACCTCCGCAGGCATAAACGCGACGACCATAAACCGTTTTAGATAACACGAAGGAACAAATCAGAATAACAATCACTAAGAAAATCGCCAGCATTGGGATACCAGCAATCGAGTTTGCGGCAACCGCCCTATATTCCTGGCTGATACCGGTAATCGGCTTACCGTTGGAAGTCAAAAGTGCCAAGCCACGGACCGCGGTCATGGTGCCAAGCGTCATAATGAACGGCGGCAAGTCACCCACTGCGACGCCAACGCCGTTGACAACGCCGACGGCAAGTCCTGCCAGCATGGCGATAACGAGCGGTACGATCAGCGGATACTGTCCCTGCCCCAGCATTGCAGCTAAAATGCCTGCAAATGCAACCGTTGAGCCGACCGACATATCAAAACCACCGGCAATGATGACAAACATCATGCCAAATGCCAGAATGCCATTGATCGAGGCCTGCTTTAAGATATTGACCAAATTGCTTGGCTGAATGAAGCTGGGCTTCAAGCAAGTCAACACAATTACCAACGCAATAAAGATCACGAAAATAAAATATTCACTGACCAGTGCTTTTGCACTTTTCGTCTTTTTCATAGTTTCCCCTTCCTTTATACCTCAATGGCTGAGGCGAGCGTCATAATCCGTTCCTGCGAGAACTCATCCCGTGTAACCTCGCCCGAAAGCTTGCCTTCGCACATTACCATAATCCGATCGCAAACACCCATCAGCTCTGGAATTTCCGAAGAAATCATGATAACCGCTTTGCCTTGCTGCACCAAACTGCCCAGCAGCAGATAAATGTCGCGCTTTGCACCGACATCGATACCTCGGGTGGGCTCATCCAAAATAATAATATCCGGATCGTTCAGCAGCCACTTTGCAATAACCACTTTCTGCTGATTGCCGCCAGACAAATTACCAACAATCTGATCGCCGGAAGGAGTTTTGATATTCAGTTTTTTGATATACTCCATTGAGGCACTGCGTGCTTTATTTTTGTTATACAAACCATTGGTGACCAGTTTTTGAATGGCAACCATCGCAATGTTATCGTTGACCGAACCGCTTAGGTTCAGGCCGGTTACCTTACGGTCTTCTGTGATTAAGGCTACGCCTTCCTTGATGATATCGTGCGGCGAGTGCACATTGACTTTTTTGCCCTTAACAAAAATTTCTCCGCCGGAAAGCTCATGCATACCGAAAATGCCTTCCACCAATTCGCTGCGTCCTGCGCCGACCAGACCGCCGATTCCAAGAATTTCTCCCTTACGGACAGAAAAACTGACACCCTTCACCTTGTTATCCGCACGGACAATATCTTTGGCTTCAAAAACGACATCACCGATTTGTGCATCCAATTTCGGGAATACATCCGTAATCTCACGACCAACCATCATTTTAATCAGCTGCGCTTCGTTTAGGTCTTTTGTGTCGCCCGAACCAATGTACTGACCATCACGATATACGCTGACACGATCACAAATGGTGAAGATTTCATCCATACGATGCGATATGTAAATGATGGCAACGCCTTTTTCTTTCAGCCTGCGAATATGGCCAAACAGCAGCTCCACTTCGCGTTCCGTGATGGCGGCTGTTGGCTCATCCATTATAATAACTTTTGCCTTGATAGAGATCGCCTTGATGATTTCGATCAACTGACACTGTGCAACGGTCAGATTGCGAAGCTTTTCCTTAGGAGATACGTGCAGTCCGCATTCTTCAATCAGCTTTTGCGCCTCTTCTATTTCTGCTTTGTTATCTACCAAACCGTGCTTACGCAGCTCCCGGCCTACAAAAATGTTTTCATACACGGTCATATCCAGAATCGGATTCAATTCCTGATGAATCATTGCAACACCATGATCCATAGCCTCTTTGGGATTAGAAACCTTATATGGTTGCCCATTAAAGAGGATTTCCCCGCCTTCATCCTTGGTGTAAATGCCCATCAAGATTTTCATCAGTGTGGATTTTCCCGCACCGTTTTCTCCCATAAGCGCATGCACTTCTCCGGGTTTTATCTGAAGCTGTACATGGTTCAGCGCTTTGACGCCGGGAAATGTCTTGCTGATATCCTTCATTTCCAGAATATACTCCATGCTTTTCCCTCCCCGCTTTTTCATTTCCTTGTGATAATTTTATCAAAGTATTTCATATTCTCAAACTTTCATTTTTCACATGAGGGGGGAGGATTTTTGGATATTTTGTAAAATAGTGAATATAGAACAAATCACTGATTTAATTTTGTATATTTTATACATTAAAATTTGCATGTTTAAAGCATTCTATACATAAAAGAACCTTACTGGCATTGCATATTATCCAATATTCAACCTGAGGTTGATTTTAAAAACAAATGCGCATAAATTGTACTGCTATCCTCAGCCCGCCCCAAATTCCACTTCATGCATAAAGCACACACTGATCGTGCGCAGACACAGCCAAAGAATGGAAAACCTTCTCCTTTTACAACCATCTGTCCATTTTCAAGCAATTCGCCCACTTATTTATACAAGACGGACAATCCATACAGCAACCTCTTTTCTGCAAAGAACAGCCGAAATGCCGGCTGTTCTGTTTACTGTTTCTGCAGACTTTGACCAACAGGATGAACTCCGAATCTGACGTCTTTTCTTAATCTGTGCAAGCAGTTAAAAAAGCCGCCTGTTCTTACGAACAAGCGGCTTTCTTGGTACGCTCGATGTACTCCAAACG
>DYCA01000001.1:111270-115152 GCA_019418305.1 Clostridiales bacterium
TTCCGAGCTGCAGCGATTCGTCCCGACCGTTTCCCAATGATTGCTGCTTCAAAAATGCATTTTTCCTTTTCTTTTCTTCATATAATCGTCTGTTATTTCATGGATAAACACCGCCGAAAGCAGGCTGCGGATGCCAAACCAGTATATATCAAAGTGGATTCCTCGGCCCTAATAACGCCTGATTGATCACTATGGCAGTTAAAGTTGACATTAGAATTATTTTACATGGAACGCAAAAAAGCGTTGCCCAAGGTAGTTAAAGCCGGTGAACAGGCACATGCCGACCAACATCGAGACATTATCCTGCACAGCGGACGACGCGCCCGCGAGTGCCGCGACGCACAGCGGCTTGGCGATGCCATAAGCCAGCAGGTAGCACACGGCAATGTTGACCGCGAAGCGCACGGCCTCGCCCACGCTCTTCTCCCGGCTGCCGAAGGTGATATATTTGTTCAGGAAAAAGCTCAGAATGCTGGTCAGGATATAGTTTGCCGTGCTCGACACCCAGTAGGTGCAGTGCGCGAGGTTATACAGTCCGAACATGATCGCCGTGCCGACCAGCAGAAATATAGCGAGCTTGCGGTCGATCAGGCCGCGCAGCTTGTTCATCGCACGCCCTCCTCGGTCTCGCCCGCGACGCGCTCGACATTGACAAACGGCACCCATTTAATCTTGAAGCCAACCCAACCGAAAATACCCTTGGAAAAGCGGTTGTATTCGCGCATGGACAGGATCGCGTCCACCATTGCGCGGCGCATCAGGCGGTAGTCGCGCGCGCCGTCGACAATGTCGGCGTCCGAAATGCGGTTGATGAGCTTATAGAACATGCGCGCGAAGAACGAGCGGACCGGTGGTTCGCCCTCGCGCGTGGTGCGGCGGGTGGCGGCGCAGTCGTAACCCTCCTCGGTCACAGCTTTGTAAAGCTCGGGCAAAAGCGACGGCGGATCCTGCAGGTCGGCGTCCATGGTGGCAACAAAGTCGCCCGTCGCGGCGTCAAGCCCAGCCAGTATGCCGGCCTCCTTGCCGAAATTGCGCGAAAACGAGACAAAGCGCACGCGCTTGTCCTGTGCGGCTAAATGGCGCAGCGTGGGCAGCGTGTCGTCCTTCGAGCCGTCATCGATGAACACGAATTCAAACTCCGCATCGTCCATCTCGCCCGCTACGCGGGTAATCTCCTGATAAAAGAGTGGCAGCGCAGCCTGCTCGTTATAGCAAGGCACAACAATCGAGATTTTAGGCATGGTTTTTCTCCTTTCCGAGCAGTCGGTCGAGGCCGAGCGATGCGCCGCAGAATAGAAACAGCTGTGGCAGATAGGCATAGCGCGGCTGCACTTCGATCAGCAGGAACGCGCAGAATGCAGCGAACACACCGAACAGCGGAAGATAGGCCGCGGGCGTGCGGCACGGGCGGTACAACCCGAAGGCTGCCAGCAGCAGCGCGGCATAGAACAGCAGCCGGTCCATTTGCCGGATGTTGTTATAGATCAGCGTCAGCCAATCATGTAGCTGCAGATGGCCGAACACCCAGTTCAGTGCGTCATCGCACCAGAGTAACTTGCATTTATGTACCGCATGCAGCAGCAGTGCTTTCGGCCCGGCGGACAGGCGCTCGGAGAGCAGTTCATTCTGCATTTGGTAGGTCGCTTCCGTCGGATGACCGGTTTCGTCAAATGTGGGAGCCAGTTGATTCCAGTCACTCTGGGAATAGCCTCCCTCTGTATCAAAATTCAGTCCGGTGAGGAATTTCCAGGCGGGATAACCGTTTGCCGTGCCGTTTTCATTCAGTCCGGACGCGCGTACCGCGGCATCCGCGCCCACACTGACCGCTCCATAGACCACCAGCAGCGCTGCCATGCCGCACAGGATGCGCTTGAACGTCTCCGGCTGACGCAGCACGGTAAAAACCGCATACGCCAGCACAGCGACCACCAAGATAATTCCCTCGCTGCGCAGCAGATTGCCCGCCTGCAGCGCAAGGCCGGCAAGCGGAAAGCGCCAGAAGCCCAGCCGCGTGCAATCCTGACAGGCGACCAGCCACACGCCAAGCGTCAGAAAAAACGCCGACGCAATCTGGTTGGTGAGTACGGTGGGCAAGGTCAATACAAAAGGGAACGCCGTCAGCAGCAGCATGGCAGCCTGCGCCGCGCTCTCGTGTACATGATCACGCGCCAGACGGTAGAGCAGGCACACCGTACCTGTGCTGAGCAATGCGCCAACGAATTTGAGCATCAGTGGATTGTTCCAAACCGCAAGGAACATTGCCTGCCAGACGATGAACACGCTCTGATACGCCCACAGCGAAAAATACAGCTCATACTGAAACGAGGTATCCCCAGCCAGCTGGCTTTGCGCAGCCCCAAACATGAGTCCGAAATCGCTGATGATCGGCGGATGGAGCACCAGTAGGATCGCCACACGCAGCAACAAACCGCCGATTAACAGCCAAAGCGTGAAATGCCGGATGGTTACACGCCCGCGTACCATCCAGCCAGCGGCAGCAAGAACGCACAGGCCGGCAAGCCATCCGCCGGAAAGCAGGATGCCGATGGCGGCAAGAACAAAACAGATCACAAACAGTCGTTGGATCACATGAAAAGCATGATGCATGCTATCCACCTCTTCTTCAAAAAACGAATCTACATATTCAAAAACGGATTGAAAGTAACTTGGAAAATTTGATGGGGATTCTATTCCCTGTTGTGCGTTATCCCCGCTATCTGTCCATATTCGAAGTGTATCATGCATTTTTTCGAGATTTTCCGTCAATTGACCCGAAGGAACATGAAAAGGCCACCCTCCTCTGGGTGGCCTTTTTCATTTCATAGTCTCAGCGTAGGCCGAGTAATTCGCCCGCTTCGCCCAACTCCATCTGCTCAAGCACGCGGCACACATACCCGACCACGCTTTCCACGTCCTCCGCCTCGCTTTGGTATCCTGCCTGCCAGTATTCGCGCGCCAGCTTGGTGCAGTGGCAGCGAGTCTTGGCATCGCGCATGACTTGGAGTGTCTCAGATGAAACTGAAATATAATGCAGACTATAAGACTGGTGCAATGAAATTAGCCGGTGCGCTCGGAGTAGGCGCAGTGTGCCGGCAACCGGGTATCTCCATAAAAACCCTATATAACTGGTGTCGAGCAAAGCGACTTGCCAAAGGAGAGATTCTTGGCATACAACAAAGGCTTCTCTGATGCAAGCTGACAGCGATGCAAAGTGCACTTCATGCGCAACATTCTGGCGCATGGCTCCACAAGGAGAAAAACATTTTTGCACAGCAGCTGAAGGCCATCTGGCTGGCGCCTACCAGAGGGCATACCTGCAAACAGGCAGAAGAGTTGTACTAGCTATATGAACGCCGCTTTTTAAAGCGAACCGCTGTCTTGAGGATGGTCTGGAGGACTCGTTGGTTTTCTATACTTTCCCACATCTAAATGCCAAAAAATACCTTCCACCAATGCACTGGAACGCCTGAGCCGAGAGATTCGACAACGCACCAGTGTTGCGGGAATCTTTCCCAACTCAGATGCTTACACCAGATTGGTGACCACTTATCTCATGGAGTATGATGAGGACTGGTCTGCCTCCAGAGTTTATCTCAGCGAACAATCTGTTCAGGCGACACTTCAATCAGCGGCTTAACTTTGGTTTTCACAGAAACCCTTTTTGCGAACTTTCCTTGATGCAGGCTTGCCCATAGAATGCATATTTGCCGTAATATAACCTAAAAGAACCATACCTACAGTTATAACAAAAAAACCGGTATCTGCATGATACCGGTTTTCTTTTACATTTTTCTCCAAGAAACACATAATCCGAACGTCTCTTCCAAGAAGAATACGTTCGGATTATTGATGTCTGGTACGCCCAATGCGATTCGAACGCAC
>DYCA01000001.1:115162-158378 GCA_019418305.1 Clostridiales bacterium
GTTTGTTGCAACTGCATTCCCGTTGATTACTGCTTCGAAAGTGCAGTTTATGACCGTTTTTCCGCGTTATATTACCTGTTTTTCAGGAGAGGCCAGTCGCCAAAAACAAGCTGCGGACGCCAAATATGGACGCCAAACTCTTATGTAGCGGAGCGGGCGCAAGCCGAACAAGATTTAGCCGGATTTGCTCCTGCTCAGCTTAACAAATTCGAAGAGGACAAACGCAAAAACCAGCTTTTATATCAAACAAAGATGTCTGATAAAAGCTGGTTCTATTCACAGAAATCATGTAAAGGATTCCATATCTGCACGAAATATGCCAATGCAGGCACCCCATCCATTGGAATGCACATCAGCCAGTCAGGAGAGAGTGACGATATAGCCGAATTCTTTGCCTATTCCTCCATTTGTGCCGCCAGCGTGCAGAACAGCCGGTAGAGTGCGTCGCCATTTGTTGCCAGTGCGCGGACGCACACCCCCTGCACAGTCCGGCTCGCGCCGATGAGTCCGCCCGGCAGTGCGTCTGACCGACGCGCGGCTTCCAGCACGCGCTCCTCCCAGTCTGGACCATAGGCATACAGCAGCCCCTGATGGGTCATATGCTGCCATTGCCCCAGACCGGTGTGGTCGATTCGCATGGGTTCGAGCCGCGTATGCTCGGCAAAGGCCAATCGGCCGTCTACCGTCACCTGTAGGCGGCTGTCCAAGCGCCGCATCTGGAATTTTTCACCCCGTCCGGCGCGACCGCACGCCACAATTTCCGCGTATGCAAACCGACAGCCCTGCGCCAAAGACACCTGCGTTTGGTTGCGGAGATCACTGCCCGCAAATGGGATGAGCGGCTGCGGCAGAAAACGCACGCGCGCGTTTTCACCCACATGCAGCCGGATGTGCCGCAAAACATGACCTTCACCGGTGTTGAATACTTTTTCATATCCCTGCGTGTAGACTGCGGCGTTCGAGCCGTCCGCAAAGCAATACTCCGCGTCCAGCGTATCGCCCGCAAGCAATCCGGCCGACGCCGCCATAACCATGATATCAGCGCGGTCGCCACGTATGAATGGGCGCATTATCTTATAGGGTGCGGTGCAGAACACGTCTTCCAGACGCGTGCCGTTATTGTGCTTGGCCGTTTTTAGATACAGACGGCTATCCATTATCGGTCCTCGAACAGCACGTCGGTCTGAATCCAGCGAACGACCTCATCCAGCCCCTCTCCGCTGACCAGATTGGTAAATAGGAATTTGCGCCCCTCGCGCATCCGTTCACTGTCGCGCGCCATCACTTCCAGACTCGCGCCGACGAGCGGGGCGAGGTCGGTTTTGTTGATGACCAGCAAATCGCTGCGCGTCACGCCCGGACCACCTTTGCGCGGGATCTTTTCCCCCTGCGCCACGTCGATGACGTAGATGGACGCGTCGGCCAGATCCGGACTGAAAGTAGCAGACAGGTTATCGCCGCCAGATTCGATGAAGATGATCTGCACATCCGGAAAGCGCTCGGCCATCTCCTCGACCGCTTCCAGATTCATCGAGCAGTCTTCGCGGATGGCCGTGTGCGGACAGCCGCCGGTCTCCACACCTATGATACGCTCGGGCGGCAGGCAGGAGTTGCGCGTCAAAAATTCGGCGTCTTCCTTGGTGTAAATATCGTTGGTGATGACGCAGATGCTGTATTGACCGCTCATGCGCCGCGTCAAGCGCTCGATCAGCGCAGTCTTGCCCGAACCGACCGGACCGCCGATCCCAATTTTGATATAACCCATCGTTCTCTCTCCTTAGCTCATGTAAAGTCTGCTATACAGGGTTTCGTGCTGCATGGCCAGAATATCGAATGCCGCGCCGCTGACGCCCAAATCCTCCTGTGTGATTGCCAGCGCAGATTGCACCGCTTGCAGCAGTGCTGGCAGGTGCTCACGCAGCACGCGCTGAGCCTCCAACTGACGCAGCGGCACACATTTGGCCGCGTGCGTGGTCATGGCGCTCAACAGAGAATAGCCATAAATGGTCAGCGCTTCCTGTGCGTTCACACCATGTCCGGCGGCAAACAGGCCGACGGCGATCGGATGCTGGCCGGTGCAGTCACCTTGCCGAATATGCGAGTAATACGCTTCCAGCACCGGCAGCGGCGCAATCTGTGCGGCCGCCTTGAGCAGCCGCATGCATAGCCTGGCGCTGCCTTGCCGCACTTCCATCGGTGCGCGCATTGCAGTGTACAGCCGGTCGAGCGATACCCACGCTGCTTCGTCCTCCGCATTTTGCATTGCAAGTGCCATCGCACCCAATTCCTGATAAGGCGCCACAGCCAGATAATCCGTCAGATACTGCCCCAACGGCTCTGCCGCGTCTATCAGACCGCGCTGCACAAAGGTTTCCAGCCCGTTCGACAGCGTAAACGCGCCGATGGGGAACAGGCTGTCGCAGATTTGCAGCATATACAGCCGCCGCAGCTCATCCATGGGCGTGGCTGTGCGTGTGGTCGTGCGCATGGTGATGTTCACCTGCACCGTGTGCACGGCAAGCTACATGTTCAGAAAAGTCCGCGAAAACCTGCTTGGCATCAAACCCCAACCGCTGTAAATACAGCAGCGTCGGCTCGTCATAGGGAACGCTGACCGTATGTTCTTCAATCTGGATCGGCAGATGACGGTTGCCCAGCTCAAAGCACAGACGCCCCATTTCCTGCATGGTAGAAACCTGCGTTTGAATGAGGGGCGCGGGCGCGACCTCTACCACATAGATTTTGCCGTTTTGTTTGGCCAGCACATCGCCCGCGTGCAGCGGCACGCCAACGCAGACGCCCAGTTCGGTGCCGTCCGCTGCCGTCTTGGCGATGCGCTTTTTTTCGGTTTCAAACCACGCAAACTCTACGGGTACGACCTCGCCCGCCGGGTGTTGCGCGTTCACATTTCCCAGTATTTTATCTGCAATCACCGGTTTATGCCCTCCTTAGAATAGAAAATATCGCTGTGCCAGTGCCAGCTCGGAAAACGGCTCACAGGTGATTGGCTCACCGTCCACCGTCACCGTATAGGTTTCCGGATCGACCCGCACATCCGCGATGACATCGTTGTGCCGCATATCGCGCTTGCCGATATCGCGGCAGTGCGACACCGGGAGCACCGTGCGGCTGAGGCCGAGCTGTCCGGCAATGTCGTGCTCATAGGCATAGCGCGACACAAAGGTGACGCAGGATGCCGACAGCGCCTTGCCATGCGCGCCGAACATGTCGGTATAAACCACAGGTTCGGGCGTCGGGATGGAGGCGTTGGCGTCGCCCATGCGGGAGGCCGCGATCGCGCCCGACTTGAGCACCATCTCGGGCTTCGCGCCAAACATCGCGGGCTGCCAGAGTACGAGGTCGGCCAGCTTACCCACCTCGACCGAGCCGACATAGTCCGAAATGCCGTGTGTAATGGCGGGGTTAATGGTATATTTGGAAATATAGCGCTTGACACGTGCGTTGTCGCTGCGTTCACTGTCGCCCGCGAGCGGGCCGCGCTGCTTTTTCAGCTTGTCCGCCGCCTGCCAAGTGCGTATGATAACCTCGCCCACACGCCCCATCGCCTGCGAATCGCTCGACATCATCGAAAAGATACCCATGTCGTGCAACACGTCCTCGGCCGCGATGGTTTCCGGTCGGATGCGGCTGTCCGCGAAAGCCACATCCTCGGGATTGTCCTTATCAAGGTGGTGGCACACCATCAGCATATCCAAATGCTCGTCGATAGTGTTACGGGTGTAAGGCATGGTTGGGTTAGTGGACGAAGGCAGCACATAGTCGAACGCCGACGCACGGATGATATCCGGCGCGTGTCCGCCGCCTGCGCCCTCGGTGTGGTAGGTGTGGATGGCGCGCCCGCGGAACGCGGCAATCGTGTCCTCCACGCAGCCGGTCTCGTTGAGCGTGTCCGTGTGGATAGACACCTGAACATCGTACTTTTCCGCCACCGACAGGCAACAGTCGATCGCGGCAGGTGTGCTGCCCCAGTCCTCGTGGAGTTTCAGTCCTGCGGCACCCGCTTGAATCTGTTCGGCAAGCGGTGCCTCGGACGAGCAGTTTCCCTTGCCGAGAAAGGCCACGTTGATGGGCAAATCCTCTGCGCTTTGCAGCATGCGTGCCAGATGGAACGCACCCGGCGTGCAGGTCGTAGCGTTGGTGCCGTCGGCCGGGCCAGTGCCGCCGCCGATCATGGTGGTCACGCCCGAATACAGCGCTGTGCGCACCTGCGTTGGAGAAATAAAATGGATATGGCTGTCGATCCCGCCCGCGGTGAGGATCAGCCCTTCGCCCGCAATAGCTTCGGTCGAAGCGCCGATGACCATGCCGGGCGTCACACCGTCCATGATGTGCGGATTGCCCGCCTTGCCGATGCCCGCAATTTTGCCGTCCCGAATGCCGACATCCGCTTTATAAATGCCTGTGCAGTCCACGATGAGCGCGTTGGTAATGACGGTATCCAGACAATCTGCGTCTGTGTGGGTGCAGGACTGTCCCATGCCGTCGCGCAGACTCTTGCCGCCGCCGAATTTGGCTTCATCCCCGTAAATGGTCAGGTCTTTTTCCACCTCGATGATGAGCGAGGTATCCGCCAGCCGCACGCGGTCGCCCGTCGTGGGACCATACATCAGCGCATAGTCTCTTCTGGATAGTTCTATCATTTGCCGTCGTCCTCCATCCCCAAAAATCCTAGCGTCTTTGCCTTGGCAAATGCCGCTTTGCGCACTGCCGGGTCGTCCATCGGGCCGCTGCACAGCCCGTTCAGGCCGTAGCCCTCGCGCGTGCCGCCGATGGCCGTCAGGCGGACGGTTTTCGTCTCGCCCGGTTCAAAACGCACCGCTGTACCCGAGGGAATGTCCAAACGCATGCCCCATGCCCCACGGCGGTCAAACCGCAGACGGGCATTGACCTCAAAAAAGTGGATGTGCGAACCCACCTGAATCGGGCGATCCGCCGTGCTGACCACGGTCACTTCGACGGTTTTCCGTCCCTCGTTGAGGCGGATAACCCCGTCCGCGCACAGTACCTCGCCCGGCACCAACCGCCCGGTGGTCGGGATAGGCTCGTGTACGGTCACCAGCTTGGTGCCGTCGGTGAAGGTCGCTTCCACCTGTATTTCATGTATCATCTCGGCCACGCCGTCCAGGACATCCTCTTCGGTCAAGATTTTTCGGCCGGCCTGCATCAGCTCTGCCACGGTACGTCCATCCCGCGCCATCTCAGCAATCTCGCTCGAAATGAGCGCGACCGCTTCCGGATAGTTCAGCCGCAGGCCGCGCGCGCGGCGTTCCTTGGCCACGCTGCCTGCCAGATGGAGCAGCAGCTTGTCGGTTTCTCTTGGCGTTAAACGCATACGCTTCCTCCTTTACGCCGTCGGGCGTGCAGCGGATGCCCGGAGTACGGTTCCCACCGAGATCGCCAGCCCAAACACCAGTGCACAGCCGATCAGACCGGCCGCGCTGGAGGAAAGTGCACCTTCGACCGCATGCAGCGCATAATCGGGCAGCAGGGTCGTGGTATCCTGAATGCGGCCCAGCAGCGTGTGTGCCGCCGAGGTGTTGCCGTAGCCGCCCGCGCCCGCGACACGCAGTAGCGACCATTCCAGTCCGTCCGGATGGGCGGATGCAAACAGAGACAGCAGGCCACCCGTCACCGCCGCAAGGCCCAGCGTGCCACCGAGTGCATAGCGCGAACTCCGGGAGAACGCCTTGTCATATGCAGCCAGCAGACCCGCCGTAATCAGTCCCTCGCCGATACCGATTGCCACATGAATGCCCAGCATGTTGCTTGCAAACGCCTGCATATCCAGTCCGGCGCCGCCGGACAGTGCGGTTTCCAACACCACAGCCAACGCGCCAAGCACCATGCTTACCGCACCACCAAGCGCGGCAGTCGGCAGCCGCCGCGCACCATGCATCCAGCGTTGCAGCAGCGGATAGATCACCAAACACGGCAGCACGCCCATGTTGAACAGATTGCAGCCGAGCGCAAGCAGGCCACCGTCCCCAAACAGCAGACACTGCACGGTCAAAATCACACTCATCACCAGATAGGCCGGTACCGGGCCGAGCACGGCCGCCAACAGAAAGCCGCCGCCGATGTGCCCAGAAGCGCCCGTGCCCGCGATAGAAAAGTTCATCATCTGTGCAGCAAACACCGCTGCACCTGCCGCGCCCATCAGCAGCGGACGCGGGGCTTTGCCGTGGTGCAATGCCACGGCGGATGCTGCCGTGGCGCCGCCCGATCCGACGCCAAACGCGCCGCCAACCGCAGCAGAAATCAATGTACTTGCAATATGCATACTATGTACCTCCTTATTGTTCACAGCGCGGAAAATACAAAAACACCTCCGCACCTTCGTTTACCTTGCCTTGCATACGGATGCGCCCGCCATGTCGCCGCATGATGCGATCGGCCATGGCCAGCCCAACGCCCGTACCCTCAAACTCGCTTTGCACATGTAGCCGCTGGAAAATGCGAAACAGCCTCCCTGCGTAAGCCATATCGAAGCCCACACCGTTGTCACGCACGGAAATGACGGTAAAACCGTCCTCTTCCGCTGCGTGTACCTCGATGACAGCCTGTTCGCGCGTGCGCGTGAATTTGAACGCGTTACTGAGGATGTTTTTCAGCATCATACGGATGAGTACCGCGTCTCCCCGCACGGGCGGGAGCGCGCCGCAGCGCAGCGCAACGCTCCGGTCAGGCTCAGCCAGCTGCTGCTCCTGAAAGCACGTGCGCAGCATGGCTTCCAGATCGAGTCTCTCAAACGACGGCTTGATGTTACACATCCGCGAGAATTCGAGCAACCGGTTGATCATGACGGTCAGTTCTCCAGCCTTGTCATCCAGCATGGTCACAATGTGCGCCGCCTCGCCGTCAAGAGTGCCTCCCAGTTCCTCCCGCAGCGCGGAAAGCAGCATCCGTATCACGCCGAGCGGACTTTTCAGATCGTGCGAGACTGCTGAGCAGAAGCGGTCGAGTTCCTCATAGGACTCGGCCAGCGCCCGCGTCTGCCGCGCGATACGCAGATGCGCCGAAATGCGCGCAAGATACTCTGCGCGCACAAACGGCTTTGAAACATAATCGCAGCACCCGGCCTCAAAGCCGGCGGTAATCGCCGCAGGATGGTTGTCGGCGGTTACAAAAATCACGGGAATATCCTTGGTGCGTTCCTGCTGCTTGATGCGGCGGCACAGCTCCAGCCCATCCATACCCTCCATATGCACATCAAGCACGATAAGGTCGGGCGCATGCCGCTCCAGAAAGGCAAGCGCCGCCTTTCCGCTCGCTGCGGCGTGCACCCGATAGCCTTGCTGGCGCAGGATAGCGCCCGCAAACGCAAGGTGATCAGGCAGGTCGTCGACAATCAGGATGCTCGCGCCCGCCTCGATTGCCTCCAATACGCCGCCGCTCATGCCGTCATCAGGTGCTGCACATGCGCCGCGTCCGCTTCTGCGGTCAGGCTGTCATAAATCAGCTCGCCCTTTTCCATCACATGCAGGCGACTGGTGTTTTGCAGCACAAAGTCCAGATACTGTTCGACCAACAAAACGGTCAGTCCAAGCTCCTTGTTGACCCGGCGGATTGCGGTTCCGATGTCCTCAATGATCGAAGGCTGAATGCCTTCGGTCGGCTCGTCGAGAATCAGAATCTTGGGCTCTGCGACCAGCGCGCGGGCAATCGCCAGCTGCTGCTGCTGCCCACCGGACAAATCGCCGCCGCGCCGTGCGGCGAACTTCGGCAGGATGGGAAACAACTCATAAATATAATCCGGCACCTTGCCGCGCTTTTTGCGCGCATACATGGCAAGCTCCAGATTCTCCTGCACGGTCATCTGCGGGAAGATATCGCGTCCCTGCGGCACATAGCCGACACCTGCTGCCGCACGCTCATAGGTCGGCCGGTTGATCAGCTCATCCCCGTCCAGCTGGATGGAGCCGCAGGGCGTGCGCACCAGACCCATAATGCTTTTGAGCGTGGTCGATTTGCCCACGCCATTGCGCCCGATCAAGCCGACGATTTCGCCGCGCGGTACCTCGAGCGACAGCCCGTGCAACACACGGCTTTCGCCGTAATAGCTATCCATGCCTGTGATTTTCAGCATCACCCGTTCCTCCCTTTGCATTACGACGCGGCGCTGCCGCGTCCCAGATAAACTGCCTGTACCGTAGGGTCGGCCAAAACCGCGTCCACCGTGCCCTCAGTCAGCACCTTACCCTCGTGCAGCACGGTCACAACGTCTGCCGTCTGCCGCACGAAGTCCATATCGTGTTCAATGACAATCACCGTGCACTCATTTTTGATTTCGCGCAGGATTTCGCCGGTGCGCATGGTTTCGGGCTTGCCCATACCGGCTGCCGGTTCATCCAGCATGATGATCTCCGGTTTCTGCACCAGCTGCATAGCGATCTCCAGCCACTGCTTTTCGCCGTGCGCCAGCGCCCCGGCACGCTCTTGCGTGCGGTCGCGCAGGCCAACGCGCGCCAGCACCGCATCAATCTGTTCCAGTTCCTCCTTGGAGGGCTTGCCGAAAATCGAATCCCAAATGCCCTTGTGTCCTTTGAGCGACAGCAGCATGTTGTCCCACACAGTCAGTCCCGCAAACACACTGGGCACCTGAAATTTGCGCCCGATGCCCTCGCGTACAATGCGGTATTCCGGCATACCGGTCAGGCGGACGTCGCCGCGCGCCGCTGGATGAAAGATCACCGTACCGGAGGTCGGCCGCGTCTTACCGCAGATGATGTCCAGCAGCGTCGTCTTACCCGCGCCGTTCGGCCCGATGAAAAAATGAATCGAATGCCGCTTGACGGCTGCGCTGACCTCGGTCAGCGCATAAAAGCCGTCAAAGCAGACCGAAATGCCCCTGATATCAAGTACGACTCCTTTTTCCTGCACCATTCTGCATCACACTCCCTTCTGCACCTGTCCGGTCGGTTCGCGCGCCGTCGCCGTACGGCTGCGCAGACGCCGTATCCACGCGGGGATCTGTTCGCAAACCAAGCCGACCAATCCGCCCTTGAAGAACAGGATGGTCACGACGAAAATACCACCGATGATGTACTGCCACAGATCGACCAAACTGCCCGATGACAGATTATACTCACAAAGATTGATAACAAACGCACCGATTACCGCGCCGATGATCGTACCGCGCCCACCGACCGCTACCCAGATTACCATGGTGATAGAGTAGGAAATCGTCATTTGCGACGGGGTGATAGAGCCGTTAAAGTTGACAAACAGCGCGCCCGCCAACGCCGCGATGATGGCCGACAGCACATAAGCGAAGGTCTTGTAGCGGCTGACCTGATAGCCGGAAAAATAGGTGCGGTTTTCGCCGTCGCGGATGGCAACGAGCAGCTTGCCGAATTTGCGGCCGGTCAGGAACCGGCACAGCGCGTAGACAAGCGCCATCAGTATGAGCGCGCCATAGAACAGCAGAAACATCTGTGCACGGTTTTTCTCGCCGCGGATGCTGCCCAGCACGGTCTGTATCTCCGTGATGCCGACGTTACCGTTGGTATAAGGCGACAGGGCGATAAAAATTGAATACGCTGCCCAAGTCAACGCCTGAGAAATGATGGAGAAATACACGCCTTTGACGCGGTTTTTAAAAATGAAATAGCCGACCAGACCGGAAACCAGCGTTGGCACAAGCACCAGCATCACCAGCGCACCTGGCAGCGTCTGAAACGGTTGCCAGATGGTCGGCAACTCAGTCAGACCACCGACATGCATAAAATCTGTGATGCCGCCGCCTGTCG
Organism: Clostridiales bacterium; assembly: GCA_019418305.1. Lineage (GTDB taxonomy): Bacteria > Bacillota > Clostridia > Oscillospirales > Butyricicoccaceae > Agathobaculum. Next base: position 124,933 of record DYCA01000001.1, read on the forward strand.
CCTGCAATTTGAGGTACATCGCCATGGCATAGCCGCCCAGTGCGAAATACAGTCCGTGGCCGAGCGACAAAATACCGGCATAGCCCCATATGAGATCCAGTCCCATGGCGACAATAGCAAACGCAATACACTTGCCCAGAAACAGGATGGTCGAGCTGGCCGAGATCACGCCCGCCTGCAGCAGCAGCGGCATGGCTGCCAGAATCACAACAATGAGGACAAAGCTCAGGTTTGCGCCTTGCTTTTTGAATCGTTTCATTGGATATACCTCCCCTCAGTCATCCAGACTGCGGCTGCGGATAGTGAACAGGCCCTGGGGGCGCTTTTGCAGGAACACAATTACCAATAGCAGCACAATCGCTTTTGCAATCGTTGCGGAGGTGTAGTTTTCTGCAAAGATGCTCGACGCGCCGATCGCGGTCGAACCGACCACGGTTCCCAGCAGACGGCCGACACCGCCCAGAACCACGGCCATAAACGAGTTGACGATGTAGCTCTGTCCCACTGTGGCATCGATAGAACCGAGCAGCGCGATGGAGCAGCCCGCGAGTCCCGCAAGGCCCGAACCGAGCGAGAATGTCAGACAGTCCACGCGGCGGGAATTGATACCCATGCACTGCGCCATCGGGCGGTTCTGCATGACTGCGCGCACTTGCCGGCCGAAAGCCGTGCGATACATCAGCACACCGACGCCCGCCATGCACACCAGCACCAGCCCCAGAATAAACAAACGGTTATACGAAAAGGTGCAGCCGCCAATGGTCAGACCACCGGATAAAAAAGCCGGGGCATTGACATTCACACCCTGCGCGCCGAAGATCGAACGCGCAGCCTGCTTCAAAATCAGGCTGATGCCCCACGTGGCCAGAAGCGAGTCGATCTCGCGTCCGTACAGACGGGAGACAACCACCCGCTCGAGCACCGCGCCCAGCAAAAACGTGACCGCGAACGCCAGCGGCAGCGCCGCGATGTAATACAAGTCCTGTACCCCCGCCGGTAAAAAGGCAGCGAATATCTCCTGCGTGACATAGGTCATATAGGCGCCAATCATCACGAATTCCCCGTGCGCCATGTTGATAACGCGCATCAGGCCGAAGGTGATCGCAAGGCCGAGCGAGGTCAGTAAAATGATTGAGCCGAGACTCAGCCCGTTAAACAGCGTTGTAACAAATTCCTGCATGGTTTCCTCCTTGTTCTGCGTGCTCGAATCCCCAAATGGCCGCACAACCGTCCGGGTTCTGCCGCCATTTCCGGATTCCAGCGCGGGCGGCCACCCTACCGCCCACGCTTTTTGGAATCCTGACCGGTTATTCCTCCAGCGGCTGGATGCCTGCTGCAACCGCCCAGTCATAGCTGGTCAGATACGGGTCCGGATCAACCGGTCCATCGGTCGAGTAAATCTCGTAGATCAGGCCGTCCTCACCGACCTGGCCAATTCGCACCGGCTTGGCCAAATGCTGATTTTCACCGTTGATAGTCACGGTGCCTTCCGGCGCATCAAAGGAAATTTCGCCCGTGCGGATGGCTTCCAGCACGCTGTCTACGTCAAAGCTGCCCGCCTTCTCGCAAGCTGCTTTCCATAGATAAACCGCGTCATATGCCGCCTCGGCCGGGTCGCTGGTCACGCGATCCTCACCAAACATGGCCTTGTAGGCTTCTACAAACTTCTTGTTTTCCTCGGTATCGGTCGTCTGATAGTAGTTCCACGAAACCATGTGGCCCTTCAGAATGTCCGCGCCGATGGTCGCGACCTCTTCCTCCGCGATGGAGAAGGACATAGTCGGATAGGTTTCTGCGGTATAGTTTTTCTCGCTCATCTGCTTGAAGAAGGACACGTTACCTGTGCCGTTAAGGGTATTGATGATGATATCCGGCTTGGCAGCCTCGATCTTTGCAATGATGGCGGCGAAGTCGGTCTGATCCATATCGGCATATTCCTCACCGACGACCTTGGCGCCTGCGGCTTCCACCTGCGCGGTAATAATCATGTTCGCTGTGCGCGGAAATACATAGTCCGAGCCAAGCAGGAAGAAGTTTTTATAACCCTGATCCAGCAAATACTCGATTGCGGGCACGATCTGCTGATTGGGCGCAGCGCCTGTGTACACAATATTCGGGGAGGATTCCATGCCTTCATACTGCACCGGATACCACAAAAGCGCGTTGTAATCCTCCACAATCGGCTTTACCGCCTTGCGGGAAGAAGATGTCCAGCAGCCGAAGATAGTGCTTACACCATCGCTGTCGATCAGCTTTTCCGCCTTGGTAGCAAACGTGGATGGCTCGGAAGCGCCGTCCTCCTCAATGTACTCGATCTGCGCACCGTTGACACCGCCCGCGTCATTGATCTCACTGATGGCGAGCAGCTCGGCGTCGCGCACCGAGGTCTCGGAAATTGCCATTGAGCCGGTCAGGGAGTGCAGCAAACCGACGGTCACGGTATCTCCGCCCTCTGCCGCGGACGAATCGGACGAAGCGGGCGATCCGCCGCAGGCGGTCAGTCCGGCGAGCAGCGCGGCGGCAGCAGCCGCAGCGGTAAGTCTACGAATCAGGGAATATCTCATAGCTTGGTTCTCCTTTTCACAGTGGCAATAAAAAAAGCCGATCCGCACAGCCCTCTGCTGTGTTGGATCGACCCCATTGCCGAATCGTTCTGGGTTTGTGTTTAGTACAGGACATCGTCCCCCAATTTGATGCGGGCAGCCTGTATGATCAGGCGGGCAGCATCCGCATAAGACAGCCGTCCGGTGTTCACCGTCAGGTCGTACAGCGTGGGATTGGTCCAATCCTCCCCCCGCGTATAGTAACGGTAATAGTCCGCCCGATACTGGTCGGTTTTGGAGATCAGACGATGTGCTTGCGCCTCTGTGACGCCCAACTTGTTCATCACCGTATCCACGCACACGCCGCGCGGTGCTTCCACATAGGCACTAAGCACATTGTGACGGTCACGGAGCAGGTAGTTGGCGCATTTGCCAACGATGATACAAGATCGCACACGCGCCAGTTCCTGAATGATCCACGCCTGAATATTGAACAGGTTGTCATCTGAGACGAATTTACGATCATTCGGTCCGTAAGTTCGGTCGATATCGGGCGCTTTCTGCAGCGCGCGCAGCAGTTTGGGACGCCGCAGGCGTTCATCCACCTGTACGAACTTTTCCTGACTGATGCCGCTGCATTCAGAGGCCATCGCCGGAATTTGGCTTTCATAGCAAGGGATGCCAAGCTGTGCTGAAACCAGCTCACCGATCTGTTTGCCGCCCGAGCCATAGCCACGCGCGATCGTGATGACATAGTTTTCCACGTTTTCACCACCCTTTCTGTTGTTCCGTTTTCTGCTTTCATTATAGTCCCAAAGCAAACCGGAGAACACCGAAAAAAGCAGCGGTTATCCATGAAAAATCAGCGATTTGCGGCACGGTATTGGCTGGGCGTCTGTCCGGTCAACGACTTGAAGATGCGCGCAAAATAGTCGGGTGAAGCAAAACCAAGCTGCTCACTGATCTCGCCGGCCAGGCAGGTGCTGTCCTGCAGCAGGCACTTGGCGTTCTCAACGCGCACATAGTTGTATAGCGTACCGAATGTCATGCCGGTGTGTGCTTTGCAGGTCTTTCCGAAGTAGTCTTTGCTCAGGCCCAAATGCGCGGCTGCCTGTTCCATCGTGACTACCTCGTTGAGATGCGCGGCGAGAAAGGCGACCAGTGTATGCGTGAAGCTGTCCTCCCCGATGTCAACACCTGCGTGACTGAACGCCTCGCGCACCAGCGCGAAGTGACGGTCCTCTGTCCCGCGCGAGGAAAGATATGCCGCCGCGCGGGACAACACGGCGTCTAGCGCGCTTTCCTGAAAGGGTTTTACGATATAATCGAACGCGCCGAGCACCAGTCCCTCACGCGCGTACTCAAACTCCCCATAAGAGCTGATTAAGATAACCGGCGTTTGGTTCTCACGCTGCCGCAGCACACGCAGCAACTCCAGCCCATCGATAAACGGCATACGAATATCGGTCACAATCAGATCGAAGCACTCTTCCGCAAGCTTTTCCAGCGCCTCCTTGCCGTTTGCAGCTTCGGCCGCTAAGCAGAAGCCCTGCGTCTGCCATGCGTGCATACGTGCGTACATGTACCGCAGCGCCGCGTCATCCTCAACCAACAGAATCCGATACATTTCCGTTGCCCCCTTTTTCATCGGCGGACAGTGCCGCTGCTTGCTCAAAATCATACCGTTCGATTGCCGCTACCAGCCGGACAAATCGCTCGTGCGGCAGCGCCGCGCGTAGCGTTTCCCGATGGGCTTCAAACCAGTCTGCCGCCGCAAGGTCATAATCCATGCACAAATCATGCAGGCGGCAAAGCGCCTGCTCCGGACTGGCTGCACCTTCCTTGCGTACGTCCGGAGCAGCATACCGGCGCAACTCCTCAACTGTGCGATCAAACAGATCGATAAAGCGGTCCAGCGAGTCCATACTACCGTGATGCAGCTCATCCAGCAGCGCGCGGCTAACCTCCATGAGAGGATCGCAGCACAGGTTGCCCGCCAGGCCAACCAGATCATGCAAAATGGCGCGCGCGTTAGCCGGATGCCCGTCGCGCAGATGGATGCACACATACTCCGCTTCTTTACCGTGTACCCGCACAAAGCGCGCGCACAGCGCTTTCAGCTGCGCTTGATCGCCGCCCAAGGTGCGCAACGCCTGCTCCCAATGGAACAGGCTGCCGCCCGGTGCAGCCAACACTTCCGGTGCTTCTACCGCCAGCCGGAAATAGCGTTGCAACAATCCTTGCAGTGCTTCAGGACGCAGCGGTTTGGTCACATAGTCATTCATACCCGCAGCAAGTGCCTTCTCACGCACATCATCGACCGCATCTGCCGTCAGCGCCAGCAACGGCACAGTGCGATAGGCTTCGTTGCCGCGGATAGTACGCGCCAGCTCATAGCCATCCATATCCGGCATACGGATGTCGAGCAGTACGATGTCGTACCGCTGCGCATTTGTTTTTTGGAGCGCTTCCCACCCGCTCGCGGCGGTATCGACATGCAGACCAAAACTCTCCAACAGTTCCCGTTCCATGGTCAGGTTGATTTCGTTATCATCAACCAGCAGCACGGTCTTGCCCGTTGGCATGGCGCGCGCGTGCATCCATTGCTGCGTGCACTCCTGCGCCTCGGCCGCGCGGAAATCCATGCGGAAAGAAAATTCCGCGCCATGTCCCGGTTCGCTTTCCAGTTCGAGTGCATATGCGCCGTCGCTGGCCGCTTGCACAATGCGGCGCGCGATGCCTAGCCCCAATCCAGTGCCGCCATACCGGCGCGAAGTTCCTGCGTTCGCTTGCTCAAACGGTTCAAAAATGCGCGACTGATCCTCCGGCTTAACACCAATGCCCGTATCTGTCACCGCAAACCGCAGCGTACAGCCATTTTCGTCTTGCCGCTCGCATTGCGCAGACAATGTAACGCCTCCGTGCTCGGTAAATTTAACTGCATTGCCCGCCAGATTGATCAGCACTTGCCGCAGCCGCATCGGATCGCCGCACACCTGCTCCGGCAAATTATCCGCCTGCAAGCGGAAATACAGGCCCTTTTGCGTCGCACTGTTTTCCAACATATCCCGCACCTCGCGCAGCAGCTCTGCCGGTGAAAACACGGTCTGCTCAAATGTCACCGCGCCCGCCTCGATCTTGGAAAAATCCAGAATGTTGCTGATAAGTCCCAGCAAGGTATCCGCTGCCGCGTGCATACTATGGCAGTATCGGCGCTGCTGATCGTCGATTGGCGTTTGCTCCAGCAAGTAGAGATACCCTGTCACTGTGCCCAGCGGCGTGCGCAACTCGTGACTCATCTGCGCGAGAAACTCGCTTTTGGCCCGGCTGGCCTTATCCGCTTCGTCCCGTGCCTGCCGCATCACGGTCTCGGCCTGACGGCGGTTTTCCAGCTCCCGCTCGAGCGTGGCACGCAGGCGGTTGAACATTCTGCCAAAGCGATACGGTTCGGCCGCACCGCAGGGCGTAACGCGCACCAGCATGCCGTCCCGCGGCGTATCCGACAGTGCGACAGTGTAGTTGGTCAGCGGCAGAATATACAATCGCGTAAGCAGCCAAAGCAGTCCGGCAATCAGCAGCAGGGAAAAGGCCAGACAGCCGATTTGCAGCCGCGATGCCGCGATCCGTCCCCCGGTCGCCAGCGCGCCTTCGCGCGCCAGCCGCTCGGCTGTGCGCTGCTGGAACTGTGTGATCGGTGTCATGATCTCGCTTTTGGCCCGCTCATACGCCGCATCATATAGGAGGCTGCGTGCGGTTTTCTGAAAGTCTGCATCTGCTGTATCCGACGGTTTGAGCGGGAATGCCTGCACCCGTTCCAAATAGGCGCGCACCGTTTCGTCCGCGTCTGCGGGCTGTCTCTGCGCAAGCAGCACCAGCTTCATTGCACGGGTCTCCGTATCGATTAGCAAATCCGAGTTGCGCTTGGCCTGCGCGAGCAGCTCGGATTCCTCCTCCGGCAGCGCAAATCCCTCCAGCGTGTGGATGACCGTATCCCGCCGCCGTGCGACACAGACCTCATCCCAATAGTTTTTCAGATGCTCAATCTCACCCGTAATCGCATATTTGCGCACTTCGTCTGTCAGATAATCCGATGCATCGGCAAGCTCCTGTCCTAGTGCCGCCAGCGCCGCGCGTTCATCCTTAGCTTGCGCCTCCCTCTGCACACAATCATTCATATACCGGTTGCTGCCCAGAATGACGCACAGCACCACCAGAAACGACAAAAAGGAGAACGCCAGAATGCCCCGGCTGTTCCAGCGGCGCACCGTGAGCCAAGCAGGCTTTCGCATGGTCTTCCCTCCTGTTCCTGCAGAACAAAAGGCGAGGATGCTTTTGAAAAGCATCCTCGCCTTTTGCTACAACTATTTCATACCATACCACATAGATGACCAAAAGTCAATGTTCCTTCGAATATACAGTATTTTTCCCGTAATGAACATCATAGTTATTTCTTTCAAAATAAAAATCTGTGAAAAAGTACCATAAAAGCCGCCTGTTCTTACGAACAAGCGGCTTTTATGGTACGCCCGATGCGATTCGAACGCACGGCCTTTGGAGTCGGAGGGGTTTGTCGCGACTGTATACCCGCTGATTACTGCTTCGAAAGTGCAGTTTATGACCGTTTTTCCGCGTTATATCACCTGTTTTTCAGGAGGACCAGTCGCCAAAAACAGGCTGCGGACGCCAAAAATGGACGCCAAGCCAGCACATCGCGACGCGGCTTCTCCGGCCCTATAACGCCTGAATGCGCAGCGGAACCTGAAGCTGCTGCGCCTTGGTCAGAGCGTTATGAAACACGTCAAGGAAATCCTCACCGCTGCTGGTTACAAAGTAATTGCTAAGGTCTGTGATCGATTCGCTGATCTGATCGCCCCATGGCGGCATCAGCGAACGATCCTCGATATCCCAGATCACCTGATTGGGCGCAAACCGGGCAAGGCCCTTCTCTATCTGCGCCAGCTCTTCTGCCGCCTGCCGCAAATGTTCCGCAGACAATTCACCCTGATATAACTCCTGCATGATGTAGGGATATTTGCTGCCCCATTGTCCGTTCTCCAGCCGTCCACATACAGTCGAGAAAAACGCATGGAGAAAATCACCGCCGCCGATCGTGTACAAATACCGCTTCACCGTAAATCCTACTGCCATACTGCACCTCCTATTGCGCTTAAGAAATTCAAAACGCAGCACGCCAACTGCGTTCATTTTATCACAATATACAGCGCTGTCAATTCCTCTTATCTATTTGCACTTTTTACACTTTTCAGTTTGCAATCCATCAAGAACGTGTCTAAATGCCGTTGTACAGCAGTTTTCTCCTTATATTTTGCACCAACCAATTTGCAGAAAATTTTTGCATTTTCGTAACGATCGGGCATTATCTTTTTACCATCCTCCAACATGAGAATAAATCCATTCTCAAAGGAGGAATTTTTTATGGATATCCAGCGAAATATCAAATGTGCATTTCATGCACTAGGTTTCGATAAACCGCGCAAACATCAGGTCTCTCCCATCCGATCGCTGACCGATGGACATGATACCATCGTCATCGCCGGGACATCCTCCGGCAAGACGGCCATTTACCAGACCGCTGGACTGGTGCTGCATGGGCTGACTGTGGTGATTGAACCACTTCTGGCACTGATCTACAACCAAGTGAAAGAATTGCAGCAGAAGGGCATTCCCGCTGACTACATTGATTCGACACGCTCAAAAACGGACGTGGACAAAATTCTATGCAAAGCGCAAAAGGGCAAACTGGCCTTTCTCTATGTGACCCCGGAACGGCTGCAGAACAAAACTTTTATCTCTGCAATGCGACAAACCAACCTTACTATGCTTGTGGTGGACGAGTGCCACTGCATCACCGAATGGGGTTACACATTCCGAGATGCTTATTTGTGCATCGGAGGTTTTATTCAAAATCTGCCGAATAAACCGGTGATCTGCGCCTGTTCAGCAACGATTCTGGAGGGCAATGTCGACACGATCGCCCAGTCCCTGCGCATGCGGCATCCTGCTGTGTTGCGAAGCGACCTCAAGCGGAACAACCTGATTTTGCTGAAGAAGGACGTCACTAGCTCGAAAAAGGCACTGGAAAAGCGGCTAGAATACCGGCTCAAGGCACTGAAACGCTGCATCGGGAAATATCGGGGCGATGGAGCGATTATGATCTACGCGCTGACGACTGCTTATGTCGATGCCATCTACAACTTTCTGGAGGATATCTATCCCGGACAGGTAGCGCGTTATCATGCGAAAATCCAGCCGGAAAAGCTGAAACGTCAGATGGAGATGGACTTCCTGCAAGGTAAGAAAAAGATCATGGTTGCAACCTCGGCCTTCGGCATGGGCATCGATGTGCCGGATATTGAACTCGTCATCCACTTTAATGCACCAGTCAGCATGACCGACTATATCCAGCAGGTCGGCCGTGCCGGGCGTGACGGCAGGAAAGCGCGCTGCATCCTGTTCTATGATCAAAACGGTGATGATCAGAAAATCGTCCATAGCCTGCGCAAAAAGGCTGCGCAGACATCCAAAAAGGCCGCGGATACGATCAGAGCGCATTATAAGCAAATGCAGGACTTCCTGTCCGACACCAGCTGCATGCGCAACGCCGTCTTGCGCTATCAGGGGCAAAACGAGCAGACCATCTGCAAATGCTGTACCAATTGCGCCAGAGAAAGAAAGGGGCATTGAACATGAAATGCAACGATGGGATACATACCTTTTCGCTGAAAACCCACAGCAGCTATTCGGAAATTCAGAATATCCGCGTACAGAATGCCTGCATCCGCGGCAAGCGAGACCGTTTTTCGCTCAATCAGAACTTCTGCATCGCAGACTATAAGGACAAGGGCGTCGAGATCTTATTGCACCAATCGCTGGTTCATCCCAGCTGGGTCACACTGATCGTCAATCCGTCCTCGCTCTTGGAGGACAAATACCAACCGACCGGTTTGTTCTGCCCGACGGAACAGACGATGAAGCAACTGAAAACGCGTTTGCGCATCATTCTGGACGAAATCGGGCTCGATACACGCCTCAAGGCGTTCCGGCTGTCGCGCTGCGACCAGACACGAGACCGATATTACAGCAGCGCAGACGAGGTTGCAATTTGGCTTGGAATCTTCAAAAAATCGTGGCTCATGCCGCGCTATACGGCCGTTCCGTTCCCAAAAGATTCGGAATCCGACGAAAAGTGGAAAGGTGCAAATCAGCATGCGTGGACGATCGCAAACAAAAGCTGCGCATTCTCGGTGTATGACAAGGCCTATGAGCTGAAAAAGCGCCACAAAGTCAAAATCAAAGCGCACATCCTGCGGCTTGAACTGCGGCTATCTCGCAAGCGCATCCGCAAGCTATGCCACGAAACCGATTGGGACAAGCAGCTGCTGGAATTGCATGAAAAACAAGATGCACAGCTGGATAAATTCCTGCACCGGCTGCATCTGCCCGAAAATACGCAGCTTGTTACACTTACGCAGGCTTTGGAAATCATCGATGATTCGCACTTTCGGGAAAAGACCAAGAAAAAGCTGCGCCGGATCGTGAAAAAAGCGAACGGCTGCGAATCGCTCGCAGCCGTCCAGAAGAAAACCAGAATCAAAAAGTCAGAGTTTATCACAATGTTAGAGAAATTTGAAACCTTAGGCATTTGGCCGATACCCATCGTCGGATAATACCACTGGAACCCCAAAACAGATTGCATCGGTTATGATGCAATCGCGATCAACACATCAACCATGACATGGTTTCGCAGAACCCATGAAACGGCTTATTCTATCACGCGGCCCAATGTTCACCATACCCTGCGAGACCGATCTGACCATCTGCAAAGCCAAGCCGTCCATCCATATACAGCGAACACCATTGATGGCCATACTGGTTCTCATTGACGTGTGTCCATTGGTAGCCCATGCAGTCCAACACCAGACCAAGCGCCCGTGTCGCACCTGCGCAGGAGTATTCTCCTTTTACAAACACACCAAACGGTGTGCGGTAGTCTGCCCCTTCCATTGTATAATTGCAGAACGAACAGTAATACGATACAATCTGCGCCGCAATGGAAACGCGCTCCAAATCGGTGTAATCTGCCGGGATAACAGATGCAATTTGCCGCGCCACCGCCAATGCTTGTGCATTCTTGCTTTCTGTGGACATTGCAGCATAATTAGGCGTCGTATTTCGTACTGAAACCGTCAAAGACTCACCAGACATACACCGATCCAATCGCATAAATACGTCTGCCGCTTCTGCGCGGGTTACGGCCACCTTTGGGCCAAAGTTATGTTGACTGTCACCGTTCATAATGCCGGTGCGCCATACCAGCTGCACGCCCTCCTCTGCATATGAGGATACGTACCAAGTGTCCTTGAATCCATCCACCGGATTTTTTGCAGTCGGCAGTTGCAGATTATATGTATTCGCATAACGACACAAAATCGCCGCCAGTTGTTCACGGATGATCGTGCTATCCGGTGAAAAAGTGCTAGCTGTCGTACCGTTCACGATTCCATTTTCATTCGCCCATGCCACTGCACCTGCGTAATAGGCACTCGCGGCCACATCTGTAAACTGCATGGATAGGTCGGTCTGTGGGCTGTCTGCCAATCGATGTAGGAGTGTGACAAACTGAGCGCGGGTCAAAATCTCATCCGGTGAAAAACGACCGTTCCCAGTTCCCTGCATAATCCCTTGGTCTGTCACATACTCCACCGCATCGGCATACCATGCGGTTTCGGACACATCTGTATACCCAGATGCCGCAGCACAAGTGACGGAACTTAGGCAAAGCACACTGATCAATACCAGACAAATACACCGCTTCACAATTACACCCCTCCTTTTTATTCCATTTTATTCTATATCTGTTCAACCGTCAAGATTTGGGCAACAGTCGGCCTCCCCGCACCGTGTGTCACAAGAGATGTAGGATGATGCTCCGCATCACAGGGTCACGCCGTGGCGCAACTTCGGGTAAAACGTTGCGGATTGTGTGAACTGTATTTGTTTTTTGACGGAATATCAGGTATACTGGAAAATAGAAGAAAATCAGCGGTGTATTATAGTCGCTGGGATAGAATTCAATCCTGAAAAACAAACGGAGGAACAAACGCATGATCACAGGTGCGATTAAAAATAAAGTGGATAAAATCTGGACGGACATCTGGGCGGGCGGCATCACCAACCCCCTCACCGTCATCGAGCAGCTGACCTATCTCATGTTCATCCGCTCTCTGGACGAAAAGGAGCTGGAAACGGAAGAATTTGAAAACATGACTGGCGAGAAGATGGACAAGATTTTCCCACAGTCTGCCGTGGGGCAGTCTATGCGCTGGAGCAAATTCAAAAACAACGATCCCCGCGAAATCTACGATGTGATTTCTCAGCGGGTTTTTCCGGCTATCAAAAATATGAAGTACGGCCGCTTGCCGGACTTCAACGAGCAAGGCGAGCTCATGGACATTGCCGACGACTCCGGCAGCGACGTGCAGAACGAAACCGCCTTTGCTCGCTACATGAGCGACGCCATGTTCCTGATCCCCACGCCGCAGGTGCTGCAAAAGATCATCACCGGGCTGGATGACCTATATGAGCATGACATTGCCGATCTGGATATGCAGGGCGACCTGTACGAGTATATGCTGGACAAGCTGGCAACTGCCGGGAAGAACGGACAGTTCCGTACTCCCAAGCACATCCGTGAAATGATGGCGGAGCTGTTGCAGCCCACCCCGGACGATACCATCTGCGACCCGGCCTGTGGCACGGCGGGCTTTCTGGTTTCCGCTGCGGAATACATCCGCAAGCACTACGAGGACACCATGACTGCGGAGCAGTGGGAGCGCTTTGCTGGTGACGCCTTCACCGGTTTTGATACCGACCGCACCATGCTGCGCATCTCTGCCATGAACCTGATGCTCCACTCCATCAGCCACCCGGAAATCGACTACAAAGACAGCGTTTCCAAGCAGAACCAGCTCAGCGACAAGTTCACGATGTGTCTGGCAAATCCGCCCTTCAAGGGCACCGTGGACGCGGAAAGCATCAACGACAATCTGAAAGCTGTCACCAACACAAAAAAGACCGAATTGCTGTTTTTGGCGCTGTTTCTGCGGATGTTGAAAAAGGGCGGTCAGTGCGCGTGCATCGTGCCGGACGGCGTGCTGTTCGGCTCCTCCAAGGCGCACAGGGCCATCCGTAAGGAGCTGGTGGAAAGCCATCAGCTGCGGGCGGTGATTTCCATGCCCTCCGGCGTGTTCAAGCCCTATGCGGGGGTGTCCACGGCTGTGCTGGTGTTCACCAAAACTGGCGCGGGCGGCACGGAAAACGTGTGGTTTTACGACATGAAGGCCGACGGCTTTTCGCTGGACGACAAGCGCAGCGAAATCGCGGAGAACGACATCCCCGACATTATCGAGCGGTTCCACCATCTGGACAAGGAAGCCGACCGCCAGCGCACCGAGCAGAGCTTTTTTGTGCCCAAGCAGGAGATTGCGGACAACGACTATGACCTGTCCATCAACAAGTACAAAAAGGTGGAGTATGTGCCGGTGGAGTATCCCTCGACCGCGGAAATCATGGCAGACCTACACGCGCTGGAAAGCGAGATCACCGCAGGGCTTGCAGAGTTGGAGGGGATGCTGTGATGGCGAGATTTGAAGATGTCCTCACAATCATAAACGGAAAAAATCAAAAAAAGGTTGAAAACGAAAATGGTCAATATCCCATATATGGAAGTGGTGGTATTATGGGATATGCAGATGATTATATTTGTGAGGCCAATACCGTTGTAATAGGTCGAAAAGGAAGCATAAACAATCCGATTTTTGTAGAAACACGATTTTGGAATGTTGATACTGCTTTTGGGTTATATGCTAACCCAGCTAAATTACAACCGAAATACCTATACTATTTCTGTGAGAAATTCGACTTTGAGCAGTTGAATACAACCGTAACGATTCCCAGCTTGACAAAAGCAAACTTGTTAAAGGTTGAAATCCCGCTTCCGTCGCTCGACGAACAGCGCAAAATTGCGGCGGTGCTGGACAAGGTCAGCGACCTAATTGCCAAACGCCGCCAGCAACTTGACAAGCTGGATGAGATGGTCAAGTCAAGATTCGTAGAGATGTTTGGAGATATACATAACAGCAGTGACTTTCCATATTTGTCGATAAAGGAATTCACTAATGTTATTAGCGGTGGAACACCAGATAGAAACACGTCTCAATACTGGGATAATGGGAAAATAAAGTGGGTGAAAACAACCGAGTTGAAAAATAAAATAATTGAAGACACGGAGGAAAAAATCACAAAAGAAGGTTTGAAAAACTCTTCTGCAAAAATAGTGCCTGCTGATACAATTCTAATTGCCATGTATGGTCAAGGTAAAACAAGAGGAATGACGGGCTATTTGTCGATAGAAGCAACTACTAACCAAGCTTGTGCTTGTATTTTGCCGTCCCCAAAAGTAAACCCAAAATATTTATGGCAATATATGATGATGTCATATGAAAAATTGAGAAATTTGGCAAAAGGCGGAAATCAACCTAATCTCAATGGAGCAATGATTAAAGATTTTCCTGTTTTAATGCCACCTATCGAATTGCAAAACCAATTTTCTGTTTTTGTCGAGCAGACAGAAAAATCAAAAACCACCATCAGCCGCAGCCTTGAAAAGCTGGAAACGCTAAAAAAGGCGCTGATGCAGGAATACTTTGGGTGAGGTGATTTGATGACCAACTTCTCCTTCCTCGAAACCAAACCGGAATACGCCCTTTTTGCTCCCGCCTGCGTGGAAGCCGAGAAAATCTACACCTCCGCCCCGGCCATGTGCGCGGTGGGCTGCCGCAAGGCGTTGGAACTGGCGGTCAAGTGGGTGTATGCGGCGGACAAGACCATGCAAATGCCCTACAAGGACAATCTGCAATCCCTTGTCCACGAGCCATCCTTCCGATTTGCCGTGGACTATAACACTTGGGGCAAGTTTCAGTTTATCATCAAGCTGGGCAATCTGGCGGTACATACCGAGCGCAGCGTGCAGCCGGGCGATGCGCTGGCGGCTCTGCGGGGCTTGTTTGAGTTTGTCCAGTGGATCGACTACTGCTATGGCACGGACTATGTGGAGCGCACCTTTGACGAAAGCCTGATCCCCACTGAAAAGGTTGTGGTGGACACTCAGAAAATCAAGGAGCAGGCAAACCTGCTGGATGAAAAAGATGCGCAAATTGAAGCGCTGCGCCGACAGATTGAGCAGATGGCCGCGCAGTACACCGCCGAAAAGGACAAGCACAAACAGGAGCGTACCTTCCAGCCCGAAGACCTTTCTGAATTCCAAACCCGCAAACGGTTTATTGATGTAGATCTGAAGAATATCGGCTGGAAATTTACCGGCGCGGACGCGGATGTGCAGGAGGAGTACCCTGTGAAAGGTATGGCCGGGGTATCCGGTCAGATGGGCTACTGCGACTATGTGCTGTTCGGAAAAGACGGTCTGCCGCTGGCAGTGGTCGAGGCTAAGCGCACCAGCAAGGACCCGAATATTGGGCGCAAGCAGGCGGTTTTGTATGCAGACTGTCTGGAACGGAAATTTGGCCGCCGTCCAATGATGTTCACCACCAACGGCTTTGAAACCTACTTTTGGGACGACCAGAGCGGCCCGCAGCGCAAGGTCAGCGGCGTGTTCAGCAAGGATGATTTGCAAAAGCTAATGAACCGCCGCACCGAACGACTGGAGCTGATGGATGTTCCCATTGATGACAAAATCACCGACCGATACTACCAGAAGGAAGCCATCCGGGCGGTGTGCGGGCAGATGGAGCAGGGGTTCCGCAAGCATCTGCTGGTGATGGCAACCGGCACTGGCAAAACCCGAACTGCTTCCAGCTTGACCGATGTGCTCAGCCGCGGCAAATGGGTGACCAATATCCTGTTTCTGGCCGATCGCACCGCGTTAGTCAAGCAGGCCAAGGACGATTTTAAGAACTATCTGCCGGATATGTCTCTGTGCAACTTGTGTTCCAATAAGGACGACCGAAACGCCCGTATTGTGTTCTCTACCTATCCGACTATCCTCAACGTCATCGACGACACAAAATCCAAGGACGGACGGCAGTTATTTACCTCAGCGCATTTTGATCTCATTATCATTGACGAAAGCCATCGGAGTATTTTCAAAAAATACCGGGCGATTTTTGAGTATTTTGACGCCGTGATGGTTGGCCTTACCGCGACACCCAAAACCGATGTAGATCGCAATACCTACGAATTTTTCGAGATGGAACACGGCGTGCCCACCTATGCCTATGATTATGAGACGGCGGTTTATCAGGATCATGTGCTGGTGCCGTATTATAACTACGAGGTCAAGACCAAATTCCTCGAAGAAGGCATCACCTATGATGAGTTGTCGGATGCAGACAAGGAACGATACGAAGAAGATTTCATCGAAGACGATACGATGCCGGAGTTTATTCCCTCTGCGGATCTCAACAAGTTTGTATTCAATGAGACAACGGTGGACATCGTATTGCAGGACTTGATGGAACGTGGCATCAAAGTGGCGGGCGGCGACCGGCTGGGGAAAACCATCATCTTTGCCCAGAACAAGCGCCACGCGGAATTTATTTTGGAGCGGTTCAACAAGCTCTACCCGCAGCATCACGGCACTTTTGCCCAGCGGGTCATCTGTGATGATGCCTACGCCCAGACCGTGATCGACGACTTCAAGCAGCCGGAGAAAACACCGCATATTGCGGTTTCGGTGGATATGATGGACACCGGCATCGATGTGCCGGAGTGCGTCAATCTGGTGTTTTTCAAGAAAGTGCGTTCCAAGGCAAAATTCTGGCAAATGATCGGGCGAGGCACCCGCCTGTGCAAAGGGCTGGCCTGCGTAGATCAAGTAGATGGAACGTATACGGATAAGCGCCGCTTTCTGATTTTTGACTATTGCGGCAACTTTGAATTCTTCCGCGAGCACAAGGAGGGCTATGAGGCCAGAGAGACGAAAACACTGTCGGAAAATATCTTCGGCAAACAGATCAGAATCGCTATGGCTTTGCAGGAAAGCGCCTTTGCCGGAGAGGTCTATCAGGCGTGGCGTAGCGAGATCGTTGATACCTGCCACAAACAGGTGATGGCGCTCAACTCTGACCTGATCGCCGTGAAATTGCGGATGCAGTATGTGGACAAGTATCAAAAACAGGACGCATTTGATTCTCTGAGCGAGGGGGACAAGAGCGAACTGCTGAGGCAGATTGCACCGCTTGTCCGATTGGATGACGACGATGAGTTTGCCAAGCGCTTTGACAACTTTATGTATGGCCTGATTCTGGCGCATATCGAGCAGATGCCCGCTTTCAAATATGCCAAAAAGCAGCTGTGCGATACGGCATCGTTGCTGGAGCGCAAGGCCAACATTCCGCAGATCAAGGCGAAGCTGCCGGTGCTCAAGGAGATCCATACCGACGCATTCTGGGATGCGGACGACATTTTGCTTTTTGAGCAGGTTAGAAAAGAGCTGCGCGATCTAATCCGATTTTTGGATGAGGGCAGCGGAGCACAGCGGCTGATTGTCACCAAGCTGACCGACCCGATTATTGATAGTCAGGAAGGCGTTCAGATGGATGCCGCCTATGACTTTGAGGACTACCGTGCTAAGGTGAACCGCTATGTCAACGAGCATGGGGACACGCTGGCAATTTACAAGCTAACGCACAATATCCCGTTGGCGATGGGCGATTATCAGGAACTGGAGCGCGTGCTCACCAGCGAACTGGGAAGTAAAGAGGATTATGCCCGAGAGTTTGGCGATACGCCTTTTGGCCTGCTTATTCGCAAAATCGCCAAGCTGGATCATGAAGCCGCTATGCAGGCATTCTCGGTGTTCATCAATGACCAGTCCTTAAACCAGAAGCAGATTGCGTTTGTTCACAAAATTATCCATCATATTGAGCTGAATGGGTATATGGATAATGTTGCGGAACTGACAAAGCCGCCGTTTGACAAGCCAATCAGTTTTATCAAATTGTTTGACGCCAAAACCAGAACCGCTTTGATGAAAACAATCAATCAGGTTCGAGAAAATGCTGTTCAAGTTTTAGCATTATAAGCAAGTGAAACAGGCACAGAGACATACCGGAATTGCGGGCAGATCTCTGTGCCTGTTTTATTTTATATAACTGTAGTGTTAATGCAGCATATACACATATCACAAAAAGCCCCCCAACCGTATGTGTTGGGAGGCTTTGAGCCTTATCGTCTGCTACAACGCACACCTGTCATATTGATTGACAAACTGCTATTCCCATACTCGGTGCAGGAAATAACCAACTGCGATCCTTCTGGGCGAATTTGCGCTATTGCAGTGGTTGCAGCCATCGTATCAAATGATGCAGTTTCATAATACGAACCCATCTTGACCAACTTTGCGGGTTCTAATGTGCCATTAAACCGAAGGCCACTGCCCTGTACAACTGTTAAGGTCAGATAATAATCATTTCCAACTCTTTCGATCGACAGCCCACTATCCGGATTGTTTACAAAGTACCATTCACCCACATAGTTTTCCAACGAGACTTCACTCGGTTTATTCTGTAGCACAAAAGTTTTTCGCTGTGCTGGGTCAATCATGCGTGCAACAATCGCTGCAACTTCTGCACGCGTAATATTCGAGTCCGGGTGGAATGTACCTTGGTTATCACTTCCCGTCAAAATACCCGCACGATACAATGTATAA
The DNA here is from genome assembly GCA_019418305.1 of Clostridiales bacterium. Lineage (GTDB taxonomy): Bacteria > Bacillota > Clostridia > Oscillospirales > Butyricicoccaceae > Agathobaculum. The sequence continues at coordinate 143,224 of DYCA01000001.1, forward strand.
ATGCGCTCATTCGCATCTTTAAACACAATATCATCTACGTCGGACAGTGAACTATCTGCAATTGTATTGATCTATGTGTATTCACTGGCCGGAAGTGCTGCATACATCAGGTAGGCGAAATATGTACGGGAAGCTGGCGTATTAGCACTAATCACATTGCCATCCGACATATATGCCATGGAGCAAACTTCACGGTCAATATGTTCCATGCAATATTCCACATACGGCGTATACCAAGCCCCTGACTGTGCGGGAATGGTGTTGCCGTGATAGGTCGCATGAATGCGTGCCACCAACGTCTGCACTTCTGCTACCGTAATATTATCCTCAGGCGAATAGGTTGTATTGCTCGAACCATTCACCAATCCAAGCTCATAGGCAGTTTTTACATTGTCGTAATACCAAGCATTTGCAGCAACATCCACAAACTGGCCAGCATAAGTACGCTGCTGCGCAAAGTTGCTTAATGCAGCGCCTGCCACAGGCAGCATGCCACAAAACAAAGTAAGTGCTGCCAATACCAATGCTAATTTCTTTTTCATCATTTTCCCTCTCTTTCATTCATTATTTCTACAATCAGAAAAATAATTTGCAATGCCCGTGCACATCCCTTGTGCCAGTTTATCTTGATAACTTTGGGTTTCCATCAGCGCATCCTCATCCGGGTTACTCATAAAGCCCATTTCGATTAAAATTGTTGGCACTTCAGCAAAATTGAATCCTGTCAAATCAGAACGCTGAACAATCCCGTTATCTTTTGCGCCGGTAGCCTTGATGGTAGCCGCCAACACATATTCTCCGGCAAGACGACTTGGCTCCACAATCTCCTGCGAAGCAAGCTGTTCTCCATACGGCACCAGCATAGACATTCCATGTACCGAAGGGTCGGTTGAACCATCGGCATGAATGCGAATACACAGATCAGCTTGCTTCTCATTGGCTAGCTTTGCCCGCTTATAGCTGGTCATATCACTTTGATGGGTAGTACGAGTCATGACAACCGTCGCTCCCTGTTCCTCCAGCAACGCCTGTAATTTCAATCCGATAGATAGATTTAATTGTTCCTCTGTCTGATTTTTGCCCGATGTACCACCAACAAACGCCTCTTTTGTCTCGCTGCTATAGGGGTTGATCGGTTCCTGTTCCCGCAAATTGGTCACTTCATGGCCAGGGTCCACACAAATAACCATTCCTGACAATGGCAAATCCTTTTCCGGTTGTATCGCCTCCTGTTCTTCTCGCTTCATCTGTTGCTGAGATGATACGGGTTCTATCTGACCAGATACGCTTTCTGCTTTTTCTTTGAGGCTGAATGCACAACCACTTAGGCACATAGTAATTAGCAAGCAGCAAAGTATTTGCTTCATTGGTTCCACCCGCGTGCTTTTTCATAGGCAAGAATGGTTTCAACATTCTGTTTTTCTGTTGTATTCAGCATATCGTTGGAGAATGCAGCGTTTGGTACATACCATGTAGCTGTGGCAAAGAAATCGGCCCATTCCTGCGAAGAGAATGTATAGCCATGACGCGCATAGATTTCATTACGGATTGCAGCGACCTCCATGCGTGTCAATTCATTCAGATCTCCGTCCGTAATCGTCAGCGTATCCGTCGGCCAAAGGTAATCCTCGCCGATCGTATATCCGCTCAGGCTATCCATCCCATTGGAATAGGTATGATCTTCATGATAAAACCTGTAGAATTGCGTCTCCGGCTCACTTTCCGGCTCGTATAGCGCTCCCTCCTCCGCAGTGTTGTCCCGTGTGCAATGCTCATGTGACATAGACAAGCTATAATCACCGCCACCGTCCGCAGTGATCGTCAAATACAGTTCTCCATTTTCGAAATCCAAAATAATGTCACCCGTGCTACCGCGATCATCTTCATAATAACCGCCCGCTTGCGTTCCATCATAATTGAGTTCGATCCGAGCATATTCAATATTGGTTACGCGATCGCCTTGATTCCAGACACCGTTTGCAGAGAAGTAAAACTGATCATTGTTGTTTTCAATGACAAAGCCGACATAACCGTCCATATAGCTGTTATACCGATCTACCATCCAAGAGCCCACATAATCATTCATGTTTACGGCGTTTATAGTTGTCGTTGTCTCCGGGTCAGTTTGTGAGACTTCCGGAAATTCCGGTACTTCAACCGATGTATCAGGTAACGCATCTTCTTGCATGTTCATTCCACTGAAGGCCATCATCGCACCGCCCAGCATGACCGCAGACAAAATGGAAGCAATGATGGCACCAATGCCTGCTGTTATCAGATAGGAGACAACAACACGGCCTCCAGAGGGATCCGGGCTATGATCATGGTTCGCTAATTTCTGCTCCACATGTTTCATATAACACTGATTAAAGCGTTTAGCGAACAAGATCTGTGCAATAATCTGCCAGATACCAGCAGCCATAGCCACCATAAGCAAAATCACGCTAGTAACCGGCTGAATAAAAAGAAAAACACCCGCCAATGCCCATGCGCAAAAATCGATAATCAACGGCAGCCGAACCGCCCGAAGCCATGCGCGCCACATATTTCGATAGCTCGCGTGCCACAAGCTGAAAAAGAACGATGCCCAATTCATTTTGCTTTTGGCACCTTGCTGCATCTGTCCAAACTGGGTCAAATAATACTCTGTATTTTTCCCAATGATTTGCCGCACAATGGCATTCGCATCGGCTTCTCTCTTCTTTTCGCTTGAAAAAGCCGCGGTGGATTTCTCCGATGCCTGCTGCCCTTTCCAATTTGCTTCATCCTGCGCTTGGGTCGTTGCATACGGTTTCGCAGCGGCAGACGCTTCCGGCTGCGGTGCTTGAGCTGTGTAATCTTGTCCTTTTGCAGGATCAGATGAGATTTTTGCACCGCAGTTGGTGCAAAAAGCGCTCCCGTCCGGCAATTCTTTGCCACAATTCGTACAAAACATAAGTATTACCCCTTACTTTTTATGAGAACAGTGCCTGTAAGAAAGCGTATCCTAACAAAAGATCTGTATTCCCCGTATAGATGTACTCCAGCAGCGCTGAAACCGATAGCGCATCCGTATAATACTCCCCATCGACGGAAATGGATTCCACGCGGAACCGATTATCTAAAACTATGAATACAATTTCCCAATTCGTGACCGTATCAGAATCATAGCCAGTGAACATCACATACGTTACATCTCCGCGATCTTCCGAAGACCATGAGCCTTTTGAAAACCGTTCTTCAAATGCTTCTCCTACTGTTTTATCAGGATAATCATCCAGCGTGCCGCTTTGAACAACGCTGCTGGCTCCGCCCCCAAATAGTATTCCAAGTGCAACTAGGATAACCACTACAATACCAATTCCCCCGAGCAATTTGGACAGATTCTGTTTCTTCGGGCTTACCTTGCTGAAATCGGTTATCGGTTGCGGGTTTCCGGCTTGATCCTGTGTATTTGTACCTGTGCCCGCTGAATTGGTATCCGATGTTCCTTCAACCGGTGCGCCACAACGACTGCAGACTTTCGTTCCTGCTTCCAGCTTTGTGCCGCATTTGGAGCAAAACAGCTCACTTTTCTGCTCCGGCGCTGGAGTACCGCATTTGTTACAGAATTTTGCGTGATCCGGTAATGCAGAATCGCAATTCAAGCATCTTTTACTCATTTCAACCCCTCCTAATCGTTTTCGATTCTTATAGATATTATTATACAATACTTTTAAAGATTTGCGCAATACTAATTGTAAAGATATTCTAATACCTAAGGATAGGTGAAGCTATGTATTGTGCAATTGATATCGGAGGCCGCATCCGATACTTTCGAAAACTAAAGGGCTGGAGTCAGGAAACCTTAGCGCTGCAAGCTGATATGAATCCTGCTTTTCTTGGGCATTTGGAGCGCGGCCTCAAGAGTCCGACCGTGAAAACGCTGGAAAAGATCGCCGCTGCGCTGGATATTTCGATGGCAGAACTGTTCTCTGAACCGCAGCCGATCAGTGACGAAAAGGAAGCACTACTGACGGAACTGCGCGATCTGCTTCAAGGACTCTCAGCCGAAAGTCTGCGTAAAATCACCGTTATTTTGCAGAACATTCTGTCTCTTGAGCGATGATTCTGCACATGTCCGCATCTGACCATGCGGTAAAATCACACACATACTATATAAATAGAAGCCACTGGAACGATTGTTCCAGTGGCTATTTTTCTGCCTAAAGGAGAATTGCTTATGTTTCAAAACCCCAAATATCTGACCCGTGGCATTCAATGTACCTTGCCCGCTTGGCTGATGATCCTGCTCTGGAGCTTGATTGACCGCATTCCGAACGAGCAGCGCGACTACTTACAGGTGTTTCGTCTGATGCGCACCGACACCGGCCAGCACATCATCCATTCACAGGAACAACCGTCCTACCGCTATGAAATGGACATACCGTGCAAAGATGCAATCAACGCCAAAATCTTCGTCATTGATGACCAAACCCACAGCACAATGCTGCTGGCCGAAGAATATTAGAGGAGGAAAATGCTATGCAAGAAACCTACACCTGTGATCACTGCGGCGCTGTCCACCCGCTTGATGAAATGTTCCACGTTGGCGAAGATGTGCTCTGCCCGGACTGCGCAGGCGACATAACCATTTTGTGTGACGAATGCGGCACGCGCATCTACATCGATGACGACGAAGGTGACGACACGCGAGTGCTCTGTCACGACTGCTGTGTGCGCCACTACACCCGCTGCGAGCGCTGTGGTACGCTGATTTCAAACGACTCTGTCTACCAATACGACGGCGAAAATCTGTGCCGTGATTGCTATGATGACCGTTGCGAGTTCGGACCGATCCACGACTATAACTACATGCCGGACCTTGTGTTCCACGGCAAGGGGCTGCGTCGCTTTGGTGTGGAACTAGAAATTGACGAAGGTGGAGAAAGCACCGCGCACGCCCGCCGTTTTCTCGACATCGCCAACCGCAACACCGAAAACCTGTACATCAAAACGGACGGCTCGCTGGACGACGGCCTTGAACTCGTCACCCACCCAATGACGCTGGACTATCATCTGAACGAAATGCCGTGGGAGGACATCCTACACGAAGCCAAGCAACTCGGTTACCGCAGCCATGGCGCGGGCACCTGTGGGCTGCACGTTCATATTTCGCGCATGGCGTTCGGCTGTACTTACGAGACACAGGAATCCTGCATCGCGCGGCTGGTGTACTTCGTCGAAAAGTTCTGGCCGGAGCTGCTGCGGTTCAGCCGGAGAACGCAAGCACAGCTCAACCGCTGGGCAGCACGTTACGGCATGAAACTGTGTCCACGGGAACAACTCAACCACGCGAAGGACTCCTGCGCCGGACGGTACACCGCTGTGAATCTCACGAACGCCGACACAATCGAGCTTCGCCTGTTCCGCGGCACGCTGAAACTGAACACTTTAATCGCCACTTTGCAGATGGTCAACCACCTCTGCGAGGTGGCGATTTCGCTTTCCGACACAGAATTGCAGGACATGAGTTGGTTCGATTTTCTCGACCGCATCGAAGAACCCGAACTCATCCAGTACCTGAAAGAACGTCGGCTCTATGTCAACGAGCCGGTCAACACCAACATGGAGAATGAGGAGGCCTGCTGATGTGCAGTTTATTCGGACTAATTGACCACCAAAACAAACTCACCACCCGCGAAAAGAACCGCATCCTGAACACCCTCGCTCGAGAATGTGAAGTACGCGGGACGGATGCGACCGGCATCGCCTACCGCTTCGGCGGACGGCTGCGCATCTTCAAGCGCCCGCTGCCAGCCCGCAAGCTGCGCTTGCGCGTGCCGAGTGATGTGAACGTCATTATGGGACATACCCGTATGACGACACAGGGCAACGAAAAGTTCAATCAAAACAACCACCCATTTCCCGGCAACATCAACGGCAAGACCTTTGCTCTTGCGCATAACGGCATCCTGTGGAACGATAAGATTCTGCGACAACAGGAAAACCTGCCGCAGACCAGCGTCGAAACCGACAGCTATATTGCTGTGCAGCTCTTGGAACAACAAAATGCCCTCGACTTTGCCAGCCTAAAAACTATGGCCGAAAAAGTCGAGGGCTCTTTTGTGTTCACAGTGCTGGACAGCGAGGATGCGATCTGGTTTGTCAAGGGCGATAACCCGCTGTGCTTGTTTCACTATGATGGGTTTACGCTGTATGCTTCCACGCAGGAAATTATCGTGCAAGCAGCCAAACGCCTGCGACTGGGCAAACCGGAAAGCATCCAGCAGCCGGAGGAGGGGGAAATCCTGAAAATCGACAAATTCGGAAATCAGACCAGCGGCAGCTTTATCCCGCGCACCAGCTGCGCCCACTGGTGGCGTCATGCCCCGTACTACGGCTACTCGTGGGACGTGGATGACAGTCTGCACGACGAGTTGCTCGCCGCCGCGAAGGCCATGGGCGTGAGCGAGGACGAGGTGCAGGCACTCTTGGACTACGGCTGCGACCCGGACGAGATCGAAGAACTGCTATACGACCCGGCGATGCTGCACGAGCTGACCGGCGAATTACTATACGCATATTAAAGGAGGGGCATCACACATGGGGCAATTTCCAAAGCGTTCGAGCTGCTCGGCGCATTTGTCGAGGTCGTGATCGAGATCGCGGAGCAGTCTGCGAAAAACAGCAAACCGCCGAGCAAATAGTATGTCATTGGGGTATACCCATCTGACACAGCTGAAAAGTATGGCAATAGGGTCGGTTTCAGGGTTTTGCAATATGTCAAAACGGAACCCGACCCTATTGCAACACTTCGACCCGATTCGACAGCATCTTGCTTTACGGGCAGGGCGATTTTTGTTATAATGAGGACAATCCAACTAGGAGGGATGGTATGCTGCCCGAATCGACCGGCATCCGCGATGTCGTTTTGAAACAGATCTGCGATCTTGCAGCACAATATGGCCTACACAAGGTGATCCTGTTCGGTTCCCGCGCGCGTGGCGACTTCAAAGAGCGCAGCGACATCGACCTTGCGGTCAGCGGCGGCGACATTTCCGGCTTTGCGCTTGCGGTAGACGAAGAGACTGATACCCTGCTGCAATATGACGTGGTCAATCTGGATTGTCCCGTGGATGAGGCACTGCTTGAAAATATTGAGAAGGACGGAAAAGTGCTTTATGAAAAAGTTTGAGAATTTCTGCAAGGCGCTGCACAATCTGGAGGATATCCAAAATTATCAGCCGCCCTATGACAATGTTGTACTAACCGGGCTGGTTTCGCTCTATCAAATTTGCTTCGAACAGGCTTGGAAGGCAATGAAAGAGGCGATGGAGAACGAAGGCGTCAACACCGCTGTCACCGGCTCGCCGCGCAGCATCATCAAGGAAGCCTATCGACTGCACATGATCGATGACGAGGCCGCCTGGCTGAACGCATTGCAGGCACGCAATCTGGCGTCCCATGCGTACAACCAGCAAACCGCCCTTGAGATTATTGCGCAGATCAGCAGCACCTATCTACCGCTGTTCCGCGCGTTGCAAACATCCATTGAGCGAAACTGGGTGCATTGAAACCAATCAAGAACACAAAACGCTGCTGTTTGGCAGCGTTTTTCTTTTGGAAAAGAGGGAAGACACATGAAAATCGGCTACATCCGTGTCAGCACGGAGGAGCAGAACCCTGCCCGGCAGCAGGCGCTGCTGCGCGAGCTCGACGTGGACGAAATCTTCATCGACAAGGCGAGCGGTAAAAACACCGATCGTCCGGAACTGCAGCGCATGCTGAACTACGTCCGAAAGGGCGACACCGTGATCGTCGAGTCGATCAGCCGTTTCGCCCGCAATACCCATGACCTGTTGGAGCTAGTCGAGCAGCTGACGGCCAACGAGGTCGAGTTCGTCTCCAAGAAGGAGGCGATCGACACCACCACCCCAACCGGCAAATTCATGCTGACCGTTTTCGCCGCCGTAGCCGAACTCGAGCGGGAGTACATCCTCCAGCGCCAGCGCGAGGGCATCGCCATCGCCAAGGCGCAGAGAAAATACCGTGGACGCGTGCCGCTGACACTGCCCGACAACTTCGACGATATCGTCGCCCAGTGGCGGCGCGGCGAGATTACAGCCAGAGAAGCCATGCGGAGGACGGGATTAAAATCCAACACGTTCTATCGCAGAGTGAAATACACACAAAGCCATATCGCATCATTCTAATCGCTGGGGTATCTAGGGGAATCCCCCAGATACCCCAGCACCTTACAAAGCATCAAAGAATATATGCTTATAACATTGCAATGCTTCTTTGCGAGCTACCTCTGCTGCACGCTTTAAGCATATCGCATGAATTGCCAATTGGACGCGTGCATGATTGGTTAGGAATTGTCCTTTATCAAATTTTCTTCCGTCGGCATAGCAAAACATATCGTTCCATGTATCAAAAGATAAGCCATTCCCTACATAAATTTCTTCTGCATTTTTGCTATCTCCATCCACATATTGGCACAACATGTCATTTGCATCAATAATATCATCCATAAATTTACTCATACGTTTATGCCATTCTAAGGGATGATGAGAGTTTCCATACCCAGCAGTCGAATAAAGAGCAATTTGGCAATACTCATCAAACTTATCCTTTGAAATACTTTTATCAATTTGCTTAAGGACCTTTTTATCTTCAGAAGTATCAGGATGAAAAAAGAACTGATAAAAGTCTTCAGCAGTACATTGCGTAAATGCATATTGTTGAAAGCACATAACATCTAATTTCAAATTCTCACGCAACTGCTGATCTATGGCATATTGTAGCTTATATTGCGGCATTACATCATTGTATATCCTATCCAGATCAGCTAAATCTATAATATACTTCCCATGCGGCACATAGCCTCGGCAACGTTCAAATAGATAATCGCATAGTTCTTCTTGATAACTATTAGGAAAATTCTTATAGCATAGCATTTCCAACGCATTAAAAAAGTAAATTGCACTCTTTTGGTTACGAACGGCAGTTGACTCTTCGCTCATTGGCATAGACTCAAGCCGAAAAATAGATTCTTTACATTTATATGAACTTTTTGTGAAAGGCACTCTTATATTTCCAGCGTGATTAAATATTTTAAATAAATAAAAAGCTGAAACTTCTTGTATCGGAAGCTTACACAGTTCTTCTTGAATTTGCATGATACATTTAATCAGTGGATGCGACTTTAAATCATTGATCAAATCTTTTTCAGTTTGAGATAAAGAAATACACCTCTTTTTAGCACACATGAAAAAAGTAGGATACTCTTTCTTGTCTTCTGAATCCGGATTTCGTATCACTTTACAGAAATTGTCCACAGAATATTTCAACTCTTCAGACATATTCTCAGAAAACACAAGAGACCGAATGCGGAATTCGTTCTCTTTAAAATATTGTCTAGTCAGGCAAACTAACTTTGACAGCACTTGGGGCCAAAAGTCATATAATCTATCATCAGGGTTCTGTAATCTATTTATACATCTATCAATTAAGAATAAAATGCGTGACAACACAAAGGCCGTTTGTAATTCCTTTTCCAATACCTCTAATTGCTTCAAAAGTTTATTGAATTGTCGCTTATCTGTGCATTGTTGCAAGGAAAAAACTTTATAGATTTCAAAAAACTTACGTCCCTTTTCTCTTGTAATATGAAATGGAATCTGTATAATATTTTCTTTCGCTGTTTTCTGTTTCCACTCCTGATATATTTTCCGATATTTTTCAAGTGTTTTAAACTGGTCACGAAAAAATGGGTAGTCTTCCTCAAAGCGTCGAGCACTAATAAGCTGACTCTGATAGCCTAAAACCGTAGGCAGTATCTCTCTGTCTCCCTCATCTTTGGTATACTGATTCAAATAATGCAGCTTAAGAACATCTTTGCTCTTAGTTTCGTTTGATACCCCTGCGTGATATGCTATCCCCAATAAATCAGCAGCTCGCAAAGCGTTCCTCTGCGGACTCACTGAATCAAACGATGACCCGAATAGAAAGCTGCAATCAGCATACACCATCTGCAACAATATACTTGCTATGCTCTTCATCTCTGGTGCTGTCTTTATTACACTGATTTTACCTAACATCTCATGGAAAAAAGCAATCGGATTGTTAATAGGTAACCTTAGTTCACTGGCAAAAACAAAAAACTCAAACAAATAGCGATAAGCGGTTTCCTCCACCGAAAGTTGGTCAACTTGATGAGAGGATGGTAATGCCGGGGTAACAACATTCACGCTACGAATATCCTGAGATAATGGTATCAGGAGTCCGGATTGCAGCAGCTCATTCATATATTTTTGCGCAGCATGGTTCATATTATTACCTCCAAGATAAAATCTTTATTGCTGTCTAAATCGTTAATTTACAGCCGTTTCTGGTTGCCTCATTCGCTTCGCAAAAAAGACTCGTTTTGCGCGAAGCAGCCGTTGGTAGCATCTGCTTGCGAAATATGTTTTACTTTCTGTGTAAGAAAAACGCATTGATGCGCCACCCAACCGCCAGGACGCTGGCGGCACTGATTTAAGGAGGAACATCCGATGAATATTCAAATCCCTGCTACGCCCACGCGCTACATGCGCCACCCGAAAATGGCGCCCCGTCGCAAACGTCACAGTCCGTTGACGATCAATGCGATTGTCGTTACCCCTGACTATCTGCCACGTCCCCGGCTGGAACCAGTTCCGCCGGAACGTATCATCAGAGTTGTCGAACCCATGGATACCGAAGGAGGTGAAGAGAATTGACGACCCCAATCCTTAATAGCATGGATAACATTTGCAATGCCTTACTCGATGTTGTCAGGCTTTATCAAGATCCCAGTGCAGAAAATGTGGGAACCATGCTCTTCGCCGAAATTCTGTTCGTCTTTAACGACGGGACAGAGCAGTCGGTGATCCTGCCGACTGCACAACTCAACGCTGCCGGACTACATCAGGCTGTGCCACGTTTTCTTGTTCCTCGCAAACACCGCGACGCCTTCGATGTCGCACTTCTGGAAGAAGTGCACCGGCTCATCGCACTGTCATCTTCCCACCTCCTACAGGCCCCAGATGGTGGTGAGACGTGTATCGGATACGCCTTCACGCAGCCAGGCATGCACCAATTGCCGAACGGGCAATATATCTATGTATGGGGTGACCGTGTACTCGGCGAGTGTGATCTGCCGTACATCGTCCGCTGCAGCGATAGCGTTATTCCCAAAATTCTGCCCCTTGAGAGCCCTCTGTCGCAGCTTTTTTCGGAGCTTACATACTCGGATCCGCAAGCCACGCTGGCCTTCGTGTTTCTGTGTACAACGCTACTGCGCTCATGGATTACGAGTCAAGTGCCTTCCTGGCAAGCCGTGCTTGCCATTGTTGGTGGGCAAGGACTCGGTAAGACCACTCTGGCTCGACATCTAACCGATTGGCTGCAAAAATCAAACGGTGCCCCGGCCCAGCTTTTGAGCGCGGGAAGCACTATATCCGCTACCCGCGACGCGATGGTGTCCGCACGTGATTTGCCGATTGTCGTGGACGACCTGTGCCTGTCGGCAAGCGCACAATTGCAGAGGAAGTACCGCGATCTCGGCGCACAGCTTGTCCGCGAAGGAGCAAACGCCGCTCCAATTGTGAAAAAGCTGCCTGGCGGAAAATCGAGCAGGCAGCATTGCGCAGCTGGTGTCATTTTTACTGCGGAATTTTCGCTGGAGAATGCGTCCGACATTACCCGGTGTATCTTTATCGATTTAGATCAGCCACTCAGCCTTTCGGCTGGTTTGCAGGCTGGGTTGATTGGTGCGGCATGCTACTCCTTCATCGAATGGTTTTTGCGCAAAAAGCCAAATTTGTGCAAAAAGATCCGCGAATTGCAGGGACAGGACCAATCTTACCGCTATAATCAGCGGGTGGAGAAAAATTTCAAAGTTCTTGACGTTGTCTTTGATGCCTTAGCTCACGCTGCTCTTGCCGACGGGGCATCTCCGAGGTGCGTTGACGCTATCCACACCCTGTACTGCGTCGCCGTTGACCGCTCTCTGCAATTTCAAGACGATCTGCTTCAGCAGCTGGATCGCCAGCGAAAAAAGGGGAATATTGCTGCCCTTCTGCTTGCAGGCTATGAGTCGGATGCTTTCGACCTTTGCAAAAAGGTCGAAAAACTGGATCGCCATGAAGGGATAATCTGGCATCATGATCTCTGCCTACGACGTGATCCCCTTGAGCGTTTCATACGCATGCAAGACGGCTACGCCTGCTACAACATCTCCAAAATAGTGCAAGAACTCAAAGATGTTGGCGCACTCGTTTTACAGGAGGAAGGCACCGTGCAAGTACGCCTGAAAAAGGGCACTCCGCGCGTATACCGCATCCGCCTCGATGTGCTCGAGGATGAGGCCCAAGAATTTTAAGGAGGAAACAAAATGGAAAAAAATTTTAATTCCGAATCGCAAAAGTGGTTTGACACCGCGTCTATCGCCGAAACGCACCGCCGCCTGCTGGCCGAAGGGCACCACGTTTCGGAGAGTGCGCTGCGCGGCTGGGTGCGGCAAGGTATCCTGCCCGCCGCCCGCATTGGCCGCACATGCCTGTTATACTATCCGAACGTCATCAAACTGCTGCACGATGGCACTGGTGCGCCGTCCACTGCAGTGGAAAACCGGCCGTCTCACATCCCACCGCGCATTCCGATCTAATCACCATGGGGCATGTCTTCAGGACATGCCCCCTTCATTTCACGAGGAGGCCCACCATGGCAACCATTACGAAAATCCACGGCAAAACCGGTCTTAGCTTTAAGATCACGGTGCACTGCGGCTATGATGAATACTATCGCAAGCGGCGTCACTACAAAACCTACCGTCCTCCGGCAACTTGGTCAGAGCAGTATGCCGAGCGGGAGGCGCAGCGCGTAGCCGTCGAATTTGAAAACAGTATACGACAGGGTTTTCGGCTGGATAACCGCAAAACCTTTGCGGAATATGCCGACTATGTCATCCAGCTCAAAGAACATACCGGTACAAAGCACAGTACCATCGAGTTGTACAAGCATTTGTGCGAACGGATCAATCCGGCAATCGGTCATTTTAAACTGACTGAAATTCGGCCCCAACATCTCAATCGGCTGTACATCAGTCTAGCGGAAGACTGCATCAAACATTCGGCAGACAACGCCCGTGCCAAGGTAGATCTTGGTGCATTGCTAAAAAAGCAAAAGATCTCCCGCGCTGCGTTATCCCGTCAGGCCCAACTCAGCCCATCCACAATCACCGCTGCCTGCCGCGGGCAAACCATCCGTCAAGCCTCGGCAGCAGCGATTGCTTCTGCTCTCAGTATACCACCGCGGGAACTTTTTGACTACTTTCACAGCGAAGAAAAGCTGGCGGTCAAAACCATCTTGCAACACCATCGGTTCATCTCGGTTGTGCTGGGACAGGCAGAAAAAGAGATGCTGGTCACCTATAACGCAGCCAGCCGCGCTACTCTTCCCAAAGCAAAACGCAGCGTGGTCAACTATTTCCAACCGGAACAAATCGCCGCCATTGTACAAGCACCCGAAGGAGAACCTTTGAAATGGAAGCTAATCACCCATCTACTGCTCGTCACCGGATGCCGCCGCGGCGAAATCATGGGGCTGAAATGGGATCGTGTGCACTTAGAGCAACATTATCTGACGATCGATAATAACTTGCGATACTCCAAAGCACGCGGTATCTACGAAGAGACACCCAAAACCGGGGAAACGCGATATATCTCGATCCCGGCGGAAACGGCTGATTTGCTGCGTCAACATCAGGAAGAGCAGGAAAATCTTCGTCAGCTCAACGGCGACCGCTGGAAAGGAACTGGTTTTGTGTTTACCCGAGACGACGGCCGTCCCATGCATCCGGACAGCATTACCGCTTGGCTGGCCAAATTCAGCAAACAGCATGACCTGCCACACATCAACCCGCATGCATTTCGCCACACCGTAGCCAGCGTGCTGATTGCCAACCACACCGATGTTGTCACAGTGGCACGGCAGCTTGGGCATTCCAGCGCGACAACCACTGAAACCTACTATGCTCATCTAATTGAGGAATCCAAAGTGCAGGCGAGTGAGTGCATTGCTGATGTGATGCTGCGCCAAATCAAGAAAGCGAAGTAGTTCTTCACTTTCTTGCTGGCATATGTTCCATTCATCAGTTCCTTGTTTGCAGTGTTTATACGGAGAATCATCGACAGTCCCTTTGATGATTCTCCGCTTTTTTATGTCAAAAAATTTTCTCCTGTACAGGATAAAAGTCTTTCTTATTGTTTGTAAGGCATCAATATTATCGAGTTTTGTAATAAAATATGATATTTCTATACTAGATGACAATGACTACGTGTTATGCTAAAATCAAAGAAACTCTATAAGCGATGAAGGAAAAGAGGAAAAGCTATGTTTTTTGACGAGCCTCAAATGTTATTTTTAGGATTAAACAAGCAAGAACACCAGGCCTATTCTCGTAATAAAATTGAATATAATAAAAAGATAAGTATACTTCAAGGTCAGGCACGTCAAGAGGCCAAACTAAGTTATTGTTACTATTGCAAAAAAAAAGTGTCGAGTTTCTGCAACTCCCATTCTGTTCCGCAGTTTTGTCTTAGGAGAATTGCCACCGACGGAAAGTTATATTATTCAAATACATTGATTGACCTTCCTTCCATGCGCAATGAACAAGGCGTTAATGATGCGGGAACATTTCAACTTATTTGTAGAGATTGTGATAGTAAAATTTTTCAACAATACGAAGATCCTGCTGCTTATCGATACAAACCTACTGGTCAGATGCTTGCGCAAATTGCGATGAAGGACTATTTGCAAATGATTTATAAGCGTCTTTATGAAAAAGCCATTTACAGGAAAATGGGAACGATGTTAGAAGCTCATAAAAATTATATTGAGCAGAGACATGAAATAATCTCACTTGATTTGTCAGAGTACAACTCATCATTTAAACGCGCGCAAATAGGCTCTTTAGGAAAACATAATGACTGGTATTATCTATGCTATTATAAAAAATTGGATTATACCGTTCCTATTGCATTTCAAGGCGGCATAGTTATGGTCTGCGATTTTGGAAACAATGTGATCAACGACATTTATAATATGAACCCAGACTATCACACCAAAGAGATACATATCGCCGTTTTCCCTTTGGAGCAAGAACTGTC
>DYCA01000010.1:0-11180 GCA_019418305.1 Clostridiales bacterium
GACTTCATGATTGCAATTGACGCTGCTTCCTCCGAGTGGTGGAACGACGAAGAGAAGTGCTATATCCAGCCGAAGTCCGGTAAGAAGATGACCCAGCAGCAGCTGGTTAAGATGTGGAAGGGCTTCGCTGAGAAGTACCCGATCATCTCCCTCGAGGACGGCATGGCTGAAGAGGACTGGGAAGGCTGGGAGATGCTGACCAAGGCTCTTGGCGACAAGATCCAGCTGGTTGGCGACGACCTGTTTGTTACCAACACCACCCGCCTGAAGAAGGGCATCGACATGGGTGTTGCAAACTCCATCCTCATCAAGGTAAACCAGATCGGTTCTCTGACCGAGACTCTGGACGCTATCCAGATGGCAAACCGTGCGGGCTACACCGCGGTTGTTTCTCACCGTTCGGGCGAGACCGAGGACGCTACCATTGCTGATATCGCTGTTGCGCTCAACGCTGGACAGATCAAGACCGGTGCACCGAGCCGTACCGACCGCGTTGCGAAGTACAACCAGCTGCTCCGCATCGAGGAGGAACTGGGCGAGGATGTTGCAAAGTACCTCGGCAAGGATGCTTTCTTCAACCTGAAGAACAAGTAAGCATCAGCACATGCTTTCAAAAAAGCCGTTCATCGCAAGATGAACGGCTTTTGCTTTGCAGAGAACAGGGCAGGAATCGGTCGAATACACGAATTATTTTGCGAAAAAGGCATAAAAAGCTAAAATTATGGAACATATAAGAAAAAATACAAGTATTTGTAAGGCAAAAGTATTGACCTGAGAATAGGGGTGTGCTATGATTGTTTATACAAGATTTAACATTGGTGCATCCTAAAATAACAGACAACTATAACGCATAATATCCAATAACTTAGCCCATACCTTCATTTCTTTCAAAGGCCGGTCTCCGCTTTTATGGCGGAGGCCGGCTTTTTATGCAACTGTATGTATTTTAATACCAATATCCGGCCTTCCACTGCTGCAAGGC
Organism: Clostridiales bacterium; assembly: GCA_019418305.1. Lineage (GTDB taxonomy): Bacteria > Bacillota > Clostridia > Oscillospirales > Butyricicoccaceae > Agathobaculum. Next base: position 983 of record DYCA01000010.1, read on the forward strand.
CAGACTGGCGTTTTTGTAGCTGACATCCGCGGTCGGTGTGCCGGCAGGCACACCGAGAATGGCGGCGTCACCCGACTGGACGTAGCCGGATGTTTTCCAGCGGTTGAAGGCCTGCTCGTATGCCTGCGTCTGCGCCTGACTGGTCAGCCCGGAGGCATAATCCCGATAGGCCAATGTGGGTGTGCCGTTCAGGAAGCCGGTCAGTCCGGCGACCGACAGGCTGTAATCCCGGTCGGCGTTGAACTGCGTCAGCGCGGACTGGGCCTGCTGGAGTGCGGCGTTTTCTGTGGCGTTGAAATACTCGTTCTCCAAAGCAGCCTCCTGCGCGGCGGCACTGTCCTGTGCGGCTGCGCGCGCGGTAAGGCGCGCCTGACCGAGCGCATTAAGGTCGCTGCGATATTGGTTGTCGATGGCGATGCGGCTGGTTTCCGCAGCGCCAGAGGTAGCGGCAGCGCCTCGCGCGCCCATGTTCAGACCGAGAGCAGCGAGCTTTTCCTCGTTGGAAATGACGGATTGGCGTGCGTTGATGTCGGTTTGCGTCATGCTGGCGGTGTAATCGCTTTCGATTGAGGAAAGGTTGTTCTGAAGCTGCTGCTGGATACGCGCGCGTGCTGCTTCCAGACGTTGCAGACGTGCTTGTTCTGCCGCGTCGTACAACTGGCTCACCTCGCTGCCGCCGCGCTCGGTGCTGGAAACCGAATAGGGGCGGTAATTGCCGTTCCAGGTGGAAACGGCATCATTAGACGCAACCTTTCCTGCCAATCCCTCGGCCTCAATCTTGTTCTGGCGCTCGGCAAGCAGCTGCTGTCGCTCACCGGCATCCTGTGTGTTCGCAATCGCCTCGGCATAGTCAAAATCCTTTTTGTAATTGGATGCCATCCGAAACCTCCTCCTTTCTTAGATAATGGTTTGTCCTGTCGTCCACCGGATGGTCAGGGCCAGCAGGCCGAACGGTTCTCCAATGCGGTCGTTGCCGATGCGCACAGCGAGCAGCGGCATGCGATGCTGACGATAGCGGGTGCGGTAACTCAGCGCACCCGGAATGCATCGGAAAGAAAACCGTGAAAAATCCAGTGTTTTAAAGGAAAATAAATCCATATTGCGTGAGAGTGCAAGGACTTTGCCGTCCTCGCTTTCGTACTGCACGGTTGCGCCCGATCGCGAATGCGGCATCAGTGTGGGAATGACGTCGCGCACGGTTTTCATTCGCCCCCAGTCGCCGAGCGGCAGTGTGGGGGTGCGCCAATAGGCGTCGATGGCAGCGTCGTCGTCGCAGTAGGCGTCGTCCTCCTCTGCCTGCCGAAAGCGGCACAGCCTGCCGTCCGCCGTGCCGAACCACAGCTCGTTATCCAGAATGGCCAGACACTGTGCGGGTACATTGGTCCAGTAAAACCATGTGGGACTGCCGTCGGTATCGGCAAGCGTGCCGTCCGCAATATAAACATGTTCGTTGACCACCAGATAGTATTTGCCCTCAAAGACAATTGCGCAGGCATTTTCCAGTCCGGGCTCGGTTTCCAGACGGGGTGTTACGACATCTGACACAGAATGGATGGTTCGCTGCTCGGCAACGCTTGTGCCGAACACACCCTGCACACCGTGAGCAGACAGAAACAGCGGCAAATCGTTCAGGGAGGCGAAGCTGCGTGAGCAAATGGCGCCTTCGCCCTGCGCACCCTGTGTCAGCGGATAAAGCGCCGTACCATCGTCGGTGAGGGTGAACGTGCGCCGGTAGCTGGCGGATTCCTGCGCACCACCGGCCTTGACGATGAGCTGGCTTTCATACTGCTTGAGATAACCGACAATTGCGGAGGCGTCCGTACCCATACGGGTATAGCCGGTATCCGGGAAGTAGGTTGGGTCGTACAGGCCGCTTTGCCAGTCGCAGGCAGGCTCGTCCGGGTTGCCCGCGAGAAATACGCGGGTGTCGTTTTTGCCGCCGTACAGACCAGCAAAGCGGCAGCGGTTGATTTTGTCGGCATAGCCTTCGACCGTTTTGGAAAAGGTGATGGCGACATTTGCCAGTCCATTGCCGCTGGCGGGGGGAGCGGCAAGTGTCACCAGTCCGGTGGAACGATCGACGGATGAAACCGTTACCGCTTTGTCGTCAACCGCGGCAGTCACCGTGGCATCATCCAAATCCTTTGCATCCACCTGAAACTGCGTCGCCGAGCCGTTTCCGATGAAGGTGTTGATGCGCTTGGGGGTCAGCAGGTTGACTGCTTCATAACTGGTGCCGCCGCCGGTTGGCTGCGCGGAAATGGTTGTGGTTGGCACATAGGCGATGTCCTGCACGCGTACAGCTTCCCAGCCATCCTCGGATTGCTTGCGGCGCACGGCGCGGAAGGTTGCGCCGTCGAGCAGATAGAGCACGCCGCTCATCACGAATGACTGAGTGAAGTCCTCCTTCATATCCGCACATAATTCGGTCTGTGTACCGTCCGCCTGCCGGACATACAGCTTTTTGCCCGCGTGCACTACGCAGCCCGCACTGTCCGGCAGGGGAAACAGACCGTACATTGCGCCGTCAAAGGTGTGCTTGGTTTGCCAGCCCGTGCGCTTGACCAGATAGTCGTTCTGGTCGCAGATGAGATTCTGCATATCAGGGGAGCGTGAGAGCGACAGCTTGGTTGGATGGGTGCGGAAATCCACGCCGCCGAAGCTGCTGACGATAGTTTCATGCACGGTTTCGGGCTGCGGAAATTGATAGGCGCGCATCAGATCATCTCCTGTACGGCGGTTAGCTGCGCCGGGCAGTGACTCAGCAGACGCTCGGCATATTCCGAGGCAGTCCAGTTGAATTTTGCTTTGTCATCATCGGCCACAAGCAATGCAGCCAATCCATAAGGAAAGCATTCGCTGACAAGGCAGTTATCCGCGGGGATGTCCTCCTCCAGTGAAGTTAAGCGCGGCGGCACGGTCAGCGGCTCTTCGTGCTGTGCCGCGCGCAGCGCATTGATTTCACGCAGGCTGTTTGTGAGCAGCTGATTGAGTGCGCCAAGCGCAAACTGCTCGTAGTATGCGCCGGTGTCGCGTGTTTCCCCCAAGAGATTGAGCGCAGCGTAGTAGCATTCAGTTCCGGTCATAAAAACTCCTTTCCTCCGGTTGCAGTCACCGGAAAGCGGCGGCTGCGGCCACTGCCGGAGCAGTGGCCGAACAGCCGGTCGTGGGTTAGCCTGCGACCACAGGGGACGGATATTTGCTTTCTTCGGTTGCATAGGCGCGGATCTGGCAGCCGTCCTCGGCGGTCAGCTCGGTTTCCGCTACATAATCCTTGGCGGAATCCGAGTAGCGCGGGTCGGAGCCGTCCAGCGTATAGCGGATCGTGCCGGAACCGGTGATTTTTTTGCCCGAGATGCTCGGTGCGGCGGAAATCGAACCGGATGCCACCAGCGCATACACACCGCCGCACTTGGCGCCCAGCACGTAGGCGTCGTAGTAGTGACGGCCCTCAATGAGCGCACCGGATACGCCGACCGGGTCCTCATGCACCTTCGCGTCCGCAATCTTGTACGGCATGAGCACCGCATCCTTGTGCGTGACGAGGAAATAAACGTTGTCCGGCAGGTAACTCTTCGGTACGCGAACGACATTCATACCGAACACCTCGCCGCAGACACCCTTGGCGATGGACTGGCGTGCGAGTACGTCCACACCTGCGAATTCGTCCGAGGTGCAGACCAGCTTGTACATTTCGCTGGTCAGATACAGATAGCGGTTGTCGTCCGGCACCAGCGCGTCGTCGAGCGCCTGCGAAGCGTCTGCAATCTTGGAAATGATGTTCGACTTGGTCGGCTTTTCGCTTTCCGCCAGCGTGCCCGCCATGGTGACAAAGCGCTGGAAGGCATATTTGTCTGCCGCGGGCGTGGACTTTTCGTTCAGCTGCAGGCGCAGCATATCGGCCGCATTCTTGACCAGATTCTGGTCGAGGTTGTTGCCTTTATCGATGGTCAGCGTGAACGCCTTGTCCTGCGTCATGGTCAGTTCCTGTACAACATCCTGCATTTCGGTCACGTCGCCGTAGCGCTTGAGGCCGCCGTCGCGGTCGTAGTCGACCTCTTCCACCGTGATGGGCGTGTATACCTTGAGGGTTTTCACACCGGTCAGGTCAAAGGTCTCGGCGGTCTTGCCCTTGATGAAGGATGCACGGGTGAATACTTCTGCAATCTGGTCGGAATATTTGGTTGCAAGATTGATAGCCATAAGTATAATACCTCCTGTTTATACTGTTTGTTTATTTGCCCAGCAGTGCCAGTGTAACCGGGTCAACGCCCGACGGCTCACCGTCACTCTGCGCAGGACCGACCGCGGCGCGGCGGTTTTTCTGGTTCATCTCGAGCGCGGCCAGTTCGTCCTTGAGCGTCAGAATTTCCCACTTGCGGTAGGCAGAGACGAGCGAGCCTTCCTGCTGCGCCCATTCCCACACCTGCGGCGGGATTTCTTCCGGACGCACATCCGGATATTCCTCGACAAACGCCGCATAAATCTGGCCGTTAGGCATGCCGTTTGCCGCGCGGTTCCGGCGAATGTAAGCGTTCTGCTTGGACAGGCCCAGGCTGGCCGCTTGAATCAGCTCGTCCAGCGTCAGCTCACGCATTTCGCCGTCGACCGGCACCGGATAGGTCTGCTCACCGGACTGTGCCGCCTGTCCGTCAGGCGGCATCTGTGCGGTCTGCGCGGTGTCGACCGCGAACGGGTCGACGGGTGCGGTTGGGGCTGCGCCCGTCATCTGGTTACTGGTCGTTTTCTGTCTGGTTTGCATTTGTATTTGCCTCCTTTTGCTGCTGTCGCTGCATGCGGAGTGCGTGCAGCAGGTCGTTTTTGCCGCGCACCTGATAATCAGGCACGTTTTCCAAATACACAAGCGGGTCGGTGATGACGCCGCTTTCGAGCAGATGGTCGTTGGTCATGGTCTGCATGGTTTCCGACCAGTAGCTCGCCGCGCCCACATCCACCTGCAAACGCAAATCCTGTCCGGCGAGCTGGGAAAAGTCAAAGCTCTGCCGGTAAGGCGTTTCACCCTCCTCGTCGGCCACGACAAGCGTGCGGATGCCATAGTGCGCGCCCATCAGGTCGAGGAAGATACGCGCCCAGTCCTCGGTGAAGCGGTAAAACTCCATTTTGGTCAGCTCAAGCGGGGCGGCGGTCGCGTTCTGCACCGCCACAATAGCCGAGGTGTTGTCCGGCTTTACCGTGCCGAGCGCGGCTTCACTGGCACCCATCAGCTCGGCGGTATCGCTCATCATCTGTTTGAGCAGCCCCAGCACCTGCGAGGAAATGTCGGGTGCCTTGAACGCGGTTGCAATCGCCTCGTTCGGGTTGCCGCGCATGCCGACCGCCTTGCCCACATCGTTGGACCAGCCGTTCGGGAAACGGGTCATGTCGTAGATGATTTTGGGGAACGCCACCTGCTTGATGCACTGCACATACATGGAGTACAGCTTGTTGATGGCGATTTGGTTGGGGATGGCCTCGGTCAGCGGACTTTCGCCGTGGCATGAGCCGCGCACGCGGTTCCAGCACAGGTGCGTGACCGGATAATAGCGGTAAGGCAATTCCTTTTCGCGCATGACGGTCGCGGTGCGCGTAGTTTTAGTGAACGCGATACCGTTTTCCGTCCTACGCATGTGCAGCAGCACGGTCACACGGTCGTTTTCGCCGTTTAAGCGATAGCGCAGATAGTCCTCGGTGTCGTCCGGCACGATGGCCTCGGCTTCGGCTGCGGACAGGCCGTTTTCCCGCGCTTCCTTGCGCACCTCGTCTACATCGCGGCGCATGGAAAGAATCAGGTACGGCTGACGCTGCACCTCGTCGGAGGCTGGGTTGCCGAAGCAGACGTTGGTGGAATCAATCAACTCGGCCACGATATCGCCTTTCACCGCCTGTCCGGTTTCGAGCGCAGGGTCAAAGTGCATGTAGAAGCATGCGTCGCCGTCCACGCAGGCGTTTTTGAGCAGCGGGCGGCCAAGCGCTTTCACGCCCGAGCGTTCGATGGCCGACGCGAACGCACGCTCGAGCACACGGGCGGTCTTGCGGCCGTCGCCGTCCATGTCGAACGGCTGGGCGCGCACCGCTACATCGTCCGAGACCAGCATGGATACAAACAGATTGACGCAGCGGCGCAGCACGTTGAAAATCAGCGGGTCGAGCGACTGCACGCGCAGCCCCTCCCACTGACGGCCGAGGTAGAACGCCTCGTTGCGGCGCACGCGGTCATACAGGCCAATCGAGCGTTTATAGTCGCGGTCGCGCTCGTATTTCCGCCAGATGGCGGTAGGGGACGGGTCAAATTTCATCGCTGCTGTCCTCCCGTCCGTAAGCCATCAGCGCGGCCAAATCGCGGCTGAGCGCATCGTCCGCGGGTGTGGGCGTATCGCTGTCACCCTTTGCGGAACGGTGCGGCAGACGCAGACCGCCGGATACGACCGCGCCGGTCAGCACCAGCAGCGCCGCGCCGATGCAGTAAAGTAAAATGGTCATTGGGTTCCTCCTTTTAATAGGCGAGAAATTCGCCGACTTCACAGTCATATGCCGTGGGGCGGACAGGCGCGGGCGGCTCGTACACGGTTGCGGCATAACCGCGCAGCGCGTCGGGCGCGTGGGTCAGCTCGTGCGGCGTGTTTGCCACGTCGGACGGATTGCGCGCATCGTGCTGCAAGGCAGGCAGCGTGCGAATCAGGTTGCGGCAGGTGTCGAAGATGGTCAGCCGAGGGCGGGGCTGACCCTGTTCGTCCTTGCGTGGGGCGAGCAGCTCATGCAGCGCCAGCCAGCCGGCAACGCGCTCGTTACAGCTTTTTTCAAAATCCAGTCCGCAGTCCGCAAACAGCTCCACCGCGCTTTTGCCGGTTTCCTGCCGCCGGTTCCACAAGTCGGGCGGGGCCAGACGGCAGTCGATATGCTCGCCGGAAAGCTCGCAGGCGAGAATAGCTGCCGCGGCTTCTGAGATAATCAAACCGGACTGATATAACTCTCTGTATACGACGCTGTACCCGTCCGGGCTTTGCGCAATCCAGAGCGCGGCCAGCATGTCCAGACCGTAGTCGATGGTCAGATACCGCCGCCAGTCACGGGGGATGGGGTGTGGACGCACGACATGCAGGGCGGGGCTGAACTCGCTGAAGTATCGTCCTTCGTCCAGCTCCCACACACCGTCCAGCAGCGCGCGCCGGTCGCGTACCGAAAGCAGTCGCAGCCGCTTTTCATAGCCTGCGTCCGCGCGGTGCAGGAAGGGGTTGTCCGTAAGCCGCGCGGGCAGGAACAGCCGCGAGCCGCCGTCAAATTCGGTTTGGGTGTCGGGCGGCATCGGGTCGATGTAACGCGCTTTGACCCATTGATGCCCCACGCCGCCCGGATTGGTCGTGCTTTTGACCTGCTTGGGGTAGTCGTTCGCCCCGCGCACACGCGAGATGAGATAGGTGAACTGGCTTTCGGTGAAGTGGGTCAACTCATCGAAACGCAAAACATCGTATTCCGCACTCTGGTACTTGGTCACATCGCTTTCCGCGTCGCAGTAGCCGAACTCAAGCGTCGAGCCGTTTTTGAACTGCCATAGATGGTCGCTGACCTTGTAACTGGCAATCGACCGCGGGAACAGCCGCAGAGACGCGGGCACGAGCGAGCGCTCCAGCTCCGGCATCGTGCGCCGCAGCATGAGCTGCCGCGAGCCGGGGTAGCAGACGGCGAAGCGCAGCGCGTCGAGCAGCTGCCCGTGGCTTTTGCCGCCGCCTGCCGCGCCGCCGAACAGCGTTTCAAACGCGCCCGACTGCACGAATGCCGACTGCCGTCGGGTTACGGGGAATTCGTATCGTCTACTATGCGGAACACGATCTCGATCGGTGCAGCTTCCTGCTCTTCGCCCACCAGCATCGCGCCCTTGCCGACTGTCCGGTCGAGGATCTCCTTGATCGCGCTCAGTCGGCTGTTTGCCGGTGCATCGGCGTCCCCGGCGATCTCGTAGAGCATCCCGACGAGTCTCCCGGGGTCGTCTGAACTTCGCAAGATGGCATCAACTCCTTCTGGGGTGGATTTGCTTGTCTTCCCGTGAGACAAAGAATAGCCGACAAACGGAAAAATAACAAGAACAAATGTTTGATGTTTTTCAGGCTTGCAATTTATTGCCCTCTGCGGTATCCTGAATAGGAAATGGGAATATACAGGGGGAAAAGAAACATGCAAAACATCAAACTGATCGCGCTCGATTTGGACGGAACAGCGCTTACACCGAACAATACGGTGTCTGATGCAACGGTTGACGCAGTGCGTCGTGCGCGAGAGGCGGGCGTGCATGTCGTGATTTCGACCGGACGTATCTGTGGTGAGGCGCGTGATTTTGCCGTGCAGATGAAAGCGGACGATTTGATGGTGACCGCAGGCGGCGCGTCTATTTCGCGTGTGTCTACCGGACGGTGCATGATGCGCATGTCCATGCCGTGGGAGCCTGCCGTGCGTGCGGCGGCGGCGGTGGAGCGCATCGGGTTGATGGTGATGGTCTACGTAGGAGAAAACCTGCTCATTACCCCTTATGATGAAATGGAGTTTGCAAAATACAGATCCAACGAGGGTTATCTTGCGGTCAAGCAGGTTGTGCCTTCAATTGCGGAGTTTATCGCGGAGGGACATGTGTCGGTGGATAAAATTTTCGCCCGCAGCAAAGATCCGGTCACTCTGCAGATGGTGCGCGATCAGATTCGGCAGATACCGGGCGTGCGCGTCATGAGCTCGGCGGAGGACAATATTGAAGTGGTCACGCCTGCGGCAGACAAAGGCACGGCGCTGGGGATGCTGTGTCGGGAGCTGGGCACCGATCTGTCTCATGCGGCGGCCATTGGTGACAGCGAAAACGATCTGGAAATGCTGCGCGCGGTCGAGCTGCCCATCGCCATGGGCAACGCCAACGACGCGGTTAAGGCAATCTGCACGCGGCATACGCTGACCAATGCGGAGGACGGCGTGGCTGCGGCGATTGATCGGATTCTGGCGGAGAACGGATAATCGTGCGAAACACATCATTTTTGCGGAAAATGGTGGTATCCGGCGCGTAGATATGCTATAATAATTTTGTATATAATATTTGCCCCATCAAAAGGAGACATATTTCATGAGTTTATGGTTTGCTATTTTGCAGGGTCTGGTACAGGGCCTGACCGAGTTTCTGCCCGTGTCATCGTCCGGTCATCTGGTGCTGGTGCAGACTCTGTTTGGCGACGGTGTAGAAACCAACTATATGCTGTTTAATGTGCTGCTGCACTTTGGCACATTGCTGAGCGTTATCGTGGCCTTCTGGAAGGACATCAAAGAGCTGTTTGTGGAGTTTTTCGGCTGGATTCATGACGGATTCAAGATTAACGGCCATCCGTACCGCCGTTTTATTGTCATGCTGCTGCTGACCATTGTGCCGATGTTTGCGATTCTGCCGGTCAAGAGCAAGCTGGAGGAAGCGTTTTCCTCTCCGCTGCTGGTAGGCCTTCTGCTGCTTGTGACGGCAGCCATATTGTACCTGTCGGAGAAAGCGCCGAAAAAGCATAAGACCGAGGAAAACGCCACTTGGCTGGATGCGCTGATTGTCGGCATCGGCCAGTGCTTTGCCGTTCTGCCCGGCCTGTCCCGTTCGGGCACCACCATCTGCACCGGTTTGTTCCGCGGTTTTTCGCGTGATTTTGCGGTGCGTTTCGCGTTTATCATGTCCCTGCCGGTGATTTTGGGCGCGAATATTCTGGAACTGGTCGACGTGTTCAAGGACCCGGCGGCGGCAATGGGCGATGTGTCCATTGCCTGCTATCTGGTGGGCATTATAGCGGCGATGCTGTCCGGCCTTGCGGCGATTCGCATGGTGCGCTTTGTTTCCAAGCGCGGCAATTTCCGTCCGTTCGTGGTGTATTGCACTCTGATCGGTACTATCACCATCGTGGTAAGCCTGATAAAAATGATATAATGCCGTCTGCGGGCGCATATACCGCAGAGGTTGAGAAAAGTTCCGGATAACGGGACTTTTCTTCGCACTTATCCGAAAAATACCGGCCATTGGCCGGCATCATCCGCACACTGAGACGTGCGGGAAAGCAAATAAAGCGAGGGAAAAACACTTTGGCTGCAAAGAAAACCACAACCAAAAAGACTTCGTCGCGCGGGAAAACAGCCGCGCGGCGTGCGCCCGAGCCGGAGCCGGTCATGTCCCGTGCCACATGGGGCGCAATCTGGG
>DYCA01000010.1:11190-50196 GCA_019418305.1 Clostridiales bacterium
GGCTTTTATGCCTGCTGGCGATTCTGCCGATTGACGGCGTGCTGCTCGACTGGCTGCACCGCGGCATCGGCGCACTGATTGGCAAGGGCGGCTATCTGCTGCCGTTTGCGCTGCTCGCGCTGTCAGGCCTGCTGTTTGCGCGGCAAAAGGGGCCGGTGCGGCTGCGCGGTACGAGCATCGCGCTGCTGCCGCTGTTTATCGGCAGCATTGTCCATGCGTTTGCCTGTGCAAATGAATATGATTTTTCCATGAAAACGCTGTTCGACCTGCTGACAACCGGCATGGAGGGGAAGTCCGGCGGCTTGCTGGCGGGCGGCCTGTATATTGTGCTGGAGTGGGCGCTGTCCTCGGTTGGAGCGCTGCTGGTGCTGCTGGTGCTGACCGTCACGGCGATTCTGGTCGCCTGCCGCATCACGCCGCAGGCGCTGCTGGAGATGTTCCGCCCGCCGGAATATGAGTATGAGGATGAAGAAGAGCGTGAGCGCTATGAGGCGCCGCGCAAGCTGCCCAACGTACACGAGGCGGTCAATGCGCACGCGCAGCGCCGTGAGGAGCGCCGTGCGGCCCGCCGCAAGGCAGATATCGATATTCCGCTCGACACTGAGCCGCCCGGCGAAGACAAGCCGGGGGCGGACCCGGATGCGCCCGTGCGCCGCACGCATGGCGGCAAGCCGATGGCGCCGGATGAATATCTGCGCTCTTTGAAGGAGGAAACCACGGGCGAGCAGGTGAGCATCCTCGACCTTGTGGAAAACCGTGAGGAGGAGCCGCCGGCCGAGCCTGCGTCCAAGCCGGAAAAGACGGAAAAGGCGGAAAAAATCAGTGAAAACGAGCAGGCGGAGCTGAGCGAGCAGATGGACGAGAGCCAGAAGGCGCCTGTGCCGGTGTATGACTATCCGCCCATTGACCTGCTGAGCAAGGGAAAACATACCTCGGTTGCCGGTGCGGAAGCAGAGCTGAAGGAAAATTCCGAATGCCTGATTGATACGCTGGAATCGTTCAATATCGATGCACAGATTATCGGCATCGTGCGCGGCCCGTCGGTTACGCGGTTTGAGCTGACCATCCCGCGCGGTATCAAAATTTCGCGCATTACCGCCCTGTCGGACGATATTGCGCTGTCGCTGGGTGCGGCAAACGTGCGTATCGCGCCTATCCCGGATAAAATCGCGGTCGGCATCGAGGTGCCGAATAAGACGGTCAACACCGTGTTCATCCGCGAGTGTATTTCGTCTCCTGCGTTCACCAACGCGCGCAGCCGCCTGTCCTTTGCCGTCGGTAAGGACATCACCGGCAAGCCGGTTATCGGGGATATTGCCAAGATGCCGCATATGCTGATCGCCGGCACCACCGGTTCGGGTAAATCTGTGTGCATCAACTCGATGCTGATTTCGCTTTTGTACAAGTCCACGCCCGAAGAGGTGCGCCTGATTATGGTCGACCCCAAGATGGTCGAGCTGGGCAACTATAACGGTATCCCGCACCTGCTGATTCCGGTCGTGACCGATCCGAAAAAGGCGGCGGGTGCGCTCAACTGGGCGGTTGGCGAGATGGAACGGCGCTACAAGCTGTTTGCCGACCATCAGGTGCGCAATCTGGTCGGTTATAACGACCTGATGCGCGCCGAGCGCGCCAAGGCCGAGCAGGAGGAGGGCGGCACGCCTGAGCAGTATCAGGTGCTGCCGCAGATCGTCATTGTCATCGACGAGCTGGCCGATCTGATGATGGTCGCCGCCAAGGAGGTCGAAACCTCGATTTGCCGTATCGCGCAGAAGGCGCGCGCGGCGGGCATGCATCTGGTTGTTGCGACGCAGCGCCCCTCGGCGGATGTCATCACCGGCATCATGAAGGCGAACATCCCGTCCCGTATCGCGTTTGCGGTGGCCAGCCAGATTGAGTCGCGTATCATTCTGGATACGACCGGCGCGGAAAAGCTCATCGGCAAGGGCGATATGCTGTATGCGCCGCTGGGCGAAGGCAAGCCCACCCGTGTGCAGGGCTGCTTTATCTCGTCCGACGAAATTGAAGCGGTTATCGCGCATATCAAGCAGACGAGCACTGCCGAATATAATGAGGAGATCCTCGAACATATCGAGCGTCAAGCCGAACAGGTGGACAGCAAGGGCGGCGGCGCGTCCGGCGATGCGGGCGGTGACGAGGACGAGATGATTGAGGAAGCGATCGACGTTATCATGGACTGTCGGCAGGCGTCCACGTCCATGCTGCAGCGTCGGCTCAAGCTGGGCTATGCGCGTGCCGCGCGTATCATCGACCAGATTGAGGAACGCGGCATCATCGGGCCGTCGGAAGGCTCCAAGCCGCGGCAAATCCTGATAACCAGAGATGAGTGGCAGGAAATGAAGCTGCGGCGGCACGATATCCCATAACCATGCAAGGAGGAATCCCTATGTCTTTTATAAAAATCAACATCGCAGAACAGAGTTTTAACCCGTTTGAGTTAATCAGCAAGCAGTGGATGCTGATTTCCGCCGGTACAGAGGAAAAGTGGAATACCATGACCGCCAGCTGGGGCGGCGTGGGCGTCATCTGGGGCAAACCCTCGGCAACCTGTTATATCCGCCACAGCCGTTATACCAAGGAGTTTGTTGATAACTCGGAGTATTATACGCTGTCTTTTTTACAGGATGGCCACCGCGACGCCTTGAACCTGCTGGGCACCAAGTCCGGCCGCGATATCGATAAGATGCATGACAGCGGCCTGACGCCGGTCATGGTGGACGGGCAACCAGCTTTTGCCGAGGCGGAGTTGGTGCTGGTTTGCCGTAAGCGCTGCAAGAGCGAAATTGCACCCGAGGACATTCTTCAGCAGGAGACGCTCGACAGATGGTATGGCGATAAGGATTACCATACTATGTATATCGGGGAAATTGTCGCGGCGTATCGAGCGGAAAAATAAAAAACGTCACAGATTGTTCACCAAACCGACAAGCCTTCGGGCCTATACTGGAAGAAGGACGGCGGCGGAGCATGTCTCCGCTGTCTGTATTCAGCCCGAAACCGGAGGGAATCGCAGTGAAAAAAAGAATATGCAGCCTGCTGCTGACAGCGGCGCTCATGTTGGGGTTGCTGCCAAGCGCATTTGCAGGCTATGAAAACTTTACCGCGCAGACAACATACACGCCGGGACAGTTCACCGACGTGGCGGATAACGCCTGGTATGCGGATAATGTGCGCGCGGCCTATGAATATGGTCTGATTAACGGTCAGTCTGCCACCCGCTTTGCACCGGACAGCTCGCTGACCGTGGCGGAGGCCGTTAAGCTGGCAGCCTGTCTGCACAGCATTTACAACACCGGCAGCGCGGAATTTGCATCCTCCTCCCCATGGTACCGGACCTATGTGGATTATGCGCTGCAAAACGGCATCCTGACCGCCGAGCGTTCGGACTATACGCAGCCGGCGTCGCGCGCGGTGTTTGCCTCCGTGCTGGCGGCGGCGCTGCCGGCCGATGCGCTGGGTGCCATCAATACGATTGAGGACGGAGCAATTCCGGATGTATCGAGCTCCGCATCCTATGCAGATGCGGTTTACCAGCTGTATCGCGCCGGCGTGCTGACCGGCTCGGACAGTGCAGGCCGTTTTATGCCGTCCAGCACAATTAAGCGCAGCGAGGCCGCCGCTATCGTCACCCGCATGGCGGACCCCAGCCTGCGGCGCACGTTCTCGCTCGCGGTATCGACCGAACTGACGGCGAGTGAAATTTTTGAGCGCTGTATGCCGGCAGTATTCAAGCTCTATTCTTATGATGCGCGCGGCAATGTGCTCAGTATGGGCAGCGGCGTAATCATCAGCGCGAACGGCGATGCAGTCACCTGCGGGCATATCGCCAACGGGGTGCAGCGTCTGGTCGCGGAAATGAAGGACGGCACCAAGCGGGAGGTCACCATATACGACATTGACACAACCGCGGATATCTCGCATATTCGCGTGGTGGGCAGCGGTCTGCCCTATCTGGAAACCTCAACCGATGTGCAGACCGGGGATACCGTGTATGCGCTCGGGTATCCCGGCGGCGGCAGTGCGAAGGTGACCAGCGGCGTGGTGACCAATCCGCGCAATCAGGACTACCTTACCACGCTGATTGAGAGCACCGCTTCGGTCATCAGCGGCAATTCGGGCGGCGCGCTTGTGGATGGACAAGGCCGTCTGATCGGCGTTACGGTCAGCAGCCGCGGCAGCGGTACACCCTCGTATTCGGTTCCGATTTCGGTTTTGGAGACGCTGGAGGGAAGTACAGCGGTCAGCCCGGCGGTTTATACCAGCACGCACCAGCCGGATGCATCCAATTGCTATGCCAAGCTGTATCCTGTGCCGGATTTTGGAGCGATTACCGGCGTGCCGCTGCTCGGCAGCGTTAAGGATCGCGGCACAACGTATTTTTATTACCGTTTATCCGACCTGAGCGGGGACGGCACGCAGCAGATGCTGCAATACTTTGCCGCGCTCAACGGCAATACCTTTTATCAGTTCTCGGACGGTGTATTCACCTCCTCGGCGGGGTATCTGCTGTCCGTTAAGATGGTGGAAACAAATTATCGTGGGGTGCAGGCATTGGGCATCTGTGTGTCCGGTATCTCCTCGCAGCCGATCGGCGGCCTTGTACAGGCCGCCGATCTTTCTTTTGCAGGTATTTGTGCATCCTGCGGCTTTTCATGAAACTCTCCCGGCATTTCGTTTGATTTCACAAAAAGTGCGCTAAAAGTGCCAATTATGATAAAATTGTTAATTTTTTTGTTTAAAAATGCGAAAGAAATGATAATATATACAAGTATAATCTCCTGATTTTTGCGGAAATAACAATAAAATCCATCAATTTGCACAAGAAGGAGAGGGCAAATCGGTGAATTCCTACAATGGAACACAAAGCGTCCGGCATGCTATAATATTCTTGCGCGATTGAAGTGTGTTTAAGAGAGCACCAAACGAAATGGAGGAAAGACCCAAATGAAGAAGTACGTTTACATGTTCCCGGAAGGCAACGGAAAAATGCGTGAGCTGCTTGGCGGCAAGGGCGCGAATCTGGCCGAAATGACCGGACTCGGCATGCCCGTACCGCAGGGCTTTACCATCACCACCGAGGCCTGCACCCGGTATTATGAGGACGGCAAGACGATCTATCCGGACATTCAGGATCAGATTCTTGAGTACCTCGATAAATTGGAAAAGGTCACCGGCAAAACACTGGGCGATCCGGAGAAGCCGCTTCTGGTTTCGGTTCGTTCGGGTGCGCGCGCTTCCATGCCTGGCATGATGGATACCATCCTGAACCTCGGCATGAACGATGAAATCTGCGACGCAGTCGCAAAACTGACGAATAATCCGCGCTTTGCGCGTGACTCTTACCGCCGCTTCATTCAGATGTTCTCGGACGTCGTGATGGAGCTGCCCAAGTCCACCTTTGAGACCTTCATCGACCAGGTTAAGGAGAAGAAGGGCGTCAAGATGGACAACGAGCTGGATGCGGACGATATGAGCGAGCTTATCGTTCTGTTCAAGGACCACTACAAGAAGTCCCTTGGCGAGGACTTCCCGCAGGACCCCAAGAAGCAGCTGATGGAAGCGGTCCGCGCGGTATTCCGTTCGTGGGACAACCCGCGTGCTAACACCTACCGCCGCATGAACGACATCCCGCACTCTTGGGGTACCGCAGTTAACGTACAGTCCATGGTATTCGGCAACATGGGCGACACTTCCGGTACGGGCGTTGCGTTCACCCGCAACCCGGCAACCGGCGAAAAGAAGCTGTACGGCGAATTCCTGATGAATGCACAGGGCGAGGACGTTGTGGCCGGTATCCGTACCCCGCAGCCGATTTCCGCACTGGCGGACACCATGCCCGAAGTGTATCAGCAGTTTGTGGATATTTCCTCCCGTTTGGAGCAGCACTACGGCGATATGCAGGATATGGAGTTTACCATTGAAAACGGCAAGCTCTATATGCTCCAGACCCGTAATGGCAAGCGTACCGCACAGGCGGCTCTCAAGGTTGCAGTTGACCTCGTGGACGAGGGCGTCTGCACCAAGGAGCAGGCCATCATGAAGGTGGAGCCGAAGCAGCTCGACGCGCTGCTGCATCCGACCTTTGTTCCGGCGGCTCTGGAGGCAGCCACCCCGATTACCACCGGCCTGCCGGCATCTCCCGGTGCTGCCTGCGGCGCGGTATATTTCACCGCGGAAGAGGCTGCAGCGGCGCATAAGACCGGTCTCAAGGTTGTTCTGGTCCGTCAGGAGACCTCGCCGGAGGATATCGACGGCATGGCGGTTTCCGAAGGCATCATGACTGCCCGCGGCGGCATGACCTCGCACGCAGCGGTTGTTGCACGCGGCATGGGCACCTGCTGCGTGGCCGGCGTCAACGGCATCAAGGTTTCCGAGGAAAACAAGACCCTGACCTTTGCCGATGGCACGGTCGTCAAGGAAGGCGAGTTCATTTCGCTCGACGGCTCGACCGGTAACGTATATCTCGGCAAGATTGATACGCAGGACGCGGAGCTGACCGGCGATTTCGGCCGCTTCATGGGCTGGGCGGACGAAATCCGCACGCTTATGGTCCGCACCAACGGCGATACCCCGCGCGATGCAACGCAGGCGCGCAAGTTCGGCGCGGAAGGCATCGGCCTGTGCCGTACCGAGCATATGTTCTTTGAACCCGAGCGCATCAAGGCAGTGCGTGAGATGATCATTTCCGATACCGCGGAGCAGCGCAAGACTGCGCTGGCAAAGATTCTGCCGATGCAGCGCGGCGACTTTGAAGCCATCTACCGCGCAATGGGCGGTCTGCCGGTAACCATCCGCCTGCTCGATCCTCCGCTGCATGAGTTCCTGCCGCAGGAGGATGAGGATATTCAGGAGTTGGCCAATGAGATGGGCATTCCGTTTGACAAGCTCAAGGGTAAGGTTGCCGACCTGCACGAGTTTAACCCGATGCTCGGCACCCGCGGCTGCCGTCTGGATGTGCTGTATCCGGAAATTGCCGAGATGCAGACCGAAGCCATCATTTCCGCTGCGATCAACGTCTGGAAGGAAGACGGCCTGAAGATCACGCCCGAAATCATGGTGCCGCTGGTCAGCGAAATCAACGAGCTGCGCTTTGTCAAGAAGGTCATCAAGGCCAAGGCGGATGCGCTGATTGAAGCATCCGGCCTCAAGATGAAGTATATGATTGGTACGATGATTGAGACGCCGCGTGCGGCCGTAACTGCCAACGAAATTGCGCAGGAGGCTGAGTTCTTCTCCTTCGGTACCAACGACCTGACCCAGATGACTTACGGCTTCTCGCGTGACGACGTGGGCCGCATTTTGGAGACTTACTTCGAGAAGAAGATTCTCGAGTCCGACCCGTTTGCCCGTCTCGACCAGAACGGCGTCGGCAAGCTGATCCGCTACGCAGTAGCAGAAGGCCGCCGCACCCGTCCGGATATCAAGCTGGGCATCTGCGGTGAGCACGGCGGCGACCTGTCCTCCGTTGAGTTCTGCCACAATGTCGGCCTGAACTATGTTTCCTGCTCGCCCTTCCGTGTGCCGATTGCCCGTCTGGCGGCGGCGCAGGCTTCTGTCAAGAACCCCCGCAAGTAAGAGTTCTGCCATTGACCATTGGATTTGATGAGGCGCAAACCTTCTGATAAATCCCATGGATAGGGCATAAAACCGTCAAAATGGCATGATTTGACCGTGGAGGTCTATCGCTAAACGCCAAAATCCCCGTACATTCCCGTTAGGGCAATGTACGGGGATTTTCGTTTTAGGCTACCTTCACCGCTGGATAACCAAGCGCAAAGCGGTTACTCTGTTTTTGGCGCAGGCAGAAATCGAATCGCCACCAGATGGTGAAGGATTGCTGCAAACATCAGGCCGAAGGTTACGCCCAGAATGGTATCCGCAATACGCAGGATCACAGCACCTTGCATTCCGTATATCCCTGTTCCCAGCATCAGCGCACCAAGGCAGTTCATTGCCGTCTTATACCGGTAATCAGTGCAAAAACCCAGACATAACCCTCCCAGCGGTCCCAGCAGTGAATGCAGGGATTCAGGTATTACCAAATACAGAATAAAAAACAGGCAGGAACCTGCGACAGCCCCTATGATTCGCTGACGAAAGCGGATGAAGGTATTGCTGGAATATGGATATTCCGATAACAGAGATGCACAGGCAAATCCCATCCACATAAACCGCTCTACACCAAAGACCTGTCCAGCCGTCAGTACGAGGCTTACGCCAAGAGCCATGCGCAGCTGCCATAGGCAGACAGGTTTGGACAGATTAAACTTCTGTATCACATGATGGAACCGAATCGTTTTGTGCTGATGCCGATGCTTGACAAACAGGATTGCGCCACAGAGCAAATAACCTGCCAGTGCCAAAAGCCCGCGACGAATGAGAGCTTCTCCGACGACAGGGTTGCCCGTCAAATAAATGTAAGCAAAGCTATATAAACCGCCGTTTCCCATCTCAGGTCGCTGCGTCGTGATATAAAGGAGCGAAAAAAAGCAAACAAAGTGCAGTGGGATCAAAAAAAGCGGCGGAAGTAATGCTGCTGCACTTGGCGCCAGCACCAAAATAGCCAGCGCCGCCGCCAGAGTTAGGAGCGAGTCTTTGATGCAGTACTCAAAATTGACAAAACGGATGCCTAGCATGATGCAGAACAATGCCACGGCTAACGGGGTGTTGTCAGCGCCAAACACACTGGACAGCAAGCTGATAAATACAATGGCAAAAGCCACGATCAATACAGAACGTGCGGCCATCGCTGCCCAGTAATACATCTTTTCCTGCTTTGTATCGCAAGCAGCAATTTGCCGTTTGAGTATGGCAGGGTCCATCTGCAGCGCGTCATAAAATTTCATCTTCATGGATATTTGCCTTCCCTTTCTCTATATGTGCGGCGAGTTTATCTGCATAATACATAAACATCTCAAAATCCTTGCCGGAACTGCGCCACAGGTCATAAAACGGCTGCAAAATGCTTTCATATCCTTTCTTCAATTCAGCAAGGCCGATCTCTGTGATAAATAGCTGGTAGCTTCGTTCATCTGTCGCTTTCCGCTGTTTGCATATGCAGTTTTTTTCATAGAGGGCCTTCAGGCAGCGGCTCACCGCTTCTTTTTTCATTCCGGTTCCCTGGCTGAGCAGAACAGGCGTATTTTGATCAGGCCGCAAATACAGATGTGCCAGCAGTTCGCATTCACTGACAGTCAGCGCAGATTTGCGCACAGGCAGCAAAGACCGCATGATTTTTTGCATCTGCTGCTGATAGTGAATCATATCTGTCCACTCCATAAAGATCTCCTTCACAAAGTAATTAACATTGTTAAATATATGCTACAAAATACTTTTTGTCAATAGCTGCAATAAAATAATCTGCCGTCTTGCTCTACGGTGCGAATCGTTCGGCGCTGCCCGAGTTATTGGACAAAACCGTGACAGATCTGTTGATTCGATGCTTTTGGTGTTGACAGACCGGTTTTTTACCTCGTATAATAAGACAAATCAACAAATCAACATTTTGGAGGGCGTTTCATGAAACGAATTCCATTTGCGTTGCTGGGTATCTCGCTTGCCGGTATGCTGGCGCTCAGCGCGTGTGCCTCTGCCGACCGAACGGCGGAGACGGATGCGATCGAACCAAGCACCACCGATACGCAGAGCGATGCCGGACAAACCAATGCCGGTGTGCTGAGCAGCTTTTCGACCACCGATCTGGATGGAAACACGGTCGATCAGTCGATTTTGGCGGACTATGACCTGACCATGGTCAACGTATGGGCCACCTTCTGCGGCCCCTGTATCAATGAAATGCCTGCTCTGGGCGAGCTGGCACAGGAATATGCCGATAAAAATGTGCAGATCATCGGTCTGGTATCCGATGTGCTCAATGTGGACGGAACGATCAGTGAGGAGCAGGTGCAAACCGCCCGCGATATCGTGGAGCAAACCGGCGCAAGCTATCTGCATCTGCTGCCTTCCGAGGACTTGTATGGCGTTCTGGGGCAGATTTCCGCTGTGCCGACCACGTTTTTTGTCGACAGTGAAGGGAAACAGGTCGGTTCAGCTATCGTCAGCGCGCAGAGCAAGGACAAATGGGTGCAGACCATAGATGCAATGCTGACAGAGGTGCAGGGATGAGCTTTTTTCGCCGCAACCGCGCCGCTGTAATTACGTTGGCGGTTGCTGTGCTGTTTCTTGGGCTGGGCGTACTGCGCGAAGAAACGCAAATCGTATTCCGCAAGGCGGTCAATATCTGTATGGAGTGTATCGGCCTTGGGTAAGCTGCGCGACCATGCCCGTACGCTGGTCCAGCTGCTTTTCACTGCTTTGACAAACGGTTACGCCGCCGGTTTTGCCAAAGGCAGCATCTATAAGGGACAGAGCAAGCTGATTTGCGTGCCGGGGCTTAATTGCTATTCCTGTCCGGGCGCGCTCGGCTCCTGCCCGATTGGCTCATTTCAAGCCGTCATTACCAGCCGCACCAACAAATTCACTTTTTATGTGATAGGCTTTCTGCTGTTGTTCGGCGCCTTGTTCGGCAGACTGGTCTGCGGCTGGCTCTGCCCGTTCGGGCTGGTGCAGGATCTGCTGCATAAGATACCCTTTCCCAAAAAGCTGCGCCGACTGCCGGGCGATCGTGTGCTCAAATATCTGAAATACGTCATTCTTGTCGGGTTTGTTATTGTTTTGCCGCTGACTGTGCTGGATATCGTGGGACAGGGCCAGCCGTGGTTCTGCAAATATATCTGCCCGTCCGGTACGTTGTTTGCCGGAATTCCGCTGATTGCATCCAACCCGCCGCTGCGCGCAGCGCTCGGCTGGCTGTTCACCTGGAAGGCAGCCATTCTCGTCGTGCTGCTGGTGCTGAGCGTGGCGGTATACCGCCCGTTCTGCCGCTATTTGTGTCCGCTCGGCGCGATTTACGGCTTGTTTAATCCGATTGCACTGTACCGGTTCCGGATTGACGCGGAAAAATGCACGCAGTGCGGCGCTTGCCGGCAGGCCTGCAAACTGGATATCTCTGTGTGGCAAACGCCAAACAGCATGGAATGCATCCGCTGCGGCGATTGTCGGCGCGCCTGTCCGCATGGTGCGATTGAAACGGTCAATCCCTGCCAAGGACAGCGGCGAAAAGATGCCTGAAGCGGGATGCATGTATTTTTTCCGCGGAGTCGGATAAAGATAATTGTCAACCTCTGTTTCATCGTGGTATAATAGGGATACCATTTACTTCAACGCATTACACCAACACGCAAATCTTTAGGGGGAATTTTCTTGACTGCTGTATATGCCATTCCGGTATCCGCCGTGAATCCGGACGACAGCGCATCTCGTGCCCGCTTATCCCGTGGTCGCCTGGAACAGATGGACCGACGCCACGGAACAGCCAGAGCGCAGGGCTTTGCGGCATCGCTTTTGCTGGAATATGCGGTCTCGCAGCAGTATCCGTGGGTGGTTCACCCACTTGCCATTTCGATTGCTGAGGGCGGGAAACCGTATCTGGTATCCGAACCCGGCATCCATTTCAGCCTGTCTCATTCGGGCGACTGGGCGGTGTGCGCGCTTAGCGACCATCCGGTCGGTGTGGATATTGAGCGCTGCGAGCCGGGGCGGCGGGATGTTGCCTCCCGTTTTTTCCACCGCGAGGAGGTGCGTTACCTCAACACGGTTCTGCCTTCCGCGCGGGATGATGCATTTTATAAGCTCTGGACACTCAAGGAGAGCTTTGTCAAATCCACCGGACGCGGACTCGACCTGCCGCTGCGCAGCTTCTGGATTGACATTCATCGCATGCCGCCGCGGCTGGACTGTGACGAGGTCACCGGCAGCTATTCGCTTTTCCTGCCCGAGTTTGCCGACCGGGATTACCGTCTTGCGGTGTGTGTGGAAAAGGCGAACGCAGAGCAGCCGGTTTTGCACATCATGAACTGACATATCCAAAGAAAAAGGACGATGCCTGTCGCATCGTCCTTTTTTCTTATGCCTTTTTCTGTTCGTATGCAGCGCGTACTGCGGTCGCGAGTTGATCCGAGCAGCTGGTTCCTTTGCCGCTGCACGAAATGCCTTTGAAATACCCCTCGATTTGGTCGACGGTCATACCCTCCACCACACGGCTGATGGCCTGTAAATTGCCGTTGCAGCCGCCTTGAAAGGAGACGTTGTGCACCTTATCCCCGTCCAAATCGAATGAAATCTGCATCGGGCAAACGCCGCGCGGCTTGTAATCGAAATGTTGCATATTTGCTTTTGTCCTCCTTACAGCAGCGTGCGGATATGGTCCGCCGCCTGCATGAATGTATCCGCCTGATAGTATGCGCGCGTTTCCTGCGGCTGCGGCAGACCGGTCCAGTTGAGCCAGATTCCCGCCACACCGACATCCATTGCGCCTTGGACATCATGCCGGAAGTTATCGCCCACCATCACGGCCTCGTGCGGCAGACAGCCGCATTTTTGCAGCGCCAGCCAGAAAATCGGCGCGCCCGGTTTATCCATGCCTGCCTCTTCGCTCGAAACCAGATAGTCTACCCGGTCCGCAAGACCGAGATACTCCAGCTTTTCCATCTGGATATCCGCCATCATATCCGTGCAGACGGCGGTCTTGACGCCGGCCTGCCGCAGATCGTCCAGCAGCTCGGTCACGCCCGGGCGCAGCTCCATTTTTTCCAGCACCGCATCCCAGTAAACCCGATGCGCCTTGCGCGCATAACGAATCGCATTGCAGCCCAGTCGCTCGAGCGCACCCTGCGCGAACAGCACGCGGTCGTGTATCGGCGGCATGCCGGGCTGCTGCCGCCCCAGACGGTGGCGGTTGACACGAAACGCCTGCGCAAAGTCCTCGCCGGAGAGCCCCAATTCCTGTTCCGCCCAGACGGCAAGCCGCTCATACGCATAGGCGTCACACACGCCGAAACTGCTGTACAGCGTATCGTCCAAATCAAAAAGTACCGCTTTCAGTCCCATAAATCCCTCACAACAGTTTTTCGTTATACACCGCGCGGCTGCCGCCGACGAATTTGGCGCGACGGCGTGCGCAAAGCAGGATGGCCTCGCCAATGTGCTTGACCTCAATGCGCAGCGGCACGACAACCGGCTTGATGTGCATGCCAATCAGCGTTCCGCCGATGTCCATGCCCGCGTATGCGGACTGCTTGAGGCTTTCCACTGCGACCGGGTCGGCAAACCGCTTGTAAGCGGTGGTTCCGAACGAACCGCCCGCCTTGGGCTGCGGAATGACGTTGACCTCATCCAGCCCGAACCGTTCGCACGCGGCGCGCTCAACAATGAGCGCGCGGTTGAGGTGCTCGCAGCACTGCGCGGCAAGATAGACGTCGCGCTCATGCAGTACGCTATAAATGCCCTCAAACACCGCTTCGGCCACCTCTACGCTGGAATGTGTGCCGATTTTTTCTCCGCACACCTCGCTCGATGAGCAGCCGACCACAAACAAATCGCCTGCGCGCAGCTTTGCTGCGTCGCACACCAAAGCTGCCGCCTTGGCGCTCTGTTCTCTGATTTCAGAAAGCTCCATATTTTATGCCTCCTTTGATATTTACAGTATACCACAGTTTATCCATGCTTTCACCGTCTTTTTTCCTGCGGCATACATTGAGATTGAGGCAAGGCCTCAAACCGATAAACAAGGAGCAACCTGCATATGAATACGACCAATCCTTCGGGCGATCAGGCGCTGCCTGCGGACAGCATTGATCCCCGTCTGCTTTCGCTTGCCATGGCATTCGTGCCGGCGCAAAGCTTTGATACGCCGTATGAACCCGCGCTGGCCTTCAGTCGCGGTACGATTTTTCCGGCGCTCGATAAACCCTTCCTCGGAGAGGAGGCCGTTCCGCAATGACCGAACGCGAAAAACTGCTCAGTCGTGTGCGCATGTATGATTTTGCGCTGGTGGATGTCATCCAATACCTTGACGGCCACCCGAAAAACGCTGCGGCATTGGCTTATTACAGCAAAATGCGCACTGCCTTTGATAAGGCCGCAGCCGAATACGAGGATGCTTTCGGCCCGTTGACCGCACGTGAAGTGGATACCCGTGTCGGCAACTGGCGCTGGATTGACGACCCGTGGCCGTGGGAAGGAGAGGATAACTAATGTGGTCATACGATAAACGCTTACAATATCCCGTTAATATCAAAAATCCCGATCCGCAGACGGCAAAAATTGTCATTACACAACTTGGCGGACCGGATGGCGAGATCGGTGCGGCGATGCGCTATCTCAACCAGCGTTATGCCATGCCGTACAAAGAGGGCAAGGCAATTCTGACGGACATCGGCACAGAGGAACTTGCGCATCAGGAAATGATTGCGGCCATCGTCTATCAGCTGACGCGCAACCTGACCCCCGAGCAGATCAAAGAGGGTGGATTTGACGCCTACTTCGTCGATCATACGACCGGAATTTATCCGCAGTCCGCGGCGGGCATTCCGTTTTCGGCCTCTGCGCTGCAAAGCAAGGGCGACCCGATTACCGACCTGTTTGAGGATCTGGCGGCCGAGCAAAAGGCACGCACAACGTATGACAACCTGCTGCGTTTAATTGATAACCCGGATGTGCGAGAACCGCTCAAGTTCCTGCGCGCGAGAGAAATTGTACACTTCCAGCGCTTCGGCGATGCAAACCTTACAAAGTTGAGTGAAAGTTATCCCCTGCAAGCGGCAGCCAGCAGGGGAAATATTTCTAATGAATTTTTATATCATAACTGCAAACCGCCAAAGCATTATGCCTTGGCGGTTTGCTATATGTTCCAGATGATTTGGACGCTGCCGTCCTCTCGAATCATGATTTTATGTATCATGATCATGGCCACCGCTTTTTTTCGTTGATAGTCGGCAGCTCTCCAGGACTTTACCGGATGCACGATAGCATCATTTTCATCCCTATGACTTTTGAGCCTCTCTATTCGCTCGTACAGGGTCAGCCGGTCCTGTTTGAGCTGGGTGGCTTTCCGATTGGCGATTGCCAGCAGTTCATTGTTGCATCCGCTGGTCAATATAGTATCCAAAAGCAGCTTCTCCGACTGTTCAATGGCTTTGATTTTCAGCTTCAGGTCATTTAACTCCGCACTGTTTACCTTGCGGGTATGGTGCCTTGTTTTTTTTCCATCCGCCAGTTTTGCGGCAATGCAGTCATCAATCATATGTTCCAAATCCTCCGCATAGATGGAAACCCTTGGTCCGGTGCAGATTTTCTTATGGGACTTACCGGTGCAGTTGAAGTAACGCCGTACCTCCCCCTTTTTATTGACCTTTCCTTTAATAGTAGTCATCGTGTGTCCGCATTTATCGCACACCACCTTCCCGGCCAGCCAGCTGGTGGGGCTGCTGTAACTGTTGGTAATCTGCCGGTTCTTTTCCAGCTTTCGCTGGCATTTGAGCCAAATATCAGAATCTACGATGCCGGGATGCGACAGAAGCACCAGCTTCATGTCCGACCAGTCAGGATTGGCAGAGTTGTGCTTGGTATGGCCGTAAAGCTGCGCCCCATATTCTCCGGTGAACAGGGAGACATCAGTAATTATCTGCGTTCCACGCCTGTCATAATAGTCATATATATCGGAATCTGCCTTGACATAGATGGGATTTTTGAGCAGCGTGGAAAGCTTTGCCGTCGTCCAGCGGCTCCCGTTTAATGGCTGCTTGCCCTCCGCAACCAGAATATCGAGCAGCCTGCGTAGAGACACATTCCTTTGCGCATAGACGGAAAAGAGATACTGCACCTGCTCAACCTCAGAGGGGATAGGGTGGAGCTTTTTGGTTTTGACATTGTGAATAACGGCAGGAACCAGTTCAAATCCATAGGGCTGACGGCCGCCCATATAGAATCCCATCTCGCTGCGATGGGCATAGGCCTGGGTGACACGATTGATGATGGAAGTGCGCTCGAACTCCGCAAATACCATCAGAATCTTGACAATCAGATCGCCATAGGGTGAGGAGGTGTCAAACGATTCCTGCGAAGATACAAACTCAACCTGATACGCTTTGAATTCTTGCAGGATGTTCATAAAGTCGGAGAGGGAACGGCTGATACGGTCCAGTTTGTAGACAATGACCTTGCTGACCTGGCCTTGCCGAACCAGTTTCATCATCTGTTGAAACCCGTCACGATTCACGTTGCCGCCCGAAAAGCCATTGTCCACGAAGGTCATGACCTTTTCGCCTCGTTCCTCGGGCTTAATCATTGTTTTGCAATACTCGATCTGGGTTTCGCAGCTGATGCTGTTTTCCCGCTCTACCGACTTGCGGGCATACAAAACAAGCACGTTTGATACCTCCTTTCCTCTGTGAGGTGGTGACACAGTTAGCCGGAGATTGTCCCGGCTTCTGTTAGGGCATGTATCAGCTCTTCCGCAATTCGTTCTTTGTAAGCACTGTCCTCTATTGGAAGTGTCACGTGTTCCACACGATGCCTGACCTTTTTGACATCGGTATACTCCTCCGGAAGTTTTGCCATGAACGCACCTCCAAGATCGCCCGGCATAAAGGCGTTGCGCTGCAATTCGGATAATTCCATCCGCTAATAAGAATATGCGAAAAATTACAGCATATTGCATGGTTGGCAGATTCGGGATTTTCACACAGGCGCATATAACAAGCCAATGATCAATATGGATGGGAGGGTTGGAATAATGTGAAAATCGTCCAAAATTATGGAAAGAAACATTGAAGTTTTTGGCATTGAGGACTATAATAAAAGCAAATAATACAAACAAACACTCACGCATGCGGTCAAAGGGAGCCGGCCCTTTTTGATGGGGATGAAATCCTCCATCAAACAACCGGACTGCCAGACAAACGTAAAGGAGGAAACCAGTATGAGGAAAAAAGGTTTGGCCATGCTGCTGACGCTGGCTATGCTGTTGGGAATGCTGCCGACCACAGCGCTGGCGGCGGGACCGGAAGATCCAATGGAGTCCCAACCGGGAGAGACGGCTGAAGTCGAAACCGTTACAGTCGATACATCGGACGCGGACCTGCCGGACAACGATGAGCTGTTTGCCGGGTATGTGCAGCAGCTGCTGTACCCGGAGTACGGCGTATCGCTGTTTAGCAACTACGGCGAAAGCAGCGGCGTGCTGAGCGCCGATCAAAAAGCGATCTATGACGGGCTGAAACAGAAGATCACGGAGGTTGCACAGCAGGGTGGATCGACGACATTCTACCCAACAATAGGAAGTAATGATACCAGCAATTTCTTTACCATCAGCTGGCAGACATCTACAACAGATACGACGCAACTGAAAAATGAATTACAGGATCAGTTTGGAACGATACTGGACTGCTTAATGGTTGATTGTCCGTATGAGCTGTATTGGTATAATAAAACCGTTGGTGCAGGATACAGTTCAGTATCCCCTACGGCCAGTGATGGAATTGCATCTGCGAAAATCGGAAATTTCCGTTTTACCGTAGCGACAGCGTATCAGGGCAGCAGTGAACTGGAAGTCAGCGCTTCTAAAGTTCAGGCTGCGAAAACCGCAGCTGAAAATGCGCAGCAGATTGTCCAAAGCCATGCAGGAGAATCGGATTATGAAAAACTGTTGTCCTATAAGAAGGAAATCTGTAATTTAACATCGTATAATCAATCGGCCAGCGGTTACGGCGACCCGTGGCAGCTGATCTATGTATTTGACGGTAATCCTGATACAAATGTCGTTTGCGAGGGCTATTCCAAGGCGTTCCAGTATCTTTGTGATTTGTCGCAATTTGATGATTCTAATACGGTTTGCTATACCGTGACGGGGGGCATACCGGAAGCCCATATGTGGAATATCGTCACACTGAATGGACAAAACTATTTGGTCGACGTGACCAACAGCGACGAAAATACCGTTGGCAAGGATGGCGGGCTGTTCCTGGCAGGCACAGAGGGCAGCGTTGATACAGGCTACAAATTTACCTTTGATGAACGCAATAGCATTACTTATACTTATGATCAAGATGCAAAGAACCTGTATGGTAATGCCATCCTCACATTGGCATCGGAAAATTATGAGGAATCTGGGGAGCCGCTCCAGCAAATTGCGGGCAAGGTAACCATCGAGGGTACGCCGAAGATCGGCGCAGAATTGACGGCAAACACCAGTGGTATTACTGCGCCTGCGTCTGATGGCTCTTTCACCTACCAGTGGTATCGTGACAGCGAGCCGATTTCCGAAGCAACCGGCGCAAGCTACACCCCGGTATCGGCGGATGTCGGCAAGACCATCAAGGTCGAGGTCGCGGCAGACGGCTACTCCGGCACGCTGGAGGCCAGCACGGCTGGCGTTGTTGCCAAGGCTGACGGGCCGGAGGCGCCTGCCAAACCGACGGCGACCGCTACCGGTGACACCATTACGGTTGAAACGGTGTCCGGGCAGGAATATGCCTGCGTGGAGGGTACTGGTGCTGCTCCGAACGAAGATACGGCTTGGCAGACCTCCGGCACGTTTACGAACTTAAAACCGTCGACACAGTACAGTGTTTACACCCGCGTAAAAGAAACGGATTCTGTCAATGCGTCTGCGGTGTCCGAGGCGCTGGTAATCACCACCGAGGCCAAGGCGATTAGCGCGGTAAGCGTGGAAGTGACTGCACCGGCCACCGGACAGGGCTTGACTGCCAATGCGACCGTAAAGGATCACACCAGCGATATCGTGGGTGAGGTAAAATGGTATAAAGGAACCGATGTTACGGGTGCGGCGGTCGCCGGCAATGCGGAAGCCGGTACGATTTACACCGCGCAGATCACCTTGACCCTGAACGGCGGCGCAGATCAGAGCTTTGCCGACTCCGTTGCGGTGACCGTAAATAACGAAGGTGCGGGCAATGTCTTGTCCAACGGCAAAACGTTGATCATCACCAAGACCTTCCCTGTGACGGCTGCGAAAGTGGTTGAGAGCATTGCCATCACGGCTCAGCCGACCAAGAAGGAATACGTCGAGGGGGACACGTTTGACACGACGGGCATGGTGGTCACCGCGACCTACGACGATATGAGCACTGCTGCGGTAACCGGCTACACCGTCCAGCCGCAGACCATGGCGGCCGATACGACAGAGGTCACCATCACCTTCGAGGGTAAAACGGCAAAGGTTACCGGTATTAAGGTGCTGAAAAAGCCCGCTGCCGGGGATTTCTCGATTACGCTGCCGCAGGATGCTGTTTATGACGGACAGCCCAAAACAGCAGTCGTACAGGTGAATGCTTCGGTTGCGGGTATGGGAGACGTTACGGTATATTACGAAGGCACAAATGGCACGAGCTATGCCAAATCGACGACTGAGCCTCAGGATGCAGGCGATTATACGGTGACCTTTGACGTAACAAAGGGTGATAACTATGCCGCGGCGACGGGTCTGTCCGCAGGCACGTTCCGCATTGCAAAGGCGGAACAGGCTGCGCTGACCATCGACAGCACCGGCCCCGTTACCTACGGCAGTACGCTTCAGCTGACCACCTCCGGCGGCTCGGGCGACGGCGCGGTGACCTATACCGTTAAGAACGATACCGGCAGCGCGACCATCAGCGGCGATGTGCTGACCCCCACCAAAGCGGGTACGGTCAAGGTCACTGCCACCAAGGCTGCAAGCGGCAACTATAATGCGGCGACCAGCGCGGAAGTCACCATCACCATTGACAAGGCTGATGCGACCACCGCAATGACGACCGTATCCAGTACAGTGGTAGCCGGGAGAACCGGTACACTCACCTTGCCCGCCCTGCCGGACGGCGCATCCTATGGAACGCCCACGACGCAAGATTCCGAAATCACCGCATTGAAGCTGGAGGGCGATAAGCTGACCTATACCGGCGGCAGCGATGTAAAGGTCGGCTTAGGGTACGCGGTTACAATTGATGTTGCTGAAAGCACCAACTACAAGGCGTACACCATCGCCGTGAAGCTGGTCGGCAGCGAAAAGATTACCCCGACCCTGACGGCCAATGCGATTAGCGTCACCTACACCGGCAGCGAGGTGCCCGCATCGACGATTACGGGCACGGCCACGGATGGCGATAAGACGGTATCCGGCACATGGAATTGGAGCACCGACAGGAATCCGCCGAAAAATGTGGCAGACAGCGGCCTGTATAACGTAATCTTTACGCCTGACGATAAAGCGTATGTTTCCGGCACAACAACCGTTCAGGTGACCATTTCCAAAGCCACCCCGATCGGCGCGCCCAAATACACGGCGATTTCCGCCAGCGGCAAAACGCTGGCTGACGCCGGCCTGACCACGGAGGGCGGCACGTTCAACGTACCCGGCACGGTTGCATGGGAGCAGGCGGAGACAACGGAAGTAACGCTTAACACCTATTATAAGTGGATATTCACGCCTGCCGATTTGGCAAACTACAATACTTTGTCAGGAACGATCAGGCTGTGGCGGCGTTCGTCGAGCAGCTCCAGCACAACCAACGAGAGCTCCGACTCGGTTTCGCAGCCTGAGACCAGCGGCGGCACGTCCACCGTTACCACAGACATAAATTCGTTTGTGTTCGGAACGACGGCCAGCACTACGGTGTCTGCCGCTACTATGGATACGGCGGTGGAGCGTGTGCTCAATGCTGCTGAAAAGAATGACACCGATCCGGTTGTTGTGCTCTCTGTGTATACACCCAGCCACGCGGACAGCGTAAAGGTTACGCTGCCGGTATCCTCGCTGCAAACGCTGGGTAAGAATGTGGACGCCGTGCTGACGATTACCTCGGGCGTGGCCGAGGTCACGCTGGACAGCGACGCTATCAGCGCCGTTGCTTCGCAGGCGCGCAGTACGGTAACGCTGAGCGTCGCACCTGTCGCAGCCAGTGAGCTGAACAGCCGCCAGAAAGAGGCTGTGGGCAGCGCGCCGGTGTTCGACCTGTCGTTCAAGAGCGGCAGCACCAGCATTTCTGATTTTGACGGCGGTCGTGTGTCGGTCACCTTGCCGTATACGCTCAAGTCCGGCCAGACCGCGGATGGTATTGTCGTTTGGTACATGGACAACAACGGCAATCTGACCGCCTGCGACACGACTTACAGCACCAGCCGCGGGGAAGTGACGTTTACCACTGCGCACTTCTCCAAGTATGTCATCGGCTATGAGGAGCCGGAGCAGGTCTGGATGAATCCCTACTTCGATGTATCCCGTGGCGCATGGTATTACGATGCCGTGCAATTTGCCACGGATAAGGGGCTGATGAACGGCACGACGACCACGCTCTTCTCGCCGGACGAAACGACCACCCGCGCGATGATCGTTACGATTCTGCATCGCTTGGAGGGTAAACCGGTGGTGAACTACGCCATGCGGTTTGACGATGTGGCTGCGGGACAGTGGTATACCGAGGCCATCCGCTGGGCGGCAGCCGAGGGCATTGTTACCGGATATGGCGACGGCGCGTTCGGCCCGGATGACACAATCACCCGTGAGCAGATGGCTGCAATCCTGTATCGCTATACGCAGTACAAGGGATATTCGGTCAGCATGACCAGCAGCCTGAGCGGTTATACAGACGCGAACCGTATCAGCAATTACGCCACCGCAGCATTCCGCTGGATCTGCGGTCGCGGTATCATGGAAGGCACGACGACGACCACACTCGGCCCGGCGGAGTCCGCCACCCGCGCGCAAGTCGCAACCATCCTGATGCGCTTCTGCAACGAATACAATCTGTAAAAGCGAAAACACGACAAAAACGCCCGGCTCGGCCGGGCGTTTTTGCGGTTGATACAGATGGCAAACTTGCAGCGTGCGCGGGTACCGGCCATAGCTGTGAATGACAGTAAGTCCCGCGAATCCCTGTTGTGCAAGGGGCTGAAGGTATTTACTTAAATTGATCATTTCGGCGATGCGCTGCGTGTGGTACAGGATCATCTGGACAGCAAAAACTACTATGCATTCAACCCCGCGGTGGATCTGCGCAAATCTGCGCGCAAAACCGCAGCGTCTGCGGAGACAGACACCGCCGCCACATCGGACTGACGGCGGACAGCCGGTGCATCCGAACGCGGAAAATACGGTGTGAAGAATAAATAACTGCCGATAAAAGGGTGCTGATGGAATCGTCAGCACTCTTTTCGTCTTGAAAATAGAGGGGAGTTGGTGCAGGGGCGATTTGCTCAATGAATACGCTTTTTGTGCAGTATTCTGCTTGACATGCAGGCAGCGACAGACTATAATGAACAATGTTCATATTGGGGTGATGGAATGAATACAGTCGTGACATTAAAGGAAGAAATTCTGAAAACAAGCCGGGAACTGATGCAGCAGCAGGGCTGGTCAGCGGTCAATATTCGCTCGGTTGCGGCGGCATGCGGTGTTTCGGTCGGGTCCATTTACAATTATTTTGCCTCCAAAACAGAGTTGGTGGGCGCTATTGTAGAAAGCGTTTGGTGCGAGATTTTCCATCGTCCGGAGGACGAGGCGGTATTTCAGGATATCCGGACATGCATCGCATGGATGTACGAGCGCATGGAATACGGCTGCAAGCAGTATCCCGGTTTTTTTGCGATGCATTCGCTGGGCTTTATGCAGGAGGATAAGCCGGATGGAAGACGGCGGATGCAGCAAACCTGGCAGCATATTTTAGATGGATTATGCGCGGTTTTAAAGCGGGATATCAACATTCGGCCTGATGCCTTCGATGAGCAGTTCACGGCTGAGAAGTTCGCGAATATCCTGTTTTCGCTGATGCTGTCTGCGTTGCAGAGGCAGGAGTATGACCCCTCGGTCGTTCTAGAAATTGTTCGCAGGACGCTTTATTGATGCATCCTGTACTGCGGTGGGAATTTTGTCTTGAAAACTGAACGATGTTCACGGGAAAGGAAGCAAGATATGAAAGTGAAGCGTAATACACTGCTGCTCATTGCCTGCCTGGTATGGTGCGCAGCGGGATTTAATATTTTCCGTATCGGGGTTCTGGCCTATCCGGCCTATATCACGGTATGGAATCTGCTGTTGTCCGTGGTGGTTTTCGCGGTTTTCCAAAAGTTTATTTTCGGGAAACTGGTGCAGAAGCACACGGCGCGCATCACTGGCTATGCAGAGGAGCGGCAGTTTTTCCTCAAATTTTTTGACGGAAAAGCCTTCGGCATCATGGCGGTGATGATGACCGGAGGTATCGGTCTGCGGGTGTCCGGCATCGCACCCGATCGGTTTATCGCAGTGTTTTATTCCGGATTGGGTGCTGCGCTGCTGCTGGCCGGCATTTGGTTTGGCTGCAACTATGGTAAAGCGGCCTTGGCCGCTGTCAGGGTGCAGGAACGAGCAGAAGGAAAGGATGTGTAACACATGCAGGCAATTATGGAAACACTTTTTGATATTGTATATCTGTCTTTGGTCATTACCGTTGGAATTTTGATGATTCGGGGCAGTAAGGGCAACCGCCAGTTCCGCTTGTTCGGATGGATGGCTGTCATATTGGGGAGCGGCGACGCCTTTCATCTGGTGCCGCGTGCGGTGGCGCTTTGCACGACAGGTCTGGAAAACTATACGGCTGCATTGGGGCTGGGGAAGTGTGTCACTTCCATTACCATGACGATTTTCTATGTGCTGCTGTATCGTGTCTGGCGGCAGCGGTATCAGGTCACCGGACGCGGCGGTTTAACGGCAGCGGTGTACGGTCTGGCCGGGCTGCGCATTGTTCTGTGTCTGATGCCGCAGAATCAGTGGTTAAGTGCGGATGCGCCGCTCTCGTGGGGGATTTACCGCAACATTCCGTTTGCGCTTTTGGGGCTGCTGGTGATCGTACTGTTCTATCAGGCGGCAAAAAAGCATCAGGATCGTGCCTTTCGTTGGATGTGGCTGACCATCGTGCTGAGCTTTGCGTTCTATATTCCGGTGGTTTTGTGGGCCGATGCTGTGCCGGCGGTCGGGATGCTGATGATTCCCAAGACCTGCGCTTATGTATGGGCCGTACTGATGGGTTATTTCGCCATGAAGCGGGAGTGCCGATAGGGAAAACAGAAAACGGCATAGCGAAAAGCCATGCCGTTTGTATTTAATAATGGTTCTGATGAGAGACGTCGTGGGGCGTCTCTTTTGCATTCAGTTGAGAATCTTGAGAAACAGCTCCCGGTTGAACTGTTTGTGGAACTGCTCAATCTGATCGGCAATGCTTTCGCAGCATTGCTTGACTTCGGGATTGGCCGAACCGTTGGCGTTGCGCTCTTTAAAAACATGACCCCACTCGGTCAGGTCAATCTTAAAAATGAAGTTGCTCGGAATGCTCAGCATATACAGCCCGCGCTTGACGTCCGGATTGTCGGCCATATCCTCTCGGATATATCCGTTGACCGCCTTGACGTATTTCACCCCGTCGTGCTCGATGGTCTGCGGTACCGCAAGTCCAAGCTCCTGCAGAGCAAGGTCGGTCGGCAGAATTTTGTCCTGATACCACGCCGACATTTCGTAAGAAAAGGAGGCAAGGCGGGTGCTCGAACGGATGATGCGGTTGTTAAAGCGCTTGGCATGTGCGTCCCAGTCATCCTGACCGGCGCGGTGCAGTCCCTCCACGGTGACAGACATGTCGATAAACCGCAGCATGGTGGTATGCTTCCAGCCCCATTTGGTGAGCTTGTCCATCCAGTCCGCGAATTCGGCAAATGCATCCGCCTGAGCGCTGTCATATTCCCGCAAGCCGCCGTCCGCACGCAGTACCGTGCGGCAAACTTCCCGAATATGCAATTCCTTTTCGCGTGTCCATGATCGCTTGCTCATGAACATGGAAACGATTGCGTCGTCGATGCCCGAAATCTGATTCAAATACGTTTTCATCGGTGTTCCCTCACTTTTTTACGTTGATTATAGCATGTTTGCAATCGCGCCGCAATATCAGACCGTAGAAATCCGTGCAGGACGGGCCAGGCCGCTGCTGTGCTGCTCCACAGCACAGCAGCGGCCTGCACAAAGCGCGCGCGGGATGGCCTGGTCGTTATGCATTTTCTTGGAGCGCGTCGCGCAGTTTTTCCAGCGCCCGTTTTTCAATGCGCGATACATACGACCGTGAAATGCCGAAGCGTTTGGCAATCTCGCGCTGCGGCAGCGGTGCGGCCATGCCGAGTCCATACCGGAGTCGTATGATTTCTCTTTCGCGCGGGGAGAGCGATGCGGCGAGCGCGCGATGCATGGCAAGATAGCGGTCATGCTCTTCCACTGCGGCAAGGCCGTCGTCCTCACAGCAAATGATGTCCTGCAAGGCCAGCGCATTGCCGTCTCCGTCGGTTTCGAGCGTGTCGGATAGCGATAATTCTCCTGCATTTTTTCGCTTTTGCCGGAAGTGCATCAGCAACTCGTTTTGAATGCATTTGGAAGCATAGGTTGCCAGACGGATGCTCTTATCCGGGCGGAATGTGCTGACCGCTTTAATCAGTCCGATGGTGCCGATGGAAATCAGGTCATCCTGTTGGGCGCTGGAGGCGTAGTATTTCTTGACAATATGCGCCACCAGCCGCAGATTGTG
The DNA here is from genome assembly GCA_019418305.1 of Clostridiales bacterium. GTDB lineage: Bacteria > Bacillota > Clostridia > Oscillospirales > Butyricicoccaceae > Agathobaculum. The sequence goes on from DYCA01000010.1 coordinate 36,642, forward strand.
CTCAATCAGTTGCTCGCGGGCTTTTTCGTCTCCTTCCTGCTGCATTTTTCGCAGCAGCTCTGCTTCTTTGTCCGGCGGCAGCGGCTTGGGGAACGACCCGTCCGCGCCCTGCACGCGCAGGACGAGAAAAAAGAATGCGCCGCCCAGCGCAAACAGGGCGGGAAACAGCATGCAAACGCACCTCACTTTTTTCAGGATACCGTTACGTTATGCATGTCGATGGCTGTCCTATGACGCAGAAAATAGGGCTTGTAATTTTCATACGAATCCATTATAATATGGTAGTATTCATGGCAAAAATGCACGAGGAGGTGTAAGCAATGCCAGGTGCTCAGGAATACCTGACAGCGATTGGTCAATTCGCGCCGCTTGTTGTCCTGATCGTTTTGTTCTATTTTCTGATGATCCGTCCGCAGCGTAAGCGCGATAAGGCCGAACGCGAGATGCGCAATTCGATTGATGTGGGCGATGAGATCTCCACGATCGGCGGTTTTATCGGCCGTGTTGTCAGCGTGAAGGATGATGTGCTGGTAATCGAAACATCCAGCGATCGTACTAAGCTCAAGATTTACCGTTGGGCGATTCGCGGCAAGGAGGCTCCGGCGACGGAAACGGTCGAGGCGCCCAAGGATGCGGATAAGAACGCAAAGTAATAAACCGGTTTCTTGCCGAATAGGATAAAGCAAAATCATTCGGCGGGAGGATGCGTAAGTTATGAGAAAAACCAATGAAGGACCTTCGCCCGTCGGCGTGTTGTTGCCGGCGGCAGTGGTCGGCCTGCTGACAACCTTGCTGCTGATGCTGATTGGTGCGATTTTTGTGCATCGTCGAGTATTGGCAGAACAGGCAATCGCCCCATGCGCATTAATCTTTTTGGCAGTGGGCTGTGCAATCGCCGCACTGATTTCGGCAAAGCGCGCTCCGGGAGGGAAATTCCTGTGGGCGATGGGCGCCGGCATTCTGGTTTTTCTGATTCTGCTGTTGGTGAGCATCATTCCGCTCGCCCAGCCGATGGATGTTGTGCGTATGGCGGTCAGCCTGCTTTGTGCGCTGGCAGCTTCGGCGCTCGGCGGCTTTGCCGGCGCCAATATGCGTAAACGGAACAAATATCGTCATTTAAAAAAGTAGGAGGGAAATTTCCATGAAGCATGTATCTACGCTGACCTCTGCAACCCTGAAGCAGACTGCAGCACACGGCGGCTGCGGCGAGTGCCAGACTTCCTGCCAGTCCGCGTGCAAGACCTCTTGCACGGTGGCAAACCAGAAGTGCGAGCACGCGAAGTAATCGCGGGTTTTATGAAGTCAATCGCAAGGCGTGCCGGTTGCGGCGCGCCTTGTTTGTTGCGTATCGGAGGAAGATTAAAGAAATGATTCATCGTTATCAAAAAAACGGTTTGAATTTTGTGCTGGACGTCAATTCGGGCGCAGTGCATGTGCTGGATGATATCAGCTATGCGGTGTCCGGCCTGATTGACGAGAATATGGCGGATATCTGCCCGCAGCAGATTGTGGACGAGCTTTCGCAGTATCCGGCGGACGAAGTGCGCGAGGCGTACAGTGAGCTGGCAGAGCTGAAAAAGGCGGGCCAGCTGTTCGCGCAGGATGATTACATCGATGTGAGCAAGTATATTCCGGTCGGTGCACCAGTCAAGGCGCTGTGCCTGCATGTCGCGCATGACTGCAACCTGCGCTGCAAATACTGCTTTGCATCCACGGGTGACTTTGGTCAGGGACGCAAGATTATGCCGCCGGAAATTGCTAAAAAGGCGATAGATTTTGTTATCGCGCGCTCAGGCAAGCGGCATAATATCGAGGTGGACTTCTTCGGCGGCGAGCCGCTCATGGCGTGGGATACGGTTGTGCAGACGGTGGATTATGCGCGCAGCTTGGAGGAGAAGTTCGATAAAAAGTTCCGCTTCACCATCACCACCAACGGTTTGCTGCTCGATGAGGACAAGCGCGCCTATATCAACGAAAATATGGATAATGTTGTGCTGTCGCTCGACGGCCGTCCCGGGGTCAACGACGAGTTCCGCAAGACCGTGTCGGGCGCAGGCAGCTACGATGTTATCGTGCCCAAGTTCAAGGCGCTGGTGGATGCGCGTGATCCGGAGAAGGATTACTATGCGCGCGGCACGTTCACTTCGCATAATCTGGATTTTGCCGACGATGTGGTGCACATTGCGGACGCGGGCTTTGACCGCCTGTCGGTTGAGCCGGTAACGGCGGAGTGCGGCTGCGGCTACGATTTAACCGAAGCGGATCTGCCCAAAATCGAAGCGGAATACGACCGCCTGACCGAGATTATGCTCGAGCGCAGAAAGGCCGGCAAGCCGTTCTCGTTTTTCCACTTCATGGTCGATTTGGATCAGGGTCCGTGCGTGGTCAAGCGTCTGCGCGGCTGCGGCGCGGGCTATGAATATGTGGCCGTCACGCCGGACGGCGATATCTATCCCTGCCATCAGTTTGTCGGCAAAGACGAATTCAGGCAGGGCAGCGTGCTTGACCAGTCGTTCGACATGGACATTGCGGCCAAGTTTGCGGGCATGAACATTTATACCCGCCCGAAGTGCCAGAAGTGTTGGGCGAAGTTCTACTGTTCTGGCGGCTGCTCGGCGGCAAACTACAACATGAATCATGATATGAATGATTCTTATGATCTCGGTTGCGAGATGGAGCGCAAGCGATTGGAATGTGCAATTTATCTGAAAGCGGCGGAGAAAATTTGCGCAGATTAGTCAATGCGACAAAAATGTATCAAGAAACCGTAAAAGTCGTTGCGGACACCTGCAAAGCTGCCGTATAATGACTACTGTATTTTTCAATGTCCCTCTGTGAAGGAGATGATGATATGCCGCAGAACGTATTGGTGTCCGTGCTGGGTGAGGGGGAATATCTGCCCCATCTGGTTCGTGCCATTCTGGAAAAAGAGGTAATTCCGGCGCGCAACCTGTTCCTGTCCTCTAAAAATCAGGTAGCCTGTCAGGCGGCCGAGGGCTATGATGTGCGCATCTGTGAGGATGACCTTTCCGCTGTGATCAAAAGCGAAATCGTTTTGGTGACAGCGTCCAAGCGCGAAATGCCGACCCAGTTGGCTATGATCTCCAGCAGCTCGCAGAAGCGTGTGGTTGTTACCGTGTGCGATAGCGAAAAGGTCGACTTGGCTTATGTAGCCGATCGCATCGCAGCCGCAACCGAGCTGATTGCCGCCGTGCTGCATCGGGACGAGAACGGAAAGCTGTACGCCACGTATGAGATCAGCCAGAAGGCGCGCCTGTTCCTGCATCAGCCGTGCCGTGATTTGGTCAACGCCATGTGTGAGCGAATCAATGAAATGGGCTGAGTTCTAAAACGGTCAAACCGGGAATATGCTGTATCATGACCTTCCACGAGGGGGAGACGAATGAATAAGCAGCATATTCTCGGTTTTTTTGATGATCTGGTGCGCACGCCCGCGTTTCTGTTTCTGTGCGCGATGTTTTTGTGCGGTGCGGTAGCGGGCGGGCTGACCGGTCTGCGTGCCAGTGAAGGGGACAGCGCAGTGGAGCTGACAGCGTTTCTGGCGCAGCTGCCGGGACAGGCACTCAAAAGCGTGCTGTGCGCGCTGTTGTGGATTATGCTTGCGCCGCTGTGTGCGCTGCTGCGGCCAGCACCGCTGTTCCTGTCCGCTGTGGTAGCCGCTCGCGGCTTTGTGCTGGCGCTGACGATGGCGGTCGGGCTGGGACAGGAGGAAGGGGCGCTGCTGTCCCTCGGCATGGCGGCGCTGCCCGCAATGCTGGGCGTGCCAGCGCTGCTGGCCGCCTGCTCCATGGTCTGGCAGAGCGGGGAGGCAATGGGACGGTATTCGCTGCGCGCCTGCCGCGCACCGTTTGCGGTGTGTTTATTGCTGGCGGCCGCGGGTGCGCTGCTGCGCGTGACCTTTGCCTTGCTGTGGAACATATGACAAGAGCCGGACGCATCTGCGTCCGGCTCTTGTTCACTCGGCTGGATAAAGCTGCGGGGAGAGAAATGCCGCGTTTGCCGGGGGGATTGTCATACATACAGGTAGTCCGCCATGACAGGTTGTAAGCCGTGGGCCTCAATGGCCTGATAGACCTCGTCGACCGAGCGGTCGTCCGAAATCTCAAACTGCTCGTCGCCCTTGTCCTCGCCCGAGTGGCCACCGATGCCGACGTCCACGCCCGCTGAGATTTTGGTTGCGGCGATGCCGATGATGTTATCGCGGAAACCCGCGCGTTCGCGTGTCGAGATGGTGATGGACGCGAACGGCATAAAGATGCGGTAGGCACACACGACCTGCAGCAGCTGCGGCTCGTGTACGTCCTTGGGATTGATTTTGTCATTGTTGATAATCGGACGCAGACGCGGGCAGGAGAAGGCAATCTCCGCGTGCGGATATTTGCGCTGGAGGAGGTAGGCGTGCAGGCCGGTAGCAAAGGCATCCTTACGGAAGTCGGAAAGGCCCAGCAGCGCCGCAAAGCCCACGCCGCGCATGCCGCCCATCAGAGCGCGCTCCTGCGCGTTCAGGCGGTAGGGGAAAATGCGCTTGTGGCCGCCGAGATGCAGGGTTTGGTACTTATCCGCATCATAGGTCTCTTGGAACACGGTGACGTAATCCACGCCGCACTCGTGCAGATAAGCGTATTCGTCAACGTTGAGCGGATAGATTTCGATGCCGATGACGCGGAAGTATTGGCGCGCGAGCTTGACCGCCTCACCGATGTATTCCACCGGCGACATCGTGCGGCTCTCACCGGTTAGCAGCAGGATTTCCTGCAAGCCGGTTGCGGCGATGGCCTGAAGCTCCTGCTCGATTTCATCCATGTCGAGCTTGGCGCGGCGGATTTTGTTGTGGCAGTTGAAGCCGCAGTAGATACAGTAGTTTTCGCAATAGTTGGCGATGTACAGCGGGGTGAACATCTGTACCGAGTTGCCGAAATGCTTGCGCGTCTCCATCTGTGCGCGCTGCGCCATCTGTTCCAGAAACGGTAAGGCGGCAGGGGAGAGCAGCGCGGCAAAGTCCTCGGGCTGGAGTACATCGCGGTTTAAGGCACGCTGTACATCGGCGGCGGTGTAGGAATCCGCATCGTAGGCGTTCATGCGGGAGATAACTTCGTCTTGAATCTCCGAGCCGATGTTGTCCATGCCGGGCTGATAGGCCATGTGGTCGGTCTCGGCGGTGATATATTTTGCGGAGATAACCTCCGATTTGTTTTCATACATGACAATAATCCTTTCTTGGTTTGTGCTTCCCCCGAGGCGGTGCGGGCAATGCCGCTGCGCGCGGCGGGCGCACAAGAAGGAGACAACCTGCGGTTTTCCCCTTCTTGTGAATCAACCGCTTTCCCTTCAGGGCGCGCTGCGCGCGCAAAGCAGAGTTCCGGTTTTTGCTTGCCGCCCATTTCACAGAATTAGAACAGCAAGGGCGGCTGCCACCCCAGAGGAGGTGCCTCAGTCGCGCAAAAAGCCTGTCAGCGGGGAGGATGCCGAGGCGCACTCGCGCACACGGCCCAAACCGGACAAATAAGCCGTGCGGCCGGCCTCGATTGCCTTTTTGAATGCCTCGGCCATCGCCGGGATATCGCCTGCCGTGGCGATTGCAGTGTTTGCCATCACGGCGGCCGCACCCATTTCCATCGCCTCGCACGCCTGCGACGGCCGACCGATGCCTGCATCCACGATAACCGGCAGGTCGATTTCGTCAATCAGAATTTGAATGAACTCGCGCGTGGCAAGTCCCTTGTTGGTACCGATGGGTGCGCCGAGCGGCATCACGCAGGCCGCACCCGCGCTGACCAAGTCGCGCGCAACGTTCAGGTCGGGATACATGTACGGCATGACGACAAAGCCCTCTTTTGCGAGGATTTCGGTCGCGCGGATAGTTTCCTGATTGTCGGGCAGCAGATATTTGCTGTCGCGCATGATTTCGATTTTGACAAAATCGCCGCAGCCAACCTCACGCGAGAGCCGCGCGATGCGTATCGCTTCGTCCGCGTTGCGCGCCCCCGAGGTATTAGGCAGAAGAGTGACCCCCTTGGGGATATAATCGAGGATGTTTGCCGTGCCGCCTTCATTGGCGCGGCGCAGCGCGAGCGTGATAATCTGTGCGCCTGCATTGTGTACGGCGGCGTTGATTAAATCGAGCGAATATTTGCCTGAGCCTAGAATAAAGCGGGAGGTGAATTCGTGTCCGCCCAGAATCAGCTTATCTTCCATGGTTGTTCTTCTCCTTTATGTGAAAATTGTGTTAAGGTTCGGTATGTCCGAGCAGCAGACGCAGCACCATAGTGGCTTGCTGCGCAGCGCAGACGGCGACACGCGGCGCCATCAGGCCAATACCGTCCGCAATGTCGCTCGTTCCGTCGCCGCAGACGTACAGCCGACCGAAGCGGCGTTCAGTGCGCATCAGGTTTGCTGAACCGCAGCCCGCCATGCCGCTGCCCGAAACAATAGGTGTGTCCGGCAAACGCTCCAGCAGTGTTTCAATTAGCATGGCTTTCTGGTCAGCGCGGTCGAATGCTTCGCAGACCACGTCGCAGTCTGCAAACAAGCGCGCGGCGTTGGCCGGGACGATGCGTTCAGTGTGCGGTTCGTATTGCAGATAGGGGTTGATGGCTTCCAGCTGTTCGAGCAGCGCCAGCGTTTTGGGGATGCCGATGTCCTTCATCGTGTAGTGCTGCCGGTTGAGGTTGCTGATTTCCACCGTGTCGAAATCCACCAGCACCAGCCGTCCCACACCCAGCCGCGCCAGATGCACGGCGATGTTGGAGCCAAGTCCGCCCAGTCCTGCGATACCGACTGAAGCGTGGTCGAGCTTTTGCTGGATGTCCGCGCCGTGCCGCTCGACGAGCGCGGCGTGCAGTTCTTCTTTGGTCAAATGCATGCTTTCAGCCTCCGCCGACAAACTGCACAATTTCAATTACATCGTCCTCGTGCAGTGTCTCTTGTGAAAAGCGTGTGCGCGGCACAATTTGTCCGTTGCGCTCGACCGCGACGCGCTGCGGGTCGTGTCCGCGCTGCTCCAAAAGAGACAGCACAGTCATACCCGCAGAACAGGTACACGCCTCGCCGTTTATTTTCATAAAATCCCTTCTTTCAGGAAATAAAAATACCCCGGTTTCACCATGCGGTAAAACCGGGGCATTGAGTTTTTGCGATGCGACAGCTTCCCTACGATGGTGCTAACCAACAGGTTCAAAAGGTTAGGCTCTCGCCCTCTCAGCCGCTCATCACGGCACCCTTGCTTGCAAATCCAGTATAGACCAGTGAAAAGTGGTTGTCAAGGCGCAAATTCTCTGCTACAATAAAAGAAAACAAATGTTCGATGGGAGGAGAACGCCGTGGAGCGCACGATTTTGCACTGTGACTGCAATTCGTTTTACGCATCGGTCGAGACGCTGCTTGACCCGACGCTGGCGGAAGGGCCGAGTGCGGTCTGCGGCGACCCGGAGAGCCGCCACGGCATCATCCTTGCCAAAAACGAAAAGGCCAAGGCGTTCGGTGTGCAGACGGCGGAAACCATCTGGCAGGCAAAACGCAAATGTCCTGACCTGCGGCTGGTACCGCCGCACCGCGAGGAATACGTCAAATATTCGCGCCGCTGCAACGAGTTGTACCTGCAATACACCGATTTGGTCGACCCATTCGGCATTGATGAATCCTTTCTCGACGTGACTGGTTCGATGCACCTGTTCGGCACGGGCGAACAGATTGCGAACGAACTGCGCCGCCGTATGCGCGAGGAAATTGGGCTGACGATTTCGGTCGGCGTGTCGTTCAACCGCGCGTTTGCCAAGCTCGGAAGTGACTACAAAAAGCCGGATGCGACGACTGTCTTTTCTCCGGAGAACTTCCGGGAGCGCGTCTGGCCGCTGCCGGTTAATACGCTGCTGTACGTCGGCAAGCGCGCCGCCGCGCGGCTCGACGGGCTGGGCGTGCATACGATTGGTGACTTAGCCGCGTGTGAGCCTGCATTTGTGCACGGCATTTTCGGCAAGCAGGGGGATATGCTGCTGCGCTATGCCCGCGGCGAGGATGATGAGCCGGTGCGCTCGTTCTATGCCGAGCGCGAGGTCAAGAGCGTGGGCAACGGCATGACCTTTGCGCACAATCTGCTGGGCGAAGAGGCGTGCCGCATGGGATTGACCGCACTATGCGACAACGTCGGCCGCCGTCTGCGGGCGCGCGGGATGGTGTGCCAGACCGTGCAGATTGGCATCCGCGACCCGGAGTTTCACAACCGTTCGCGGCAGATGACGCTGGCGCAGCCGACCAACTCCACCCGCGTGCTGTATGAGACATCGCTTGCGCTGCTGCGCGCGCATTGGCCGATGGATAAGCCGGTGCGGCTGCTGTCGGTCACGGCGGCCAACCTGCTGTCGGAAAATCAGGCTTGTGAACAGCTTTCCCTGTTTGACAGTCCGCAGCAGACGCAGACACGGCAAAAGCAGCGTGAGCTGGATAAGACCGTGGACGCATTGCGGCAGCGGTTTGGGAACCGGTCGGTCATTTTTGCAAATTCTGTTCGTAAACCAAAGGAAAACGGGAAAAAAGATGAAAAAGAGCCATGATTAAATCATGGCTCTTTTTTTGTCCACGCCTGACGCAGCAGTGCTGCGGCCTGGTCGATTTGCGCCTCGGTCATACCGGCGTAACCGAGTACCAGCGTCGCCTTGGGCGGCTGAACCGGTGGGGTGTAATAAGCGGACAGACCGTACACCCGCACGCCGACGGCCGCGGCCCGCTCCATCAGCTCACGTTCCAGCATGCCGTTTCGCATGTGCAGCAGCAAGTGCAGGCCCGCCTCCGAGCGGGATACCTCATGCGGCAGGTCGGCCAGTTCACGTGCAAGCGCCGCCAGCAGCGCGTCGCGCCGCGCCTGATATACCTTGCGGCTGCGGCTGATGTGCCGCTCAAAGGCGCCGGTGCGCAGAAAGGCCGCAAGTGTGTGCTGCTCGAAGCTCGGCACGGTGGATGAGTAGAGCGAGAACCGCTCGCGGTAGCGCGCCATCAGCGCGTCCGGCAGCACCAGATAGCCGATGCGCAGGCCGGGCGCAAGGCTTTTGGCAAAGGTGTTCACATACACGACCCGCCCCGCGCGGTCAAGCTCACCCAGCGCGGGGATGGGGCGCGAGGCATAGCGGAATTCGCTGTCGTAGTCATCCTCGATGATATAACGGTCGGGCGCAGCGGACGCCCAGCGCAGAATCTCGAGCCGCCGCGCGGCGGGCATGACCGTGCCGAGCGGGAAGTGATGCGAGGGGGTCAGGTACACGACCGATGCGTCGGACGCGGTCAGTGCGTCCGCGCGCAGACCGCTTTTGTCCAGCGGCAGGGGACGTACTGCTGCGCCGCCCGCGGCAAAAATCTGATAGAGTTTGCGGTAGCCCGGATTTTCCAGACCATATACGCGATTGCGTCCCAAAAGCTGGATGACCAGCTGCATGAGGTATTCCGAGCCTGCGCCGACCAGAATGTTGTCGGGCGAGACGTTAATGCCGCGGAAGTCGTATAAATAGCGCGCGATTTGCTCACGCAGTTCGGGTGCACCACAGGGGTCGGTGGCGCGCAGCAGCCGGTCAGAATATTCGCTCAGCACGCTGCGGCTGAGCCGCGCCCATGTGGAAAATGGAAAGCAGCCGTTGTCCACAATATTGGTGCGGAAGTCGTAAAGATAGTGCTGCTCTTCCGCGGGGGATGGCTGTACCGCGACACGGGGCGCCTGCGTCTGCGCGGGCACGGCAAGCTGCGGCTGCACGAAGTAGCCGCGGCGCGGCGCAGAGGCAAGATACCCTTCGGCCAGCAGCTGTCCGTAGGCGGTTTCCACCGTGATTTGGCTGACATGCAGGTTAGCGGCGAGCTGGCGCTTGCTGGGCAGCCGGTCGCCGCCTGCCAGCGCGCCCGACATGATATCCGCGCGCACCGCACGGTATAGCTGTTCGTATAGCGGGGTTTTGCTGTGCGGGTCAAGATGATAGGTGAGCATGGCAGATTCCTCCGTATCGCCTGCGGAAAGAAAAAATCCCTCCAAACTGGCATTGCTGTTTTTACAATACCAGTATGGAGGGATAATGTCAAATCAAACCTGCCGTGCGCAGAATAAACAGAATGGCGGTGAGCGTGACAGCGCTCAGCGCTGTGCTGAGTACAACGATGGACGCAGCCAGAACATGGTCGCCGCCCATATTTTTGGCCATCACATAGCCGGATACCGTGCTCGGCGCACCGCACAGAATGACCAGCGCGACCATCGCCTGGTCGCGGAAGCCCATCCACGCTGCAATGGGCAGGAAGATGACCGGCAGCAGAATCAGCTTGATAAAGGTCGCAGCGCAGGTCGGGGCGAGCTTTTTGATGGCCTTGGCGCCTTCAAAGCCTGCGCCGATGCTGATGAGCGCGACCGGCGTGGCGCAGGAGGCCAGCATATCCAGCCCCTTGGACAGCATGGGCGGGAAATCCACTTGCAGCAGCGAAAACGGCAGGCCTGCCAGAATACCCAAAATGATGGGATTGGTGATGATGCCGCCCAGCGTGCGCGACACAATGCCCTTGCGCTGGGCGTTTTTTGCGTCCGGCGCGGTGACGGTCAGCACCAGCACCGAAAAAATGTTGTACAGCGGTACGCTTGCGACAATCATCAGCGGCACCAGTCCCGCGTCTCCGTACAGGTTTTGCACGAACGCTACGCCCAAAATCGCCTGTGAGCCGCGAAACGCGCCTTGCGTGAACGCGCCGACCATGCTTTTATCCGGCAACAGCTTTGCCGCGCCGAACCAGATGGCAAAAAAGTAAACCACCGTGACGCCCGCGCAGAACAGGAAAAACCGAAGGTCGAACTGCTCAGTGATGCGTCCGGCTGCGATGTCCCGGAACAGCAGAACGGGCAGCAGCACCTTGAACGAAAGCCGGTCGAGGTCGGCCAGTGTCTGCTGCGAAAAAAAATGCCGGCCGCGCAGCACGCGGCCCAGCAAAATGATTGCAAAAATAGGGACGGTTGCGTTGAGGCAGAAAATCAGATTATCCGTTGTATTCCCCTCCTACGGCGGATTCCTCCTGCCGGAAGAAATCCTGCAATTTTTCCAGACTCTGCGCGAGTACCGCCGCCTGTTCGGGCGACAGTGTTTCCATCACGGACGCAATCATGCGCTCATGAAATGCCTTATGATATTCATAGGCGGCGCGACCTTTTGGCGTAAGCGTGATGTTGACCACGCGCCGGTCGGTGCTGCTGCGTGCGCGGCTGACCAGCTCCTTGGCCTCCAGCTTATCGCAGGCAACGGTCAACGTGGCGAGCGTGACGCCGATAGACCGGGCGACCTCGCTCATACGCACCGGTTCCATCGCCCCGATTTTTTCGATGATATGGATTTCCGTAATCGAGATGGCGCTGCCCAGACCGCCTGCCATGGCGCGCTCCTCGATTTTGTTGATGCGGCCGAATACGTCGACCAGAAAGGAGTTGAGCTGTTCCGCACTGGACATATTCGCACCGCCTTTCTGATAATTCGCTAAGCTAACCTAAATATTAGCATAGCTAAGTGAAAAAAGCAACAAAAAGCCGCCTGCTTCGACGACAGAGCGGTTTTGCTTTTTCTGTTGAGTGCAGCGGCGATTCATTGTATAATGAAGAAAACAAATGTTCTATCAAGGGAGTGGGGGACAGGATGGATTTGCTGCAAGGACTGAATCAGGCCCAGCGGGAGGCGGTCACCGCGACGGAGGGCTTTGTGCGCGTGATTGCGGGGGCCGGTTCGGGCAAGACCCGCGCACTCACCCATCGGTTCGCCTATCTGGTGTGTGAGCTGGGGATTCTGCCGGGGAATATCCTGTGCGTCACCTTCACAAACAAAGCGGCGGCCGAAATGCGGCAGCGTATTCATCAGCTGACCGGAGATAACGACACCGGCCTTATCAACACCTTTCATGGCTTTTGCGTTTCGGTTTTGCAGGAGGACAGCCATGCGGTGCAGTATCCCAAGAGCTTTCTGGTGCTGGATAATGCGGATATCGATGCGATGCTGCAAATCATCTATGAAGAACGCGGACTGACGCTGCGCAACATGACCTTTTCCGCTGCACGGGATATGATTGAGATACGCAAGCTGTTCAAGGACCCAACGTATTACGAGGATATGATTACCTTGCCGCTGGATACCTTGCGGGAGAAGTACGAGCGGGCGACCTCGACCACGGATATCATTTTTTACGGCTATTTATATCAGGAGAAAAAGTGTTTCGGGCTGGATTACAATGATTTAATCAAGTTTTCGCTGTATATCTTCCGTGAGCATGCGGATATTCGGCGCAAGTGGCAGCAGCGGCTGGAATACATTATGATTGACGAATTTCAGGACATCGACCAGCTGCAATATGAGCTGATGGAGGTGCTCTGCGGATATCACAAAAACCTGTTTATCGTAGGCGACCCCGACCAGACGATTTACACCTGGCGCGGCGCGAACGTCAAATACCTGCTGGACTTTGACAAAGCGTTTCCGGGCACGAAAACCATCATGATGATGCAGAATTACCGCTCCACACCACAGATTTTGGCGGCTGCGAACGCCCTGATTGACAAAAATCAGCATCGCATGAAAAAGGAGCTGCTGGCCACGCTGCCGGACGGCGCGCCGGTCCTGTGTCATTTCGCGCAGGCGCAGGAGGCGGAAGCCGCGTGGATGGCGGAGGAGATGCAGCGCCTGCACGAGGAGGGTACGGCGTACCGGGACATGGCGGTGCTGTATCGGGCGCATTATGTGACGCGCGCGGTGGAGGAAGTGCTGCTGCGGGGAAAAATTCCGTATACCATTTACAGCGGCGTGCAGTTTTTCAGTCGCATGGAAATCAAGGATGCGCTCAGCTATCTGCGCATGCTCGTCTATCAGGATGATTTGTCCTTCCGGCGCATCGCTAATGTACCCAAACGCAATCTGGGCAAACGGCGCATGGCCTTTTTGCAGGAGTACGCGGAGCAGCACGGCTGCACATTGTATCGCGCTTTGCAGGATAATATCGAAGATGCGCTGTTCAAAGGCACGCGCGCACGGCAGTTTATGTCGCTTGTGCAGTCCTTTGCCGAGGGGTATGAGGGACGGCCTGTGTCCGAAGTTTTGTCAGCGGTACTCAACGCAAGCGGCTATGAAGCCATGCTGCGCACCGAAGGCAGTCAGGAGCGGCTGGATAATCTGGCGGAACTCAAGCAGTCGGTCTATCTGTACGAAACCACCTGCGGCGAGGAGTGTACGCTCGAGCATTACCTGTCCCATGTGGCGCTGCTGACCAACAGCGATACGGCAGAGCAGGGGGACAAGGTGAAGCTCATGACCGTGCATGCTGCCAAGGGACTGGAATTTCCCTATGTGTTTTTGTGCGGCATGAACGAGGGGATTTTTCCCTCGCGCAAGGTGCGCACGCTGCCGGGGATGGAGGAGGAACGCCGTCTGGCGTTCGTAGCGCTCACACGCGCGGAGCGGCGGCTGTATCTGTCCGAGGCGGACGGACGCAACTTTGACGGTTCGCCGCGGTATCCGTCGCGGTTTGTGCTGGATATCGGCCG
>DYCA01000010.1:50206-61492 GCA_019418305.1 Clostridiales bacterium
CCGCCGCAGGAAGGACTCATTCGTGAAACGGAGGACTATATCGCGGCTACGCAGCGCTTTTTCCCAGCGCAGGACAGCGATACCGTGTTTCCGGTCGGCCAGCGGGTCAAACACCTGCTGTTTGGCGAAGGAACCGTGCTCGAAGTGGACAGGGACAACGGGGCGCATCTGGTGCAGTTTGACGATATGCCTACCCCGCGCAAAATCTCCTTCCGTGCAAAACTGGAACGGTGCTGACGCATTGCGCACAGCGCAGATAAAAAAGGCTTGTTTTCCTTGGAAAACAAGCCTTTTGCAGTAATATGCCTCTTATCCGTGCCGGCAAACGGATAAGGGGAATTTTTTATGGTCAGGCAGTTGCCCGTTTCTGTACAATAAACACAGGATATGGCCCATGAATTGGAATGGAGGAACAAAATATGGGAAATATTTACGGATATATCCGGGTATCCAGCGTGGACCAGAACGAGGACAGGCAGCGTATTGCACTGCAAGGCAAGGGTGTGCCGGATTGCCGTATCTACATAGACAAACAAAGCGGAAAGGACTTTGAGCGTCCGAAATATAAGCGATTGATAAAAAAATTAAAGCCGGGCGACTTGCTCTATGTTTTGAGCATCGACCGGTTGGGACGCAATTATAAAGAAATACAGCACCAGTGGCAGGTGCTGACAAAGGAAATCGGTATTGATATCTGCGTGCTGGACATGCCCCTGCTGGATACGCGGCAGGGAAAAGACCTGATGGGAACGTTCATTGCAGACCTTGTGCTGCAAATCCTGTCCTTTGTGGCGGAAAGCGAGCGCACCAATATTCGTAAGCGGCAGGCAGAAGGGATTGCAGCGGCCAAAGCACGCGGGGTAAAGTTCGGCAGACCACCTGCTGCAACACCGGAAAATTTCGGTGAAGTACATCAAGCGTGGAGAGACAGGAAAATGACGCTCAAACAGGCAGCACGGGCGTGCGGGATGCCGCCCAGCACGTTTTACGCAAAAGCATTACGTCAGGAAAAAGGCACTTAATTCAAACTGACAAATAATACAATAAAGTGTACTTTTTGGAATTACAGCAAGGATAAGTACCCATGAAAATGATACTACCAAAAGTAAGTTTTTTCAAGTGTTTCCATAAACTTTAGGTCACTGTTTTTCCTCATTTGCAAAAGTACACTTTTCAAAACTGTGAAAGGGGTGAGAGGGCAAAGCCTTGCCAAAATACAGACTTCATTTTGAAATAAGGAGGAAATGCGAAGATGAAAAAAAGAATGTTGTCAGCACTGCTGGCTGCATCCATGGTGCTGACAATGGTTCCGGCAGCATTTGCAGCGGATACCGTAGAGGATATTCCGTGGAGCGGTGAAGGGACATATAAGCTGAGCGAAGAAGCTACCCTGAAAAGTGTGTATACCATCGAAGCGGATACGAATACGGTCTATACCATTGATGTGGATACATACACTCTGAAGGTAGACACATTGAATGTAGGTCAGAACAGCGGTTTGATTATCAACAGCAGCAATGCGGACAAGGGCGGTTCTGTCCAAGCATCCAATGCTGATGGAAAAATCACCTTTCATGTGGACGGTTCGCTGGAATTGGGTCCGAATGTGACGTTTAGCAGCCCGATAGAGATTTATAAGCTCACGCCTGACACGGCGACGGTGAAGAGTGTAATGCCGATGAACCGTGCCGCTATGAATCAGGAGGACAATGGTAAGGTGGTCATCAAGGGCGGCACTTATACGGAGCCGGTCACGATTGGTGAAAATCTGGAAGCTGTCGTGCCGGAAGATGCGGCAGTCGATGGTCAAATTGTCGTTGAGAATGGTGCTACGCTGAATGTAGACGGCAATGTTAAAACGATTTCTGTTCAAGCGGGCGCTTCTGTGGTAATTAACGGTAAGGTCGAGGTGCTCGAATTGCCGGCTGATATGAATGATGCCGATATCACGATTGACGCAGACGCGGAAATCGGCAGCACCCAGACCGGCAATATCTCTTCCATTTTTGTTGCCGTCTATCCCAGCGGCGGAAACCATGGCACGGTAGAAATTTATTCGCTGGACGGAGATACCAGATACAATGCAACAGACATGGGTACGCTTGACGGAACCGATCCGGTTGGCAATTTGTACAGCGTGCGCGCTGATGCCGGCGCAAAGCTGGTAGCGAAAGTCACGCCGGAGACCGGTTATCAGGCAAAGTATGTGGTATTCCAGCCGGGCAATCTGGCTGGCTGGGGCGAGTTCAACACCATGGAAGCGGTAGGAGACAATACATTTGTTGAAGATATGCCCATGGAGAACGTTGCGCTGACGGTACAATACGAAAAAATTGGCGGCAGCTCCGGCGGTTCCGGCGGCTCCAGCGGCGGTGGCGGCGGCGCTGTCACGGGTACTTATTCGGTAAGTGTGGCAACGGCACAGAATGGCACCGTATCTGTTTCCCCGAAGAATGCGTCCAAGGGCACTACCGTTACAGTTACTGTTACACCGGATAAGGGCTATGAGCTGAGCAGCCTGACGGTTACCGATCAGAACGGCAAGGCTGTCACTCTGACCGAGGCCGGTAACGGCAAGTATACTTTCAAGATGCCGGATTCCCGCGTGACCGTAAAGGCAACCTTTACTGAAATCGGCGAGCAGCCTGCGGAACTTCCGTTTGGGGATGTTGCCTCTTCGGCCTGGTATGCAGAAGCTGTGCGTTATGTATATGAAAACGGCATGATGAACGGTGTTTCGGCGAACTCCTTCGGTCCGAATGCAACGACAAACCGCGCAATGATTGTTACTATCCTGTACCGTCTGGAGGATACACCGGCAGCTTCGTCTTCCGGCTTCACGGATGTAGTATCGGGTTCGTATTATGCGGATGCGGTTAATTGGGCCGCTGCAAACGGTATTGTCAACGGTGTCAGCGCAACCAGCTTTGCACCGAATACCGCTGTGACCCGTGAGCAGATGGCAGCAATTCTGTATCGTTATGCGCAGTTCAAGGGTTACTCTGTGACGGCATCGAACAGCCTGAACGGCTATGCAGATGCTTCTCAGCTCAGCTCTTACGCAATCGCAGCAATGCAGTGGGCGAATGCGGAAGGTCTGATTACCGGCAGCACAAGCACAACACTCAATCCTGCGGGCAATGCAACGCGTGCAGAGGTTGCAACCATTCTGATGCGTTTTTGTGAAAATATCGCAAAATAATGAAAAGGCAAGGATATTCCCATAACGAGTACCGTTTCGTATCGTTTTCGGCGGTATGAATGGTATAAAGTTTTTAGCTATCCCTTTCCTGAGGAGCGGCGCAGCACAGGCAGCGCCGCTCCTCTTTTTTGTAATTAAAATATGAAAAAAGCAGCTTTTCCGAAGAAAAGCTGCTTTCCGTTGGCAGCCGAAGAAGGATTCGAACCCTCACAAACAGAGTCAGAGTCTGTCGTGCTACCTTTACACAATTCGGCTGTATTTTCTTTTTTCATCCTTGCGACTTGTATATTATACTATGGCAATACGTGAGTGTCAAGTGCTTTTTTTAAAAATTTTATTTTTCCTAAAAAGGAGAGGTCAACCTCTTTGGGTTGACCTCAAACCCCGTTTTTGGCGGCTCATTTTTGGGAAGAAGCAGCGGCGTTTGTGATTTCATATCGCCGGTTGCGCAGCCAAAGGACTGCGTCGGCGGAAACCATCAGGATGTTGAGCAAATAGAGAAAGAGAACCGCGTCAAAATGGTAAAGCAGTTTGTTGGCGATGCCCGCCAGATATCCCAGAATGAGTACCAGAAGGAAGAACAGACTTTTTCCTTGGGTGGAGCGGGATTTCCAGGAGCGCACGATGGAAAAGGGCCATGCCGCTCCAAAACACAGCAGCATCAGCGCTTCCAGACCGCTCAACTGCGGTACACCCCTTTGATAGTGGACTGCTCCAGAATATGTCCTTCCATCTGGCGGAACATTTCATGGAACCAGAAGCCGTCCTTCAGGTCCAGCATCGAGTCCAGTGCATAGACATGCAGCTCATAGGTGTGCGGCTCATTGGGGGGCGCCATACCGCCATAGCAGGCTGAAAGGTCGGGACTTTGCTGTCCGCCCTGGATGCTCACCCAACTGTTAAGACCCTGCACAAAATCTGCATTGGCCTGGCTGTCATTCTCCTCCAGCTTGGTGCGGGTGATGTTGGCCGCTACCCAGTGAATCCAGGAAAAGCCGCCGCTGACGGGGCAGGCATCCTTATCTTCTAAAAAAAGCGCAAAGCTCTTGGTGCCCTCGGGGGCTTCCAGAATCTCCAGCGGCAGGGAGTAACTGGGCACACCGTTTTCGTTATGATGTTCGCCGTGCTTGCCGAAGCGATCCTCGATGATTCCGTCTACAATACCATGACTGATTACTTTCATGGGAAAAACCTCCTTGTGATGTTTGACAGGGTTATCATAACAGGGTTTTTCCCAAAGGTAAATTACCCACTTTTTTGTGGGTATCCGTTTTTTATAGCAGGCCTCGTTCCCGGAGCGGTTCCTCCATCCCGTGGCGCATCATGTAGTCAATGCCGATTTCCTGCATGATCTTCAGTGCGGCCAGAATCTGCTCTCCCTGGGGATGGGTCAGATAATATTCCGTCTTGAGAGGATAGCCGCCGGACACCTCTTTATCGACAAAACCAAAAGCGGTCAGTTCCTTGAGATGCTCCAGCAGCATTTTCTGCGTAATGCCTTCGATATCCCGCTCCAACTGGGCCAGCGTGGTTTTTCCAAAGCGCAGACGCCACAAAATAATGGGTTTCCATTTGCCTTTGATCATGTCATGCACCAGTTCCAGCGGACAGGTGTAAGTCTCGCGCAGTTTCATGCGGTTTCCCCTCCCTTGCTTTTATTATCGTGTTCCGTATACGTTGGATGCTTTTGCGCTTTTGGATTTAAAATGCCATCTGCTCCGCGGGAATTCTGTCCTGCTCTGTCACGGGACGAATCGGGCGGCAGGGCGTGCCTGCTGCAACGACGCCGGCCGGAATGTCGTGAATGACTACGCTGCCGGCGCCGATAACCGAACCCTTTCCGATGGTGACGCCCCCGCAGACCACAGCGTTGGCGCCGATCCACACATCCTCCTCCAAGCGGATGGGCTTGGAGGTGCTGATCCCTTCGGAGCGCTGGCCGGCATCGATGGAGTGACCGGCGCAGCTGAGACACACGCCCGGGGCGATAAATGCGCCGGCGCCAATATGGACGGGCGAGGTGTCTAGAATCACACAGTTGTAATTGATGACCGTAAGGCCGTGGGTGTGGATGTTGAATCCGTAGTCACAATGAAAGCTGGGTTCGATAAAGGTCAGCGGATGGCAGGTGCCGAACAGCTCGGCCAGAATATCCTGTCGTTCCTGCTTTTGGTCAGGAGCAGAGCGATTGTATTCCCAGCAAAGCCGCTGTGCTTTTGCTTTCAATTCCGGCGGGATAGCGCGGTTCTGTGCCGCATACCCCTCTGGGGATTGCAGAATATTGCGTATTTCCATCTTGTTTTCTCCTTTTCCGTATGACAAGCCATGGCCGCGAATGGTGCGCAGCCGCGGTCGGTGAGGTAAAACAAAAACCGACTTGCTAAAACAAGTCGGTTTTACTTGGTGGAGACGGTGAGGATCGAACTCATGACCTCCACACTGCCAGTGTGGCGCTCTCCCAGCTGAGCTACGCCCCCATCAAAATGTCCGTCAACAGATTCTGACGACAAAATATATTATACGCAGGTTTTGTGCGTATGTCAAGAAGGAAATGCAATATCCTGCAATATTCTGCGGGATTTTTTTAAGCAGACAGCAAAACACCCGTGCGTGGAGAGGGCACGGGTGTTTTGCGTTTGTAGGATAGGAATGGTTATCAATATGGTGGGAACTCCGGCAAAGCCGGAATAGCTTGCAGAAAAATCAGCGCTGGATACGGCCCGAGCCGTCGCCGCCGGCGAGCTTCTCAACCTCGGCAACGGTTACCATGTTGTAGTCGCCCTCGATGGAGTGCTTGAGTGCGGAAGCCGCAACCGCGAACTCGACCGCCTCCTGTGTGGTCTTGCCGGTCAGCAGGGCATAAATCAGACCGCCGCCGAAGGAGTCGCCGCCGCCAACGCGGTCGATGATGTGCAGCTCGTACTTCTTGGAGAAGCAGTATTCGCCGGAAGCTACATCATACAGCATGGCGCTCCAGCCGTTGTCAAACGCAGAGTGGGACTCGCGCAGGGTGATGGCAACCTTCTCAAAGCCGAACTTGTCAGCCAGCTGCTTGGCAACCGACTTGTAGCCCTCGCGGTTGATTTCGCCTGCATAAATGTCGGTCGCTTCGGCCTCGATGCCGAATACGTCCTTGGCGTCCTCCTCGTTGGAGATGCATACGTCTACATACTGGCACAGCTCGGTCATCGCCTCGCGTGCCTGCTCGCGGGTCCACAGCTTGCCGCGGTAGTTCAGGTCGCAGGAGATTTTTACGCCGTGCGCCTTGGCTGCCTGGCAGGCCTCGCGGCAGATTTCCACTACATTCGGGCCGAGCGCCGGGGTGATGCCGGTGAAGTGGAACCAGTCTACGCCCTCAAAAATCTTGTTCCAGTCGAAATCAGCAGTGGTTGCTTCCTGAATGGCGGAGTGTGCACGGTCATAGATGCAGACCGAGCCGCGCTGGGATGCGCCCTTCTCGTTGTAGTAGATGCCGACACGGTCGCCGCCGCGGGTGATCATGCTGGTGTCAACACCGTAGCGGCGCAGGGAGTTGACCGCCGCCTGACCGATTGCATGTGTCGGCAGCTTGGTGACGTAAGCTACGTCCAGACCGTAATTGGCCAGCGAAACGGCAACGTTGGCCTCGCCGCCGCCGAAGGTGAACTCCAGATGGTCAGCCTGTACAAAGCGCTCATAGTTGTACGGCTGCAGACGAACCATCAGCTCGCCGAAAGTAACGATTTTCATGTGATTTCCTCCGTGTTTTTATGATTATTGTTTGCCGACCAGATGAATCGCAAAGCCGCAGATTTCATCCGACAGATAGATAGCATTCAGGGTGCCGTCCGCCTTATATTTGGCGGTGGCGTCGTTGAAGACAATGCCGCGCGTTTCCAGCTCAGCCTTGGCCGCCGCAACATCCGGTGTGCCGATGGCGATATGGCCGTTTTTGCCCATATACGGCTCCTTCATCAGCTCGATGTCGCCGGCAAAAAAGGAGCTGTTGCCCTCCTTGACCGAAAAGCCGAACAGGGACTGAAACAGTTCTGCGGCTTTCTGGGCCTCTTCCTTGTTTGCAGCGTTGATGCCAATGTGTGCGAGCGAATATTTAACCATTGCGCGCCTCTTTCACGATCTCAACCGACTTCTTGCACAGCTCGGTGATTTCGTCCCACTTGCCGTTATCAATGAGGTCGGCGGTAACCATATACGAGCCGCCGCAGGCAGCGATAACCGGATTCTTGACATAGTCCGCGAGGTTTTTCAGCGAGATGCCGCCGGTCGGCATAATCTTAAACATCGGGAACGGTGCGTTCATGGCCTTAATCTTGGCAATGCCGCCGGACTGCTCGGCGGGGAAGAACTTGAGCACTTCCAGACCGAACTTGTAGGCGGTGTGATAGTCGGTCGGGGTGGTGCAGCCGGGGAAGATCTGGATGCCGACCTTCTGGCAGTAAGCAACGATTTCGGGGTCCATGCCGGGGGTCACGATGAACTGCGCACCGGCAGCCATAGCTTCGTCAACCTGCGCGGTGGTGAGCACCGTGCCGGCGCCGACCAGCATTTCCGGGAAATTCTCACGCATGGCCTTGATGGCGATGGCCGCGCCTGCCGCACGGAAGGTAACCTCCGCTACCGGCACGCCGCCTGCAATCAGGGCCTTGGCCAGCGGGATTGCGTCACGCTCGGGGTGGTTGAGCTTAATGACCGGCACAACGCCGATGGACTGAACCTTTTTTTCCATTTCATTCATTGCAATCTTCCTCCGTGTTTCATAATATGGAATGCCGTTTCATAGATTTGTTTGATGCTTTTATTATAAAACTTTACCGTCAGATTGCAAGAGTTTTTCACAAACAATCTGTGCAAAGTTTCCCTTGTTTTTTTGGTGAAAATACATTAAAATGGAACAAAGTTTTATAATGCGGAACGAAAGGAGCCTCATTATGGCAGAATCCTCGTCTGTGCAGTCGCTCGACCGTGCGTTCGATTTGCTGGAGCTGCTGTGCAAGAGCAGGAATGGAATGAGCATCGGTGCGTTGTCGGCCGAAACCGGCCTGCATAAAAGCACGGTGCACCGGCTGCTGTCGAGCATGTGCACACGCGGCTATGTGCAGCGTGATGCTGCGACCAGTATTTATCGCGCCGGCATGCGTTTGTGCGAACTGAGCAGCTTTATCATGGACAATCTGGATGTGGTGGAGCGTGCGCGCCTGCCGATGGAGCGTCTGAGCCGGGAAACGGAGGAGACGGTGCATCTGGTGATGCAGGAGGAGCGCGACATCGTTTATATTCATAAGGTGGAAAGCGACCGCGGTGCGATTCGCATGTTTTCGCGTATTGGTATGCGCCGGCCGCTGTATTGTACGGGAGTGGGCAAGGCGATTCTGGCCACCTGGCCGGACGGCGAGGTGCATGCCCTCTGGCAGCAAAGCGACGTTAAGCCGTGGACGGCGCATACCATTGTGTCCGAAGACGCCTTTTTCCATGAGCTGGAGCGGATACGCCGGCTGGGCTATGCGCTTGATGATGAAGAAAACGAGCTGGGTGTGCGCTGCATTGCCGCCGCCATTCCAGACTATCGCGGCCGTGCGTCCTATGCGGTTTCGGTTTCCGCGCCAATCAGCCGTATGTCGGATGAGCGCATCGGATTGCTGCGCGGTCCGTTGCTGGCAGCATGCCATGAAATAGCGGCGGCTTTGGGTGGAAGCATGAGCCGGATGTGATACACTGGCGTAACCGGATGGATTTTCCGGAATGGAAGAACAGGAGTGAATGAATGGCAGTTACATTGGCGGAAATCGCGGCGCTGGCAGGCGTTTCGCGCGGCACGGTGGACCGTGCGCTTAATAACCGCGGAAGGGTAGACCCCAAGGTGGCCGCGCGGGTGCGGCGTATCGCGGTGGAAATGGGATACCGCCCCAACCGGGCGGGCAGGATGCTGGCATTGGCCAAGCATCCGATTAAAATCGGCGTGATTGTACAGTCGGTGGAAACCATGTTTATGCATATGGTATATGAGGAAGCCAGCCGCGCCTGTGCGCGCTTGAAAAGCGAGGGCGCGGAGGTGCTGCTGCGCCCGCTGGAGGGGGTAGACGCTTCGCGTCAGCTCGACGCGATTGACGAGTTGGTTGACAAAGGCGTGAACGGCCTTGCGGTAACGCCGGTAGAGGATGACGCGGTGCGCGCGCGCCTGCGGGCGCTGTCCGATGAGATGCCGGTGGTCACGTTTAACACGGATTTATCGGAATCCGGCCGCTTGTGCTATGTCGGATCGGATAATTATGCCTGCGGACGCGCCTGCGCAGGGCTGATGAACCTGCTGCTCGCCGGCGGCGGCGAGGTGCTGGTGGTGGCGGGACAGGAAAACAACCTGTCGCACCGGCAGCGGGTAGAGGGCTTTTGTGATGAAGCCGCGTCGCACTTTCCGGATTTGAAGCTGCTGCCGCCCGAGACCTGCGGGGATGATCAGCAGCTTGCTCATGATATTGTATGCCGAACGGTGCAGGAGCATCCGCAATTGCGCGGTGTGTATGTTTCCGTCAACGGACAGATTGGCGCGTGCGACGCGCTGCGCGAACTGGGGCTGCAGGGGAAGGTGCACCTGATTTGTCATGACCTGTCCGAGGTCAACGCGGAAAACATCCGCGCGGGATTGATTGACTTTCTGATTGACCAGGACGCGCATTTGCAGGGCGTGCGGCCGGTTGAGCTGCTGCTCGACTATTTGCTGGTGGGAGAAAAACCCGAAAGCGAACGCATTTTGGCGCGGATTGATATTCGCAACCGGTACAATGTATAACGGCAGCGAAGGAGGAATCGGCGCATGATGGAACAGATACAGCTGCTGCACGGCGTTTTGACCCATTTCGGCATGGCGGCGGGGGAGAAAAAGCCTGCGCTGGTGCTCTGTCCGGGCGGTGGCTACGAATTTTGCTCGATTCGGGAGGGCGCACCGGTTGCACGGGCGTTTGCGCGGGACGGCATCGAGTCGTTTGTGCTGGAATATGACTGCACAGATGTGCCGCTCGGCAGACAGCCGGTGCGCACGCTGTCCGCAGCGGTTGCATGGGTGCGGAAGAATGCTGCACGCTTCGGTATAGATGTAAACCGCATCGCGGTCGGCGGTTTTTCCGCGGGCGCGCATCTGGCGGGCACACTGGCGACCGTTTGGAACAAGCCGGAGTGGTTTGACGCGGGTACAGACCTCGCGCTGCACCGACCGTATGCGGCGGTGCTGGGGTATCCGGTTGTAACCGCGGGTGAATATGCGCACCGCGGTAGCTTTGTGCGTCTGGCAGGGGAGGACGAGTCACAGCAGCAGGCGTTTTCGCTGGAAAAGCTGGTGGATGCGGACACGCCGCCGGTGTTTTTGTGGCACACACTGACCGACGCAACCGTACCGGTCGAAAATACGCTGCTGCTGGAAGATGCGCTGCGCAAAGCAGGCGTGCCGCATGAGGTGCATCTGTTTCCGCATGGGGTGCACGGACTGGCGCTGGCGGATTTTGAAACCTACGACCCGGCACGCGGCCGTCGACCGGACCGGCATCTGGCCCGGTGGCAGGCATTGTGCGCGGAGTGGCTAAAGGAGTTATAACCATGGAAATACGACACACGCAGCTGTCGGACCTGCCGGTGCTGCTTGAGATTTTTGCGGGTGCGCGTCGCTTTATGGCGGAAAACGGCAATCCGAACCAGTGGGGTGACCATACACCCACGCGCGAAACGTTGGAGGAGGATATTGCGGCGGGGTGTAGCTATGTCTGCATACAGGATGGACATATCGCAGCGACGTTTTTTTTCTCCACGGCGGGCGAGCCGACCTATCGGGTGATTCGAGAAGGGGCATGGCTGGACGACGCGCCCTACGGCGTGGTGCACCGCATCGCGGCGGCCGAGCAAGGCCGCGGCGCGGCAGCGTACTGTCTGGAGTGGTGTCTGGAGCAGTGCGGCAACATCCGCATTGACACACATCGCGACAACAAGCCAATGCAGCGGCTGCTGGCGCGGCTGGGGTACACCTATTGCGGGCTGATTGATTTGGAAAACGGCCGCGGCGAGCGGCTGGCCTTTCAGAAACGGCGGGAATAAGCGTAAAG
>DYCA01000011.1:0-30966 GCA_019418305.1 Clostridiales bacterium
GCAGCTTCTGGAAGGAGAACACCGGCACCTTGACCGCGTAGTGGTCGCTCTCTGGATGCAGGCCGGTGCCGCATCCCATGTCGCGCAGCTTTTCACCGAACATGCAGCGGGTCGCCAAATCAACCATCGGTACGCCCGTCACCTTGGAGATATACGGCACGGTACGCGAGGAGCGCGGATTGACCTCAATGACATAAATCTGATCGTTATACAGCACAAACTGGATATTGACCAGACCGAGTACCGCCAGATTCTTGGCCAGCGCCTCGGTATAGCGGATGATGGTTTCCTTGTGTTTCGGCTCGATGTTGATAGAGGGATAAATCGAAATCGAGTCGCCCGAGTGAACGCCCGCGCGCTCGAAATGCTCCATGATGCCCGGGATGAGGATGTCTTCGCCGTCGCAGATGGCGTCGACCTCGATTTCACGGCCCATCATATATTTATCAACCAGCACGGGGTTTTCCACCTTATTGCGGGTGATGACCTTCATAAACTCGCGCACGTCCTCTTCCTTGTACGCGATTTCCATGCCCTGACCACCCAGAACATAAGACGGGCGCACGAGCACCGGATAGCCCAGCTCGTCGGCGGCCTTGACCGCTTCTTCCTCAGTCATAACCGTGTGGCCCGCCGGACGCGGAATACCGCACTTTTCCAGGATAACGTCGAACTTCTCGCGGTCCTCTGCCGCGTCGATGCTCCATGCGGGCGTGCCGAGAATCGGAATGCCCAGCTTTTCGATGTGCGCAGCGAGGTTGATGGCGGTCTGCCCGCCGAACTGCACAATCGCAAAGTCCGGCTTTTCGGCGCCCACCACACCGGTCACGTCCTCAGGGGTCAGCGGCTCGAAATACAGGCGGTCGGCCGTGTCGAAGTCGGTCGAGACGGTCTCCGGGTTGTTGTTGATGATGACGGTCTCGCAGCCGAGCTTTTGCAGCGCCCAAACCGCATGAACCGAGCAATAGTCAAACTCGATGCCCTGACCAATACGAATCGGGCCGGAGCCGAGCACCAGCACCTTCTTTTTGCCGGAGGCGGGCTTGACCTCAGTCTCTTCGTCGTAGGTCGAGTAGTAATACGGGGTTTCCGCCTCAAACTCAGCGGCACAGGTGTCAACCATCTTGTAAACCGGCAGACGCTTTACCCCGGAAATATCCTTGCCGGACAGCTCAATAATCGTCTTGTCCAGGAAGCCCATCTTCTTGGCGCGCAGATACAGGTCCTTGTCGATGGTTTCGGCCGTGGCAAGCGCCTTCTCCATGTCGACGATGTTCTGGAACTTGTGCAGGAAGAAGGTATCCATCGTGGTGACCTCGTGAATCTCCTCGATGGTCATGATGCCGCGGCGCAGCGCCTCGCAGATGTGGAACAGACGCTGGTCGTCCGTGCGGGCAACGCCCTTCTTGATTTCCGCGTCCGACTGCTGCTGGATGCGCGGGGCAATCATGCTGTCCAGCTTGATTTCGCAGCCGCGCACGGCCTTCATCAGCGCACCCTCGAAGCTGTTGTCAATCGCCATGACCTCGCCCGTCGCCTTCATCTGCGTGCCGAGTGTGTTGTCCGCGTACACGAACTTGTCAAACGGCCAGCGCGGGAACTTGACCACACAGTAGTCAAGCGTCGGCTCGAAGCAGGCCTTGGTCTTTTTGGTGACGGCGTTTTCGATTTCGTCCAAACCGTAGCCGACCGCAATCTTCGCGGTCACCTTGGCAATCGGATAACCGGTCGCCTTGGAGGCGAGCGCCGAAGAGCGCGATACGCGGGGGTTTACCTCGATAACTGCGTACTCGAACGAATTCGGATTGAGTGCGTACTGCACGTTGCAGCCGCCCTCGATGCCCAGCTCGGTGATGATGTTGAGCGCAGAGGTGCGCAGCATCTGGTATTCCTTGTCGCACAGCGTCTGGCTGGGCGCGACAACGACCGAGTCGCCCGTGTGCACGCCGACCGGGTCGACATTTTCCATGTTACAAATCGTGATGGCGTTGCCCTTGTGGTCACGCATGACCTCGTATTCGATTTCCTTCCAGCCGGCGATACATTTCTCGACCAGAATTTCATCGACACGGGAATACATGATGCCGGTTGCGGCAATCTCGCGCAGCTGGTCCCACGTATAGGCAATACCGCCGCCCGTGCCGCCGAGCGTATACGCCGGGCGGATAATGACCGGCAGGCCGATTTCCCGGGTAAACTCGACCGCGTCCTCCACCGAGTGCACCACCTTGGACGCGATGCACGGCTCGCCGATTTTTTCCATCGTGTCCTTGAACATCTGGCGGTCCTCGGCCTTGGCGATGGTCTCAGGGTTTGCGCCGAGGAGCTTGACGCCCATCTTGTCAAGGAAGCCGCTCTCGCACAGCTCCATGGCGAGGTTCAGACCGGTCTGGCCGCCGAGGTTGGGCAGCAGCGAGTCCGGACGTTCTTTCTTGATGATTTCCTGCACCGCTTCCACAGTCAGCGGCTCGATATAGACCTTGTCGGCCATAGCTTTATCGGTCATGATGGTTGCAGGGTTGGAGTTGACAAGCACAACCTCCAGACCTTCCTCGCGCAGCGCGCGGCAAGCCTGCGTGCCCGCGTAGTCGAACTCGGCCGCCTGGCCGATGACGATGGGGCCGGAGCCCAGTACCATTACCTTATGAATATCCTTGCGCAGCGGCATTACTGAGCACCTCCCTTTGCTTTTGCAATGTTGTCCATGAATTTATCAAACAGATACGACGTGTCCATCGGGCCGGGGCAGACCTCGGGGTGATACTGCACGGTGAACACCGGACGGCCGATGTGCTCGACGCCCTCAACCGTACCGTCATTCAAATTGACATAGCGCACACGGGCGATGCTCGGGTCGACCGACTCGCCCACGACCGCGTAGCCGTGGTTCTGGCTGGTGATATAGGTGCGGTCCACGTCCAAATCCTTGACCGGATGGTTGACACCGCGGTGACCGTACTTGAGTTTGGTGGTTTTCGCACCGATGGCAAGGCTTAAAAGCTGATGGCCGAGGCAGATGCCGAAAATCGGGATATTGCTTGCCAGCAGCTTCTTGAGGTTTTCAACGATTTCGACGTTTTCCGCCGGGTCGCCGGGGCCGTTGGACAGCATCACGCCGTCAAACTTGCCGATAACCTCCTCCGGCGGAGTGAGCGCCGGAATGGTGACGACCTCGCAGCCGCGCTTCTGCAGCTCACGCTCGATGTTGTACTTGACGCCGTAGTCATACAGCGCAATGCGGTATTTCTGCTCGCCTTCCGCCGGGTAAACACGGCTCTCCTCGCAGGTGACCGACTTGACTGCATCCTTGACAACATACGCCTTCATTTCCGCGACGGTCTGCTCATCCGGCTCGAAGCCCTCGGTGTAAATCACGCCGTTCATAACGCCTGCATTCCGCAGCTTGCGGGTCAGCGCACGGGTGTCAATGCCTGCAAGGCCGACAACCTTCTGTTCCTTGAGGTATTCGTCCAGCGTCAGGCGGCAGCGCCAGTTGGACGGATACTCCGAGATTTCGCGCATGATAAAACCGGAAACCCAGCTCTTACGCGATTCGTAATCGTCAAAGTTGATGCCGTAGTTGCCAATCAGCGGATAGGTCATGGTGACCACCTGACCATAATACGACGGGTCGGTCAAAACCTCCTGATAACCGGCCATGCCCGTGTTGAACACGACCTCACCGATGCTCTGCCCTTCGTAGCCGACGGCCGTACCCTCAAACAGGGTTCCGTCAGCGAGCAGTAAATACGCTTTTTTCAAGTGAAAATCACTCCCAATTCAATCCTGATTTTTCTGTCTTTCGGTCATGCACCGATTATGCTTATCGAATCGCGGCGACGATGTCATCGCGCATGCGGATGGCTTCCGCGCGTGCAGCTTCCTTATAATCCTCGCCGTTTTTGCCGGTTTTCTTCCAAGCGCACATAATGCCGCGCGAGGAGTTGACGATTGCGCCGAGTCCGTCGTCATTGAAGGCGTTGGCAATGTCCTTAGCCGTTGCGCCCTGCGCGCCGTAGCCCGGCACGAGGAAATAGCTCTTGGGCAGCAGCTCACGGATAATTTTCTGCTCCTCCGGATAGGTCGCGCCAACCACCGCGCCAACCTGATTGTAGCCGCACGGGGTATCCAAACCCTCGCCCCACTTGGCCACCATCTCGGCCATGCGCGCGTAGAGCGGCTTGCCCTCCATATCGCGGTTCTGCAGTTCGCCGGAGGACGGATTGGAGGTCTTAACGAGCATAAACAGGCTCTTGTCCCGCTCGCGGCACTCCTTGAGGAACGGCTCGACGCCGTCCGTACCCAGATAACCGTTGACGGTCACGCTGTCGCAGCCATAGGGCGCGATTTCGGTGTCACCCACGCGGGTCTTGCCCAGATATGCCTCGGCATAGGCCGTCGCGGTCGCGCCGATGTCGTTGCGCTTGATATCGCCGATGACGTACATGCCCTTGGCGTGTGCGTAGTCGATGGTCTCCTTGAGCGCCATCGCGCCGTACGAGCCGAGCAGCTCATAGTACGCCGCCTGCGGCTTGACCGCGGGCACGATATCGCACAGTGCGTCAATCAGGCCGCAGTTGAACGCGACCACGCTCTCGGCCGCTGCGCGCAGCGTCTCGCCGTGCAGCATCATGTTGCGTCCCGCGATGTGCTGCGGGATGTACTCCAGCCGCGCATCCAGACCGGCTACGGTCGGGTTACCCTTTTCCTTGATTTTTTCTACCAGTGTTTGGATGGACATAGATATTCTTCCTTTCTCAGCTGCAAGCGGTTATCCTACGTTTCACTGCTTAAAATAACAACATTATCTGCGCCGTCGACCTCGGTCAGGCGCACACTGACGCGCTCGTCACGCGCGGTCGGCAGGTTTTTTCCGATATAATCCGGTCGGATGGGCACCTCCCGGTGGCCGCGGTCTATCAGCACCGCGAGCTGGATGCGTCCCGCGCGGCCCTGCTGAGACACCGCTT
Organism: Clostridiales bacterium; assembly: GCA_019418305.1. Taxonomy (GTDB): domain Bacteria; phylum Bacillota; class Clostridia; order Oscillospirales; family Butyricicoccaceae; genus Agathobaculum. The sequence continues at coordinate 4,971 of DYCA01000011.1, forward strand.
CAATTGCGGCGCGCACCGTGCGGCCGGTATACAGCACATCGTCCACCAGCACGACCGTCGCGCCCTCGATGCGCGCATCGGGCGGCGATTTGGGCGTTTCCGCGCGCGGCTTATCGTCCCGCCACGGGGTCACGTCCAGCTCGAGCACCGGCGGCGTGCGCCCTTCGACCTCCCCGAGCTTTTTTGCAATGCGCTGGGCCAGAAACACGCCGCGCGTTTTTACTCCGGCCAACAGCAGGTTTTCCGCACCCTTGTTTTTTTCGATGATTTCAAAGGCGATACGGGTCAGCGCGCGGCGCACACCGTCCGCATCCATAATCACGGCCTTTTGTTCGGCCATCCTGCCACCTCCCATCGGAAAAATTTACAAAAAAACAGCCTCCTGCGCCGAAAGCAGAAAGCCGTACCTCAAAATTACACCTGTCCCCCATTCCCCGGCTGACGGCGTATGCACTGTTTTCTGCCTTGGCGGCTCACGGGCCGCGCCTTAAAGGCGGATTGTTTCATTTATTATATCGTATGAAACGGGTTTTGTAAACAGACGATGCCACAAAACAATTTTGTTTTTTTATACAAATTTTGTTGCCGCCGCATAACGTAAGGATTGACGCAAAGCGGACATACTATGTTCGGCGGCACCCAAATCTTTTTTTGAAAGGCGGCGGACAAATCATGCGGGTATCTCCCTTCATTTCAGGCATTGCGACCGGTGCGGTCGCGGGCGCGGTCGTCTCCATGATGGCGGCGGGCGCGATGATGAATCCTTCGGTGCGGCGCAGTGCGCAGCACGCAGCAAACAAGGCGGAGCACGCCATGCACAAGGCGGCCAATAACGTCGGCCACATGCTGGGCTGACGGCACAAAAAAGGAGAAGCACATCGGCTTCTCCTTTTTTATATTTTTTATGCTGCATTCGCATCTGCGGTATGCCCCAGTTTCTTATCATGCAGCCGGCGCGCGGCATACACAACGGGTGTATCGAGCAAGGACGTGAAAATAAAAATCACATAGCTCGACAGCGCAACCGAAATCAGCGTCGGGATATCATACGTACCCCAGAACGCGAGCGCAGTAAACAGCACAGTGTTGACCAGCTGAGAAACCAGTGTCGAGCCGTTGTTGCGCAGCCAGAGGAACGCGCGGTGATCGCCTGTGTGCTTTTCAGTGATTTCCCACCATTTATGATACAGCCAGACATCGAACACCTGCGCCACCGCATACACCGCAAGCGACGACAGCATCATACGCGGGGTGTTGGAGAAAATCGCCGCCATGGACGGCATCGCCCAGTCATTCACCGACGGGATATAGGCCAGCCAGGACTGCGAAACCAGAATGAACAGCACATTCGCGGCAATTCCCGCCCATACCGCCTGCTGCGCAGCCTTTTTGCCCGCAACCTCGCTCAAAATATCGGTCACCAGGAAGGTGGTCGCAAACAGAATGTTGCCCAGTGTCATCTCCATGCCGAATGCATCCACCAGAATCATAACCTCAATGTTCGCCGCAATGGTTGCAAACACGGTAAACGCCATCAGGCCTCCGGTGCCGAACAGGTAAAACCATAGCAGCACCGCGCCATACAGCACCACCAGCGTACCAATCAACAATAATTCGTTTGTCATTTTACTTCTCCTACGCCAAAATCTGTATTTTCCAACAGAATATCCACACGCGGGTTGTCCCGGTAGAGCGGATACACCTCACGCACAAAGGCCGCGCGCGACGTGTCGTCCGGCCGGATGGGTGTGGTGTTCGGAACCATGATGTTGACGCAGACGCGGTCAAAATGGGCAAGACCGGTCTCGATATCGTGCCGCATACTGTCCGCCGTCTGTCCGGCAAGGCCGAACAGCAGGCAGCAGTCATCAAAATCCGCGGCGATCTTCGCGGGGTCGGTCTCAAGAATGCCCTTATCGAGCACCCGCTCCCGGTAGTCCGCGTCGAAGGTCTCCACGCCGATTTTGACATGCAGCGTGACCCCCTGCTCTGCAAACCGTGCGCGCAGCGCGGCGAGCGTTTTGCGAAACAGCCAGTGGCTTTCGATGTGCAGGTCGCGGATGCCCTTCTCGCGGCAGACGCGCTCCACCTCGCGGATGGTGGACTCGTCCAGCTCGGCAAACGAGCCGGAGTTGATTGCCTCCAAACGACCGTACTGACCCGTTACCTGCGCCAGCACCGCACGGTTGAGGGTCAGATTTGCCTGCTCGTCGCGCGATGCATCCAGATGGTAGTCGCAGAAGCGGCAGCGCTTCCATGCGCAGCCCCGCCCGCGCAGCAGCACGATTTCGCGCGGATTTTTGTCCTCGATTACCGAATAGCGGGTCATCTCCACCGGTTATTCCCCTCTCTTTTACAAAAAAATAAGGCGTACCCTAAACGGTACACCATCCACTGACCCGCGCCGTCAGGCACGCAATCAAACAGAAAATTTGCAAACCTGCAAATTTTCATCAAAAATCAGGACATGCGCCTGATTTTTGATACCAGAAAGCGATTTTGTGTGCCGCTGCTGCGGCGCGCAAAATTGCGCCCGGGCTTTGTCCGCGCTTTGCGCGGCACAGCCCCCTCGATGAAAACCATGGTTTTCATCGAAGCCGTTCCCTTAGTTTTGTTTAAAGACAGGATGGTTCCGAACTGTCTGTTATGGAATTGCTTTTCCATTATACTGGATTTCTGCCGAAAGTCAAGCATATACTTTCCCGAATGGAGGGATGTGCATGACCGTGGACACCATCGCGCGCATAAATGACGCTGTGCGCGGCGTCATCTGGGGTGTTCCCATGCTGATACTGCTGGTCGGAACGGGCGTTTACTTCACCCTGCGCACCGGCCTGTTTCAGGTGCGGTATATCCGGCTGTGGATGGGGCGCACCATATTATCCTGCTTTTCCAGTAAAGTGCGGCAGACGGGCGGCATTTCCCCCTTTGCGACCGTGTGTACCGCGCTTGCGGCGACGGTCGGCACGGGCAACATCGCAGGCGTGGCTACCGCGCTGACCATTGGCGGCCCGGGCGCGGTGTTCTGGATGTGGATTGCGGCCTTTTTCGGCATGATGACCGCGTTTGCGGAAAATACGCTCGGCATGCTGTACCGCGAAAAAGGGCCGGACGGCGCATGGCGCGGCGGACCGATGTATTATCTGAAAAAGGGGCTGCACGCACCTGTACTGGCTGCGGCGTTTGCACTGTTCTGCGCGCTGGCTTCATTCGGCATCGGCAACATGAGCCAGTGCAACTCGATTGCAGGCGGGCTGCACGGCGTATTCGGTGTACCGCCGCTTGCGACTGGCCTCGCCACCGCCGCTCTGCTGGGCGCGGTCATGCTGGGCGGGCTGAAGCGCATTTCGCGCGTGACCACCGCACTCGTGCCCGCTATGGCGCTGTTTTACATGGGCGGCGCAGCAATTGTGCTCTGGTGCCGCCGCGAATTTCTTCCACAAGCCTGTGGACAAATTTTTGCCTGCGCGTTCGACCTTCGGGCGGCAGGCGGCGGCGCGGTCGGCTTCGGGATTCAGCAGGCCATCCGCATCGGCATTTCGCGCGGCGTGTTCTCCAACGAGGCCGGCCTCGGTTCGTCGGTGATGGTACATACGGCAGCAGACGCAAAAGAGCCGTGCGAACAGGGCATGTGGGCAGTGTTCGAGGTATTTTTCGACACGATTGTCATGTGTACTGTGACTGCGCTCGTCATTCTGTCAAGCGGCGTCTACGACCCTGTACAATACGGCCTTGCGGCGGGCACGCCGCTACTCCAGCGGATGGAAACCGGCGCGGCGCTGACGGCACGCGCATTTTCTGCGGTGTTCGGCGCGCCGGGCGGCGCGTTTGTCGCAGTATCGCTGGCGCTGTTTGCCTTTTCTACTCTGCTCGGCTGGTCGTATTACGGCCAACGCGCCGCAGAATACCTGTTCGGGCCGCGCGCGGTTCCCGTTTATAAGGTATTGTTCGTCGCAGCGGCTGCGGCGGGCTGCGTTATGCGGCTGGATTTGGCGTGGGCGCTGTCCGACACCTTCAACGGCCTGATGGCGCTGCCCAATCTTGCGGGCGTGCTTGCACTGCGGCGCGACGTGCTGGGCGAGTGGCTGCGCTACCGCCGGTCAAACCATATTATTTGACAATTCCTTCTATTTTCCTGCTCTCCTCCCCCACATATTGCACAAATTTACGGCTTTTGCTTCTAAAAACTGTTTTTGACCTTGTCAAGCCGGTCCAATCCATATAAAATAAAAGAGCATTGCAGGAATCAAACAAATATCCTGCAAAATAAAGGGGGAAAATGGAATGGATTTAACGGCAACCGTGTGGACGCTGCTGCCGCCAATCATTGCAATTGCACTGGCGCTGATCACCAAGGAGGTTTACTCCTCCCTGCTCATCGGCATTCTGGCAGGTGCGCTGCTTTACACAGGCTTTAACCCGCTGCATGCAGTCGAAACGACCTTCACGGTCATGGGCGGCAAGCTCGGAGACAACATCAACATCTGTATCTTTCTGGTGCTGCTGGGCATTCTGGTGTCGCTGGTCACCAAATCGGGCGCGTCCCGCGCCTACGGCGACTGGGCGGTCAAAACCATCCGGACACGCCGCGGCGCTTCGTTTGCAACCTCGTTCCTCGGCATGTTCATTTTTGTCGACGACTACTTCAACTGCCTGACCGTCGGCACGGTCATGCGTCCGGTTACGGATAAATACAACATCACGCGCGCAAAGCTCGCATACATCATCGACGCGACCGCCGCACCGATCTGCATTATCGCGCCGATTTCCAGCTGGGCGGCAGCTGTCGGCTCGTCTCTGCCCGAATCCAGCGCGATGGATGGCTTCTCGCTCTTTTTGCAGACCATCCCGATGAACTTGTACGCGCTTTTGACCATCCTGTTCCTGATTTGGCTGATGGCAGTCGATTTCGACTTTGGACCGATGGCAAAGTATGAGCGCGCGCACCGCGGCGAGGACCTCTCCCATCAGGAGGAAAACTACGTCGTCGGCGGCGCGGGCAAGGTGTATGACCTCATTCTGCCTATCTGCGTGCTGATTGTGCTGTGCATCGCGGGCATGCTGTACACCGGCGGCATTCTGGAGGGTGTGAGCATTGTAAACGCGTTCGCTAACTGCGACTCTTCCACCTCGCTGGTGCTCGGTTCGTTCTTTACGCTGGTCTTTACCTTTATTCTTTATATTCCGCGCAAAGTGCTGTCCTTTGGACAGTTCTGCGAGGCATTCACTGAGGGCTTTAAGTCCATGGTGCCCGCCATCCTGATTCTGACACTCGCGTGGACGCTGTCCGGCATATGTTCGGAGGATTATCTCAATATCGGCGGCTTTGTCTCCTCGGTGGTCAACGGCAACTCCATGGTGTCCATGCTGATGCCCGCCATCTTCTTCCTGATTGCGCTTGGCCTTGCCTTTGCAACCGGCACCTCTTGGGGTACGTTCGGTATCCTCATCCCGATTGCGGTTGCGGTCTTCGGTGACGCACCGAGCACCATGCTGGTAATGACCGTGGCCGCCTGCCTGTCCGGCGCGGTCTGCGGCGACCATATCTCGCCTATCTCGGATACCACGATTCTGGCATCTGCGGGCGCGCAGTGCAATCATATCGACCATGTCTCCACCCAGATGCCCTACGCGCTGATGATTGCCGCTATCAGCTTTACCGGTTTCCTCGTCGGCGGCGTTGTCGGCAGCGGCATTGTCGCGCTTGCGCTGGGCATTGTGCTGCTGGTGGTTGTCGCCCTGCTGATTACCGCACGGCAAAAGAAAAACAAGGCGTAACCCTTTGCATTGTCTGACAACTGCATCTTTTCACGGCTCCCCCAACCGGGGGAGCCTGTTCTCTGCACCTGACACACCCCGATTGACCGAAAGGAAGGAATCCCGTTGACCACCGATCTGACCGAAGGAAAACCCTCATCCAAACTGTTCTGGTTCTCACTGCCGCTGCTGCTGAGCGTCGCCTTTCAGCAGCTCTACCAGATGGCCGACTCGATGATTGTCGGCCGCTTTGCGGCAACGCCCGCCGCAGGCGAACTGGCGCTCGCCGCCGTCGGCGCAAGCTACCCGATTACCCAGCTGTTCGTCGCGGTCGCAACCGGCGTGAACATCGGTACGAGCGTACTGGTGTCGCAATTGTTCGGCGCAAAGCGCTATCTACGCATGAAAACCGCCATTTCCACCGCTCTGCTGACCACCACCATTATTGCGCTGCTGCTGACGCTCATCGGCACGCTTGCCACCGGCGGCATTATGCGCGCGCTGCAAACGCCGGAAAATATCTTTGTCGACGGCTCACTCTATCTGCGGGTGTACGTATTCGGTCTGCTGTTTCTGTTTATCTATAACGTCTGCACCGGTATCTTCAACGCGATGGGCGACAGCCGCACTCCGCTCATCCTGCTCATCCTGTCCTCGGTGAGCAACGTTATTCTCGACCTTGTGTTCGTGGCGGTGTTCCAGTGGGGCGTTGCAGGCGTTGCATGGGCGACCTTCATCGCACAGGGCTGCGCGGGCGCGCTGGCCTTTCTGCTGCTGCTGCGCCGGGTACGCTCGTTCGACACCGGCGGGCACTTCCTGCTGTTTTCGCCCGACATGCTGCGCCGTCTGACCAATTACGCCATTCCCTCCATCGCGCAGCAGAGCTTTGTCTCGGTCGGCAACGTCATCATCCAGTACTATGTCAACCTGTGCGGCGCGACCGTCATTGCGGGCTTCTCGGCAGCGACCAAGGTCAATATGTTTGCGCTGACCTGCTGCATGTCGTTCTCCTCCGGTCTGTCCAGCTATGTCGCGCAGAACATCGGCGCGCGCAAGCTCGACCGCATCGGTCCGGGTCTCAAAGCGGGCGCGACCTTCTCCATCGCCCTTGCGCTTGTCTTTATGGCGGTCTATCTGCTGTTTGCGGATTTTCTCATCAGCCTGTTTATCCCAGCGGGCAGCTCCTCGGGCGTCATCGACGTCGGACGGCAGTATCTGTTCGTTGTCACACCGTTCTATATCATTGTGTGTATCAAATTTGTCTGCGACAGTGTGCTGCGCGGCGCGGGTGCGATGCGACCGTTCATGATTACAACCTTTTCCGACCTGATTATCCGCGTGGTGCTCTCGATTGTGCTGTTCCACGTCTGGCGTGAACTGGGCATCTGGCTGTCCTGGCCGCTTGGCTGGTTCCTCGGTTCGGGACTTTCCGTGTGGTTCTACAAGACCGGCGTATGGCACAAAAACCTTCCCACGTTATAACCAAACAGGGCTTCCTCTCTGGAAGCCCTGTTTTTTTGGTATAATGCAGCGCTTTCCCATGCAAAATATGGACGGGAAGGAAGGGGAAAAGCCTTGCTAAAGCTCATTCATGCGAGTAAAATATATCATGACAGCGGGGTGCAGGCACTGCGTAATGTGAATCTGCATGTTGCATCCGGCGACTATGTTTCCATTACCGGTGCATCCGGTTCGGGAAAGAGTACGCTCATGCACATTCTCGGTCTGCTGGACACGCTGACCGAGGGACAATACCTGCTCGGCGGGGCGGATGTTTCCCGCCTGCCTCCGCGCACGCTTGCGCGACTGCGCAGCGAGCAAATCGGGTTTATCTTTCAGGGCTTCCGTCTGCTGCCCGGCATGACCGCACTGGAAAATGTCGCGCTGCCGCTCGCTCTGCAAGGGGTGCCGCGCGCCGAACGGCTGGAACGCGCCGAACAGGCGCTGGCACGCGTCGGTCTGTCTGAACGGACCACCCATCGGCCCGATCAGCTTTCGGGCGGCCAGCAGCAGCGCGTGGCGATCGCCCGTGCGGTTGTCACAAAGCCCGGCGTTGTACTGGCTGACGAGCCGACCGCAGGACTCGACCCCGAAGCCGCGGAAGATGTGCTCGGTCTGCTGGACGGTCTGCACCGCGCAGGACATACTATTATATTGATAACGCACGACCGCGCCGCAGCTTTGCGGGCGGCTCGTCGGCTGTTTCTGGAAGGCGGTGTGCTTTCCGGCGGATAACTACTTTCAGGGAGGTTGTTTATGAATCGACGGGATAAGACAAATTATTATCTGGATATGGCGCAGGTCGCGCTCGAGCGCGGCACCTGCCTGCGGCGTAATTTCGGCGCGGTAATTGTGAAAAACGACGTTATTGTGTCCACCGGCTATACCGGCGCGCCGCGCGGCCGGGCAAACTGCATCGACATCGGCACCTGCATTCGGCAAAAAATGGGCATTCCGCGCGGCGAGCGGTATGAGTTCTGTCGCTCGGTACACGCTGAGGCCAACGCCATCATTGCTGCGCCGCGTGAGCAGATGCTGGGCGCAACGCTCTATCTGGTCGGGCGCGACATGTCCACGGGCGAAATCATGCGGGACGCAAATTCCTGTACAATGTGCAAGCGCATGATTATTAACGCGGGCATCGAAAAAGTGGTTATCCGACGGGATGAAGATACATACGACACGATTGATGTATCCGATTGGGTGGCCCACGATGACATATTAGACGGAAAAACGGGCTACTGACCCGCTTTTCTACATAACAAAAGGAGGATATTTCCTATGGAGCTGAAAATTTTCAAATGCATGCACTGCGGCAACATCATTGAAATGATTGACGACCATCATGTACCGGTAATGTGCTGCGGCGAAAAAATGAAGGAATTCAAGGCGGGTGAGACCGATGGTGCAGCGGAAAAGCATGTGCCGGTCGTGACAGTCGAGGGCGACGTGGTTCGCGCCAAGGTGGGCGAGGTCCAGCACCCGATGACCGAAGAGCACCACATCGCGTTCATCTGGCTGGTGACCGATAAGGGCGTACACCGCGCGGTGCTCGACCACACGGGCGCTCCCGAGGCGGTATTCCGTCTGGCGGACGGCGAAAAGGCCGAAGCGGTTTACGAATTCTGCAATCTGCACGGTCTGTGGAAGGCTGCGCTGTAAACAGAATTAGCAAAAACAGGCTGCTTTTGCAGCCTGTTTTTGTTGTTATTTGTGGTGTTATCGCTTTGTTTTCAATAATTTTCCCTTTTGTTCACACATTCTACACAATCCTGCTGTATCCTGCCCTTCATGCCATTTATTTCAATGGAGAAAAGGAGGCCCTGCATCATGGGTTTTTTTGAACGGTCCGACATGCCACGACCGGATGCTTTTCCCCTGCTCGGCGTGCGCCACATCCTGCTTTTACTGCTGCTGACAGGCTGCATCACTGCAGGGCTGCTCCTCATCCGGCGGTTAAAGCCATCGCAGGCGCAGCACGTGCTGCATGGCGCGGCCATTCTTGTTCCCCTGCTTGAGTTGAGCCATTCTGTCTGGCTGTATCTGACAGGGACAACCTCGCTCATCAAACTGCTGCCGCTCCATCTGTGCGGCCTACAAAGCCTGTTTATCCCGCTGGCGGTGTTTACAAAATTCACCTGTTTCCGCGATTTTGTCTACGCCACTTCGCTGCTCGGGGGTATTTTCGGTACGGTAATGCCCGCCGGTGTTGCGGATTTTTATCCGCTTTTGTCGTTTCAGACCCTGCAAACCTTTGCCCTGCACGGTCTGCTGATTTTTGTTCCGCTGGCGATGATACTCTGCGGTCAGCATCGGCCGTCCATTCAGCGCTTTCCACGTGTGTTGTGTATTTTTCTTCTTGCGGCATTCGTGGTCGGCATGGTGGACCAAATGTATGGCGAAAACTACATGTTCCTGTACGCTCCGCCGGCCGGTACGCCGCTTGTATGGATTTTCGATACCTTTGGCCGCGGCATTTATCTGGGCTGTACCTTTGTCCTGCTGGCAGGCGCCAGTTTGCTCATCCATCTTCCTTTCCGTGCATCCGCACCAAATGCGGATTCGGACAATCCTCCGGTTCGACTGCTTTCGTTATATCGGCTGCACAGAAACCATCTTTGGCACCGCTTCTGAATCCAAAAAAGCGTGTTTCCGTTTGGAAACACGCTTTTTCTATTACTTTTCTCAATTCCGGTCGTCCAGATTGATGTACTCAACCGTTTTGGCCAGCGGCTTGTAGGCCGGACGTATGATTTTGCCGCCGGTCGTGACCTCCTCCAACCGGTGCGCCATCCAGCCGACGATACGCGCGGTAGCGAACAGCGGCGTATACAGCGACTTGGGCAGGCCGAGCATTTTGTAGACAAAGCCGGAGTACATATCCACATTGGCACACATCGGCTTGTCGCTGCCCTTTTTCTCGGCAAAAACCGCGGGCGTGAGCTTTTCAACCAGCTCGATAAGGTCCATTTCCTTGGAAAACCCGGTCTTTTCCGCCAACGGACGCGCCGCTCGCTTGAGCGCCACCGCACGCGGATCGCTTTTGGTGTAAATGGCGTGGCCCATGCCGTAAATCAGGCCCGAACCGTCACCCGCCTCACCGTCCAGAATGCGGCGCAGGTAATCCGCAACCTCGCCCTCGTCCGTCCAGTCGTGAAGGTTGGCTTTCATCTCGTCAAACTGCTTGACAACGCGCAGATTTGCGCCGCCGTGACGCGGACCCTTGAGCGAGGAGACTGCCGCCGCGATAGCGGAATAGGTGTCCGTACCCGAAGAGGAGGTGACACGCACGGTAAACGACGAGTTGTTACCACCGCCGTGCTCGGCGTGCAGAATCAGGCAGCGGTCGAGCAGCTTGGCTTCATCGTCGTTATACTTGCCGTTCGGGCGCACCAGATGCAGGATGTTCTCCGCGGTCGAGCGGTCGGGATCGGGCACATGCAGAAACATAGAGTCGCCGTCAAAATAACGGCGCTTGGCCTGATACGCATGCGAAATGATGACCGGAAACTTGGCCATCAGGCTGATACCCTGCCGCATGATATTTTCCACCGTAGTTTCATCCGGATTTTCGTCGTAGGAGTAGAGCGCCAGCGTCGCACCCGCCAGCTTGTTCATGATGTCGCGGCTGGGCGCGCGCATGATCATATCCTCGGTAAAGTTATCCGGCAGCGCGCGTTCCAGACCAATCGTGTGCTGGAACTCCGCAAGCTGACGGCGAGACGGCAGCTGACCGCACATAAGCAGGTAGCCGACCTCCTCAAACCCGAAGCGGTCCTCTTTTTCCAGACCATGAATCAAATCATATACGTTATAGCCGCGGTAGGTCAGCCGTCCTTCGATCGGCTCCCGCTCGCCTTCGTTTAATATGTAGCCGTGTACGTTGCCCAACCGACTCGCGCCGACCAGCACGCCCGTACCGTCCGCGTTGCGCAGACCGCGCTTGATGCGGTAACGGGAATACAGCTCCGGCGGGATCTGGCTGTTCAAACGAAAGCTCTCGCTCAATTCGTGCAGGAGTTCCTCATTTACATAATTCGGCTGAATCGTCATCCGGCTTTCCCCTTTCCGTGCTTACCATATCTTTATGAATATATTCTACTCCTATCCTGCATACATGTCAAATTCTGTCGCTTGTGAAACCCTACAAAAAGCGAATTTTCGCACTTTTCAGCATTGTTCACTCTGTTCGTACGCAAGATTTTATTTTTTTTGTGCAAATAATTTTTCAATTTGCCTTGCAAAAGCGTTCAGGACGCACTGCGATAAAAAATCACGGCATAAAGCCGTGATTTTTTATCGTTCTTTGCGTAAAGAGTATGGATTACATCAAATCCAGCAGTTTATAGCAGCGTGCCTTGGTGTAACTCTGCTTAAAACTGTAGGATGCGAGCTGTCCTGCCGTCTCATCCGAGCTTTCCTTCGCCGCGTTGGCTGCGCCCGAATCACGCTCTTCCACCCACTGCTTGTAGCTTTCCTCCTCCGAGGCATACTGGTCCGCGTTGAGCACGGTCGCCAGATAATCGTACATCTGCACCAGCAGATTATCCCATGCCTCAAACGAGCTTGCCGTCAGCGCCAACTCATCCTCCGGCGTGGCAGCGGAGGCGATTTGCAGGTCGTTCTGCTCAAGCGAATCCATCTGGCTGCTGAAATCCTGCTTCTTTTCGCTCTGCTTCTGCTGCGTCTCCTGCTGCTTCTGCTCAGCCTCCTGCGCCTGTGTCAGCTGGCTGCGCAGATCGGAAACCTGCTTTTTCTGGTCGCTGGTCAGCGTATCATCCGCATCAAGCGAATCCAGCTTGGCCGCGGCCGCGTCATACTTTTTGTCGGCCAGATAGCTCTTTACTTCCTCGATATCCGCGGCAAACTCGTTGTCCGCCTGCGCGGTCTCCGCCTGATCAATCAAATCCTCGATGGCCTCATACAGCGCGGAATCCGGGTCGGTTACGCGGTTTTGCAGTTGCTTGAGCAGCGCAATCGCTTCGGTATACTGCCCGTTCTCCACATACGCCTTCGCGGTCTGGAAATCCCCCAACTGCTGGATGGTTGCGTCCAGTGAGGACGGGTCCTTGGACTCAGCCTGCGCGGCGGTGAAATACTCGAGTGCCTTGTCAAAATCACCGCGGCCCATATACTTTTCAGCCAAGGTCAGATTTTCGTCCGGCTGACGGCTCATAAAAAACCACACGCCGCCGCCGATTAGCGCCAACACCAGCACGACAACCACTGCGATTATCGCGCCCTTTTTGCCCTTGGACGGCTTGCGATACGGTTTGTCATCCGGATCCGGCTCGGAGAAATAGGTCGTGCGCGATGAGCCGGTAGAACGCGGCGCACCTGTTGAACGCGGCGCACCGGAAGTGCGGCGCACTGACTGCGCATTGATGGACGACAGCTCCTCCGCCGACGGGATGTGCGGGTCGGTTGCGGCGAGCGGATCGCCCTGGGTTACGCCGTCCCCGGAAATGCTGCCGCCGGGATGATCTTCCTTCATCACCGCATCAAACGCCGAAAGGTCAATCGGCCCTTTCAGCTCGTCGGGCAGTGAGGTAAAGACAGCGGTTTCATCGTTGACGCCCTCCTGCTCAACGACCGCGCCGCAGAATGGACAGAATTTGCCCGCAATGGGCAATTCCCTGCCGCAGTTCTTGCAAAGCATGGATGGTTCCTCCTCTATTTAATGTACAAATATAACAATCCTATAATAGTATAACATGCGGAAAAGCGCTTGTAAACCTCTGTGATACGAACCGAATACCCCGATTTTTCATCTTATATGCCGACGGGAAATCTTGGAAAAACATGCTTTGTATCGAAACTGAAACCGCGCTTTGGCTTGACAAGCTATAGTCCGTGACCGTACAATAGACTTATTCTGGAACAAGGGGGATTATGCCTTGAAAAAACGTCTATTCAGCGGCCTTTTAGCCGCTGTCATGCTGCTGACTACCGCTTTCGCTGCGGGCGGTGACGCAGCTTCCGAACAGCAAACTGCCTCCGGCACAGTGCTGACCTTTGCGGCCACACTGCCCGAAGGCACAGATGTCATGAGCACCGAAATAACCGAACAGCTGCAAAGCGTACTGACGCAGCGTCTCAAGCAGCTTGCGCTTGACAATGCAGCGGTCGCCTTCCCGGAGGACGGCAAGACCGTCACTGTGACCCTGCCGGACGGCGCAGGTCCCAATCTGACGGACGTTGCCGCTTTCCTGTCGCAGACCAACGCACTGTCTGCCACGGATGCAAACGGCAAGGTTTGGCTGACCGGTGCGGACGTAACCGCAACCGAGGTCGGGCTGACCGATGACGGCAGCACCGCTTACATACAGCTGACCCTGACGACGGACGCGCATCAAGCGCTGTTAAGCGAACTGCCCGCGGATACCGCGCTGACCGTTTCGCTTGACCGTGAAACCGTCGGTCAGATTGACACCGTTACAGCCGCGAACGAACCGGTCACCGTTACCGGTGCGCTCACTCTGGATACCGCCAAGCTCTATGGCGCACGTATCATGGCAGGCACGCTGCCCGTTGCGCTGACCCTGACCGAAGAGGTCCAGCCGGAACAGCCCGAAGAGCCGGAACAGCCCACTGAACCCGCTTTCCCGGATATCGCGGGACACTGGGCGGAAAGCGCGCTGAACAAGGCGGTTGACATGGGTCTGCTCAAGGGTACGGACGGCAAGATGCTGCCGGACGACGCAGTCAAGCGCTCGGAAGCGGTTGTCATGCTGAACCGCGCGCTCGGCGCGACCATTGCGGACAATACGAGCGGCCTGAGCGGCACGCCTTCCAATGCGTGGTACGCAGCCGATCTCGGCAAAGCCATTCACCTTGGCCTGATTGATGCGAACGACAGCCGCAACTTTGATACCGCCGCCACCCGTGCGGAGGCGTTCGAGCTGCTTGCACGCGCTTTTGTCTTTGACCGCGCGGAAACCGGTACCGATGAACTGAGCGCCTTTACCGACATCAGCACGATGACTGCGGCACAGCAGCAGGCAGCGGCGGCACTGGTCTCGGCAGGCGTGGTCAATGGCGTGACCGATACCACCCTTGCCCCGCAGGCTACACTGACCCGCGCGCAGTTTGTCACGATGATTACCCGCGTGGCGGATGAGATTCTTGCCCCGCAGGAAGAAACGGCAGCTGGAAACACCGATGAGAACGCGGATACCAACGCAGAAACAACCCCTGATACGAATGCAGACACCGATACCGAAGTCACGCCCGATGCCGAAGCGGCCGCTCCGCTGACCGGCGGCACGATTCTCTCCGTGCCGGAATACACAGTATCCGATATGGGCCTGGACGGCGACCTGATTTTTGCCACCGCCGCGCAGAACGTTACGCTTGATGCCGTCACCGCACGTGACCGTATCGTGCTCAAAGGCGCGGAAAACGCCAAGCTGAACGTGCAAAACGGCTCCCGTGTTTCCACTCTCGCGATCGATCCTGCAGGTACGGCGGATGTATCTCTGTCAGAAGATTCCTCGGCCGGCACGCTGGTCATTGCAGGCAAGGGCGGCGCGGTAAACTATTCCGGCACCGCCGGCAATATCGAAATCACCGCGTCGGGCCGCACAATCAATTTGTATGAGCTGGAGGCGGACACCGTCACCATCACCGGCAGCAACAACACAATTGTAACAGACGGCTCGATTGGTGCGGTTGCAGTCAACGGCGGCGCGAAGAACAACAAGCTGACGCTGAACGGCACGACGGATAGCCTGCTGGTTGCGGGCGTCGGCACGACGGTGGACGGCAAGGGCAAGGCTGCAACGGTCGATATCCGTGCGGTAAACTGCACGGTATCCATCGCAGCCGACTCCATGATCGAAAACATCGACCCCGGTCTTTCCGGTGTAACGCTCTCGATGGGCGTGCCCACGAAGGTCACGGCGGGCGGCTCACTGGTGACGCAGGTTACTTTCCAAGGCGTGACCGAGCCGAAAATCTGCTCCGCTCAGTGGTATAAAAACGGCAAGCCGCTGGCGAACTATTCCAACGACAACTTCCAGCTGACGGCGGACGCAGCTTCCCGCATTACAACTTACTTCACCTTCACCAAGGACATGGACACCAGCGTGACCATGGGCTTCAAGCTGACCTATGAAAACCCCTCGACCGGTGAAACCGAGGAAAAGTACATCGAAAAGACCGTACCGATTGAAAACTATTCGGACGAATGGTACTACCAGCGCGATGTTAACCGCATCCTGAATCTGGTTTCCTCGACCTATCGCGGCAACTACACCACCTCTTATGCCGTCAATAACGACTATGCGACCTATGAAAAAGAGGTCTGGGTCAATGCCAAGGGCTACTCGAGCCGCACCCAGTATCTGGTGTGGATTAACCGCGCTTACCAGCACGTGAACGTGTTCCAAGGCTCCAAGGGCAACTGGAAGCTGATTAAGTCCTTCCTCGTCGGTACAGGCGCGGCCTCCTCGCCCACCCCGACCGGTCTGACGACCGTTTCCTACAAGTCCGCGGGCGGCTGGACAACCAGCACCTATACCGTGCGTCCGGTTGTCGGCTTCTACCCCGGCACGGGCTACGCGTTCCACTCGCGCCTGTGCTATCCGGGCACGGACACCGAGTATGACTTCAGCGCAGGCTACCCCGTCTCGCACGGCTGCGTGCGCATGTACAAGAACGACATCAAGTGGATTTACAACAATATCCCGGTCGGTACAACCGTCGCAATTTTCTAAAACAAAATGAAAAAGGCTTGGAACTCTGGTTCCAAGCCTTTTTTCTGTCTTTCTATGCCTTTTTACGCCACAGGCTACCGGCAAACAGCGCAATGCCTGCACAGAGCGCTGTCAGCATCAGCAGCGTTACCAGCCCGCCAAGCTGGATGGTGATGTCCTCCACCGCGTACGGCTGCTGCGCGAATCCCTCGTAACCGATATCCAGCCACAATGCGCTGGACGGCAGCCAGATAACGGCATACACTGCAAGCAGCCCAATGCTCACCCCCGGCACCCGGCCATGCGTCACACGCCACAGCACCATCAATACCAGCAGCAGCACCGCTGTCACTATAGCGGCGCGTATTAGGGCGTGATATCCTGCCGCTTCGATCATCTGCCCCATCGCTTCTCCCTCGCTAACGGCCATTTGCGGATCGCCGAACTGCGGCATCTGTGCCAGCGCGGCCTGCGCGCGCTGCCAGCCGATCACAGCCGCGCTGATGAGCGCGGGCAGCACAGGCAGCACCACCGGCAACGGCCGGAAGCGGGTTTCCGGTGTCATACGCCGGTAGACTAACGCGAATACTCCGACCAATGCGAAGAACAGCGGCACGTATGCCATCGCGTAGAACAGCAGCCAAGGTTGATGGCTGTTGATGTTTACATCCCCTGCACTGAATACAATGTAATAGCGGTCTATTTGGGCAATCTCGTAGTCGAGCAACAGCCAGCTGAGCCGTTTAACCAGCCACCACACCAGCAATTCAAACACCCACACGATGCCGAGCAGCCGGTCAGCCATGCGCACACGACAGCAACTGACGGCTGTATCCATGCCGAGCGCGGCAAAGCGGTCGCACTGTTTGCTGTGCCACACGCGAAACGCCACATAGACGATCGGCACAATCACCAGATTGCGCAGCACTGCCGCCTGCCCGAACAGGCTGCCGCAGTACGCCGCCGCGAGGATGCACACCACCGCCGCGAGCAGCATTTTGTCGTCCGTGCTGCCCTGTCGGTCGGCAAGGTACTGCTGCGGCGTGAGAAAGGCCTCGAGCGGCGGTGCGCCGGGTTTGCTCTGCGGACTGCTGCCGTCCTCCGGCGTGTCGGCGGCTTGGGCGGTGTCTGCCGCTTCTTCTTTCCTACGCACTGCACCTTCCAGCAGCTCGTCGACTGTGATGCCGAGCAGCTGCGCAAGCGGCGGCAGCAGCGTCACCTCCGGATAGCTTGCGCCGTTCTCCCATTTGCTGACTGCCTTGTCCGACACGAGCAGCCGTTCGGCCAGCTGCTTCTGGGTCATCCCCATCGCCTTGCGCCGCGCGGCGATGAGTGCCCCTGTATTTCTTGCATCCATATAGCTCCACCTCCCTTTTCCTGCTTTCAGCATAGCAGAATGCACCCCGCGCGGCAACCGACAGACGGAAGAAGGGCGCTCTACCAGCGGTAGAATGCCCTTCTAAAATGCGTCAGTCAATGCAAATCCGCTTGAACATACGGTAATGCAGGCCGTTTTCGTCCCGATATTCGCCGCGCTGCTCAAACGCGAATTTGTGATAAAAGCCCTGCGCGCGCGCGTTCTCTGACGCAACATGCGCGCATAAGTAGTCCTTGCCAAGCGCGCGATATACGCCGATCGCCTGTCCAAGAATCTGCCCGCTCAGGCCGTGGCCGCGATATGCTTTGTCGATGCAGAAACCGCCGACCAGTCCCACGTCCGGCTCGTCATCATACCACGTTTTAAGGTAGACGAGCGACACGGGCGTACCGTCCTCCAGACAACCGAAGCAGCACGAGCGCGGCGACATGCGCTGGGCGCGCGTCACGTCCGCAAGCAGAGCGGCGGGGTCCAGTCCCGCGTCCGTGCCGTAGGCGTTTTGATGCAGCTCGCGCATGAACGCGACGATTTTTGCCGCGTCCCCCTTGTCCATCGGGTCGGCACGGCGAAACCAGATTTGCGGCGTACTCGGCACGCCCTTGTTATCCGTCCAGCCGATGGAGGCAAAGGTGGACAGCTCCTGCGGCAAATGAGAAGCGTCGTTTTCGTACACCACGTCGATGTGTCCTTCCCCATCAAACTCGAATTTGGCAACGCAGGTGTTATCGCCCCATCCGATTTCTCCCATCTGCTCAGGCGCAAAGCCGTGCGCGATGGTCAGCGCCCCGCGAATCGCTGAGCCGTGCGTTACAACTGCAAAGGATTTGCCGTCATTTTCGGCCACCAGTCGACGCACGCCATCCAGCATGCGCCGCCCCGCCTGCATGACGCTTTCGCCGTGCGGCGGCACCGCATCCCACGGGCGCGCGCGCCAGACCGCATATTCCTCCGGCCAGATGCGCGGCAGCTCGGCCCACGGGATATCCTCCCAATCGCCCATGTCGATTTCGCGCAGCACCGGACGGATTTCGACATTCAAGTGATGCGGCGCGGCGACGGCTTTGGCAGTCGTGCGCGCGCGGAACAGGTCGGACGCATAGACCGCGTCGAGCGGCACTTTCTCAAACCGCTTTGCCAGATACGGCAGCTGCTGATACGCGCGGGGCGTGAGCAGACTGTCGTACTGCCCGTGGCAGCGGCGATAGACGTTGCCCTCAGCCTCCGCGTGGCGGATGAGGTAAACCGTGGTCATGCTTTAGACCTCCACCGCGCCGGACAGCTCGGAAACCGACTTCACGCCGTGCGCGTCCATCCATTCTTCCAGTTCACGCAGCGCCTTGACGGGTGCCATCGGGTCGGCAAACATGACCGTACCCATCGCAACTGCGTCCGCGCCCGCGAGCAGCATTTCTACGATATCCTTGCCCGTGCGGATGCCGCCCATGCCGAGAATCGGCACGGAAACCGCTTTTCGCACCTGATAGACCATGCGCACCGCAACCGGGAACACCGCAGGACCTGACAGGCCGCCCATTACATTGGACAGGATTGGCTTTCTCGTCTCAATATTGATACGCATACCGAGCAGCGTGTTGATGAGCGAGAGCGCGTCCGCGCCTGCGGCTTCGGCCGCGCGCGCAATCTCCGTGATATCGGTGACGTTAGGAGACAGCTTGACAATCAGCGGCTTTTTCGCCTTTTTCTTCGCCGCCGACACGACTTCCTCGACCATGTCCGGCCGTGTGCCGAACGCCATGCCGCCGCACTTCACGTTCGGGCAGGAGATGTTCATTTCGATGAGGTCCACGTCCGCATCCGAGATCTTCTCGACCATGCCCTCGTATTCCTCGACCGTGTTGCCCGACACATTTGCAATAATCGCGGTGTCGTACTGCCGCAAAAACGGGATTTGTTCCTCGATAAAGCGGTCGATGCCCGGGTTTTGTAGGCCGACGCAATTGAGGATACCCGCCGGGGTCTCCGCGATGCGGGGCGCGGGATTGCCGAGCCGCTCGGTCGGGGTCAGGCCCTTGACGCCGACGCCGCCAAGCAGGGACAAATCAAAAAACTCGCCGTATTCGTGGCCGAAACCAAACGTGCCTGACGCGGTCGTGATGGGGTTTTTCAGCTCCACGCCGCAGAAATTGACTCTCAAATCCGCCATTACCACTCGACCTCCTTTGCGTCAAACACCGGCCCGTCCTTGCAGACATGGCCGTACCGGGTTTCGCCGTTCTCTGCCTTGAGCGCACACGCGCACACCAGACACGCGCCGATGCCACAGCCCATGCGCTCCTCCATCGAGACCTGACAGGGCAGGCCCGCCTCGTCTGCGATAACGGCAATGGCCTTGAGCATCGGCTTAGGGCCGCAGGCAGCCACGCCGGTCGCATCCGTGACGAGTTCTCCCAGCACATCGGTGACAAAGCCGTGCCGTGCATACGAGCCGTCGTCGGTGGTGACAAACGCTTCGCAGACCGCCCCAAAATCGTCCTCGAGAATCACCGCGTCCTTGTTCCGGAAACCGAGAACTGCGCGCGGCTGCGCGCCCTCGCCCGCCGCTTTTTTGACACATGCAAGCATAGGCGGCACGCCGATGCCGCCGCCGATGAATACAGGCTTTGCGCCGAGCGCGGCGGTATCAAACCCGTGGCCGAGCGGCCCGAGCACATCCAGCTCGTCCCCTGCCTTGCGGGCGGCAAGCCACTCGGTGCCCTCGCCTTTGACCTGGAACACGATGCGCAACTTGCCATCCTGCCAGTCGCAAATCGAAATCGGGCGGCGCAGCAGATTGCCCTCGCCGCACGCGATATGCACAAACTGGCCGACCTGTGTTTTCGCACAGATAGCTGGTGCATGCATGGTGATGGAATATAAGCCTTCGCCCAGCCGCGCACACTCCGCGACCCGGCAGATTTCCTGAATCGACATACCTCTTTCCCCTTTCAGTCATTGCTGCTTCTATTGTACAGGAATTTCGCGCAAAAGGAAACAAAAAAAGGACAGGCAAGCCTGTCCTTTTTCAGACTGTCAATCGAAACCACGCTTTCGATCGAATCAGACGAATCAAAAAGTCGGGCAAAGCTCGACTTTTTGATGCCGCTCACAGAGCGGCGGAATCATTGCGCTGCGGCGCAGAATTTTTCATATTTACTTTTGCTTTACTGCGCCGTCCTTGATGATATCCCAGTTCTTGCGCAGATAGTCCCAGCCGGAGTAAATTGTCACCAGCGTGACCACCCAGCCGATAACGGTCAGCGGGATATTCATGGTTGCCACATACTCCGGTACGGTCCCAATAATCTCCGGCGGCAGCGCCCATCCCGGCCCATAGAAGCCAAAAGACGGGAAAATGATGTAATACAGGTAGATCAAAATGATGCCGCCGATCTGCACGCAGGTTTTGACCTTGCCCGTCCACGTTGCGGCCAGCACGCGGCCCTTGTTCGCCGCGACCACGCGCAGCGAGGTGATAATCAGTTCGCGTGCAAGGATGACGCACACCATCCAGCCCGCGATTGCGCCCTGCTCGGCGAACAGGATGAGCGCCGAGGATACGAGCAGCTTATCCGCCAGCGGATCGACAAACTTGCCGAAGTCGGTCACCTGATTGTACTTGCGCGCAACGTAACCGTCGAGAAAATCCGTGAAGCTCGCCACACAGAACAGAACCAGCGCCACGACCGTCGCCGTCGGGAATATAAAGGTCGGCACGAAAGTCTGTGCAGAGGTCGCTTCATCATAAATAAACATCGGCTGCGACGCGAAATACAGGAAAAACGGGATCATCGCGATGCGCGTGAGCGTAATTTTATTGGCTGTTGTCATCTTTCTTCCCCCTTCTGCCGAACACCGAGCAGGTCGGGCCCAAGGCTTTCGGTAATGCGCACCGGAACAAACATACCCGCTTCGGGCGCGTCGTCGCTTTCAAAATACACATGCCCGTCTACCTCGACCGAGTCGGCATAAGTGCGGCCGTACCAGAGCTGCTGCTCATCATCCCAGCCTTCACACAAAACGTCCATCACTTCGCCGTGACGCGCGGTGTTGTAGTCATCCAGCACACCCGACTGCAATTCCTCCACAATCAGGCGGCGGTTTGCCTTGGTTTCCGCGTCGATCTGGTCGGGCAGCTCGGCGGCTTCCGTCCCCTCTTCGGGAGAAAACTCAAACACGCCGACGCGCTCGATTTGCGTCTCCTGCAAAAAGCTGCACAGCTCGGCAAACTCTTCCTCGGTCTCGCCCGGCAGACCGACAATCAGGCTCGTGCGCAGCACCAAGCCCGGAATACGTGCGCGCAGCTTTTCGATGAGCGCGGCAAACTCCTCGCCGTCACCCGGACGGTGCATCGCGCGCAGAATGCGCTTTGATACGTGCTGCAGCGGAATGTCCAGATACTTGACGATTTTCGGCTCGGACGCAATCACGTCAATCAGTTCGTCTGTTATCTGGTCGGGGTACAGGTAATGCAGACGTATCCAAGTGAAATCCAGCCCACACAGCTGCCGCAGCAGTTCGGGCAGCAGACGCTTGTGCTCGGGCAGGTCCATACCGTACTTGGTGATGTCCTGGGCAATAACAATAAGCTCCTTCACCCCGGCATCCGACAATTCCCGTGCTTCTTCCAGCAAAGCCCCCATTTCACGCGAACGATACGGCCCGCGCAGCTTGGGGATGATGCAATAGCCGCAGCGGTTGGAGCAGCCTTCTGCAATCTTAAAGTAAGCGGTATAGGATGGGGTCAGACGGTTGCGGTCGCCCTCGAGCGCGGCTGACGCCATATCCGCCATGTACGCGGCCTTTTGGCCGCCAAGCGCAGCATTTGCCGCGTCCACGATATTTTCATAGCTGCCCGTGCCGCAGATAGCGTCAATTTCCGGCAGCTCCTTCTGCATTTCCTCCGCGTAGCGCTGCACCAGACAGCCCGTGACAACCAGACCTTTCATATTTCCGGTCTGCTTATACTGCGCGGTCTCGAGAATCGTCTCGATGGCCTCGCTCTTGGCCGCTTCGATGAAGCCGCAGGTGTTGACCACGCCCACGTCGGCCTCAGCCATATCTTCGGTAATTTCCCAACCCGCTGCGCGCAGCAGAGCCAGCATATGCTCGCTGTCCACCAGATTCTTGGCGCAGCCGAGCGAGACCAATCCGATTTTCGGCATTGAATCTCTCCTCTCTAATAGTTCAAGGCAGCGCCGCATCATTTATCAAAGGCGATTTGCGTGTAAATTTTACGTTCGGACGCGGCATATTTTCTTGCAATACTTGATGTATTGCAAGAAAACATAACAAAGTCCGGGCGGAAAACTTCCGCAAAGCGCCGCAGATACAATGGTGCGGTGCTGCCTTCATTATACAGGATTTGCGCGTGTTTGTCACGCGAGAAGCGCTTCCATCTCGCCGATAAGCTCGTCAAACAGTTTGGTTGCGTCCTCAACCGGGACGGGGCTTGCCATGTCAACGCCTGCACCGCGCAGGAGCGTAATCGGGTCGGCCGAGCAGCCGCCCGACAGGAATCCCAGATAGTCGCGCACCGCGCTTTCGCCCTCGCGCAGAATACGGCGCGACAGCGCAATCGCTGCGGCGTAGCCCGTGGCGTACTGATAGACATAATAATCATAGTAGAAGTGCGGAATGCGCGCCCACTCGAGCGCAATCTCGTCATCGACCACCATATCCGGCCCGAAATACTGCACGTTCAAATCCTTGTACAGCGCACACAGCGCTTCGGCGGTCGTTCCTTCGCCGCGCTGGGTCATTTCGTTAACGCGCAGCTCAAACTCCGCGAACATGGTCTGGCGGTACAGCGTGCCGCGGAACTGCTCGAGGAAATGGTTGATGAGATAGGCGCGCTGCTTTTTATCCTCGGTGACCGAGAGCAGATACTCCATCAGCAGCGCTTCGTTGCAGGTCGAGGCGACCTCGGCGACGAAAATCACATAATCCTGATAAGCGGTCGGCTGATGCTTGTTGGACAGATAGGAGTGAATCGCGTGACCCATCTCATGCACCAGAGTGAACACATCGTCGAGCGTTCCCTTGAAGTTGAGCAGAACAAAGGGATGCACGCGCGCGCCTGCGGAATACGCGCCCGAGCGCTTGCCTTCATTTTCATATACGTCGATCCAGCCATTATTGAAACCCTCGCGCAGTAGGTTCAGATAATCCTCGCCGAGCGGCGCGAGCGACTTGAGCGCAATCTCCTTGGCCTCGTCAAAGGTGAATTTCATCTCCACACCCTCGACCACCGGCACATATAGATCGTACATGTGCAGTGCGTCCACGCCGAGCGCGCGGCGGCGCAGCGCAACATAACGGTACATCGGCGCGAAGGAACGGTGCACTGCGTCGATGAGGTTATGGTAAATCTGCGGGTCGACCTCGGTGCCGTCGAGCGCGGCGGCGAGCGTCGAGGGGTATTTGCGGGCGTTCGAGAAGAACAAAAGCTGCTTCATCTGCGCAGACAGAATGGCCGCCGCCGTGTTGCGGAACTGACCATAAACCGAGTAAAGCGAATCGAATGCCGATTTGCGCAGCGTGCGATCATAGGACTGCATCAGTGGAATATACGTGCCGTGGGTGACAGGATGCTTATTCCCGTCCTTATCCACAGCGTCCGAGAACTTGAGGTCGGCGTCGTTCAGCATGGAGAATACATCGTCGGGCGCGGCGGCCATCTCGCCCGCGGCGGCAAGCAGTGCCTCTTCCTTATCCGACAGCACATGCTCCTTGCGGCGGCGCACGCGGTCAATATTCTTGCGGTACAGCTCCAGCTCCGGCGCGGTTTGATAGAAGCCCTCCAGCGTCTCGTCCGGAATGGCGAGCAGCTCAGGCGTCTGGAACGCCGCTGCCGACTGCAATTCAACTGCCAGCCGCGTCACCTGACTGACCATCTCCTGATAGGCCGCAACGCGGGTGTCCTCATCGCTTTTGCGCTGCGCATAATGCACCAGCGCATCAAACGCAAGACTGATTTCATCATCCAGCCGCAGATAGCCCAGCAGCGTCTCGGCGCTCTCACCCAGTCGGCCGCAGAACGCACTGACACGGGGAATAAATTCCTTGGCTGCAGCAAGCGCCGCACGCCAATCGTCATCGGTTGCAAACAAATCGTGAATCGCCCATTTGTCCTGCGCGGCAACATCCGCGCGGGCGGGAATCTGCATGGTTTCCATGGAAATACTTCCTTTCCAGTGTGAATTTCAATACTCTATTATGATACCCCAACTGCATGGCGTATGCAAGCAAAGCGCGGTAAAATCGGCGGTTTTTCCGAAAAATACAAAAGAAGCGTGCAAAACACGCCTCTTTTTATTCAAACGTATCCGGAATGCTCTGGCCGTATTCTGCAAGCGCGTCGCGGATGTCCTGCCACGAAAAACCACGCCGCTGCAAAAAGGCAACCGCTTTGTCAATCTGCTTACGATCGGACACATCTCCGCGCAGACGCTTATCCAGCAGCGCACACAGCTGCGCGCGGTCAGGCGAAAAGCCCGTGAGCGCGGCTTCCGCTGTCTCGCGGTCGACCCCGCGGCGTGTCAGCTCCTGCCGGATGCGCATTTCTCCATATCCCTTGCGGGCGCAGCTGCGCACGACGCTTTCCGCGTAGGCTGTGTCGTCCAGCAGGCGCCGCTCGGTCAGCCACGCAAGCGCATAATCTGCGGCTTCTTCGTCGTGGCCCTTGTCCAGCAGCTTTTCTCGTAAGCCTTTGGCGCTCAACGCGCGGTAGGACAGCTGCTTAGCAGCGGCATCCAGCGCCGCGCGGTACTTATCTTCACTCATTCTTCGTCGAGGTCGTCAAAATCATCCGCGTCGATAGAAACCGCCTTGGACGAGCTGGCCTTGGACGCGGCGGGCTTGGCCGCCGGTGCGGCGACAGGCGTACCCGGCTTGGCCGCCATTGCCTGATGTGCGTTGCGGCGCTCCTCCTCCACCTTTTCCATGATCTGCTTCTGCACATCGTCCGCAATATCCGGATGGTCCTTAAAATACTGCTTGGCAGCGTCGCGGCCCTGGCCCAAACGGGTTTCGCCCATCGAGAACCATGCGCCCGACTTGTTGACGATACCATATTTGACACCCAAATCAACCAATTCACTGGTACGCGAAATGCCCTCACCGTACATGATGTCAAACTCGGCCTCCTTGAACGGGGGCGCGACCTTGTTCTTGACCACCTTGACGCGCGTATGGCTGCCGATCATTTCGGTGCCGTTCTTCAAGTGCTCCATGCGGCGCACATCCAGACGCACGGATGCATAGAACTTGAGTGCGCGGCCGCCGGTCGTAACTTCCGGGCTGCCGTAAATCACGCCGACCTTTTCACGCAGCTGGTTGATAAAAATGGCCACGCAGTTGGACTTGGAAATCGAGCCGGCCAGCTTGCGCATCGCCTGACTCATCATACGGGCGTGCAGACCGACAAACGAGTCGCCCATTTCGCCCTCAATCTCGGCGCGCGGGGTGAGCGCGGCGACCGAGTCGATAACCACAATATCAATTGCGCCCGAGCGCACGAGCGCTTCCGCGATATCCAGACCCTGCTCACCGGTATCCGGCTGAGAGACCAGCAGGCTGTCAATGTCTACGCCCAGCGCCTGCGCATAGACCGGGTCGAGCGCATGCTCCGCGTCGATAAACGCGGCGGTGCCGCCCATCTTCTGCG
>DYCA01000011.1:31066-46688 GCA_019418305.1 Clostridiales bacterium
GGGTCGAGCGCATGCTCCGCGTCGATAAACGCGGCGGTGCCGCCCATCTTCTGCGCCTCGGCCACGCAATGCAGCGCAACCGTGGTCTTACCGGAGGATTCCGGCCCGTAAATCTCTACAATACGGCCGCGCGGCAGGCCGCCGATGCCCAACGCGAGATCCAGTCCGATCGATCCGGTCGGGATATGGTCGATATTCATACCGGCGTTTTCACCCAGGCGCATAACCGAGCCTTTGCCGAACTGCTTTTCGATCTGCCCGAGCGCGGCCTCCAGCGCCTTCTTTTTATCGGCCGCAGGCGCGACCGGTTCCAACTGTTTCTTGGTAGCCATGAAAAGCCTCCTGCACGTTTCAAAAATTCCTGCTCTTATTATAGCAGTACCAAAAAATAAAAGCAAGAAAAATCGAATATTTGTTCGTTTTATTTTTGCAGAAAAAATGCCCACCAATAGGATGGGCATAGCATTCGTTTATTCCAGCGGATCATTGATTTCCGTATTGTAGCCATAGACAATGCGCGGCACACCGGCCAAATCCTCGGTGATACCGATGCCGGCGAAACGGTTTTCCTCCAGAATGGCCGCAACATCATTTGCCTGCTGCCAGCCGCACTCAAACAGGATAATGCCGCCGGTGACCAGCAATGAACCCCATTTCGAGCAGATAGAGCGATAAAAATCCAGACCGTCCACACCGCCATATAATGCCTCGTGCGGCTCGTAATGATATACGCTTCTGTCCAGCTCACGCATTTCCGCGCGGGTCACATAGGGCGGATTGGACACGATAATATCATATTGTCCCATATTGACCGGCGGACGGAAGCGCACATCCGCATTCATTGCAATCAATCTGTTCTGTACTCCCAGCCGCCGCGCATTTTCCCGCGTAATGCGCAGCGCGCCTTCGGAATTATCCACAGCGGTAACATGCGCGTCCTTTACCGTGTGTGCAGCGGCAATGCCGATACAGCCCGAACCGCAGCACAGGTCAAGAATACGGGGCGAAACTTTTTTCTTTGCCTGCTCAATCACCATCTCGCACAGCGGTTCTGTGTCCGCGCGCGGAATGAGGACGTTTTTATCCACCAGAAAGGTCAGACCATAAAAATCCCATTCGCCGAGGATATAGGCCAGCGGTTCACCGTCCAGACACTTATCACACAGCAGATACGCATAATCCACTGTCGCATCATCCAGGTAAAGATGGCCCCATTCGCCCGTTTTGTTCTTGTCAGCCTTACAGGCATAAGCGGTCAGCTCACGCGCAGACAGCGACGGCTGTGGATCATCTGCCTCTTTGAGACGATGAAACAGCTCCATATAGACATCATTGATCGTTTTGGTCAATCAGATTCACCTCTTTTTGTGAAATGACGCGCAGAATGAAATTGCACCCCTCCCCTCTGGGGTGGCCAACCGTACAGGTTGTTCTGATCCTGCGAAATGGGCGGCAGCCGCAAGCAGAAACTCTGCTTTGCGCGCGCAGCGCGCCCTTGAGAAAAAAGGGGTGATTCACAAGAGGGGAGAAACCTTTGGTGTCTCCCCTCTTGTGTGCCTGCGGCGCACAGCCGCATCGTTTCTATCGTTTGGATAAAGCGTTTTTACCAGTTATCCGACCCATCATCCGGAATAACCGCCTTCATGCCGGTGATGGCAACCTCAATCATGGAGTCGTCCGGCTCAAACACGGTCAGATGCTGAATCATCAGGCCGGGCCAGCGCAGCGCGCGCGACACCAGACTCTCCGACCGGCCTGCATAGCGGTTAAATTCATAGCTGATGCCAACCACCAGCGGCAGCAGAATCAGGTGCGCCAGCATGCGCAGAAACGGATTGGTGATGTCTATAATGGAAAACACAATAGACGAAACAATAGTCGCAATAATAATCAGCACAAACATAAAGCTCGTGCCGCAGCGGGGGTGATACTTTTTCTGACGGCGCACGTTTTCCACCGTCAGCTCCTCGCCCGCCTCGTAGCAGAAAATTGTCTTGTGCTCCGCACCATGATACTCAAAGGTGCGGCGGATATCCTTCATGTGCGATACCGACCACATGAAAATCAGAAAGATAATCACGCGTACGATACCCTCCAGCACATTGCGGGCAAGTACGCCCCAGCTTTCCGGCACAAAGCCGCCGAGAAAGCTCGGCAGCAGCAGGAACAGCGCAACCGGCAGTGCGATGCCGATGATGGTCGAGATGCCTAGGATGAATTTATCCAGCCCTTCCGAGCCGAACTTACTTTCCACCCACAGCTCAAACTTGGAGGGCGGTACATCGGCCTCCTCATCCTCAAAAAAGGATGCGGAATAGTTGATGGCCTGAATGCCGTCCTTCATGGCCATAAACAGGCCGTAAGCGCCACGGAAGACCGGCTTTTTCCACAGGGCGGACGGCTGATGCGCGTCCTCTTCTTTTGTCACCAGTTCACCGTTGGCGCGGCGCACAACCGTACAGGTTTTTTTCGGGCCTTTCATGACGATGCCCTCAATGATGGCCTGTCCGCCGATGGTGGTTTTCTTTTGCGTTGTCATGGGTTATCTCCTTCGGGGGTGTAGGGATTATCCGGGACTTTCGGGATTGCACCCGTGATACCGAGCGCCTCCTCGGCTTCGGCGGCGGGCAGCGTGACGGTCACGGTCGTGCCCGCGCCCAGTGTGGATGTGATATCCAGCGTGCCGCCGTGCAGCGATACAATTTCATCCGTCACGGCAAGGCCGATACCGCTGCCGCGCTGCTTGGACGAACCTTTATAGAATTTCTCCTTGACAAACGGCAGCTCGGCTTCCGGAATGCCCTGACCGTAGTCCCGGACGCTTGCCACTACCTTGCCGCCGTCCCGCCGCAGGGTGATATCGATTTTTTTGCCGTCGCCACCGTACTTCGCGGCATTGTCCAGAATGTTGAGGAACACCTGCTTCATGCGGTGACGGTCGCCGTTGATATAATAGTTGGCGTCTACGTCCTCGTCGTAGCTCAGTTTGATGCCGCTCTTATGCAGCAGATTCTCATACATGTAAACCGCTTCGTACAGTTCGACCGATAAATCGAACAGCTCAACCTCCAGCTTCATACGGCCGGATTCAATGCGGGCGAAGTCCAGCAGCTCCTCGACCATGCGGGTAAGGCGGTTGGACTCCTTCTGAATGATGGTCAGACCCTGCATGACCTCTTCCGGGTCCTCCCCTCCACCGGCGAGCAGCGTTTCGCTCCAGCCACCGATGGCGGTCAGCGGTGTGCGCAGCTCGTGCGACACCGAGGAAATAAAATCGTTCTTCATGCGCTCGGCACGGCTGATTTCATCCGACATATAGTTAATCGTGTCGCACAACTCGCCAATCTCATCGTCATAGGTTTTTTGCAATCGCACACCGTATCGGCCCGCTGCAATTTCCTTTGCAATGGTGTTGATTTTGAGCACCGGGTCGACGATTGATTTGACAAAATAGGTGTTGGACGCGACCACCAGCATCAGGAAAATGAAGCAGGCCAGCAGCGCAATACCAATAATAATCCAGATCTGCCGCTCGACGATGCGCAGCGAGGTGATAAAGCGCACCCCGCCAATCAGATCGCCCCGCGCGGACAGTAGCGGCGCGGTCACGCTCATCACCCGTTCGTCCGAAAGCGGGTCACGGCCGGTGTAAATTGCAACCTTTTGTGTCGCAAGCGCCTGCGTAGCATCCTCCGTCGAAGCCATGCCGCCGCCCGACAAAGCTGAGGTGGAAAGCAAAATGCGGCCGGTCGAGTCCAGAAACTGCTGCTCGAGCTTATCCTGCTCCTGGAAGGTGGTCACAGTCGATTCCGCCTGCGTATAAAACTGGTCGTACGTATCGGTGAAGTATTTGCGGAAGGTATCCGCTGCGGTGGTCGCGCGGGACACCAGATTATCCCGCACGGTCGCATAATAATAGCCCGATATGCCGACGGATATCAGGATCATCACGACCGCGAGGATGACAAGCACGAACGACAGTGAGTTCATCATCCATCGTCCCTTGATGCCGCCCGGAGAGTGCAGCACCTTGGGCACGGCCGGCTGCGGCGGCACTTCAGGCTTTTTCTTTTGTTTGTGATAATTCATAACAGGGGCCTTTCTGCAAAATGCCGGTTTTCAGGCGGCAAAACGCCGCGGGAAGGCCAAATCAGCCTTCCCACATATAGCCGTAGCCGCGCACAGTGACAATGTGTGTCGGTTCGGCCGGATCGTCCTCAATTTTGATGCGCAGACGGCGGATATTCACGTCCACAATTTTCAGCTCGCCCACATAGTGATGGCCCCACACCATCTCGAGCAATTCGTCACGCGAAAGCGCTTTGCCGATGTTCTCCATAAACGCCTTCAAAAGACCGTACTCAATCTGCGTCAGCTCAATCTTGATGCCGTTCTTAAGCACCTCTCTCGCGCGCAGGTTGAGCTTGAACGGGCCGGATTTAATCACATCCTCCTCCGAGAAGGGCGAACCCGACACACGTCGATACAGCGCGTCCACACGCGCGGCCAGCTCGATAACCGAAAACGGCTTGGTGACATAATCGTCCGCGCCGTTCATCAGGCCGGTGACCTTGTCGGCCTCCTGCGTGCGGGCGGTCAGCATGATAACACCTGCCGCATAGCCCGCCGCACGCATGGCCCGGCAGACCTCATAACCGTCAATGCCGGGCAGCATGACGTCCAGCACTGCCACTGCGATATCCTGATTGGCATGGTATTTCTCCAGCGCCTGCTCACCGGTTTCCGCCTCTATCACTTCGTAACCGCTGCGCTTGAGGTTGAGCACCAAAAACGAGCGGATATTTTCTTCATCTTCCAGTACCAGTATCTTACGCTTCATGGATAGTCCTCCTTTTATTACAAACCATCAGTTATTCCAATCCTGTTTGACGAGCGAAAAACGATTCTTTATCT
Source organism: Clostridiales bacterium (assembly GCA_019418305.1). Classification (GTDB taxonomy): domain Bacteria; phylum Bacillota; class Clostridia; order Oscillospirales; family Butyricicoccaceae; genus Agathobaculum. Next base: position 35,981 of record DYCA01000011.1, read on the forward strand.
CCTCTGCACTGATTTGCAGCGAGCTTTGCTCCGCCTCGTCCGCGATGCGCGCGAAATACACCGCCTGCGTCGTCTGCCCAAGCTGCAGCAGATCAGTGCGGCCGGCATAATAGTCCCGGTTAGAACCGGTGGCGCAGTAGATGGTAAAGAGCGGAATATGCCCGCCTCTGCCGACATATTCTGAAAATGTCACAGCGCTTAAACCGCTGTCGGTTGTTTTGGTTGCTGTAATGCGGTCATGCCAGTCGGGGTCTATCACAAGACTCCATGCGTCCGAAATATTCTGATAGGTGGTCATCACCAGAATGGGCGGCTCGTCCACGCTGTAGGCATACCAGTCGAGCATGAACACCGCGTCGGACGCCGCCGCGTCCGTATAACCCGCCATGAGCACCGCGCGCGGCAGCTCGGTCACGCCGTCGCTGTTGACGTCGGAGGCGTAGACCGACACCGGACGGTAGGTGCTGCGGGTGATGGAATCCTCGCCGTCCAGCGCCAGATTGAGCAGTGTCCGGTCGGCAAACACAAAGATATCGGTCGTAAGACCCACGCCGCTTGCCATCTTTTCTTCGGCAAACACCGCTGTATAATCGCCCAGTACATGGCCGGTTCCCATTCGCTCCACAGAAACTGTTTCCGCGCTGGTGGACGCTTCGCCTACCATCGACAGGCTGCCGGCGTTGTACTGATACAACCGCGCCACGCGCTTGCCTTCGGGTGCGGTGGTTAGCAGAAGCAAATCCTTTGCGCCGTCGCCGTCCATATCGGTCAGCTCCATGGCGGAATACTCGGTTTCCAGCAGCACGCCCGGCGCACAGTCGGTATCAAAGTCGCACATGGTCAGCGCGCCGGTACCGTCTGCGGAAAGCCGCCAGGTGATGACCATGCCGCGGCGGCCGTCCGGTGTAATGACCGGATAATCCACCGACTGAATCGACGTGCCCGTGCCCTCAATAGAGCCGGTGCAGACATAGCGCTCGTCCTGTTTCCGATATACATATACCTTAAAATCATTGCTGGTTGCCGAGGAGGAGCCGCGGAAAAAGGAGATGGCCTCCTCTACGCCGTCGTTGTCCAAATCAATCAGCTGAATGGAGGAGCGGTTCTCTCCCTCCACCGGCGCGGTATAGGAGATGCCGGAAGCAATCTGTTTCTCCAGCTCAGCCTGCAATGTTTGATAGTTTGTCGACGGTTTGGGCGCTGCCAGAAGGTCGTCGCCCGAAGGAAACGTACAGCCGCTGAGCACCAGCAAAGACAGCAGTACGGTAAGCATTCGAATCGGTTTCATGGATTTCTCCCATTCATAATACTGCAACAGATATACAAATTCAGTATAGCACAAACCGGCTTGCTTTGGTACTGGAAATTGTATAATTTTTATGTGTATCACTCAGCTTTTCTGCATCAAAATGCTGCACTGCTTATTTCTTTTTTACCGTATTTTTAATTGACAAAGCCGGGTGAAATGAGTATACTGTTGTTACGTCTTTGGACCAACCTATGCGGGTATGGCGGAATTGGCAGACGTGCAGGATTTAGGTTCCTGTGCCGCAAGGCGTGTGGGTTCGACCCCCACTACCCGTACCAATATAAGCAATCCGGATATCTCCCATGTGGAGGTATCCGGATTTTTCTTGCTGCCTGTGCGTTTGTTTGATACGCTGCAGCTATGGGATGCATCAGCTATCCTTTTCTTTTACCGCTATTTCCCACAGATACAAGCCTGCTACGGTTGCATAGGGGGAATACCGTGTGCGGTACTCCGCGAACTGCGCTCGTGTCAACTCCTGTAATCCGTACAGACGGCATAGTCCCTTTCGGATGCCGAAATCGTCAAACGCAAGCACATCCGGCCGCTCAAGGGAAAAAATCAGCAGCATTTCTGCGGTCCAACGGCCAACGCCGGGCAGTGCGGTTAATGTTTTTATCACTTCTTCATCCGATTTATCCACAAGGCTGTGGATGGACAGCATTCCGTCCTGTACGGCGTGCGCCGCCGTGAGCATATAGTTCGCCTTACGGCCGGACATTCCGCACGCACGCAGCCCGCTCTCCCCTGCGGTCAATACGGTTTCCGGTGTGATTTCTCCCAGACTGTCGCACAGTCTGCCCCATACCGTTGCCAATGCTTTGCTTGAGATTTGCTGTCCGGCTATCGAGTTGACCAAAGCTGTAAACAGGTTGGGGATAACTGCACGCTCGATATGGCCGATGCGATCAATCGCTGCTCCTAGAATCGGGTCTTGCTTAGACAGATATGCAGTCTCGGTTTTCCCATATTGGAAGATTCTCTGTTCCATATGTCACTCCCTATCAAAAAAGGGCGGGGTTTTCCCCGCCCTTCTTCCTTATGCGTTTTTCTTGGCCTGCGCCTTCTGCTCAAAGCGCTCCTTGGCAACAATGGCACGCTGATGCGTACCCTCACCGATGAGGCCTGCCTCATCATAGGCTGCTACCTTAAAGGTCAGCATCTTGCCGTTCGGCGCGATTTCTACCAGCTCGGTTTCAACGCGCACCTCCATACCTTCCGGTGTGGCTGCAACATGGCTGACATTTACCAGCGTGCCGACCGTGGTTTTTCCCTCTTCCAGATAGGGCGCAACGCTGCCCGCTGCGGTGTTCTCAATCGCCGCAATCATCATCGGCGTGGCAAAGACCGCCACCAGACCGCTGCCGACATTGCATGCGAGCTTGTCAGCCGTGACAACCAGCTTCTGCTCGCCTTTAATTCCAATTTCCATATTCTTACTCTCCCTTTTTACGGATTTCGGTCATGCCGCCCATATACGGCTGGAGCGGCTTCGGAATGGCAACCGAGCCGTCTGCACGCAGGTTGTTCTCGAGGAAGGCAATCAGCATGCGCGGAGGCGCAACGACGGTATTATTCAGGGTATGCGCGAAATACAGCTCCTTGGAGTCCTTACCGCGCACACGGATGCCCAGACGGCGCGCCTGTGCATCGCCAAGGTTGGAGCAGGAACCGACCTCGAAGTATTTCTTCTGGCGCGGCGACCATGCTTCTACGTCGCAGGACTTGACCTTCAGGTCAGCCAGATCGCCCGAGCAGCATTCAAGCGTACGCACCGGAATATCCAGCGTGCAGAAGAAGTCGACCGTATTCTGCCAGAGTTTGTCATACCACATCGGGGACTCCTCCGGCTTGCAGACAACGACCATTTCCTGCTTTTCAAACTGGTGAATGCGGTATACGCCGCGCTCCTCGATGCCGTGCGCGCCGACTTCCTTGCGGAAGCAGGGCGAATAGCTGGTCAGCGTCTGCGGCAGGGTGGATTCATCATTGATGGTGTCGATGAACTTGCCGATCATCGAGTGCTCAGACGTACCGATAAGATACAGGTCCTCGCCCTCAATCTTGTACATCATATTCTCCATTTCCTTAAAGGACATAACGCCCTTTACTACATCACCGTGAATCATGAACGGCGGAATATAGTAGGTGAAGCCGCGGTCAATCATGAAGTCACGCGCATAAGACAGAATGGAGGAATGCAGGCGTGCAATATCGCCTTTGAGATAATAGAAGCCGTTGCCCGAGGTACGGCGGGCTGCGTCCAGATCAATGCCGTCGAACGACTCCATGATATCCACATGATAGGGAATCTCGTAATCCGGCACAACCGGATCGCCGAACTTTTCGATTTCAACATTTTCGGAATCGTCCTTACCGATCGGGACCGACGGGTCGATGATGTTCGGAATGACCATCATGCGGTTCTTAACTTCCTCCGCATAGGTCTTTTCATCCTCTTCGAGCTTTGCCATCTCGTCGGCCATTGCCTTAACCTCGGCCTTGACCTTCTCCGCCTCGTCCTTCTGACCCTTCGCCATCAGGCCGCCGATCTCCTTGGACTTCTTGTTGCGCTGTGCGCGCAGCTCGTCGCAGCGGGTTTTGGCTGCGCGGAACTTGGCGTCATACTCGATGACTTCGTCCACAAGCGGCAGCTTTTCGTCCTGGAACTTCTTCTTGATGTTTTCCTTGACCGCGTCCGGGTTCTGACGGACAAATTTGATATCCAGCATGATTTTTCTCCTTCTATTCCTTTAATTTTTATTCTTCGCTATCTTTATTTTCGATTTGCTGCTGTACGGCTTCGAACAGCTTGTTGATATCCGAATCAAAACTGTCCTCCGTGTTGCCCAGCAGCCGATCCTCACCGTATTTCTGCACCAGCTCATCATATGCCTGCTTGGCATCCGTCTGATTGTCTGCCAGCAGCTGTGCGTTGATACGAGCCAGAAGCTCATAAACCTCACGCTCGGCCATGCGCTGCTGGGTGGCACTTACCACATCGGTTTTTGCCAGCTCGGTGTCCAGTACCTCACGCACCTTATCCAGTGCTGCGCTTTGCACATCATACTGCGCCTGTAAATCTTCCATTTTTTGGGTTGCACCTTGCGCAACCGTCTGCTGCTCATTGAGCTGATTGGTCAGCGTATCCAGTTGTCGGTCGGCACGCGCCTGTGCGACATAACTGATGAGTATCAATGCAATCGCCACGGAGAACAGGCCGATAATATAAAAGGTTAATGTTGTGCGGCTGAGTTTTTTCTCGGGTTTTGCCTGCTCAGGCTTTTTGTTTTCGTCCATAGCAGTGCCTCCTTATTATACGCGCAAACCGCGCAGCGCTTCAATCAGGCGTTCCAGATCGTCTGCGCCATAATATTCCAGCGATAGTGTACCGCTGTTTTTACCCTGTTCAATGCTGATTTTACGGCCCAGCACGCTTTCCAGTTCCTTTTCAACCTCTGCGACATAGTCAACAGAAAAGTCCTCCTGCTGCGGCTTGGGCGCCGGCTTTTTGTTCATGCGCTTGGCCAGTGCTTCCGCCTGCCGCACGCTCATACCGACCATCTGTTTCGCCGCTTCTACACGCTTCTCCTCCTCTGCAACGGCCAGCACGGCACGCGCGTGACCGCCGGACAGTTTTCCCTCGGACACCATGGTACGCACCTCATCTGGCAAAGCAAGCAATCGCAGCGCGTTTGCTACCGCAGGACGGGATTTGACCACGCGGTGGGCAACTTCCTCCTGCGTCATGCCAAACTGCCGCATGAGCAGGTCATATCCTTCGGCTTCTTCAATCGGATTCAGGTCTTGTCGCTGCAGGTTCTCGATCAGCGCAAGCTCCATCACTTCGCTTTCGTGCGCTTCAAGCACCATGGCAGGAAGTTCCTTCAGTCCTGCCAAACGCGCTGCGCGCCATCGACGCTCGCCGGCAATGATCTGATAGTAGCCTTCCTTATCTCCCGGCCGCACGGTGATCGGTGTGATGATCCCATGCAGTCGAATGCTCTCGGCCAACTCTTCCAGTGCCTGCTGATCGAATTTTTTACGCGGCTGGTTAGGGTTTGGTTCGATTTTAGAGAGCGCAATCTGTGAAACGCTGTCGGTCGCGCCGGCAGCGCTCAAATCAGTTGCATCTGCACCGAACAGGTTGGACAGGCCGCCTCCCAATCCTTTTTTGGTTGACGCCATGCTCAGCCTCTCCCCTTCCTTTCTGTCTTTTTCAGTATTTCATCCGCCAAGGATAAATATGCCTCCGCACCGCGGCACAGCCGATCATAATCTGTGATCGGTTTACCGTGACTGGGTGCTTCGCTTAGGCGCACATTACGCGGGACAACCGATGAAAATACCTGACCCGGGAAGTGCTTTTTAACCTCTTCGACCACCTGAATGGACAGGTTGGTACGGCCGTCGAACATGGTCAGCAGCACGCCCTCCAGTTCGAGCGATGGATTCATCGATTTTTTCACCATACGTACGGTCGTCATCAGCTGACTTAGTCCTTCCAGTGCATAATATTCACACTGAAGCGGCACCAAAAAGCTATCTGCCGCACACAAACAATTGAGTGTCAGCAAGCCGAGTGACGGCGGACAATCAATAAAAATGTAATCGTAGTCGTCACGGACGCGGTCAAGCACACTTTTGAGACGGTTTTCCCGGTTTTCCATCGCAATTAAGTCCAGTTCTGCGCCTGCCAGATTGACATTGGCGCCAATCAAATCCACCCATTTTGTGGATACAATTGCGTTTTTCACATCCGGCTCGTCTGCCACAATCAAATCATAGACCGAGGTTTCGAGCGAACGTGGGTCCACGCCGAAGCCTGAGGTCGCATTGCCCTGTGGATCGAAGTCACACAGCAGCATGCGTTTGCCGCGCTCATAGAGAGCAGCCGCCAGATTGATGGCCGTGGTGGTTTTCCCTACGCCGCCTTTTTGATTGGCGAACGCGATAATTTTCCCCATATCTGGTTCCCTCTTATCTCTGGTAATTTTCCTACGCGTTTCATTATATCACACCCTTGTTGGAATGCAAAGCAATTCCATTAAATTTTCTCACTTGTTTCACGTGAAACATAAAAAAGAGCTGCCAAATGGCAGCTCTCCAAGAGAGGTTGAAATGTTTCACGTGAAACACACCCCTTATATGATTATAAGTATGCTATACGCGCGCATGCGGGATGTTTATGGTCAGGGTCAAACTATCGTCGTTTTCAGACTGGTCAACTGTTGCGCCGATGCCCGCATCCACCATTACCCCAACCGCGCGATTGAGCGTATTGAGAAAAAAGCGTACATCCTTAATCAGGCGCACCACCTTACGCTCCCCTCCTGTTGCAGGAGGAGCATCCTTTTCCTTTAACAGCGTATCAATGTACTGCTCTGACCGACTGACGTTCAAATCATGCTCGATGATATACTTGGTTGCATTGATACGGTCGGTCTCATCATCCAGCCGAAGCAGACAGCGTGCATGTCGCTCGGTCAGATTTGCGCTGCGAATTAATTCCATGTTCTGCTGAGACAAACGCAGCAGCCGCAGCTTATTTGCCACCGCTGACTGTGTTTTGCCGACCTTACGCGCGGCTTCCTCCTGCGTCAGGCCATATTGGTCAATCAAACGCTTAAATCCCTCTGCCTCTTCAAAGAAGTCCAAATCACGACGCTGCAGATTCTCCACCAGCGCAATCGCAGACGAATCCTCATTGTCCGCCGCAATCACCAGACAGGGTACATCATTGAGTCCCGCTACACGCGCCGCGCGCAGCCGCCTCTCCCCTGCAACTAACTCATAGCCGCCGCCCGGCGCGCGGCGTACCGTCAATGGATTAAGCACACCGTACTGCCGAATACTCTCCGCCAGCTGCGCAATTGCCTCCGGATCAAAATACTTGCGCGGCTGATTGGGATTACGTACAATATCGCTCACCCGCACCCGCCGCAATGTCCGGTCCTCTTTTCCTGTTACCAATGTTAAAACCGACATCATGTCATCTCCTCCTTGTGCTGTCGACCGGCCAAAACACCACGCCGGTTTGTCCTTCGGTAATAGATTACCATATTATTACATTTTGGCAAGGAAAATCGACCGCAAAACCTGCCTGTTTCGACAAGTATTTGTCATTTCCTTCCAGATATCACACATTTCCATGCATTTTCGGACAAAAAATAACCCTCTGTAATTTCCATACAGAGGGTAAACAAATTGTAATGGCACGAACTCAAAGTGGATTGGTCTGGATTTTTTTGAACCGGCGCGGATACTGTGTCGGCGTTTCTTTGGTCTTTTGCAGCCGCACCAACACACGTTCAACTCCGTCATGCGGAACAATATATCGAAGCAGTTCGGCTGCGGGCGCACCCAAAACAGCAAAAGCATGTGACGCAGAACCGACTTCGTCCGCACAGTCCGCTGCCTTCATTGCATAAAACGCACCGCCCACCTTAACCATCGGCAGCGCCAGCTCACACAGCACGCGCAGCTCCGCTACCGCACGGGAAACCGCCAAATCAAATGACCCACGATGCTGCAAAGCAAACTCTTCGGCGCGCGCATGAACCGGCAGCACATTGGTCAATTCCAGCGCGTCTGCAACCTCGGAAAGAAAATCAATACGCTTACGCTGCGCATCCAAAAGCGTAAACTGCACGCTCGGACACAGGATAGCAAGCGGCAGACCAGGAAAACCTGCTCCCGTACCGACATCCAAAACAGACTGTCCTTCCTTTATATAGGGAACAAGCGAAGCACAGTCGAGGAAGTGGCGCGTAACAACCTCGCAAGGGTCGGACACGGCGGTCAGATTCATCACCTTGTTCTTTTCCAGCAGCAAATCGGAAAAACGCAATAATTTATCCACAGCTTGTGGAGAACTATCCGGGATAAACTGCTGTAAACCGGAGACCAATAGCTCATAAGCGGTCACGACTTGCCCTCCTTCCATCGCGTCTCAATATAAATCATCAATGCAGTGATATCCGCAGGAGAAACACCGGAGATGCGTGCAGCCTGTCCGAAGTTGAGCGGCCGCACCGCATTCAGCTTTTGCCGCGCCTCAAGACGCAGGGATTCGACTTGCTCATAATCCAAATCGACAGGGAGCGGACGCGACTGCAATTTACGGTACTGTTCGACATCCTTCTGCTGCCGATCGATATAGCCTGCATACTTGACACGAATTTCCACCTGCTCACGGATAACCGCAGGCAGTGTGGGCCGATCCGGGTCGAAACGGGCAAGGTCCGCATAGCTCAACTCCGGACGACGAAGCAAATCAATCAGCTTGCAGCCTGCCTTGACCGGTGCGCTGTTTTTTCCCGCAAGAAAACCGTTGAGCGCATCCGACGGTGCAATGCCGACCGCCGCGATGCGGTCAATCTCCTCCTGCACCGCCTGATACTTGCGGCGTACCTTTTCGCCGCGCTCGGGCGGATTCAGCCCGATGCGCACACCAATCGGGACCAGACGTTCATCTGCATTATCCTGCCGCAGCAGCAGACGATACTCTGAACGCGAAGTCATCATGCGATACGGCTCGTTGGTGCCACGCGTCACCAAATCGTCAATCAGGGTACCAATATAGCCATCCGCACGGTCAAGGATGAGCGGTTCCTCTCCCTTGAGAGCAAGCGCAGCATTCACGCCTGCGACCAGTCCCTGTGCCGCGGCTTCTTCATAACCGGACGAGCCGCAAAACTGTCCCGCACCGTACAGGCCTTTGACCTTTTTTGTCTCAAGCGTCGGACGCAGCTCCAACGGGTCAATACAGTCATATTCAATTGCGTAGGCCGGCCGCATAATCTCCGCATGCTCCAACCCCTTGACTGTATGCAGCATGTCGCGCTGCACGTCAAAGGGCATAGAGGAGGAAAAGCCCTGCACATAAATTTCTTCCGTGTCCAATCCCATCGGCTCCAAAAAAAGCTGATGACGCGGCTTATCCGCGAAACGCACCACCTTATCCTCAATGGAGGGACAATAGCGTGGACCGACGCCTTCAATCTGACCGCCGTAAAGCGGAGAACGGTCCAAATTGGAGCGGATGAGTTCGTGCGTGCGGTCAGTGGTATAGGTCAAGTAGCAAACCGCGCGGTTTTCCGGCGGCTGCTCGGTTTCAAACGAAAACGGGATGATTTCATCCTCGCCTTCCTGTAACTCAAGACCGGTAAAATCAATAGAACGGCGATGGATACGCGGCGGCGTACCTGTCTTGAACCGCTGAAGGCGCAGACCAAGTGCGCGCAGCGATTCCGTCAGCGGCTTTGCCGCCGCCATACCGTCCGGGCCGCTCTCGCGCGCATATTCCCCAATGATAATACGCCCGCCAAGAAAGGTACCGGATGCGATAATCACTGCCTTTGCCGGATGACGCGCACCAATCGCAGTCACAACCGCAGAAACCGCCCCGTTTTCCGTCTCAACAGAAACAATTTCATCCTGCATCAGCTGCAAGCCGTCCTGCTGCTCCAAAGCATGCTTCATATACGTTCGGTATTTGACGCGGTCGGCCTGTGCGCGCAGCGAATGCACCGCCGGTCCTTTGCCGCGGTTGAGCATACGATACTGAATGCAGGCCGCATCAGCCGCACGCGCCATTTCACCGCCCAGCGCATCAATCTCGCGCACCAGATGCCCCTTGGCTGTGCCGCCAATGGCCGGATTACAAGGCATATTGCCGACAGCGTCCAGATTGATGGTAAAACAAGCGGTTTTCATTCCAAGACGCGCGGCGGCAAGCGCCGCTTCAATGCCCGCATGTCCCGCGCCGACAACAACGACGTCAAATGCTTCGGCCGGAAAAACCGTCATGAATCCTCCTCCTTTTCATTGCTTCACAGATTCCTGCAAGGTACGGCACAACAAGCCCTTCCTTGTGCACACCTGTTGATAACTCTGTGTAAACTTTGGATAACTTGCACTTTTGGTCAAAATTTTGATTACAAATATCAAATAATAAAAGTGTATATTACAATTAGTAATCACTCTTTTCCACAGAAAAGGGCCGCTGCGCGCGGCAGGCGGCCCTTCACACTGTGGCATACAACATTATTTTCCCACACAGAAATCACTGAAGATGCGAGAAACAACCGCTTCGGTCACGGTCTCTCCGGTGATTTCTCCAAGCGCGGCAATCGCGCCTTCCGCGTCCATGACAACCGCATCCGGCGTCATACCGGACTGCGCGGCATACAGCGCGGCTTCACAGCGCTCAGCGGCACGGGCCAGAGCGGCAGCCTGACGAGCATTGGTAATCAGTGCGCCGTCAAACGCGCCGTCACCCAAACCAATCGTGCGCGGGATGAGCGAAAGCAGCTTGTCCATGCCGGCGCCGGTTTTGGCGGACAGCGGAACAATATGCAGAAAATGCTTTTTAAGCAGTTTTTCATCCAGCTGCTG
>DYCA01000011.1:46698-48278 GCA_019418305.1 Clostridiales bacterium
CCACGGCAATGGCGCGATGTCCTGCCGCACGGGCAAGCACCAGCATATCTTCGTCTCCAATCGGCTGCGAACCGTCGAAAACTGCAAGAATCAATGCGGAAGCGGATGCTTCTGCCATCGCGCGGTCAATGCCCGCCTGTTCAATCGGGTCGGTCGTGTCGCGCAAACCTGCCGTATCGGTTACCCGCAGCAGAAGCTGGCCAACCTTGACGTTTTCCTCAATCAAGTCACGGGTTGTGCCCGGAATGTCGGTCACGATGGCACGCTCGCGGCCCAGCAAGGTATTGAGCAGCGTACTCTTGCCTGCGTTCGGACGGCCCAAAATAACACATGGCACGCCCTCACGCAGGATACGTCCGCGCTCATAGCTTTCAGCCATCGCATACAGACGGCTGGTGGTGCGGTGAAGCAGTGCAGCTGCGTCATCAAACAGAATCGGGTCGATATCCTCATCCGGAAAATCCACCACTGCATGAAAATGCGCCACCATGCCGATAAGCTCTTCACGCATCTGCTGCACGGGAGAACCAACCGCACCCATCATTTGAGCGGCTGCATTCTGCGCGGCCTCGGCAGTACGGGCGGTAATCAGATCGTGCACAGCCTCAGCCTCGGACAATCCGAGCTTGCCATTCAAAAATGCCCGACGAGTGAATTCGCCCGCCTCAGCCTGACGCACACCCTGCGCAAACAGCGCATCCATCGCCTGCTGTAACACAGCGGTCGAGCCATGACACTGCAATTCTGCCATCGATTCGCCGGTATAGGTATGCGGCGCATGAAAGACCACCGCATAGCAGCAATCAATCATCTTGCCGTCTTTGTTATGCAGCGTGCCGTAAACCAGCTTTTGTCCCGGTGCATCCAGCATGCGTTTGCCGTTTTTGGCACGAAAAATCGCATCCACCGCCTGTATCGCCTGCTCACCCGACACCCGAATCAGTCCGATCGGCCCGCCGGCGGAAGAAATGGCGGCAATCGTATCGTTCATAAGCAGTACCCCGCGTTAGGAACGGGCGTGGAAGTTGTTATCCGGTGCAATAACAACGCGACGGCCAGGCTCGGTGCCGGTCGAGTACGTGGTGACGCCGTTGAAATCCTGCAGCGCAGCATGAATGATACGGCGCTCATAGGGGTTCATCGGCTCAAGCGTCATCGAACGGTGGGACTTGACCACCTTCATCGCCATCTTGCGAGCGAGACGCTCCAGACTTTCCGCGCGCTTCTCTCGGTAATTTTCGGTGTTAACCGACAGGCGAACATGCTCATCCAGCGCGTTATTAAGCACCAGCGAACCAAGATACTGAATCGCATCCAGCGTATCGCCGCGGCGGCCGATAATCGGACCCATATCCGGACCGGAAATCTCCAGACGCAGCTGGTCACACTCAACCTGCGGCAGCGTGGTCACGGTACCCTCAACGCCCATTTTCTCGAGCAGGCCGGTGACGAAATCGGTCGCCAGCTGCTCAGCCTTTTTCATGCATTCCTCAGAAACCGGAATCAGCTCCCGTTCCTTGGGAACGGAAGGCGTGATCGGGCGCTCCTCGCGCGGACGGCGCTCCCGGCGTCCGCCGCGT
>DYCA01000011.1:48288-60933 GCA_019418305.1 Clostridiales bacterium
GCGTTCCCGACGCGGACGCTCCCGACGCGGCGGGCGCTCCACTTCCAGCTTTTCCGGTACAAAATCCGCAGGCGCAGCCTTGACCAGACGCGGCGTATCATCCGCATCCGTAATGGACAGCTTTTGCGGCTTTTCAGCGGGTTTCTCTTCTTTCGCCGGTTTTTCGGCATGGTGCGGCTTTGCAGGTTTTTCCACAGGGGTGTGGACAGGCTCCGCCTTTTTCACCGGCTCATCCGGCACTTCATAGGTAACGCGCACGCGCGCAGGCGTTGCGCCGATGCCGAGAAAACCTTTTTTGCCGTTATCCAGAACCTCTACCGATACATCATCTCGGTCCATGCCGAGCTGCTTGAGCGCTGCTTCAATCGCAGCGTCACGGGTTTCACCCGTGGTTTCGATAAATTTCTCCATAGCTTACTTGTCCCCCTTCTTTTTCTTCGCATTCTGGGACTGTTCCAGCTGCGCGGCTTTATGCGCCGCACGCTTGGCTTCCTTTTCCGCCTCGACGCGCGCAAACTCCTCCGCGTCTTTCTTTTCCTTCTTGCCGCGCAGATAGGTTGTCAGCACAATTTCCTGCACGCAGGCGAAAATATTGTTGAAAATCCAGTAAATACCGATCGTACCCGGCAGAATAAAGCCGAAATACAGCGACATGAGCGGCATAATCACATTCATCATCTTCATCTGGCTGGCCGCGGCACTGTTCTGCGTGCCCTGCATTCTCTGCATGACAAAGCTGGACAGAAATGCGGTCGCGCCCGACAGAATCGGGATGATCCACAAAATGCTCGGATGAGAAATGGACGGCGTCTGCGCCAGATTCAAACCGAGGAAGTTAAAATCAATGTTGAGCAGTTCGCCCGCGCCATTGGTAATGTTGGTCACGGCTTCCGGCCACACGCCGCCATTGTCCGTGAACATCTGGCCGAGCTTTTCCGCAATCGTAATCTGGCCGTAAAATCCCGCCTTTGCGGTATCAACATTTACCAGCACCGCCAGCTTGTCGATCACCGTCTGGTCAAAGCCCATCATGAACTTGAGCGGCTGCTGCACGGCATAGTACAGGCCCATCATAATCGGCAGCGGGATAAACTGCGGCAGACAGCCCGACATCGGATTGACGCCGTGCTTATCATACAGCTTCTGCATTTCCTCGTTGAGCTTGACGCGATTGTTCGCGTACTTTTTCTGCAGCTGCTGCATCTCCGCATTGAGAGCATTCATAGCAAGCATGCTCTTTTTGCCCTTAATCGCCAGCGGAATACAAATCAGCTTGACCAGCAGCGCGAACAGAATAACCGCAAGACCGTAGGACCCTACCGTCTTAAAGATTCCCAGCAGGATCAGACCGAGCGGTCTGACGATGACAAGTCCGAAAATTTCTCCCATATAAACCTCCGTAGGGTTGTTTGTTCATTCGTGAAACGAAATTTGTCCGATACCGTTCCTTCTTTCCTCCACCTGTTACGGCACGGGATCATACGGCCCGCGTTTGGAGAAGGGATGGCACCGGCAGATGCGTTTGAACGCCAGCCAGCCGCCTTTGAGCGCGCCGTATTTCTCAATAGCCTCTATCGCATACTGCGAACAGGTTGGGATATAACGGCAGCAGGGCGGTCTGGCCGGTGAAATGTGCCGACGGTAAAACCGGATTGCCGCCAGCAGAAAACGCTTCATGACCGAGCTGCCGCGACTTTATTCTCCTGCAAAGCACGCAGCAGCGATTTTTCAATTTCCAAATAGGTTGCGCCCACCGCGCGGCTGCGCGCGACAAGCACCAAATCCACGCCCACCGCAAATTCGTCCTCATGCAGACGATACGCCTCGCGGAACAGGCGTTTGACGCGGTTTCTCTGCACCGCGCCGGCCAGCTTGGCGCTGACCGTCAGCCCCAGTCGGTTATATCCCAGTCGGTTTTTCCGGCAGTACAAAACCAAATGCCTGCCCGCCGAAGAAACGCCCCGATGATACAGCCGTCGGAACTCATGGTTTTCCTTCAAGGATATCGTGTTTTTCATCTTTTTCTCCTCGTTTTTCCGATGCCCGGGAAAAAACGGAAGGTAACGCCCGTTTAGAGCGTTATCTCAATTTCTTTGCAGCTAAGTATGTTTGCAAAGCTGGCCGTATCGCTTGTGTTCCGGCGGATACGACCCAAAACCTTTTAGCCGGTTTCCCCTGTCAAACAGAAAAAAAGCTTTTAGCCTGTCCCTTTTTGACATAAAGAAAAAGCGAACCGCAGGATAAAGCGGCTCGCTTCGTTTTTCCTCCGCGCCGCCGGCGCGTATTGAAAAATCGGGTTTCGCTTAGTGCGTCAGGCGTGCGCGGCCCTTGGCACGGCGACGGGCCAGTACCTTGCGGCCGTTCGACGTACGCATACGCTTACGGAAACCATGCTCCTTGGAGCGCTGACGCTTCTTGGGCTGATACGTTCTCTTCATTTCTTCGTGCACCTCCCTGTTTTTGGATTTACGGATGGGCACCGGCATAGGTCCGGCGCGAGACGCGGGCATATGCCGCTGCCTGTCCGCAGAATATGAGACAATAATTATTATCCTATAGAAACCCCAAAATGTCAAGGTTTTTTTGCGTTTTCAACATCTTGGGGAAAAGTTTCAAAATGATACTACAAATTGGGCCGGCATTCAAAAAAACACAAAAATTTATACACAAATTTCCGCACAGCTGTGTAAAACCCTTGCTGTTGAAACTGCCCGAAACTTGTGATATTATATTATTATCTATGTACTTATATCGACAGGAGGCGCCCCATGGCTAATAATATATTGGAAATGGCGCTCGAACGCCTTGAACGCGATTTCCCGCCGTCCAGCCTTTCCGCCTGGTTCGACGATGCAACGGTTGTTTCTTTTACGGACAACCGTTTGATTTTGCATTCTCCGGTCCAGTTCAAAAAGGAGTTTATCGACCAGAAATTCATCGAGCCGCTGCAAAACGCGCTGTATGAGCTGACGGGCGACCCAACAACTGTTGTGGTCGTCACCGGCGAGTATACTGCGCCGACCACCAGCTCCTCCCCCTATGACGATTACACCTTTGAGCGGTTTATCGTCGGCTCGAGCAACAAATTTGCACATGCAGCAGCGCTCGCGGTCGCACAGCGTCCGGCGGCGGAAAATAACCCGCTGTTTATTTACGGTAACTCTGGACTGGGCAAAACCCACCTGATGTACGCAATTGCGAATGTTTTGCGCCGCACGCATCCGGAATTTCGCATTATCTATGTCAAGGGCGAGGATTTTACCAACGAGCTGATTACCGCCATTCAGGAAGGCAACGTGCAGACCTTCCGCAACAAATACCGCATGGTCGACCTGCTGCTGTTGGACGACGTACAGTTTATCGCGGGCAAGGAACGCACGCAGGAAGAGTTTTTCCATACCTTCAACGCGCTGTATGAAGCGAAAAAACAAATTGTACTGACCTCCGACCGGCCGCCCAAGGAAATCAACACCCTGGAAGACCGCATGAAAACCCGTTTTGAATGGGGTCTGCTGGCCGATATTCAGCCGCCGGACTTTGAAACCCGTATCGCCATCATCCGTGATAAGGCGATTAAGATGGGAGTAGACCTGCCCGACGATGTTTCCACCTACATTGCGGAGAATATTCAGGCCAACATCCGACAGCTGGAAGGCGCGGTCAAAAAAATCAAAGCCATGCATGAGCTGATGGGCGAACGCATCACGGTTGCGCTGGCGGAAAACGCAATCGACGCCCTGCGCATTGAAAATCCCGGCCTCAATCCCACCCCCGAACGCATTATGGAGGCTGTCGCCAACTATTTCTATATTCCTGTCGAGCAGATGATCTCACAAAACCGCTCCAAAGACGTCGCCTATCCGCGTCAGATGGCGATGTATATGATTCGTCAGGAGCTGGAATACTCCTTCCCCGATATCGCCAAAATCTTTAAGCGCGACCATACGACAGTAATGCACGCCTGCAACAAAATCGAGGAAGAGCGCAAGAACTCCAGAGAGACCGAAGAGGTCATCAAAAAGCTGCACAACAACATCCGCGGGGAATAAAAATCTATCCACATATCCCTGTGGATTCCACAAGACTTGTCCTGTGGATAAAAAAACAGACTGTGGAAGCTGTGGAGCGCGCAGAATTCATCCACATCCTCCTGTGTACGACATTTCCCGCACCACGTCTGGCTTTGCACCGTTTTTCCCCAATTTCCCCAGCCTCTACTACTACGATAAAAACCTATCCTGTTTTTTCTTACGATTTCCAAAGAAAGAGGAACGTCCGATGAAATTCTCCTGTGAAAAAGAAACATTGCTCAGTCTGATCGGTACTGCCTCCCGTGCTGTGACAGGCAAAAGCGCTATGCCGCTGCTTGAAGGACTTCTGGTTACCGCAGAAACCGATTCACTGACTTTGACCGGCTATGACCTTTCCATGGGCATTCGCACCACTGCTGAAGCCGATATTGTCGAACCCGGCAGCATTGTGCTCAACGCCAAGCTGTTTTACGACATTGTTCGCAAGCTGCCGCAGGATGTCGTCTATCTGGAAACCGACGACAAACTGCTGACCACCATCAAATGCGGCCGCGCAGTATTCAATCTGGTTGCAACCGAAGCCGACGAATATCCGGCTCTAGCGGAAGTTTCCGCCGACACCGGCTTTTCTCTGCCGCAGTCCATGCTCAAAAGCATGATTGCCCAGACGATTTTCTCGGTATCCGACAACGAATCCAAACCTATCCACACGGGTTGTTTATTTGAACTCGAAGGAAACCGTCTGAATGTTGTTGCGGTCGACGGCTATCGACTGTCTGTGCGCCGCGAAACCGTGGAAGGCATTTCCGGGGACATGAAATTCGTTGTGCCCGGCCCGTCGCTGCGCGAAATCGAGCGAATTTTAACCGAAGAGGACGGCAATGTTGAGATTTTCCCCGACCGAAAGAACATTTTGTTCCGCATCGGCGGCACAACGCTTATCACCCGTTTGATTGACGGCGAATTTCTCAATTACCGCGCGGCTATCCCGTCGGAATTTGAATTTGTCGTCAAGGCTGACCGGCATGAGCTGATTACCTGCATCGAGCGCGTCTCGCTGATTGTTTCCGAAAAGCTGAAAAATCCGGTCAGATTCCATTTTGACGGCTCGTATGTGCAGATGTCGTGCATCACTGCGGTCGGCAAAAGCTATGACGAATGCGCGTTTGAAGGCACGATTGACGATTTGGAAATCGGCTTTAACAATCGTTATATTCTGGACGCGCTGCGCGCTGCCGGTGATGATACCGTCAAGATTCAGCTCAAGGGCGCGCTCAATCCGATTGTCATTTCACCGCTCGAAGGCGATAAATACACCTATCTGGTGCTGCCGGTGAGGTTGAAGGCCAATGACTGAAATTAAAATAGAGACAGACTTCATTAAATTAGATGCGCTGTTAAAATTTGCTAATTTAGTGATGTCCGGCGGTGAGGCAAAAATCCGTATTGCCGAAGGTGAAGTGCTGGTAAACGGCGAAAGCTGCACGATGCGCGGCAAAAAGCTGCGCCCGGGCGACACCGTGACGCTCGACGGCGAAACCGTCAAAATTGTATGAATATCCGTTCGCTGGAGCTGGAGCAGTTCCGCAATTACGAGCATGCACGGTTTACATTTGACCCCGCAGTCAATCTGATTTGCGGTGAAAATGGACAGGGAAAGACCAATCTGCTCGAAGCCGCCGCCGCCTGCTCCACTATGCGGTTATTCCGCACCGCGCAGAAAAAAGAGGGTCTGCGATTTAGCGAGGACCACGCGCGGATTGTAGCCGATTTTCAGGCGCAGGGGCGTGATTTTACGCTGGAATTGCGTCTTTCGCGCATGAAATCCATGGAAATTTACAAAAACGGCGTGCGGCAGAAGCGGCAGTCGGATGCGCAGGGCATTTTAAAAACCGTTCTGTTTTGCCCGGAGGATTTGATGCTGGTACGGCAGGGCGCGGGCGCGAGACGGCGCTTTCTGGATACCGCGCTGTGCCAGCTGCGTCCATACTATGCACGCTATCTGGAGGAATATAACCGCCTGCATGAGCACAAAACGCGCATCCTGCGCGACAGCGAGGAAAAACCCTCGCTTTTATCCATGTGGGAGGATTTTTCGCTGCGCATGGCGCATATCGGCGCACAGATTATCCGCTACCGCGCGTATTACTGCAAAAAACTGCTCGAAGCGGCGGCAAATGTTTATGCCGACATTGCGCCGCAGGAGGTGCTCTCCGGCGAATATCAGACCGTTTCGTCGGTCACCGACCCCTTTGCGTCTGCAAAGCAAATCGAACAGGAGCTAATCGACCACGTTCTGCGCCACAAACAGGCCGAAATTGCGGCGCGAAGCTGCCTGTCCGGTCCGCATAAGGATGATTTGGTGCTGCTGCTCGATGGACGCAGCGCAGCGTCCTACGGCTCGCAGGGACAGGTGCGCACCTGTACGCTGTCGCTCAAGCTTGCCGAGCGCGAGCTGTTTTTCGGAGAGGACGGCGAGTATCCGGTTTTGCTGCTCGACGACGTTCTTTCCGAGCTGGACCGCCGGCGGCAGGACTTCGTTTTAAACCGCATTTCCGCCGGTCAGGTGATGATTACCTGCTGCGAGGACGGTATTTCGGATAAGCTGCGCGCAGGCGCGGTTTTCCAAATACAAAATGGTAAAATCATTTGAGTTTTTCCGTCTGTTCGGTACACAAAACCTGAAAAAAGTGGTATAATTAGAATAGAATACAGCCCGAGGGACAGACCGGCGGACGACATTTCGCGCGGTGGCTGCATGTTTCTGCGCGCGGCCGTTCCACGGTCTGTTATTTTGTCCATTTTGTGGGAAAACAGGAGGCTTTTCCATGTATCTGCATTTAGGACAGGATTATATTGTGCCGCTGCAAAGCGTGGTTGCCGTGTTCGATATGGATACTGCCACTGCATCCAAACGTACTGCTCGATTGGTGGAGCGATTACAAGATGAGGGGCGTATCATCGAGCTGTATGAGGACCTGCCGCGGGCAGGGGTGTTATGTGAAAATGCGCTGGGTGAAACGCTGTATTTGACCAGCCTGTCGCCACAGGCATTGCAGCGCCGCGCAGAAAAGGCATATGCCATATAAACTTGCGTGCGAAGTACGCAAATTGAAAATCGTTACCGCAATTTCTGGAAAGGAAATTAAATCATATGAGTGAAGAAATGGAAATTAAGGACGAAGTGCTCGACCTGAAGGTCACCGACACCTATGACGAAAGTCAGATTCAGGTGCTCGAAGGACTGGAAGCCGTGCGCAAGCGTCCGGGCATGTATATTGGCTCGACCTCGGCGCGCGGCCTGCACCATCTGGTGTATGAGATTGTCGACAACTCAATCGACGAGGCGCTGGCGGGCTACTGCACCCATATTGAGGTGACGATTGAAAAGGGCGACGTCATCCGCGTCACGGACAACGGCCGCGGCATCCCCTGCGGCATTCATCCGCAAATGGGCATTCCGACGCTCGAGGTTGTACTGACCGTGCTGCACGCGGGCGGTAAGTTCGACGGATCGGGCTATAAGGTGTCCGGCGGCCTGCACGGCGTAGGTTCCTCGGTTGTTAACGCCCTGTCCGACTGGCTGGAGGCTGAGGTGCGCGATGGACACACCAAGCACTATATGCGCTTTGAGCGCGGTGTAACGCAGGTCAAAATGCGGGATACGCCTTGCGAAAGCGAGACGGGCACGACCATCCGCTTTCATGCCGACCCGGAAATCTTCGAGACGACGGTTTATGAGTTCGACGTGCTGGAAAAGCGGCTGCGTGAGCAGGCGTTTTTGAACGCGGGTCTGAAAATCACGCTGCGTGACGAGCGCGACGATGAGCCGGTCGAGGAGGTTATGCACTACGAGGGCGGTATCCGTCAGTTTGTGCAGCACCTCAACCGCACCAAGACCCCGCTGCATGAGCAGGTCATTTACATGGAAGGCAGCCGCGATACCTCGATGGCGGAGGTTGCCATGCAGTATACTGACAGTTACAGCGAGCTGCTGCTGTCCTTTGCCAACAACATTAACACGACTGAGGGCGGCACGCATGAGACCGGCTTCAAAGCCGCGCTCACCCGCGTGCTCAACGAATACGGCCGCAAATACAAGCTGCTCAAGGATGACGAGTCCTTCAAGGGCGAGGACGCGCGCGAGGGCCTGACCGCAATCATCTCGGTTAAATTGCAGGAAGCGCAGTTTGAGGGCCAGACCAAGACCAAGCTGGGCAACAGCGATATGCGCACGCTGGTGGACGCGATGGTGTCCGAAAAGCTGATGACCTTCTTTGAGGAGAATCCGCAGGTCGCGCGCACGATTATTGACAAGGCGCAGACCGCTGCCCGCGCACGCGAAGCGGCAAAGAAGGCGCGCGAGATGACGCGGCGCAAGTCCGCGCTTGACTCGGCCTCCCTGCCCGGCAAGCTGGCCGACTGTATTGAAAAAGACCCGACCTATACCGAAATTTACATCGTCGAGGGTGATTCCGCAGGCGGTTCGGCCAAGGAAGGCCGCGACCGGCGGCATCAGGCGATTCTGCCGCTCTGGGGCAAGATGCTCAACGTCGAAAAGGCGCGCCTCGACCGTGTATACGGCAACGATAAGCTCACCCCGATGATTACCGCGTTCGGCGCAGGCTTCGGTGATGATTTTGATTTGTCCAAGCTGCGTTACGGTAAAATCATCCTGATGGCCGATGCCGACGTCGACGGCAGCCATATCCGCACGCTGCTGCTGACCTTCTTCTTCCGCTTCATGCGGCCGCTCATCGAGCATGGACATGTGTTTATCGCGCAGCCGCCGCTGTTCAAGAACGAAAAGGGCAAGGATGTGCGCTATACCTACACCGATGAACAACAGCGCGCCTGCATCGCTGAAATGGGCGAGGGCGTGCGCGTGCAGCGATACAAAGGTCTGGGTGAGATGGACCCGCAGCAGCTGTGGGAGACCACCATGGACCCGGCAAACCGCACGCTGCTGCAGGTGACGATGGACGATGCTGCTGCAGCGGACGAAACGTTTGCGCTGCTGATGGGCGAAAAAGTCGAGCCGCGGCGCGAGTTTATCGAGAAAAACGCCAAGTATGTTATGAATCTGGACGTCTGATGCGCGGACGGTATGCATAATAACGCCAACAATTCCGGAGGCAAAGAATGAGTCAAGAATACGAACAGCAAAAAATATTGCAGGTCGATCTCGAAAAAGAGATGAAAAAGAGCTACATCGACTATGCGATGAGCGTCATTGTCGGCCGCGCGCTGCCCGATGTGCGCGACGGCTTAAAGCCCGTACACCGCCGCATCCTGTACGCGATGTACGAGGACGGCCTGACCTCGGATAAGCCCTACCGTAAGTCGGCTACGACCGTCGGTAATGTGCTCGGCCGTTATCATCCGCACGGCGACGCATCGGTATACGATGCTTTGGTGCGCATGGCGCAGCCGTTTTCGCTGCACTATCCGCTGATTGACGGTCACGGCAACTTCGGTTCGGTCGACGGCGACCCCCCGGCAGCTTACCGTTACACCGAGGCCCGCATGGCCAAGATTGCCAACTACATGCTGGCCGATATCAAGAAAAATACGGTCGACTTCGGACCGAACTTTGACGAAGAGCTCAAAGAACCGGTTGTGCTGCCCTCCCGTTTCCCCAACCTGCTGGTCAACGGCTCGTCGGGCATCGCGGTCGGCATGGCGACCAATATCCCGCCGCACAACCTGACCGAGGTGATTGACGGCATCTGCTATGTCATCGATCATCCGGAAGCTGAGATGGACGAAATCTGTCAGTTCATCAAGGGACCGGACTTCCCGACCGGCGGCGTCATCATGGGCCGCAGCGGTATCCGCGCGGCGTATGCGACCGGCCGCGGCAAAATCAAGGTGCGCGCCAAGACCGAGATTGTCGACCTGCCGAACGGCAAGAGCCAGATTCTCATTACCGAGATTCCCTACATGGTCAACAAGGCGCGTCTGGTTGAGTCTATGGCGAACCTCGTCAAGGATAAGCGCGTGGACGGCATCACCAATATTCAGGACCATTCCTCGCGTGAGGGTATGCAGATTGTGGTCGATATCCGCCGCGACGCAAACGCACAGGTCATTCTCAACCAGCTGTTTACCTATACCCAGCTTGAGGATACCATCTCGATGATTCATATTGCGCTCGTGCCGTCGGGCGCAGCGGGTAAGCTGCAGCCGCGCGTGCTCACGCTGCGGCAAATCATCGACCAATATGTCGTATTCCAGAAGGATGTTGTCGAGCGCCGCACGCGCTTTGATTTGAAAAAGGCGCAGGACCGCGCGCATATCCTTGAGGGTCTCAAGGTTGCAACCGATAATATCGACCGCATTATCGCTATCATTCGTGCGTCCAAAAACGAGGCGGAAGCCAAGGTCAACCTGATGGCTGAGCCGTTCTGGATTGACCAGATTGCACTGCTCGGCATTGTGGACGGCTCGGAACACTTCGAGTTCCACCTCGATGAGCCGCAGGCGCAGGCGATTGTCGATATGCGTCTGGGCCGTCTGTCCGGTCTGGAGCAGGAGAAAATCAACGACGAATACAAGGAACTGGAAGGCAAAATCGCAAACTTTGAGGAAATTCTGTCGTGCGACGCGAATATCCTCGCGGTCGTTAAGGCCGAGCTGCAGGAAATTAAGCAGAAGTACGGCGATGAGCGCCATACCGAGATTGCAAACGTCGCGGACGAAATCGATATTGAGGATTTGATTGAGGAGCAGACTTGTGCTTACACGCTGACCCATTTCGGCTATATCAAGCGTCAGCCGACCTCGGTTTACCGTGCACAGCGGCGCGGCGGCCGTGGTGTGTCCGCGATGAGCACGCGCGAAGAGGATTTCGCCAAGGATATCTTTACCGCGTCGACGCATGATACCATTCTGTTCTTCTCCAACCGCGGTAAGGTATATAAGCTCAAAGGCTATCAGATTCCCGAAACCGGCCGCTCGGCAAAGGGTATGAACATTGTCAACCTCTTAGAGCTGGAAAGCGATGAGAAAATCACCGCAATGTTCGCCATCAAGGAGTTTGCAGACGATAAATTCCTGTTCTTTGTCACCCGTCAGGGCGTTGCCAAGCGCGTGGTGCTGTCTGATTTGCAGAATATCCGCCGCGCAGGGTTGCGCGCGCTGAATCTCAATGAGGATGATGCGCTCGTGGATGTGCGCCTGACCGACGGCGAGCAGAATATCCTGATTGCAACGCATGAAGGCCGCGCGATTTGCTTTGACGAGAACGAAGTGCGTGCAATGGGCCGCACGGCGACCGGTGTGCGCGGCATTCGCCTGAGCGAAGGCGACTATGTTGTCGGCGCGGCACGGGCGCGCAAGGGTGCGTACGTGTTGTCGATTACCGAAAACGGCTACGGCAAGCGCACGCCTGTCGAGGAGTTCACGATTCATCACCGCGGCGGCGGCGGCATGATGCTGCATAACCTGACTGCAAAGACCGGTCTGGTGGCCGGCATTGCGGTTGTGGACAGCGATAACGATGTGATGATTATCACGGATGACGGCGTTATCATTCGTACGGGCTGTGAGGAAATCCGCGAATGCGGCAGAGGCAGCCAGGGTGTTATCGTGATGCGTACAAGCGAGGATGTGAAGGTTATCTCGATTGCCCGAACAGATAAGCAGGAAGAGGACGAGACTGCCGAGGACGGCGAATCGGCTGAATCCACCGAGGCTACGGAAGAATAAGCAAAAAAGGACGCACGAAAGTGCGTCCTTTTTCTGTCTCCCCTGCCGGGTGCAAAAAAATTATCCACAATACTGTGGAAAAAAGAAAATGAATATTGACTGAATGCATGTCATG
The DNA here is from genome assembly GCA_019418305.1 of Clostridiales bacterium. Lineage (GTDB taxonomy): Bacteria > Bacillota > Clostridia > Oscillospirales > Butyricicoccaceae > Agathobaculum. The sequence goes on from DYCA01000011.1 coordinate 60,145, forward strand.
TGATATATTTATCACACAAAGATACAAATATATCACATGTGGGAGGGATATATTATGACACTGACTCGTGCAAAGCTGCTCCATGCCAGCGCATGGGGCGTGCTCGTCGTCCTGTGGGTGTTTGCCAAAAACTTCGGCCCGATCAAGGATCAGCCGTGGCAGGGCATCGGCATCGCGCTGTGCGTGGTGTTGCTAATTGGTTTGTTGCTGCTGGAATTTGGGCTTGGAGTGGAAAAGCCGGACGAGCGCGCCAATGCCAACGGTTATAAGGCCAATTCCCTGCTGTTCAACCTGCTCAACGGCGCGTTGGTGCTCTATATCCTTTTCGGCAAGGAAATGCCGCTCACCATCTCCTATGAGTATGCCATTCTGCTCATGGCGCTGCTCAACGTCTTTCAGGATGTGGCGTTTCTGTATTACGAGCGCCGGGATGTGTGACCGCCATGCTGAAAACACGCATCAAGGAGCTGCGCGTCGCGCGCGGTATGGATCAGGCACAGCTGGCGGAACTGGTCGGTGTACGACGCGAAACGATCGGCAGACTGGAAAACGGGCAGTACAATCCATCACTCAAGCTGGCAATGGATATTGCAAAGGTGTTCGGTTTGTCAGTCGAGGAGATTTTTTCCTTTACCGAGGAATGAGCAGCAAATTTTATATTAAAAAAATACCGCTTTTCATAAGAAAAGCGGTATTTGTGTATCCTTAATAATAGAAACGGTAATTACTCCGCAGTGTAGGGCAGCAGAGCAATGTGACGGGCGCGCTTGATCGCCTCGGTCAGCTGGC
>DYCA01000012.1:0-3305 GCA_019418305.1 Clostridiales bacterium
TCCGGTCTGCGGCGCGCTTTCCATGGCGCTGGCCGCGCGGGACGCCGGTTTCCGCACGGTTTATGTGCCGACGCAGAACGCACAGGAAGCCTCCTATGCCACCGGCATTACGGTTCTGCCCGTCGAAAGTCTGCCCGCGCTCATTGCGCATCTGTCAGGCCGCGCGCCGCTGGCTCCATGCCCGCCGCCCGAGCCCCCTCCGCCAGAGGATACTACATTGGATTTTTCCCATGTGATGGGGCAGCAGGCCGTAAAGCGTGCACTGGAAATTGCCGCAGCCGGTGGACATAACGTTTTGCTTTCCGGACCGCCCGGTTCGGGTAAAAGCATGATGGCAAAACGCTTTTCCACTATTTTACCGCCGCTGTCGGACAGTGAACGGCTGGAAGTTATCCGTGTCTGGTCGGCTGTCGGCCGCGGGCAGGAGGCTGTCGGACGCGCCTCCCGCCCTTTTCGCGCACCGCACCACACCACCTCTGCCGCCGCTCTGGCGGGCGGCGCAGGTGCAAGCAACCGTTTGCCCACACCGGGTGAGATTTCGCTTGCACATCACGGCGTGCTGTTCCTGGACGAATTACCGGAGTTTCGCCGCGATGTGCTCGAAGCGCTGCGCCAACCGCTGGAGGATGGCCGAATCACGATTTCCCGTGTTGCGGGACAGGTTACCTATCCCGCTCGTTTTCAGCTTATTGCCGCCATGAACCCCTGCCGCTGCGGCTGGTACGGCACCGAACGCTGCACCTGCTCCAACGCATCCGTGCAGCAATATCTGCGCCGTCTGTCCGGCCCGCTTCTTGACCGGATTGACCTGCAAATTGCCGTTCAGCCTGTCGAATATGCAGCGCTTGCGGCGCGCGGACAAGCTGTTGAAGAATCGTCCGCCTCTATCCGCACCCGTGTTATGGCTGCACGTCAAATACAGTACCGGCGACAGGGTGAGGATATCTGCAATGCATACCTTCCGCCTGCGCACCTGTCCGAATGCTGTCCCCTGACAGAGGACGCTTCACAGATGTTTCACGCAGCCTTCGAAAGACTCGGTCTGACCGCGCGCGCTCACGACCGTGTGCTGCGCATGGCGCGCACCATTGCCGATTTGGCGAACAGCCCGGTTATTTCTTCAGAACACCTTGCCGAAGCGTTACAATATCGCGCGCTCGACCGCACCATCGGCAGGTAATTATCCACAACTTTTGTGGAAAAAGCTGTGGATATTGTGAATAAATTTCTTTTTTTCTTATTTTTTACATAAACCGACACGCTCATATCTATAAAAAATACGCAATTCAATACCCATTTCCAAGGAGGCCCCTTACTTATGCCACATCCGTTTTTTCGCCGCGCCGGCACACTTGCATTGCTCGCCGCGCTGCTCACACCGCAAGCCGGCGCGCTGTCCGACGTTTCTGCCTGGGCGCAGGAAGGCGTTGCCGCGGCGCAGGAAGCCGGACTGATACCAAGCTCGCTGGAAACGCGCAGTGCAACAGGCGCCATCACCCGCGCCGAGTTTTGCGGCATCGCCGTCAACGCGTATAAGGCTGTCAGCGGCAAAGCGGTTTTTGCTTCGGGCAAAAAGCCCTTCCGCGACTGTGACGATCCGAGTGTCGTCGCTGCCTACGAGCTCGGACTGGTCAACGGCCGCGGCGACGGCATCTTCGATCCGGATGCCGAGATTGAACGGCAGGACCTTTGCGTCATGCTATACAACATTCTGGACGCCGCCGGCATTGACGCTGCCCCAATCGCAGGCGATGCCTGCGTGGAAGATTATCCTGACGTCCCTGAAATCAATTCCTATGCTGTTGACGCTATGATTACCATGGTGGATCATACTGTGGTCAACGGTATTTCCGCTGCCGGACAAACCACCGTACTCGCTCCCAGCGGAACTGCCACGCGCGAACAGGCCCTCATCATGGCAACCCGTTTTTGCTCCGCCTTCGAGGGCGCCTCGAACAACAGCTCTGACACTACCGACGACACGTGGGAAGAACCGGACCTGACGCTGCCGCAGACAGAAGAAGAAAAGATGGAACTGGTCTATGGTGTGGACGGTCAGAAATACCAGACTGCCGAGGAGGCAGAGGCTAATATGGTCGAAATTTCCGTTCCGGTCTGGCGTTTACAGGAGGACGGCACTAAGACCTCCGGTACGGCGTATCTGCAGGTAAACCGCAACCTTGCTTCCATCTATGAAGCAGTGTTTGAAGAGATTTACAACGGAGATGAGCAGTTCCCGATTAAGGATGTCGGCTGCTACTCCTGGCGCACGGGCGAGCACTCTCAGGGCACTGCAGTAGACATCAACTGGGAGGAAAACATGGAGGCGACCATCAACGAAGATGGTTCTCTGACCCCAACCACCGGCTCCTACTGGCTGCCGGGCGAAGACCCCTACTCTATCCCCGAAGGCGGCGACGTGTACAACGCATTCATTAACCACGGCTTTCTGTGGGGCGGCAATGCATGGCGCAGCAAGCGCGACTATATGCACTTCAGCTATTTCGGCACCTGAAAATCAAAAGGTCCTGCCAATCAGGCAGGACCTTTTTTCACGCTTCTACATGCAGCAAACGTGTTTTATTGCTCCAATAATATGCCACACCCACCAGATCAGCCAACGCCCAGCCAATTGGCACGGCAACCCATATACCGGTCACGCCTACCGAGGGCATGGCAGACAGCAAATAAGCAAGCGCTACGCGCGTACCCAACGAAATCACCGTCAGCACCACCGACATGCCCGGCCGCTTGACCGCCCGGTAAAAGCCGTACAATAAGAACAGCAGACCGATTCCGAAATAGCACGACGCCTCAATCCGCAGATAACCAACACCAACTGCAATAATCTCTGTCTCTTCCGGCTGGATGAACAAACCCATCAGCGGACGCGCCAATATACATACCGCTGTGCTGATAACCACACAGAACACAAACGCTGTTCCCACCGCGCTTTTGATTCCGCGTCGGATGCGTTCCTCGTTCCTTGCCCCGTAATTCTGCGCAATAAAGGTCGAAAACGCATTGCCGAAATCCTGCACCGGCATATAGGCAAAGGAATCAATCTTGACCGCTGCGGCAAACGCCGCCATGACGGTTTTTCCGAAGCTGTTGACCAATCCCTGCACCATCAAGATGCCGAAATTCATAACCGACTGCTGCACGCACGTCAAAACAGACAGACCGGCGATCTCGCGGATAATCCGGCGGTCCCAGCGCATATGACGCCGCTGCACACGCAGCTCTGGAAAACGCAGCAAACAATATGCCGCGATGCCAATACCGGAAACAAACTGCGCCACCAC
>DYCA01000012.1:3315-54430 GCA_019418305.1 Clostridiales bacterium
CCGCCGCACCTGTCACCCCCCAGCGGCACACCAAAACAAACAGCAAATCCAGAACAATGTTGAGCACCGCCGATGCTGCAAGAAACACCAACGGCACCAGTGAATTCCCCACTGCACGAAGCAGATTGGCGAAGAAGTTATATAAAAACGTCGCCAATATTCCAAAAAAGATGTAAAACAGGTATTGCCGCATGAGCGGCGCAACGGTATCCGGCGCATGCAACACCCGAACAATCCAGTCCAGTCCTGCAAAAACCAGTACATTCATCACAACCGCAATCACACCAATCAGCAGGAAGGACAAAAACAAACTGTTTTTCAGGCGTTCTATATCCCGTTTTCCGAACTGCATAGCAAAAAACGCACTGCTGCCCATGCACAGGCCCAGCAAAATCGATGTCAGAAACACCATCAGCGTGTAAGCCGAGCCAACCGCCGCCAATGCATCCGCTCCCAAAAACCGCCCCACAATCAGCGTATCCGCTACATTATATAATTGCTGCAGCAGATTGCCAACCATCAGCGGCAGCGCAAACAACAGAAGCCGTCGAGTGATGCTTCCTTCTGTCAAATCAAGCGACACAGCACAACTCCCCCTTTCCCACTTTGACTATCCTAACAGAATCCGGCAGCAGCGTCAACCATGCTCCGCTTTGCTCAACTGCCAGTTAAAAAATCCAACCGCTGGTTAAACTTTGCCTCTATTGTATCTGTCACAGCAGCATGATAAGATAAATTTACAAAAGGTCCTTTTGAATCTGCTATTATAAGGATGAACGATATGGAACTTTTCATCGGAACCACAATCCTTGCCGCACGCCGCGCCAAAGGACTGACACAGGAAAGTCTGGCTGCACTGGTTGGTGTGTCAGCGGCTGCGGTCAGCAAATGGGAAACCGGCGCAAGCTATCCTGACATTACCCTGCTGCCACCGCTAGCCCGTGCGCTTGGCATGACAGTCGATGCACTGCTCAACTTTCACCCAGCCCCCTCTACCGAGGAACTGTTTGCTATCACCCAACGCCTGCGTGCCATATTTGATGAACAAGGCTTTGATGCCGGACAGCAGGCAACGGAAGAAGCGCTGCATGAATATCCGTCCTGCGGTGCGCTCAAAATCTCAGCGGGCGGGCTGTATTTCCATTATCTCGCCTCTGCTCTTGCTCATGCAGACGACCCAGAGCAAAGAGGTGAGGCGCTCATCGCCCGCTGCCTCGCGCTGTTCGAGCAGGGTGAGCAGCAAAGCGAGGAGCCGGGCGAGAAGCTGGGCGCCAAACTGCTGCGCATCAACGCGCTGACCATGCTTGGGCGCTACGACGAAGCGGAGGCACTGATTGACAGCCTGCCCACGCGGCCGCTGGCAGATGCGGACGTGCTGCGTCTCAACCTCCGGCTGGCACAAAACCGATTGGGTGAAGCCGAACAACTTGCCCGAAAGCGGCTGTTAACCCACGTCCACGAAACGCTGGGTGCACTGATGAACTTAACCACGGTTGCGCGGCGGAAAAAAGAGTTCCCCGCTGCACACCGTTATCTAGATGCCTACCGCGCGCTAGACGAGCTGTTCGATCTGGACCGTTCCAACGGCCTGCTGCTCGAGCTCATGCTGGCACAGGATGAAGGCGACACTGCTCGTACATTTGACCTGCTTGATGCGTATATCGACGCACGACTGTCCTACACACTGGATTATCGGAAAAACCCATTTTTCCCCGTTGTACAGACCCATGTACCGACCAAAAATGAAATCATCGAGACCCACCGCCTGACCCTGCGCTCTCTGGAAGAGGATCCGCAGTACGAACAAATGCGAGGGGAACCCCGCTTTCAAGCCGCGCTTGACCGGCTTCGTTCCATCATTTCTTCGGAAGCATAAAAAAACGCCCGAAACGGTTTTCCGCTTCGGGCATCACCCTTTATTGAGACATTTTTTCATATTCAGAATGGAACTCCCTTTTTATTCTCCGGGAAATAAATATAAAAAAACCACGCGGCCGCATCCTTTTCCAGCATGCGCTCCCTACGTGGACATATCCGTAAGCGTTTTACTTATCGCTATGCGTCTCATGTTCCTCACCGAAAATCAAATCATCGATATCCGGACGGTCGGGCTGCTGGGGAATCTTAAGATTTCTCATGTGTCTTTGCACCTCCTTTTTATATTCTCTTTGTTCATTATATCATCTTATGCAAAAAAAGCAAATAAAATTCCTGTAAAGTTACACAAATGTAACAAATTTTTAATCAACCGAGCGATTGCCCATCATCACTGTCAGACCGTTGGGCATTAAAATACCCCGCCCTGCCGATGCAGCCCAATTAGTAACCTGCACGACTCATGCAGGTGGGTTTTCTGTTTGGCATGTCTGCGCTTCCAACGTCCGTGTATACCCGGGAGGCCTGCTGCTCAATGCCAAAACTTTCCGAAATCCCGTACTAAAAATGTGGGTTAAAAAAGGGCTGCTGTCGTACAGGGCAGGGATTCGACTCATCCATGCCGCGTGCGAATATGAATTATTCTTCCTCTTCCGCCTCGGCGCGTTCCATTACGATGTCAAACACCGCATCTGCGATCTCGTCATCCTCGACCGCCTCCAGCATTTCCTCGCCGTCTTCCTCTACGATTTGCATGATAACAACTTCCGCATCCTCCTCAACGGAAAGCTCCGCCGGGATAAACGCCAGATAGGTTGTTCCCTGATATTCCACGGTGTCGATGTGCTCAAACTCAACTTCGTTGCCATCCTCATCAATCAACGTGACAAAATCGTTGCCGTATTCCTCGCTCACGATCCGGCACCTCCTTAATGATCCAAATTCGGTATATGCAGAGAGAATTCCTCCCTCTGCCTTTAGCATAACAAATCGAGTCGCTTTTGTAAAGCCCTATTATCGAGCGCCGTACTGTCATAGTATGCTGCCTGTGCGAAATATCATACCAGTTAAAATAGCCGAAATAAAGCCTTGACTTTCTCTTTCATTTCTGATATAGTGTTTTAGGTAACAAGGAAGAAGGCAATGTCCTCACCCGCAGCGTTTGAGCAAACGGGTTAATAAAGCAAAAATCCGCTTCGGTACGGGTTTGCGTTTTATGCATGGAGGACGGTCGCTTTCGATCGGTCCTTTTTCTTTTTGTCTTAACCCATTCATCGTTTGGAGGTGCTTACCAATCAGCAGCATGGAACATCAAATCAATGAAGAGATCCGCGACAAAGAAGTCCGTCTGATCGGCGATGACGGCCAGCAGCTCGGCATTGTTCCCATCCAGCAGGCACAGGATGCCGCCGTGGAAAAGGGTATGGATCTGGTGAAAATTGCCCCGCAGGCGAAGCCGCCGGTCTGCAAAATCATGGACTACGGCAAGTTCCGTTTTGAACAGGCCAAGCGTGAAAAAGAAGCGCGCAAGAACCAGCGCGTCGTGGAGATCAAAGAGATTCGCCTGACCCCCAATATCGACGTCGGTGACCTGAACACCAAGGTAAAAAACGCCTGCCGTTTCCTTAAGGACGGCGACAAGGTCAAGGTTTCGGTTCGCTTCCGCGGCCGCGAGGTCACGCATGCGTCGCTCGGTCAGGATCTGCTCCATCGCTTCGCGGAACTGTGCTCGGAATGCAGCACGGTAGAAAAGCAGCCCAAGCTCGAAGGACGTCAGATGCTGATGTTTCTGGCGCCCGCTAAGGACAAGTAAACCAAAACGCGCCTTGCGCGCAAATTCAGAGAGGAGCAAACCTTATGCCTAAGATCAAAACGCACAGCGGTGCAAAGAAGAGATTCTCCGTTACCAAGAACGGCAAGTTTAAGCGCGGCCATGTCGGCAAGCGTCACCTGCTCAACGGCCATGGTAAGACGACCAAGCTGAAGCGCCACCTCCGCAAGGAAGGCTTCGCGGATTCCACGAACGTAGCGCAGCTCAAGCGTCTGCTACCGTATAAGTAAGTAACAACATCTTTCATATAGGAGGCAATTACAATGGCAAGAGTTAAGGGCGCAATGATGACGCGCAAAAGAAGAAAGAAGATCCTCAAGCGTGCAAAGGGCTACTGGGGTGCCAAGTCTACCCACTATCGTGTAGCCAATCAGGCGGTCATGAAGAGCCTGAAGTACGCGTATATTGGCCGTAAGCACAAGAAGCGCGACTTCCGCCGTCTGTGGATCACCCGTATTTCGGCTGCTGCCAAGTCCTGCGACATGAACTACAGCCGCTTCATGAACGGTCTGAAGAAGGCCGGTATCGATCTGAACCGCAAGATGCTTGCGGAACTGGCTGTTAACGACAAGGCTGCTTTCGCAGCACTTGCTGAGAAGGCTAAGGCTGCGCTTTAATCCTTTGTTTTCTAACCCTGCTGCACATTGCGGCAGGGTTTTTTTATCGGCATAATTCACAAACCTTGCTTCGCTTTTTCTTGCTCTGCTGATAAAATTGCGCTATAATAAGCTTGTGATTTTCTAACAGACAAAGAAAGGTGGTCATTTATGCAGCAGCCGATCCGTATTATTTCCCGTTCCAACAAGCGTCTGTATGCAGATGCGATTCCGGGTCATTTTGCAACCAATCATTCCCACATCAATTATTATATCGACATGTCCGAAATCAAGCACAACATGACCATGGCTCTAGAGGCCGCACACAGCATCGCATTTCGCTTTTCCTCCGTCAGCGTGGACACCTTGCTCTGCCTGGAGGGCACGGAGTACATCGGCGCATATATTGCCAAAGAGCTTGCCAGTTCCGGCATTGGCAGCCTGAACAGCAACAAAGTCATTTACCTTGTCGAGCCGGACAGCAACGTCAACGGTCAGTTTATGTTTGCGGACAACCTGCGTCCCATGATTGAGCACCGCAATGTGCTGGTGCTGGTCAATACCGCATCCACCGGTCAGACACTTTCACAGACACGCGAGTGCATTGAATACTACGGCGGCCGCGTAGCCGGTTATTCCGCGCTGTTCTCCAACATTTCCGAGTTGGACGGCAAACCGGTTGTCAGCCTGTTTTCCGGAGAGGATTTCCCGCATTATCATAACTTTGTACGCGGCAAAAACTGTCCCGCCTGCGCAGCCGGCGTACCGTTGGACGCCATCGTCACCCCGCGCGGCTACACCAAACTATAACGGAAAAGACCGGAAGGCTCAGCCTTCCGGTCTTTGCTTTCCGCAGCCGTGATGTCCACAGCAACCGCCACGCATGCAATGCGCACGTTTTTCGCACACTTCAACGTCGCCGCCCTCGATGCGCAAAGTACGTCCATTAACCAACGCCTCCGCCAGCTTGTGCCGCGCCGTGTTGTAGATCGATTGCACCGTCGTGCGCGCTACGCCCATCTGCGCCGCTGCCTGTTCCTGCTGCATACCCGCCAGATCAATCAGCCGGATGACCTCGTACTCATCCAGCCCCAACATAACCGGTTCACCCATGCAGCCAATTCCACGCGGGCCAAACTCACGGCAAACCGGCAAGCCGCACACACGACGGCATTTTTTCGGTCTGGGCATTGCTTAACCGTGACAGTGACCGCCGCAGGCATGGTCACCGTGCGAAGCGCAGTCATGCCCTTCCCCATGATGCCCATGGTGGCTGCATTGAACATCCGGATTATACGCAAGAGAACCGGACAGAAACGCCTCAACCGCCGCATCCGCACTGCCCTGTACGCCGCCGAGCAGACGGATATTCGCTTCTGCGAGCGCGGCCTGCGCGCCTCCGCCGATACCGCCGCAAATCAACGTATCCACGCCCTGCGCTGCAAGGAAGCCCGCCAGCGCACCGTGTCCACTGCCGTTGGTATCCACAACCTGCGAAGAAAGGATTTTTCCATCCTTGGCTTCATATACTTTGAACTGGGCGGTATGGCCGAAATGCTGGAATACCTGCCCATCCTCATAAGTGACTGCGATTTTCATGGAAATACGCCTCCATATTTTGTTTCCGGCATATGCCGGTTATAAATCTATTATACTATTTTTCCGACATATGTCAAGAATAAAAAAGCAGCCCGCAGGCTGCTTTCCTTTTCTTCACTTGCGCAGGAATTCCGGCAGACGGCGGCGTGCCTCCAACCGATAGATGCGCGCGCCCTCGGACGAGAATTTTTCCTCATATTCTGTCATCACATTACCCTCAAAATCCGAGTGATGCAAGTCGAGTGAAATATTCTGCAGCAGCCAGCCAAACTGGCAAATCTCCGCCAACGTCCACTCAAAGAACCGCTGATTATCGGTCTTAAAGCAGATATCCCCCTGCTGCTTTAATATCTCGTCGTACACCTCAAGATATGCGCGCCACGTCAAACGGCGCTTGCGCTGCCGATTGGGCGGCCACGGGTCGGAAAAATTGAGATATATACGGTCCACCTCACCGGGTGCAAATACCTCGCGCAGCTCGGCTGCATCAAAGGATACAAACCGCAGGTTGGGCAGCGGATGCTGCTGGCAGCGCTCAGCCGCCATGATGAGCGCCCCCTCCTCCCGCTCAACCGCAATAAAATTCACGTCCGGATGCTGCTCCGCCATGCCAATAGCAAAACGTCCCTTACCGCAGCCGATTTCAACGTGCAGCGGATGGTCGTTTCCGAACAGCGCACGCCATTTGCCGCGCTTTTCCTTCGGCTCAAACGCCATCACGTCCGCGCAGGCCGCAAAGCGAATATCAAGATTTTTCTTTTTGCGCATTCTCATGCGTCAAATTCCCCTTTTTCCTGTGTAATTTTCAGCCTTTTCATTATATCCTGCCCCTGCACACTTGGCAAGTAAAATTGACAAATTTCCATAAAACACGCTATAATACAACTATATTCAATTGGGGGATGTATTTATGTTTCACCGTTCCAGCGGCGTGCTTGCGCACGTCACTTCCCTGCCCTCACCGCACGGTGTAGGCACCATGGGCAAGACCGCCTATGAATTTGTTGATTTCCTCGCAGCAGCGCATCAGACTTACTGGCAGGTTCTGCCTCTCGGCCACACCGGTTTCGGCGATTCGCCTTATCAGTGTTTTTCCGCCGCAGCAGGCAACCCGTATCTGATTGACCTCGACTTACTGGTTGAGGATGGGCTGCTGACCGAAGCGGAGGTCAAAGCGGGCGACTTTGAAGCCTCGCCGGACACTGCGGATTTTGAACAGCTGGCTGATACCCGCTGGCCGCTGTTCCGCAAGGCCTATTCGCGTATCGATGATGCTTTGCGCGAAAAAATCGACGCGTTCACTGAGGAACACGCCGAATGGCTGCCGGATTATGCGCTGTTTATGGCGCTCAAGGAAGAGAAATACCATCACATGCCGGTCTACATGTGGCCGGAAAAAGCGGTGCGCGACCGCAAACCGGAGGCTCTGAGAAAAGTGACCGAAGAGCTGCGGGACGAAATTGACTTCCGCATTTTCCTGCAATATATTTTCTTTACCCAATGGAAAGCACTGCGCGAATATGCCAACGAGCACGGCATTCAAATTATCGGCGACATTCCGATCTATGTCTCTGCCGACTCCGTGGACGTATGGACGCACCCCAAGCTGTTCAAGCTCAAAGCCGACCTCAGCCCAAAGCTGGTCGCAGGTGTGCCGCCTGACTACTATTCCGCCACCGGCCAGCTGTGGGGCAATCCGGTCTACGATTGGGATGCACACCGCGCAGAGAACTTTGCTTGGTGGATTTGGCGCATGAAGAGCAATATGGCGCTGTTCGACGTGGTACGGCTTGACCACTTTCGTGGGTTTGCCGCCTACTGGGAAGTACGCGCAACCGAGGAAACCGCTATCAAAGGACACTGGCGCAAGGGGCCGGGCATGGAGCTGTTCCATGCCATGGAAAAAGCGCTCGGCCCTCTGCCGCTGATTGCAGAGGATTTGGGCGAAATGACCGATGAGGTTCGTGAGTTGCTGGCAGAAAGCGGTTTCCCGGGCATGAAAGTGCTGATTTTCGGCTTCACGCCTGACTGCGACAACGAACATCTGCCGCATAACTTCGTGCCCAACAGCATTGTATACACCTCCACGCACGACTCTCAAACCGTATGTGAACAGATTATGGATATCTGCACCGAACCGGAAAAGCAATTTGCCTATCGCTATCTGCGCACCTCGCACAGCGAAGCCATGGGGTGGAGCGCAATCAAGAGCGTGTGGGCGTCCCCTGCACACATCACCATGACCACGTTACAGGATCTGCTTTCTTTGGGTGCAGATGCGCGCATGAATACCCCTGCCACCATCGGCGGCAAAAACTGGCGCTGGCGCGTGCGTGAAGAAGCATTGAACCCCACGGTCTCCGCCATGCTTGGCGAAATCACACAGACTTACATGCGCGGATGAGACTGCGCTACGTCAAAAAGGATAAGATAGCATGAAAATTACGACCGCAATTTTTGATTTAGACGGCACCCTGCTCAACACGCTGGGCGACCTGACTGACAGCGTCAACTGCGCGATCGTGCGCCGCGGCTTTGCCGCTGTGACCGAAGAGGAAACCCGTGTGCGCGTTGGTAATGGTGTACGCAAACTGATTGAACGCTGCATCCCGGAAAACAAACGTACAGAAGCGATGATTGACACCTGTCTGGACGAATTTCGCACGGCTTACAACCAGCGTATGATGAACCGTACCCAACCGTATGACGGCATCCTGCCCCTGCTGCGGCAGCTGAAAAAGGCCGGGGTCTCGGTCGGCGTATTATCCAACAAATACGATTTAGCGGCTAAGAGCCTGATTCGCCACTTTTTTGGCGATCTGGTGCAGATCACCTACGGCGAACGGCCGGATATTCCGCGCAAGCCCGACCCCACCAGCGTATTGCAGCTGCTGCGCGAGCTGGGTGGTGACGCAGCCACAACGCTTTACATCGGGGACAGCGCAACCGATATGCAGACGGCTAAAAATGCCGGTCTGCTGGCTGTTGGCGTAACATGGGGCTTTCGCTCGGCCGAAGAATTGACAGATGCCGGCGCAGACGCCCTTGTCAGCAGCCCTGCCGATCTGCTGCCGTTGTTCGAGCGCGGCTTGCTGGCCGTGGACGCCATTTGTCAGGCATTTACAAAGCGCGGCTTTGGCTTTACTTACTTTCCGACCGCAGCGGACGCCCTGCCGTATCTCATCGATGCTTGCGCAGGCAAATCCGTTTCTCTTGGCGGCTCCATGACACTCAAGGAACTTGGCTTTCCCGAAGCCTTCTCTAACAGTACCGCCGTACATTGGCACTGGGTACGTGCCGGGGAGTTTTTCCAGACGCCGGATATTTATCTCAGCTCGGCTAACGCACTGAGCGAAAACGGCGAGGTTGTCAATATCGACGGCACATGCAATCGTATCGCCGGTACGCTGTTTGGTCCGAAACGCTGCATCTTTGTCTGCGGTATCAATAAGCTGTGTCCGGATCTGGAGAGCGCTGTCAACCGAGCGCGTAATATTGCTGCGCCGCTTAATGCCCAGCGCTTGGAGAAGAAAACCCCCTGCGCTGTGGATGGCAAATGCCACGACTGCCAAAGCCCCGAGCGCATCTGCCGTGCCATGACCATTCATATGGGACCGCCGCAGAGCATGGAACGCTGTGAAATTGTCTTAATCGGCCAGCCGCTTGGCTATTGACCTGCTCTTGCCATTCTGACACTAAATCCGCGTGTTTTCTTTCAAAACACGCGGATTTTTTCAAATGCAACCCGTAGTTGCGTGATTTCAAGCCAAACACGGTGGCATGCAACCGTGTTTTTCGATATAATGACCTCACCAACCAAGGAGGTAACCAAACATGACACTGGGAGAGAAAATCACCGTTCTTCGAAAAAAGCGCAGTCTGTCGCAGGAGGAACTGGCCATCACGCTGGGCGTATCACGGCAGGCAGTCAGCAAGTGGGAGCTTGGCGACGCAACGCCGGACACAGAGAAAATCGTGGCGTTGGCAGAGTATTTCGATGTGACGACCGACTGGCTGCTGCGGGATATCGAGCTGTCTGCCCCGGAAAGCAAAACCAATTCCATCGCATCCGTTGCAGAAATGCTCCGTGGGGCCCCTATGTTGCTGAACCTGACCATTGGCGGCAATGTCTTTGGCGCTGCCTTGATGATTTACGACCTGTGGCAACAAACGTATTATCATATCCCGACCATTGTCGGTCTATTCATACAGGTCGGCATGTGCACCCTTTTTCTTGGACTGTGTAGTTCCATTCAAACGCAGAACAACAGTACCGGACGACAGTGGCAGCAGAGATACTGGCGGTGCAATATTTATGCGCTTGCACTCATGCCAAGCTTCTGGGCGGCCAGTATCACGCTCAACATACTGGCACAGTGTTTTCCTGTGTCCACACTTCTCCTGCTGCCAATGACAACAGTGATCTATGTTCTGGTATGCGCGCGGATGCATTTCGTCACCCGTGGGGTTCGATAATTTTTTTGTTTTTTTCACATTTCTGCTTGACAGAACAGCATGCCTTTGCTATAATCAATATCGCGCTGATGAGTTCGGCGCGATACAAAATGCGGCTGTAGCTCATCTGGTAGAGCGCCACCTTGCCAAGGTGGAGGTAGCGAGTTCGAGCCTCGTCAGCCGCTCCAGAAACGAAAGCACTGTCTAAATGACAGTGCTTTTCTTTATTCCAAACTGATTCATGTAAAAAGCAACAGTCCTGTCAATTGACAGGGCTGTTGCTTTCCATATTCTTAATTTGATAAGAACCGTCTATCAGGCGATGCAGCAGCTTTTCAAACTGTACCCCATGCATCGGATCGGTTTTCTGCTCTAGCGTATAAGCAATGCAATCCTTGACATATTCTCCTGCTTGTTCACAGGCTTCTGTCAGCCGTTCACCATTGAGCAGCGCTGACAGCATAACCGATGCAAACAAATCCCCCGTACCGGGATAATACCGGTCAATGCGCCGATGCAGGCTAAGCGCGCCATCGCTCTCCGACAGGCAGCCCGAACCGACCTTTCCTTTCTCGAAATCCAATCCGGTCAGCACAACCTGCGCACCATAGCGTGTGCGCAGCGCCCGCAGCCACTCCCACGCCTCGTCTGCATCGCGCGGCTTGCTGTTCGGATCACGGTCGAGTAAAATCGCCGCCTCGGTTGTGTTGGGCGTAATGATATCCGCAATCGCACACAGCTCACGCATACGGGTGCACATTTCCGATGTATAGGTATCATACACCTTCCCGTTATCTCCCATGACCGGATCGATCAAGGTCATACCATCCGCCTTTTTCAGCCGTCTGGCCGCCTCCCCGACGCAGTCAATCTGATCTGCCGAACCCAAAAAGCCAGCATAGATCGCCTCAAAGCGTAACTCCAGCGCATCATATTGGTCGATAGTTCCCGGCATTGCACCAGTCAGGTCCGTGGTAATCCAGCCGGGAATCGCAGTATGCGTGGAAAATACTGCCGTCGGCAACGGCACACACTGATGCCCTCCCGCAGAAATCACCGCAATGATCGGCACCAGCGACGATCGCCCAAAGCCCGATAAATCATGCAGCGCCAGAACCTTTTTTTGCATGGCCATTCACATCCTTTTTTCTGTCCGTGTTCCATCATACGATGAATCCGTGCCCCTGTCAATCATTCTTGCTTTCTCCTGCCCATAATGGTAAAATAATTATATTATTTACGTTAACTGTCAAAGGAGTCTTTCCATGCTCAAGCAACGCACTTTTTCCATTGTTCTGGTACTTACTCTGATTTTTTCCAGTGCCGGCGCTGTTCAAACAGCACAAGACGGCATGCGCGGCGTATGGGTTTCCACCATATATAACATTGATTATCCCTCTGCACAGGGGCTGTCGGCAGATGCGCTTAAAAGCGAAGCGGATGCCACTCTCGATAATATTGCGGCGATGGGACTGAATACGGTATTCCTACAGGTTCGTCCTTCCGCCGACGCACTTTACCCATCGGAGATTTTCCCGTGGAGCCGGTATATCAGCGGTACTGTAGGACAGGCACCGGACGGCGATTTCGACGTTCTCGCCTACTGGGTTGAAGGCGCCCACAGCCGCGGCTTACAGCTGCATGCTTGGATCAATCCCTATCGCATCACGAAAGACGGCGAAAGCGAGTGGGAGTCCTTGCCCGAAAACAGCCCCGCCAAGCAGCATCCGGAATGGGTTGTAAAATATGAGGACAATTACTACTTCAATCCCGGTTTGCCTGCCGTACAGCAGCTTGTGGTGGATGGCGCATCTGAAATTGTGAAAAACTATGATGTAGACGGCATCCATCTGGATGATTATTTCTATCCGGGCACAGATTTTGGTGATTCTTCCACCTATGCCCGCTATGGACAGGATTTCAGCGACATCGGTGATTGGCGCCGTGATAACGTCAACACCCTGATTGCCACACTCGACAAAACGCTGCACGAAATCGATCCAACCTTATCGTTTGGCGTCAGCCCTGCCGGTATCTGGGACAACAAAACCAACAATCCCAAAGGCAGCGAAACCAACGGCCGCTCTTCCTATCGAGAAATCTATTGCGATTCCGTCGAATGGATTAGAAAGGGAACGGTCGACTATATCTGTCCGCAGCTTTACTGGTCTATCGGCTATGAAATCGCCGATTTTCAGGTATTGGTGGACTGGTGGCAGCAGATAGTCTCCACCAGCGATGTGGCTTTGTACATCGGCATCGGCGCCTATCGTGCGGCCGAAGCCCAGCCGGGCGATGTCTGGTATGGCACGGATGAGCTGCAGCGTCAGCTCACTCTGCTAGATGACAGCATTGATATTCAGGGCGAGGTATTTTTCAGCTACTCTTCCCTGCAAAACGTAGATGGCTGCGCGGCAATGCTTTCCGAGCACTATGCATCCAATGAAAAAACACCGGATGCCACACCGGATACTTCGGTGCAGCAGTCCTCGCTGCTTGAACTGGTTTCCCGGTTTATTGCCAGCCTGTTTCATTCATAACAAGGAGGCGTTTTCCTTTGGCAGATCTTCTCTCCCGCGAATATGAGGTCAATTACGGCCACATCGACAACCGTGGTATTGCAAAACCATCCTTTCTCTGGCTGGTCATGCAGGATGCCGCCACTGTGCACGCAGAATCGCTGCATCTTGCCCAAGACGAGCTGAATATCCTGTGGGTACTCTCACGCATGAAAGCGAGTCTGACGCGCCCTCTGCGCCCGTATGAGCGTATCCGCTGCGAAACATGGTGTCCCGGCATCCGCGGAGCAAGCTGGTATCGCTGTTTTGCATTCTTTGCGGATGAACAGCAGATTGGCGACGCACAATCCATGTGGGTCACGCTCGATCCGGTATCGCACCGTATTCTGCGTCCCAGTTCTTTCCCAGCTGCAGAAAGCTATCTGCACACCGCGCGCGGAGAACTGTTTGAACCGCTGCCCAAGCTGTCCTGCGATACTGTACGGCCGCATCATATCCATACCGTGCAGTATTCGGATTTGGATGTCAACAACCACGTTAACAATGTGCGCATCGTAGAGCTGATTTCGGATGCGCTCGACCTGCAGCGCCAGCCGGGCTTTGTCTCTTCCCTTCAGGTCAACTATACTGCCGAAACCGCTTTCGGCGAACAGCTTGCGCTGCTCTGCGGCACGGTAGACGGCGCGCGCTATGTACGCGGCGAAACAGATGGTAAGGCGCATTTTGAGGCGCTTGCGACCCTATCGCCATTTGAAATGCAGGAGGCATGACCACATGACCGAACTGATTCAACAAGCCACGGCGGATATTCTCCGCGTATGTCAACCGCACCGAATTATTTTGTTTGC
Source organism: Clostridiales bacterium (assembly GCA_019418305.1). Lineage (GTDB taxonomy): Bacteria > Bacillota > Clostridia > Oscillospirales > Butyricicoccaceae > Agathobaculum. The sequence goes on from DYCA01000012.1 coordinate 17,039, forward strand.
AGAAAAGCGAACCATGGCCACTGGCAAGCTCAAGTCCCTCAGCCTGTGTGTCATCGTACCGGACGGCACGGATTGCCGTCATCTGCGCACCCAGCTGCATCTGGCGCTTTCCGCTGATATTCCAGTCAATTTAAGTGTGTACACCGCCGAGGAGTGGGACGAGCTGCTGGAGGATGAAACCTCTTATGCCGCATGGATCGCCCGGAAAGGCCAGGTGATTTATGAGCAGAAGACGTAAAGGCGCATCCGATAGCCACTTTTACTATAAATGGCTGGATAAAGCGTTATGTGACCTGCAATGTGCACGCCTACTGTTGACATATGGCGGTGACCACTATAATATCGCGTTTCACTGCCAGCAGGCAATTGAAAAAGCACTCAAGGGATATCTGCTGTTTCGTACCGGTCGGCATTACGACGGTCACAACCTGACTTATCTGTGTCGTCAGGCTATTCAGCAGGATTCCGATGCTTTCTCGGAATATCTTGACGAGAGCGCCGCACTCAATGATCTATATATTGAAACACGATATCCGACCGATCTTCCGTTTGAAATTGATGAAATCGAAATCCGGCGGTATTTGGATATGGCGGAACGCATGTTCGCAGCTATTCGGCGCGAACTATATGCCAGTGGCCGACCACATTGCGTTGAATAGCAGAAAAAAGCTGCTGCAACTTTGCGTTGCAGCAGCTTTACATTTGTATCTTACATGTTAAGCGCGCTCATTCTCATTCTGTGCTTTTGCAGTAAGGCCATGACGAATGGGCTTCCACTCGACTTTTCCGACCAGCGCGACCAAAGAAATCGGGATATATGTCAGCATAAACAGTGGGAAAGTAAATACATATAAAATCTTTTTCCAAGCGCTGCCCTTGATTTTCTTCCATTCGGTCGCCATCGTGAAAGCACCGAACATAAACAGACTGAACGAAATTCCCTTAACTGTGGCCAAAACAATTCGTCCCAGCATACGCAGTACACGATATGTAATGAACGCCGGCTGTGACAGGCTGCTCAGGCAGGCAAACAGGGCAAGTCCTAACACGCCAATCGTCACCAAATTGCAAGGCGCTACCGTCATAAGCATATCATAGCAGGACACGCCTTTTCTGCCGCCGCGCAAACAACCGCGCAGCAACGGCGCCGTATACTTCGCATCCACCTGGTAAAAACCTTTGCTCCAACGCAGACGCTGATCCCAGGACTGACGGAACTGAATGGGTTGCTCATCATAGATGATTGCTGTACCGCAATAGCCAATCTTCCGACCGCGCGCCGCACAGGCAATAGAGAACTCAATATCCTCTGTCAGCAGATGATAGGGCCAGCCGCCCTCCTGACGGATGACATCCGCCGCAACCAAAAAACCTGTACCGGAAACAGCGCAGTTGACACCAAGCTGTGTACGCGGACGATTAAGAAAACGCGCCTCACGCAAGAACCAAAGTGCATAGCCTGCGGAAATCCAGTTGTCACAAAAGTTTTTCGAATTACGATAGCTGGTCAGCGCAGTATACTCGCCGGTGTCAAACATCTTATTCATCTCGCGCACAAATTGCGGGTCCACCAGATTATCCGCATCGAATACGAAAAATCCGTCATACGTCTTTTCGCCGTAATCCTCAAAAATATGGTGGAACAAATAATCCAGCGCATATCCTTTGCCAACCCGTACCTTGTTAAACCGCTCATACACGATTGCACCCGCCTTGCGGGAGACATCCGCTGTACTATCCGTGCAGTTATCCGCAATGACAAAGATGTCCAACAATTCCTCTGGATAATCCTGTCGTTTTAGCGTTTGAATCAAATCTCCAATAACGCCCTCCTCATTGCGCGCTGCAATGATCGCGGCATACCGGTGCAACTCTGCGTCCTGCTTGCCCTGACGGCCTTTGCCAAGCAAGCCTACCACCAGATACACGATCTGATAAGCATATGCTGCTGTAAAAAATATAAATAAAACGAATTGCAGACTCTCTAAAAACCGAAGCATAAAAATCCTTCGTCTCCTTCATCTTTGTCCGATTATTTTCATCCCGTTTTTCCTTGTAATATCATAGCACTATTCCCGTTTAATGCAACAGCTTTTTGCGCTTTTTCACCTGCTTGCCCGCATTTTTCTCTGTTCGCACAAAAATCCAGTGATTTTTTCTGCAAATTTCATCACTGTTTTCTGTCACATTTTGTCGTTATGCTAATCATATTGTAGCACAATACTTTTATCCATTTCCGCAAGAAATTATGAAGATGAAAATATTCTGCTATTTTGTCACACAACACAGTACTCAATCGTTATCGTAGTGAAAGGGGATGAAGCCTTATGTCGGTCTGGCAAGATGCAGCCGATGCAGCAACCTTCGTGCGTTTATACTCCGGCATGATCCTTCGCGTATGCTTTACGTATTCGCTCGGCCGGGCGGACGCGCAGGACGTGTGCCAGAATGTATTCCTGAAACTGCTGCAAATTGACCGAAAGTTTGACACAGAGGGCGAAACCCGCGCTTTTATTGTCCGCATGGCGATCAACGAGTGCAAAGACATTCTCAAGAGCGGCTGGCGCCGCCGCTCTGTCCCACTGGACGAATTGATTGAGCGTGAGATTCCCTTTCTCCCTACGGAAGATACCGGCGTGCTGACCACGGTACAGCGTTTGCCGGTAAAATACCGCGAGGTCATCTACCTGTATTATTACGAAGGCTACAATGCCGAAGAAATTGCAGCGATGGTCGGGGCGAAACCCGCCGCCGTTCGGCAGCGACTCGCCCGCGCCCGTGCCAAACTCAAGCAAGAACTGGAGGGCAGCGAATATGAGACAATATAAAGATGCGCTCGATGCGCTGCGCTTTACCGAGGAGGAACAGGATATGTTGATTCAACGACTCAATCAGGCAGCACAGACTGCCCCAACACCGCGCAAGCGGCGTCACCCACGCAGAATTATTCTCATCGCGGCCGTAGCCGCATGCGTGCTGGCTTTCACCGCAGCGGCAGGCGCAGTTGTCGGCTTTTTTGCCGACCCGGAATCTGGACGCACACAACTTGCGAAATTTTTCCAGATGTCTGACAGCGATGTCGAAACAGACACAGGTTTTGTTGCCAGCGGCGCCAGCGATACCGCTCACGGTGTGACTATTTCGCTTGATGGCATCTACGCTGATGATCAGACCGTATACGCAATTTTCTCCGCCGTCAAGGATGATGGTACACCGTTTGTCGATATACAGGAACACCCAAACACCGACTTCCTCACCTTTAAAGACTACGACGTCCGCACCGACGGAGAATGGAGCTTTGGCAGCGGAAGTCCAAGCGCGGCAACCGACCTGACACAGTTTTTCTTCCAGATTGAAATGGATATGAGCAACATTGACCGGTGGCAAGGTAAGACCGTGCGCTTCACCTTCTCCGACATCATCAGCTATATGAGAGAAGGCAACTATTGCGGACCGGATCAAACCCTTGTCTCCGGCAACTGGAGCATCGAGGTGCCGCTTGAAAGCACTGATACCGCAGTTTATGCGCAGGCCGGTCAGGTCATCCCCTATGGCAATCTGAACGTCACGATCGACAGCATCGCATTCACACCGGCCTACTATCATCTGGAATGGCACTTCGACAAAGAGATGACCTTTGACGATGACATGAACCTGTACTTGGATGGCGTGCCGGATGAATACGACAATCAGTATTACACAGAGGGCAGTTCCCCCATTCTAACCCTTAAAGACGGCACAACCTATGATCTATGGCAGATTGGCCACTCCAACACTGGCCTGCTCCCGGAAATCATCCCACTGGAGGAGATGGAATCCATCACGATTTTCGGTCAGACCATTCCCCTCGTATGGCAAAACGAATGAACAGTAGAGAAGGGCGCGCAGATGCGCGCCCTTCTCTTTTTCCCGAAAAATAAAAAGCGCCGCAACTGCGGCGCCAAAAATCAATCCAAATTCTTCTTTTTGAGCATAAACCACGCAAAAAAGCATGCAGCGACCGAAATCAGCAGTGGAATCCACCAGACAAAGTCTCCCGGCAAGCCGCCACCTTCAATATTCATGCCGTAAAAACCAAAGATGATATTGGGAATGGTCATGATGATGGTCAGAACCGTGAGTACCTTCATGATGATGTTTAGGTTGTTGGACACAACCGATGCATATGCATCCATCGTGCCGGACAAAATGCTCGAATAGATACCGGCCATCTCGATAGCCTGTCGAATCTCAATCAGTGCATCCTCCAGAATATCACGGTCATCCTCGTACAGCTTGAGTACGCGCCCGCGCAGTACTTTTTCCATCGTCACTTCGTTGCCCTTGAGCGATGCAGAGAAGTAAACCAATGATTTAGAAAGTCCGAGCAACTGAATCAGCTCTTCGTTTTTGAGCGAATCATATAATCGCTTTTCGATGCGAGTAAAGTCACGCTCAATCATACGCAGGTTTTTCAAAAAGCGTCCTGCCACGCGCAGCAAAATCTGAAAAACAAATCGCGTACGCAGCGCTGTATGCACGCCTTTCACCGCACCCTCCGCAATTGAACGCAGGATGATGCTGTCCTCCAGGCAGACCGTGATGACCGCGTTCTGTGCCACAACAATACCCATAGGCAAAGTGCTGAACATCTGACCGCCATCTTCAACCGAGCTTTTTTCCACCATTGGAATGTCGACAATCATCAACAACTGATCGTCCTCAGTTTCAACACGCGAACTTTCCTCCGGGTCGAGTGCCGCGCGGATAAATTCCTCTTCCACATGCGCTGCACGAGCGATTTCCTCCAGCTCATCCGAGCTGGGATGCACCATATTCACCCAGCAGCCTTCAGCAAAGCCGCTGATCTCGGTAATTCTTCCGTCAATCGTCTTGTAAAATTCTACCATACCTTACCGCCTTTCCGCGGCTTCACATCGCTGTGTCACCGCGAGTTTGATTTATCTTTTTACTTCGAGGGTCTGCACTCACGGTAATCACACTCCCTTTTACAAGAATTTTACAAGGTCTTATCAGACCAAAACAGCCCTGAACAGGGCTGTTTTCAAGGCGCTATTTTCAACTGAACTCAGCGATGGTCCTTATCGAAGATACGCATCAGCACATCAAACGCTGCATCATCCGAACCCAGATCACTGGATTTCGACTGGGTCGAAGCAGACTTCTCCTCTGCTGCCGCAGTGGATGCCTCAGTAAACAAACCGGAGCCGGAAGCCTGTTCGGGCTGCTTGCCATCCATATTCATTTTTGCAGAGTTCGGGATGCTGTCAAACCCGGTTGCGATGACTACCACGCGAATCTCATCATCCATAGTATCATCGATAAACGCACCGAAAATGATATGCGCATCCGGATGCGCCGCCTGCTGTACCATGGTAGCCGCCGTCTCAACCTCATCCAGACCAATATCGTCCGAACCGATAACAGAAACGATGACACCGTGTGCCATATCAATCGAGGTTTCCAGCAGCGGGCTGGAAATCGCCATACGGGCCGCTTCGGCGGCTTTATCTTTCCCAGCAGCACGGCCGGTGCCGATATGTGCATAACCTGCGTCCTTCATAACCGAAGTAACATCGGCGAAGTCCAGATTGATGAAGCCCGGAACGGTAATTAATTCGGAGATATTCGCTACCGCCTGGCGGAGCACGCCGTCCGCAATTTCAAATGCGTTCTTAAAGGTGATCTTCTGCTCGGATACGTACTTGAGGCGCTCGTTCGGAATAATAACCAGCGAGTCAACATTTTTGTTCAGTTCATCAATGCCACCCAACGCCTGCTCCAAACGCTTCTTGCCTTCAAATGCAAAAGGACGGGTAACAACGCCAACCGTCAGAATACCCATTTCACGGGCAATTTGCGCAACCACCGGTGCCGCGCCGGTGCCGGTACCGCCGCCCATGCCGGCAGTAATAAAGACCATATGTGTATTCGCAAGTGCCGCAGCGATCTGATCCTTGCTTTCTTCCGCCGCCTTACGGCCGATCTCCGGGTTTGCGCCTGCACCCTGTCCCTTCGTCAGCTTCTCGCCAATCTGGATCTTGGTGCCGGCCTGAGAATAGTTCAGCGCCTGCATATCCGTGTTGATGGAAACAAACTCAACACCCTGCACACCGCTTTCGACCATGCGGTTGACTGCGTTTCCGCCGCCGCCGCCTACGCCGATTACTTTAATGTTAACTACACTATCCAAGCCCTGTTCAAACTCGAAACCCATTATTGCCATCCTCCGTTTTATGATAAAGAATCGTTCAGATTATCTTATACGTTCTTCTGTGTGGACGCTGCTGTCTATCGCAAGCGAGCTGTCCCTATTGTTTTAATTTTACCTCTAATTGTTCCATTTTGCAACAGAAATTAGTGAATTACTCAAAAAAAACTGAAAGTTTTCTGTATCTTTCCACCAAATTTATGCCAAATACCCTTGCGAATCCGTGCTGCACAAGGTATTCCGGCCTTCTTTTGTCCCTTTTTCCTCCCTTTTCCTCACACATCCCCATCAGTATCCGCTTCATCTGCCGTGCTCACGTCTTCCCCGGCTCCTTCGTCCGAACGCTGTGTCTCATCGACGCTGCCCTCGGACAAATCCGGCATCTGAGATGCCTCTGTATCTGTTTGCTGCGCAGTATCTTGTGTCGAAACATCTGTCACCGTGGAAGATGCTGCCAAGCCCATACCGGCCTTTTCTATATTTTCCGCCGTATCCGGCACATAATGCAGGCGGTTCTGCGTATCCCAGTACAGCTGCCCGATATCGGACGGCGACAGACGATCCTCAATGACCGTTTGCGCAAAACGCAGATAATACGCCAGATTATCTACTGAATTGACTCGAATATCAAACCGTTTTTGATACCCGATGTGAATATCACGCAGGTCGGACAGATTGATAAAATTGAGCTCACCGAGCATATCGGCAGCATCCAGCGTCTGCAGGATGGTCAACAACTCCTCCGCCGACTCGCTGGAGTCTTCCGTCAGAATCTTTCCGAGCGGCACATCAGACAAAGTCATACCCGTGACAACAGGCAAACCATTACTGGTCGCACTCTGTTCCAGTGCCTTGCCCTCTTTACTGAGCAGCAGATAGCCTCCATTCGATGCAATGGCTACCGACGCGGAGCATTCCGTCACGGTAACCACCAACGCATTGGGTAAATGCCTGCGAATCTGCACGCTTTGGAGATACGGGAACTTTTCCAGCATCGCATCACAGACTTTAACTTTATTCCATAGGTAGAGGTTGTCCCCTTGCTTGACATCCATGCCTGCAACGATTTCTTCCGCCCGGTATTTCTGCGCACCTTCCACCGTTATAGTATCAACCTTAAAAAAAACCGTCAGCGCCAATATCGCCGCCGCCAGCAAAATTCCGAGAAACAATATGCGCCCAATCGTATGAAAAAAGCGTTGTCGCCGGCTGACACGCCGACGCATCTTCTCGGGCGTGTTATGTCTTCGCCTTCTGCGTCTCATGATGGCGCCCCTTCGTTTTTTTATTTCCCGTGATGCTCAATTGCCCACAGGATCTCACGATAAATCTTTTCACTTGCGTCATGTGCAGCCAGACTGGTTGCGGCACGTCCCATCTGCTGCAACCGGTCGCGATCTGCAAGCATCAGCTGTATCTCGTCATACAGCTTTTGCGGCGACGCATCCTTTTCCAGCAGCACACGACAGCCGCCCGCCTTTTCCAGCGCACGGGCATTCTTCTCCTGATGATTTTCCGCCACAAACGGAGACGGTACCAGAAGCGCAGGCCGTCCCAGCATGCACAGCTCACCCAGCGTCGCCGCACCCGCGCGACAGACAACCAGATCAGCTGCAGCCAATCGCTCGGCCATATCGTAAATATATTCCGTCACTTCAATGTTGGGGTGCTGTTCCAAATCCGCACCCTGCTCTTTCGCCATACGCGGCAGCCATTCCCGTGCCGCCGCTCCTGTTGCGTGTACATGATGATACGGCACATCATTTTTGCACTCCAGCGCAATCGTACCCGCCATATGCTCATTCATATATTTTGCGCCCATCGACCCCCAGAAGGAAACCACCATCTGGTCCTGATCGGTCAGCCCAAAACGCGCGCGTGCTTTTTCGCGATCCGCAGAGAGAATTTCCCCGCGCACAGGAGCACCGGTCAGCACGACCTTATCTCCGCCGCCCAGAATTTCCTTGGCCTGCTCAAAGCAAACCAGCACACGGTCTGCCTTTTTGGAGAGCATCTTTGTCACCTTGCCCGGCAGCGCATTCACCTCCAGCAGCACCGTGGGAATTCCCATTTGCTGCGCAGCCCGCACCACCGCAAACGACGCATAACCGCCGCAGCCGATGACACAATCCGGTCGCGCCTGACGCAGCAGTTTTTTTGCTTTGCTGACAGCCGATACCGCCAGCTTTGCTGCCTTTATATTATGTGCCAAGCCTTTCGGACTGAGCGAACGCGACATACCGATAATTTCAATTGCATCCAGCGGATACCCTTCGCGCGGCACCAGTTTGTTCTCAATTCCGCGCGCCGAACCCGCAAAACGAACGACAGTGTCCGGGTGCTTGTGTTCAAAGTAACGTGCAATCGCCAGCCCGGGTGTCACATGGCCGCCCGTACCGCCGCCGGTGATATACAGTCTCAATTGAGTTCCCCCTTTTCCGAAAGCCCTCTGCCTTATTGAATAGGTCCATCTTTTCTCATTCATCCGCACGGGTTTCCACGCGTGCATAACGGGAAATATTCAGTAGTATGCCCATTTCCCCCATCTGCATCAATAATGCTGTACCGCCGTAGCTGAAAAACGGCAGACTTGCACCGGTAACCGGAATAATACCCGTGATAACAAACAGGTTCATCAGCGTTTGAATCGCCAGCTTTGCCGTAATGCCGGTCGCAAGCAGACAGCTGAATTTATCCGGCGCTGCCCGTGCAATACGGAAACCGCGGAATATCAGATAAGCAAACAGCAGCAGCACCAGCAAAGCGCCGATAAGTCCCATTTCCTCACACCATGAGGAGAAAATAAAGTCGTTCTGCGGTTCGGGCAGATACAGGTGCTTTTGCATTCCCTTGCCCAGACCGCGACCAAGCAAGCCGCCCGAGCCGATGGCAATCTGGCTCATTGCGCCCTGCCATCCCTCGCCCTGCATGTTGGCAAACGGATTCAGCCAGACGGAAAAGCGTTCCCGCACGTGCTCAAATGCAAAATAGAATCCGGTCAAAATGCCTGCAGCGGCCACGAAGATAGGCCCGAAATACCACAAACGCATACCGCCTGCAACCAGAATCACAACACCCAGACCACAAATAATCATCATGGCCGAGGTATGCGGTTCAAAAAACAGCAGCACAATATAAGCCGCCAAAAGAAAACCATATGGCTTAATCAAGCCCTTAAAGGTTCGTATCCCCTGCGTATCGCGTGCAATCCAATAGGAAAAACAGATGATAACCGCAATTTTGGCCAGCTCGGACGGCTGAAAGCCAAACAGCCAGCGCTGTGCACCTTTGGAAGCCGTGCCAAGCGGCGTAATAACCAGAACCAGAAGGATAAGTGATAAAATCATCAATTCCTTTTGAAATCGTGCATACAACTTATAGCTGATTTTGGAAATCACAATCATTGCAACGACGCCCGCCGCCGCATTCACACCCTGACGGGAAATAAAATATGTAGCGCTGCCCTGATAGAACAACGCATTGGAATAGCTTGCAGAAAACAGTGCGATAAGACCGATCACCAGCAACAGCAGCACCGACCCAAACACACCCACATCCCATGCATGAGCGCGCACCCGCGCCCGTCTGTGTGTCCGCGCAGGCGGATTTGCATGCGTTTGCATCATAGCTGCATCACGCGGTACGATCGCGCGATCCGGCCGAAGCGTCGAACGGGTCGAAGCGATCCGCCGCCGTGGTTCCGGTCGGCGCGGCGAACGCGCCTGTCTGGTTGTTGAAGCCATGAGGACACCTCCGAAGGGTTTAGGTTTAAAAGTTGATTAGGGCAGCACCGGAGCCAGCGCTACAAAATATGCCAGCAGGCAGAGCAGCACCGTGATGCCTGAAAAGGTCAGCACGATTTTTTTCTCTCCCCAGCCGCACATTTCAAAATGATGGTGAATCGGCGCCATTTTAAACAGGCGTTTACCGTGCGTTGCCTTGAAATAGGTTACCTGAAGAATAACAGACAACGTTTCAATGATGTAAATCAAACCGACAATCAGCAAAATCAGCGGCATATCACATGCGAATGCCAGACCTGCCACCGCACCGCCGAGAAACAGAGAACCCGTATCGCCCATAAATACTTTCGCCGGATTAAAGTTATAAATCAGGAATGCCGCCAGACCGCCTGCCAGCGCGGCTGCGAAAATCACAACACCCGCGTCGTCGCGCGCAATGCCCACAAAGACAAAGAACAGCGCGACCGGCAGCGTTACGCCCGCCGCAAGACCATCGATGCCGTCGGTCAGATTAACCGCGTTATCCGCACCTACGATGACAAACGCTGCAAAAATGATGTACAGCGGCCACGGCCAGATGAAAACAATATCGGTAAACGGAATCCACAGACGTGGCGCGCTGTCTGCTCCGAGGAAAAGTACCAGAATAAACGCACCCGCCACGAGAATCTGAAGCACGAGCTTCTGCTTTGGCGTCAGGCCTGCATTTTCCTTCTTGCGAATCTTGGCATAGTCATCCACCATACCAACCGCGCCGTATGCCACAGCAAGGCCGAGCACTGCAAGCGAGGACATGCAAATCTGCCCTGCGAAGCTATTGCCCGCTGCAACCGCAACAGCAATGCCGATAATGAACATGAAGCCGCCCATTGTCGGGATATTCTGTTTATTCATATGCCATTTCGGCCCAATCTCAAGGATTTTCTGACCGAATTTCATCTTGCGCAGATAACGGATCACGGCTGGCCCGATCGCCGCTGTCAAAACGAACGCAACCGCACAGGCAATCAGTGCCGTGTAAAGATTTGCTGGTGTCATTCTTCCACGTCCTCCCCTAAGAACATCGCAAGCGCGCGCTCCATCTGCATGCCGCGGCTGCCCTTAAATAGTAGGGCGTCTCCCTTTGCTGCGTCCTGCCGCAGCGCTGCGACCAATTCCGTCTGGTCGTCAAACGCAAACGCCCGTTTCATTCCGTTTTCTTCAGCCCCCGCAACCATCGCTTTCGCATCCGGTCCGTAGGCATACAGTGCATCTGCATACCGAGCCGCCGCACGACCCGCTCTGCGATGCCCTTCCTCCGCATAATCGCCCAGCTCGAGCATCGAACCAAGCACGGCAAAACGCCGACCCTCCGGCGCCATCGTACCCAGCACTGCCAGCGTCGCTTCCATGGCATCCGGGCTGGCATTGTAGCAGTCGGAATAAATATGGTAGCCGCCCTGTTCATAAATGTTCTGCCGCATTCCGCTGGCTTCATAGCAAGCGAGGCCCTGTGCAATCTGCGCAGGTGTCTCGCCCAGCAGCAAACCAACCGCTGCCGCCGCCAAAGCATTGAGCACATTATGCGCGCCCGGAATAGCGAGCTTAGCGGTAAAGTGCTCACCGCACGGCAGCGCCACCTCGGACAGTTTGTTGTTTATAATATCAAATGTACTGTCTTTATGCAAGCATGCGGTCAAATCACATGCGGAATTTTCGATACCATAGGTAACCACCCGGCAACCCAGGCGCTCACGTTTCTCCCACAACAGCGGCTCATCACCGCACAGTACGGCACAGCCGCCCGGCTGAAGTCCTTCCAGAATTTCGAGTTTTGCCTTGCAGATGCCCTCACGCGATCCAAGAAACTCGATGTGCGAAGTGCCGATGTTGGTGATAACCGCGATATTCGGCTGCGCTGCCGCCGTCATGCGTGACAATTCTCCAAAGTGGTTCATACCCATCTCGGCCACCATCACCTCGGTGTCCCGCGTCATACGGAACAAGGTCAACGGCAGACCGATCTCGTTATTCAGGTTGCCCTCGGTCTTTTGCGCACGCAATCCCTGCGACAACACCGCATACAGCAGCTCTTTGGTCGTAGTCTTTCCAACCGATCCGGTCACGCCAACCACCTGACCACCGCACAAGCGCCGGTAGCCACCTGCCAAATCCAGCAGTGCCTGCGAGGTATTTTCCACATACAGCGTCGGCACCGGATATTCTTCGTTTTGCCGGTGGGACACCACCGCAGCCGCTCCGTTTCCGATTGCCTTATCAATAAAATCGTGCGCGTCAAACCGCTCACCTTTGATCGGCAGGAACAGCGCATCAGACGGAATCTGTCGGGAGTCGGTCGAGACAGCCGTTAAAACTGCCTCCCCGGTTGTTTTCCCTCCGGTCCACTCCGCCGCCTGCGCCAGCGTAAATTGTTCCATGCACTCGTTCCCCCATTGTTTGTGATTTTACGCGAATCTCGCGCTTTTCCTCATCCTTTATTGTCAAAAAACGCCGCAACAATCTCGCGCTCATCCATGTGATGCTTGACGTGATTGACCTCCTGATAGGTCTCATGTCCCTTCCCCATTAACACAATCACGTCATCCTTTTTTGCATGTGCCATCGCCCAGTGGATGGCCTCCGGCCGGTCCACAATCACCTGCATCGGGGTTTTGGTCCCCTTCATGCCTTCCAGAATGTCGTCAATAATTGCCTTCGGGTCCTCGGTGCGCGGATTATCGCTCGTCACGACACAGAAATCCGCCAGTTCCGCTGCAATCTTCCCCATCTTCGGGCGTTTGGTGCGGTCACGGTCACCGCCGCAGCCAAACAGCGCAACCACACGGCCCTTGGCAAAACCGCGCACCGCTCGCAGCACATTTTCCACGCCGTCCGGTGTATGCGCATAGTCAATCAACACCGTGTAATCCGTATTGGTAGGCACAACCTCCACACGGCCCTTGACGCCTGTCGCGGTTGCCAGCGAATGCGCCGCATCACTCAGCGGCATACCGGTTTGCAGCACCATGCCCAGTGCAGCAAGCGCATTTTCCACCGAAAAATGTCCGGGAATCGGCAGCTTGACACGTGCAATCTCACCTTTTGTCGCTGCAACAAATTCCACGCCATCTGCATGCAGCCGAATATTTTTTGCCGTCAGATCAGCCGCATCCTTTTCGCACGAGAAGGTCAGGCACGGGCATTTCGCATCCGCCAGCATTGCCTGCGCCGCATCATCATCCAGATTGATGACGCCCTTGTCACTGATGGCAAACAGCATCGCCTTTGCTTTACGATACTCCTCCATTGTCTTATGAAAATCCAGATGATCTTGCGTTAGGTTGGTAAATGCGCCGACCGCAAAGCGAATGCCGTGTACGCGGTCGAGTACAAGCGAATGCGAAGAAACCTCCATAATGACATGGGTGCAGCCTGCGTCGCGCATGCGCGCAAACAGCGCATGCAGCTCATAGCTTTCCGGTGTGGTGCGTTCGGTTTCAATTACTTCGTCGCCAATCAGATTCTGGTTGGTACCGATAAGACCAACCTTGTGACCTGCATCCTCCAACATATGCTTAACCAGATAAGTGGTTGTGGTTTTGCCGTTGGTACCGGTCACGCCCATCATAACCATGCTGTCTGCCGGATGTCCGAAGCGGTTCGCGGCAATCTCCGCAAGCGCCTGCCGCGCATTTTCCACCACAACCGCCGGCACGCCTGCTGGCGCTTCTTCACACACTACCGCAACTGCGCCCTGCTCGATTGCTTTACCGATATATTGATGTCCATCTGTTGCAAAACCGCGGATAGCGACAAACAGGTCACCCGCCTGGACGGCACGCGAATCATACCGCACTTCGCGGATTTCCAGATCGTCCGCCGCTGTGCTGCTTTTCACTGCAACACCACGGAGCAGTTCCTGTAATTTCATATTTCTCCTCCTATCGGTCGTTGACGTTCGTGGTATCCGAGAATTCTACCGTTACCACTGCGCCGATATTCACCTTTGTACCAGATGCCGGGCTTTGCTTGCTTGCCGTTGTGTTGCCCGTGACCTGTGAAGAGGCAACACCCTTCTGTTTCAGGTACAGCCCATATTCTTCCAATGTACTACGACATTCATCCGGTGTCAAGCCTGTCAGGTTGGGTACAGTGATTTGTTCGGTCGGTTTGCTCTCGCCCATATACAGAATCACCTTGCCGCTTGCCGGGATGCGCACGCCGCCCGACGGTACCTGATCGGTGACCGTATCGCCGTCGCCCACCACACGGTATTCAAAGCCTGCCTGCTGCAACGCGCTTGCGGCCGCTTCTTCCGTCGAACCGATTACGCTGGGTACAGTCAGCTCGCGGCGGTCGTTTTCTTCATCCGAGTAAACCGGCGTTACGCCGACGTACGGCAGTACATCTTCCATAATACGGCCAACCACCGGTGCGGCAATCGCGCCACCGCCGTGCGGCACAGACTCAGGCAGGTCGTTGATGGCAACCAGCACCGCGATCTGCGGATCTTCCATTGGCGCTACGCCGATGAAAGACGCGGTATAGCGATTCTCGGTATCAATTTCCTTACCCTCGCTATCACGCAGCTTTTCAATTTCCGAGGTTGCCGTCTTACCACCAACACGGTAACCCGGCACATAAGCGTTTTTGCCGGTACCGCCCGATACGACCGCCTCCATCGCCTCTCGCATATAAGCGGAGGTTTCCTCCGAGATGACCTGACGCACAACCGTCGTCTCGGTTGTGGACTTGACCGAGCCATCCGAACCGAGAATCTCCTTAACTACATACGGCTGCTTGAGCTTTCCGTCATCCACAATCGCGCATACCATGTTGATCATCTGAAGCGGGGTAACGGTAAAGCGCTGACCGAACGATGCAACCGCAAGCGATACCTCGTTCCACTCGCTGGTCACATTGATATCATGGAACTGGCCCTTGCTTTCGCTGGGCAGGTCGATACCGGTCGGCTCGGTCAGGCCGAACGCCTTGTAAAATTCGTAAAAGCGGTCCTTACCGGTCTTGGCGACAATTTGCATCATTGCCACGTTGCACGAATTCATCAATGCTTCGGTCAGCGTCTGTGTGCCGTGACCGCTGGTATTGGAACACTGAATCGGCTTGGACCAGTCGCCTACCATCATTGAGCCGCCGCAGTAGTAGGTATCCTCTTCATGCGCCAACCCCAACTCATAGGCCGTTGCCACATTCATTAGTTTAAAGGTAGAACCCGGCTCGTAGTTATCCGTCACTACGGGATTATACCACATTTTGTAGAGCTGCTGTGAGCGAATATTGGTTAATTCGTCGACCAGTTCATCATTTTCCTGTATACTTGCCGGCAGGTTCGCCAGTCCGCCTTCCTGATAATACTTATCACTGATTTCCGCTGTAACGCCAGCCTCCGCCAAGGCAGCCTGCACATTGGTTTTCAGTTCCTCAATGTAACGCTCATCTGTAATTGTGTAGGCGCTATTGGGATCATAGTCCGGCAGCGAAGCCATTGCCAGCACCTCGCCGGTCTTGACATTCATCACGATACCGGATACGCCGTCGCGCGCCTGCGGATTATCCGCCAGTGCGGTTTCCAAATGCTTTTCCAGAAAGTTCTGGATATCGCTGTCAATGGTCAGCACAAGGGAATCGCCGTCCTGCGCCGGAATATACTGCTCGGTATCGGGCGTCATATCTTTATTCTGCGCATTTTGCACACGCACAATACGTCCAGCCGTACCGGAAAGCACGTCGTTATACTGGGATTCCAAGCCATATGCGCCATTGTTATCGCTGCTGACATAGCCAAGCACAGCGGAAAGGAACGCGCCTTGCTGGTAATACCGTTTGGTATCCGGCTCAGAATACACGCCCGTACAGCCCGCCTGTTGCAGTTTCTCATATAATTCTTTGGAAACGTCTTTATCTACCTTTTGGGCAATAATTTCATACTGAGAATCAGTTTTTTGAATTTTCTGCAGCACCGTATTATAATCTAAACTCAGTTCGTCCGCCAAAATCTGTGCCAGCGTCTGCTGCTGTGTCTGCGCGGAAATGCCGTCGCTTACCTTCGCCTCATCCACCGCGCCCTTTGGCGAAACAACGATACGCTCTACCTCGGCCGATTCCGCCAAAACCTGCATGTTTGCGTCATAGATTTTACCGCGGTTCGGTGTAATAAACGTATCACGCGTCTGCAGCGAAGCCGCCTGCTGTACATAAAAATCATGGTTGAATACCTGCATATACAGCAGACGTATTCCCACCAATCCAAATCCAAACACCACAAACGCCAAGGTCATAACACCGATTCGTGCGCGCATTTGATTGTTCGGTCCCTTTGCTGCCATGGTATTTCCTTTCCTCCGTAATCTCGTTATAAAAAGCGTAAGGAGTCAGAAGTTTCCACCTCTCACTCCCCTGTACGCATCCTATTCATTTACTTACCGAATATATTCCACAATTGCAGAAAAGCTGCGCGCCAAACCCGCAAAAAGCGATCCAAGCGATACGCCGCTATCCGCTACCGTCACGGTATCCGGATTGGTCAACTCCACATATTCGATCTGGGAGTTATCCATCTTGACCATTCCCATATTATTTACCGCGTATTCCTCTACCTCATCCATATTGACGCTATTAATCTGCTTGGTCGTCAACGATACGTTTTCCGCCGTCAGTTCATTCAACATATCGTTCTGCTCGCCAACCTCGGCGCTCAGCTGCGTCAGCTGCATCTGGCAAAACAAGATGTACACTGCGGCAATCGCCACAACAGTAAAGCAGCCCACCAAACTGGGTCTTACACGCGCTTTTCTACGCCGACGCGGTGTGGGCGCTACGCGCAAATTGCGTCTCTGCTCCTGAGGCACCGGAAAACGTTCTTCGTATTGTTTATAGGCCACGCTTTCCCTGCTGGCAGTCATCATTGCATTTCCTTTCTCCTGCGGTTGCTATTCATATCTTTTCGCAGACGCGCAGCTTGGCGCTGCGTGCTCTGGGATTTTCTCCGATCTCTTTTTCATCCGGAAGAATCGGCTTACGCGGAGTCAGCCGTACCTTCGGTTTTTTCCCGCACACACAAACCGGAAACTCCTTCGGGCAGGTACATCCCTGCGCCGCCTGTTGAAACGCCGCCTTTACGATACGATCCTCCAAGCTATGGAACGTAATCACCGCAAGCCGTCCGCCCGGATTGAGGCAATCAATCGCTTTGTCCATCGCTTCCCGCACCGCACCCAGCTCATCGTTTACCGCAATACGAATCGCCTGAAAGCTGCGTTTCGCCGGATGCTGCTTTTCGCGCTTTGCCTTGCCCGGCATCGCGCCTTTAATCACATCGACCAGCTCCAACGTGGTTTCAATCGGCTTTTTCGCCCGTTCGCGTTCAATTGCCGCGGCAATCAGCGGCGCATACCGCTCCTCACCATACTCGAACAAAATCCGCCGAATCTCCTCCCGGCTCCAGCCGTTGACCACCTCGTAGGCGGTCAGCTTCTGTGACCGATCCATGCGCATATCCAGCGGCGCATCCTGCATATAGGAAAAGCCGCGCTCCGCATGATCAAGCTGCGGAGAGGAAACGCCCAAATCAAACAGGATACCGTCTGCTCCCGGCAAACCAAGCGATTCCAACACATGGTCGATTTCACGAAAATCACTTTTGACCGTTGTCACACGCTGCCACACGTCATGCAGCCGCGTTTTGGCATTTTCCAGTGCCTCATCATCTCGGTCAATACAAATCAAACGACCGGTATCATGCAAACGCTCCGCAATGCGGAGCGAATGTCCTGCACCGCCGGTCGTCGCATCGACGTACACACCGTCCGGTTTAATCTGAAGCGCTTCGAGGCATGGTTCAAGCAGAATGGATACGTGATGAAATTCCATACTTCCCTCCTGCCTGTCCGGTTAAAAATCCATATCTTCCACGTCAGCGGCAACGCTCTCCGCATCAATTGCTTCGTTGTAAACGCGCCACTTTTCACTGTTCCAAATTTCCGCGTGATCCAGCTGACCGATGACAACTACATCCTTTTGCAGATCGGCAAACTCACGCAAATTTGCGGGGATGAGAATGCGGCCCTGTGCGTCGAGCTGTGCGTCAAACGCATTAGCAAAGTAGTACCGTTTAACACGGCGTGCCTTTTCACCATTGCCCAAACTGCGAATGCGGTCCTCCAAGGCTTCCCATTCCTTTTCCGGATAAACCGCAAGGCATCCATCCAGACCCTTGGTGACGGTGAAGTGCTCGCCCAACTCCTCGCGCAGTTTGGCCGGCATTGCCAGCCGCCCTTTTGCGTCAACGGAATGTTTGTATTCGCCCTTCACCGGATTCACACCACACTTTCGCTTTGGTGGAATGTGTGACACTTTACCCCACTTCTCACCACCTTGTTTCCATTATAGCGGTACGCCCAATAGATTGCAAGGTTTTTTTCGTATTATTTTGCAGAAGATTATGGCCAGAAATTCGTTGTTTCGACGATTTTTGCAATTTTCAAACACTTGTTCGATAGTTTTGCTTCTTTCCTTCCAAAGCCCCCCAGTGGGGGAAAATCCCACCATCTCCCCACTCTTCCAGCAGCATTCTTACGTCTCTGCGGAAAAGAGCAATGCAGCATCCATCCCATGTGGGTCAAAGTGGGAAAGGCAGTTACAGCCATACCTTCCCCCAATCTTTTTTCACAGCATAAAAAAACAGCTGCCCATTTGGCAGCTGTTTTATCCTATTTTATCACTTGGCAATACTCTTAAAGCGCTGGCGCGCCTTACGCACTTCTTCCAGCGAAAGCGCCACCGCTTCCTCTGTGCGCTTCAGGGTATCCTCACAATACTCATTGGCCACACGGCGCAGCTCACGCGCTTGAATTTCCGCATTGCCCTGCACTTCTTTTGCCTTACGGCGGGCCGCAACCACAATTTCGGTTTCCGAAACCATCTGGCGGGCATCTTCCTCTGCCTGACGGCGGATTGCCTCTGCCTCACGTTTTCCGGAAGCCAGCATCTCGCTGCGCTTGGCTACGATATCCTGCGCGGCCTGCAAATCATTCGGCAGCGTCGCGCGCAGCTCATCGAGCAGATCGAGCAGATGGTCACGTTCGATGATGCACTTTTCGCCCGCCAGAGGAATTCCCTTTGCGTCCTGCACCATATCGTACATGCTGTTGATCAGTTCGTCCAAAGTTGCCATCGTTTAGCCTTCCTTTCTTGTGCGGCGCACAATATCCTGCATGATCCTGTCAGGGACAAAGCCGACGACACTGCCGCCGTGTACTGCAATGTCCTTCACCACGGAGGATGACAGGTACATATATTCCGCGCTCGTCATCAGGAACACCGTATCCAGTTCCGGATTCAGCTTCCGATTCGCCAGCGCCATCTGAAATTCATATTCAAAATCCGAAACCGCGCGCAAGCCCTTGACCACCGCGCAGGCTTCCTGCTGTCTGGCATAATCCGCAAGCAGACCGCCAAAGGACGCAATCTCCACATTCGGCAGCTCATCCGTCGTCCGCCGGAGGAATTCCATCCGTTCCTCCACCGAAAACATCGGCTTTTTGTTCTGATTGTGCATTACCGCAACAACCAAGCGGTCAAACATGACCGACGCACGGCGTATAATATCCAGATGGCCCAATGTGACCGGGTCAAAGCTGCCCGGATAGATCGCAGTTCTCATGTTATTCATCCGTTCCGCCGTCCCGCTGACGCAGAACGGTAATCATTGTTGCACCATAACGACGCTCACGAACGGTCTCAAACCCGTGCGCGAACCGATCCTCTGCTGCACTTTCGCATATTATTATACCATCCGCAGAGAGAATGTCAAACGTTTCTATCTGCAATAAGGCATTTTCCAAAACCTTGCCACCGTACGGAGGATCGAGAAAAATCAGGTCATACCCTTGCTTTGCCGCATGCGAAAGGAACGCATCCGACTCCATTCGATATAAACCGGCTCGTTCAGACACACGCGCTGCTTCTGTATTTTTACACACGATATTGTATGCTGTTTTGTTATGCTCCACAAAATCACAGTGCTGCGCGCCGCGTGAAAGCGCCTCGATGCCGAGCTGACCCGTGCCGGCAAATAAATCCAGCACACATGCACCGCGCACATAATCCTGAATCAGATTAAACACATTTTCCTTGACGCGATCAGTTGTCGGCCGGGTATTCATCCCGGGGACGGGCTGCAACTTACACCCCCGCGCCGTACCGGATACCACACGCATCGCTCAGTCCTCCTTGTGGAAATAATCAAACACCGCCTGCGCAGCATTGCGCGGCAAAATCCGCGCCAGCTCCTGTTCGCCTGCCTTGCGGATATTATCAATACTGCCGAAATGCCGCAATAACTCTGCACGGCGCTTATCACCCACGCCCGGGATTTTATCCAGCGTCGATCCACGCACCTTTTTGCCACCCAGCTTACGGTTATACTCGATGGCAAACCGGTGTACCTCCTCCTGTATCCGCCCGATCAGCGCAAACAGTGCAGGCGTAGCTGAAATGCCGAATTCACGCCCATCCGGCGCAACCAGCGCACGTGTACGATGCTTGTCATCCTTGACCATGCCGAAGCACGGTGTTTGCAGACCAAACAAATCAAGCACCTCTTTGCATATGCGAACATGCCCCAGACCGCCGTCAATCAGGAAAGCATTCGGCAGAGGTGTGAATTTCTCATCCCCGTCCACATACCGCTGCACGCGGCGCGTGAGCATTTCCCGCATGGAGGCATAGTCATCCTGTCCATTGGCGGCGCAGGCAATCTTAAACTTGCGATAGGCACTCTTTTTCGGTTGTCCTTCCACGAACACAACCATCGAACCGACGGTATTCTGTCCGGCAAAGTTGGATATATCATACGCTTCCAGACGCAGCGGCAGCGCAAGCATTCCGGTCACATTTTGCAGCAATTCCAGTGATTTATGCCGCCTTTCCGACTGCTTCTCACGCCGTTCAATCTCCTCGCGCGCATTTTTTTCCGCCATCCTCGTCAGTACACGGCGTTCGCCGCGCTGCGGCACAGCAAGTTCGACCTTACGCTCCGCGATCGAGGACAAGTATTCCCCCACCGCGTCCTGCTCCTCGATTTCATGCGAAAGCAGTACGGTTTTTGGCACAGCACCGCGCTGCGCGTAGTATTGCTTGACAAAAGAGGACAACACTTCAGCCGGATCGCTTCCGGTCAAGTGGAACAGCGTATATTCCTTATCCTGTAAAGCGCCGCCTGCATAGTGCAGCACACACACACATGCACGCGTCTGTCCCTGCACAAATGCAATCACATCCAATTCAGCGAACGCGCCTGCGACAACATGCTGCCGTGTACCCAGCTTTTGCACCGCACGCAGCCGGTCGCGCAGCATGGCCGCACGCTCAAACTGCAGTTCCTCCGCTGCTTCGTTCATTTTTTCGGTTAAATCTTTTTCCAACTGCTTTGCATTGCCTTCAAACAATGCAATCGCCTGCTGGATTAGCGCATGGTATTCCTCCGGGCTGACTTTACCCGTGCAAGGAGCACAGCAACGCCCTAAATGCTGATTGAGGCACGGACGGTCTTTGCCGATATCGCGCGGAAATACCCGCGAACAGGTTTTAAGCAGCAGAGCTTCGCTGATCGTGTCAATCGCGCGACGTGCAGCTACACGGCCCGGATAGGGACCGAAATAGCGCGCCCCGTCATGTCCCGGTCGGGAAACAACGGTAAACGCCGGATAGGGCGCATCCGTATTGAGCCGGATATAAGGATAGCCCTTGTCGTCCTTCAAAAGGATGTTATACTTGGGCTTGTACTTTTTAATCATCGAGTTTTCCAAAACCAGCGCTTCAAACTCGCTTTCGGTCACGATGATATCGAAATCATCAATGTGACTGACCAACTGCCTGGTTTTGGCGTTAAGCCGCTCGGGCGGCTGAAAGTAATTGGATACGCGATTGCGAAGCAGCTTGGCCTTGCCGACATAAATCACCTTGCCGGTTTTATCCTTGTGCAGATACACGCCCGGCTGCATCGGCAGACGGCGCACACGCTCCTTGAGTTGTTCTCTTGTCACGGTAAACCGCCTCCTTTTTTTCGCTGCCAACTCCTCCGATAAAAAAAGCGCCGAGTAATTCGGCGCTTTTTCTCAGGATGCGATAACTTAGTCGGTAAAATTGGACGTAATCAGCTCAACCAAAGCAGAAACAGCCTCTTCCTCATCCGGGCCGTCCGCGATCAGGTTGATGGTAGTGCCCTTGGTGATGCCCAGGGACAGAATGCCGAGCAAGCTCTTCGCATTGACGCGGCGCTCTTCCTTCTCTACCAGAATCGTCGACTTGAACTCATTTGCCTTCTGAATAAAAAAAGTTGCGGGACGGGCATATAAGCCTACCTGATTGGTAACCTGTACCTCTTTCGAATACATAATCTGCATCGCTCCTATTTCTTCAAATCCGATATATATAGTCTATCCTCTTTTGTCGATTTCGTCAAGGCCCTTTTCCCCTTGCGTCATTTGCGTTTTTGATGAAATTTTTCTTGCATTCCGTCAAAATATATGGCATTTTGCCCTGTATGACGGTTTTACGCGAAAGGATGTTCAATTTATTATGCATCTGCCGAAACCGATTTCACCGAAGCTCCACGATGGTCACACCCTGCTCGCCTTCGCCGTATACACCGCTGCGCACACTTTTGACCCGCTTATTGCTCCGCAGATGCTGCTGTACGGCGTTTCGCAATACGCCCGTTCCCTTACCATGAATAACCGTCACCGAAGGCAGACCCGCCATGATTGCACGGGATAGGAAATTATCGACCTCGAACAGCGCTTCTTCCGCACTCATCCCACGCACATCGACCTCGCTGGCTGCCGAACGCAGGTTCAGCTCTCGCGCAGGTGTACTGCGGCGCGGCTGCGGCGCGGCCTTTTTCGCCGGCTTATTTTCCTCCACCAGCCGCAGCTCATTTTCCTTGACCGTCATTTTCATCGGTCCGGCCTGCACCTGCACATTGCCGCTCTTGTCCGCAGGTGCCAGCACATCCGCCAACACACCGCCGACATTCAGCAGTCGCACCCGGTCGCCCTTTTTGACCGGACGCTGCTCATTAGCCTCGACCACACGCTTCTGTACACCGCGGCGCTGCTCATTTTCGGTTTGTGTGATGACACCGCGCAGCGCAGCTTTGGCAGCAGCAAGATTCTGGTCTGCGTTTTTCTTCTGCGACTTCTTTTTCAAGTCTTCCAGCTCGTCAAATACGGTTTCTGCCGTCATGCGCGCATCCTTGAGAATGCGGTCGGCCTGACTGCGCGCGCTTTCCAGCAGCTTATCCGCACGCTGCTCGGCCGCGTCACGCTCGGCGCGCATCTTATCGCGTTCGGACTGTGCCATCGAACGCATTTTGGCGGCTTCATCCCGCATCTGTTCCACCCGACGACGCTCTCGCTCCAGTTCTGCCAGTACATCCTCAAAACGCGCATCCTCGGTCGAAACCTGCTCCTTCGCCCGCTCGATAATGGTCGGCTGAAGCCCCAGCCGTGCGGCAATGGCAAACGCATTGGATTTGCCCGGAATACCGGTCAGCAAACGATAAGTCGGCTGCAGGGACTGCACATTAAATTCGCACGAGGCGTTTTCCACACCGTCGGTTGTAAGCGCAAAGGTCTTCAGCTCCGCATAGTGCGTCGTCGCCGCCACGCACGCGCCCATCTGGCGCGCATAGCCAATGACCGCAACCGCAAGCGCCGCACCCTCAACCGGGTCGGTACCCGCGCCCAACTCATCAAACAGCACCAAATCGCCCTGCCCGCAGCAATCCATGATGGACACAATGGTTTTCATGTGCGCAGAGAAGGTGGACAACGACTGCTCGATGCTCTGCTCGTCGCCAATATCCGCATAAACATGCTCAAACAGCGCAATCTCGGATTGCTCGTTTGCCGGAATATGCAGACCGGAAGCCGCCATGAGTGACAGCAGTCCCAGCGTCTTGAGCGACACGGTTTTGCCGCCTGTATTCGGGCCGGTGATAACCAGCGTGTCGTACTCACCGCCAATAGCAATGTCAATCGGCACCGCCTTGTCTTTATCCAGCAGCGGATGCCGCGCACGCAGCAAACGGCAGCGGCCGTTTCCTTCCGCAAGCACGGGTGCAGCAGCATTCATCTCAAACGACAGCTTTGCCCGCGCAAACACAAAGTCAAGCGATACCAGCGCGTCAAAATCCTGCTCAATCGCATTTTTGTATCCCGCCACCTCGCTCGACAGCTCTGCTAGGATACGCTCAATCTCAGCCTCCTCGCGGCCTTCAAGCACCTTAATCTGATTATTGATTTCCACCACCTGCTGCGGCTCGACGAACACGGTCGCGCCAGTGGATGAAGTATCGTGCACCAGACCCGGGATGTCACCGCGATGCTCCGCCTTGACAGGCACAACAAACCGCCCATTGCGCTGGGTAATAATGGTTTCCTGCAAGTATTTCGACCGTTCGCCCGAAATCAGACGGTTAAGCGTCTCTCGCACCTTGCCTGAAATGCGCCGCAGCTCACGGCGGATGGACAGCAGTTCGGGAGAGGCGCCGTCCGCAATCTCCTCCTCAGATACAATCGCGGTCGTGATAGCCTCCTCCAGCGTTCGATTGCCGGACAGCAGACCGAAAATCGGTGTCAGCTCGGTCTTTTCCTCCTGCTCCGCATCGTATACCAACGCACGACGCGCAGTTTGCAGCAAACTTGCAACATCGAGCAGCTCGCGCGGATTAAGCGTGCCGCCGCGGTCGGCGCGCTGCAAAATCGCGCCAACTTCGCGGATGCCGCCGAAGGACGGACTGCCATGCCGCACCATGCGTTTTTTCGCATCTGTCGTCTGGTCCATCCAGACCTGCGCCTGCTCATGGTCATCCAGCGGCCGCAGCGCGCGGCATTTCTCTTTCGCTGCATCCGATGCGGCCTGCGCCGCGAGACGCTCTAAGATTTCATAATATTCCAGTGTTTTTAAGGATTTTTCACCTAATTTATTCATAGCTTCCTCTCCAAAAGCAAGGTTTCACAACAGAAAAAATAGCAGCAGAGACAGCAGATAAATCCCCAGCATCGAGCCTGCAATCAAACCGATAACCCTTAGCCAAATATGCAAAATCGCATGACCTGTATCACTGGTCATACCACAAAGCTGCTTATATTGCAACAACACCCACAGCCAGTGGCTGCCATAAGGAAAATATCGCGCAGCAAGACGCTGATACTCCTCATTCGGCAGATACTGCTTGAAGTCGCGCAGCAGATAATGGCCGCACAGAAACGTATTGAACAAAGAAAGCAACAGCAGTCCCAGTATTACGATATACGGTTTTACGCCTGCAAGCCAGCTAATCAGAAAAACTGCCGCTGCAATGCCATCGATCGCAAGCTGCACATATACCGAAAAACGCAAAGAGGTCTGCTTTACCAGCATATTCTTTATTACAATCATGGCTTTTTCCCTTTCAGCTGGAGCGAGCGGTAAAATACCAAACTGTCAAATCCACGGCCAAGGTGATACTGCACATATGCTTCCGCCATACGGCAGAACTGTTCACATGCCGCACCAGTAAGTGCAAAAGCATACGCTCTCTGCGGCTCTGCCGACAGAACATGCAAAATTGCGCGCAGCGTTCCATCCGCAAGCCGTTCATACCCGCCAACACGCGCAGCGCATTTATCGTCTGCCGCTGTACCCGCACGCACAGAAAAACACACAGGCGGCTGCTCGATCGTCTGTCCACACACGCCACACTCGGTAAAGTCAGGCGCATAGCCGCTCTCCGCCAACACGCGCCACTCAAACGCGGCCTTGACCAGTGCAGGGTCGCGCTTTTTACCCTCCAGCGCATACAATGCGTGCAGCAGCAAGCGGCATACCGCCGGGCTGTCCTCATCCGGCCCGGTCACCGCACCGGCAATCTCCGCCAGATAGCATGCAAGCGCATACCGTTCAATATCTTCCGCAAGCGAGAAAAAAGAATGCACCAGATCGGCATCGCGCAGCGCGTATTTCCCTCCCCGCTCGGACAGAATCAGCTCGGAATAACAAAACTGCCGCGCGGCAGGGTTCTGTTTTTTGCCCCGCCGCGCATTTTTATACAGAATTTCGCTCTTGCGGCCGTATTCGGTCAGCACGGTCAGATAGCGGTCGAAATCACCGAAATCCACCTCACGCAAAATGAGCGCGCGCAGCCTGACCTCTGCCATTTACTGATCCTCGTAACCGAAATTGCGCATCTGATACTGATTGTTGCGCCAGCCCTCCTTGACCTTGACCCACAACTCAAGGAACACTTTCGCATCCAACATGCGCTCGATATCCGCGCGGGCCTGACGGCCAATCTCTTTGAGCATGGCGCCCTGCTTGCCGATGATAATCCCTTTATGGCTGTTCTTTTCACAATAAATGACTGCGTTGATTTCGATCAAACCGTCCTCACGCTCATGCCAACGCTCGATGCCGACGGCAACGCCGTGCGGCACCTCCCGGTCGAGCAAACGCAGCATTTTTTCACGCACAATTTCAGCCACAAGCTGCCGCTCCGGCTGATCAGATACCATATCCTCCGGAAACAGCTGCGGACCTTCGAGCGCATATTTATCCACCTCGGACAGAAAATCATTCAGCCCCTCACCCGTGCGCGCCGAAATCGGCACGACCGCGTCAAAGTCATGCACCTCGGCATACTTAGCGATGACCGCAAGCAGTTCTTCCTTTTTGACCGTGTCTATCTTATTGATGACCAGGATGGACGGCATATGATGCTGCTTAATCTGCTGGATAAGGCTCTCCTCTGCCGGGCCGATGTTCGCAATCGGCTCAACCACAAGCGCCGCCACGTCCACTTCGGACACGGTATCGGTCACGACCTTACACATGTAATCACCCAGACGGGAGCGCGGCTTATGCAGACCGGGTGTATCCAGAAAGACATACTGCGTATCCCCGCGGCTGAGTACGCCTGTAATACGGGTGCGTGTGGTCTGCGGTTTACTGGAAACGATGGCAACCTTCTGCCCCACCAGCTTATTGGTCAGCGTGGATTTGCCGACATTCGGGCGGCCGACCACCGAGACGACCGCAGTTTTCGTAATCTTGCTCATTGTATTCTCCCATAATAAAATATAAACCAAAGCGCAGCCGGTACTGTCACCAGCAGCACCACAAATGCCCAAAGATGCACGAGCAGGAACTGTGCAGCTGTCCACAACACACCTTCACCGATAAAAATGCATACGCCTACCGCTGCACACGCCGCGGCGCACACGAACACCCCCGCCGCGGCAATGTCCTTGGCGTTGCGGACAAAGCCATCGTATCCGCTGGCCTGCCGATCGCATAGCCGCTCAATGGCGGTGTTCATCAGCTCCGCACCCATGGTCAAACCAAAGCAGATACACAAAATCGCCGCCTCCGCTGCGCTTGCGTGACCCATCAGCGCAAAAACCGTCACATAAAAGGCCGTGACCATGTGCACGCGGAAGTTGCGCTCCCCATGGATGCACAGCCCCAGTCCGCGCAGCGCGTGCTGGAAGCTCTCATGCAGTTTTCTGATGTTCTTTCCCATATCAGTTCTCTCTGGTCAGGCCGAGGAAGGTAAGGTTGTCCTCCTCCTTGGCGCGCATCAGGCGTGTGTCCTCATCGCTTCGCTCATGATCGTAGCCCAGCAGGTGCAGCACGGAATGGGTCGTCAGATATCCGCACTCGCGCGCCGGCGAATGACCAAACTGCGCGGCCTGCTCAACCGCGCGTGTGTAGCACAGAATCATATCGCCCAGCATCACGCATCCCGAGCCAGGCTCAGTTTCGAGCTCCTCCTGCGGCACGCCGTTCAAAAAATCATACATTGGGAAGGACAGCACATCGGTCACCGCGTCTTTGTCCCGATATTCCGCGTTGAGCCGCCGAATCTCGTCGGCGTTCACCACGGTCACGTCGATTTCCGCATCAAACGGCACGTCCTCGCTTTCGAGCACACGTTTTGCACAGGTACGAATGAGTTCGCTTACCGCCTGCTCATCCTCCACTTCGGTTTCAAACCCGATATTGATCTGATGGCTCATCGTTTCTCCCCTTTTCGGCGGAAAGCCGGGTGTTTATTGTCCTGCGTTTTGCTCCTGCCCTTTTTCCCTTCGTAGTCCGCATAGGCCTTGACGATGCGCTGCACCAGTTCATGCCGCACGACATCCTTTTCGGTCAGATAGCATTGCGCGATGCCCTCTACACCGTCGAGCACACGCAGCGCCTCCTTCAGACCGGACTGCTTGCCGTCCGGCAGGTCAATCTGCGTGATATCGCCCGTGATAACCGCCTGCGAACCAAAACCCAGACGGGTCAGGAACATTTTCATCTGCTCAGGCGTCGTGTTCTGCGCTTCGTCCAGAATAATGAAGCTGTCATCCAATGTGCGGCCGCGCATGTAGGCCAGTGGCGCCACCTCGATTGAACCGCGCTCCTGATACTTGGCGAAGTTTTCCGCGCCGAGCATATCAAACAGACCGTCGTATAACGGACGCAGGTAGGGGTCGACCTTGCTTTGCAGGTCGCCGGGCAGAAAGCCCAGCTTTTCGCCTGCCTCGACCGCGGGACGTGTCAGAATAATACGGGACACCTGCTTGTCCCGGAAGGCTGCGACCGCTGCGGCCACGGCAAGATAGGTCTTGCCCGTACCCGCAGGGCCGACGCCCATGACGATGGTATTTTTGCGAATCGCCTCCATATACCGTTTCTGGCCGAGGGTTTTGGCTTTAATCGGCTTCCCCTTGGCCGTGATGCACAGCACATCGCGGCTCATGGTGTGCACCTCGGCCTCTCGGCCATCGCGTGCCAGTCCGATGACGTACTGCACAGTCTGTGTGCCAATCGCGTCCCCGCGCGCCGCCATGGACACCAGCGCCTCGATGGTATGCGATGCTGTCTCCACATCCGCCGCCTCGCCCGAAACCTTCAGCTCGGTTCCCCGGCTAATGACTGAAACGCCCAATTCCCGCTCGATCAGTTTGATATTCTCGTCAAACGCACCGAAAACCGCCATCAAAAGTTCGGTTCTCTCTACCTGTATTGTCTTTTCTATGGTTTGCACCTTGCTTTCCTTGTTCTCTCCGTCTGTCGCTGTGTGCTATGGCGCAGTCTCGTCCTCAGATGGCGGCTGCTCCGGAATCGTGCTGTCATCGACCGCCTCAACACCGATCTGCTCGACTGCGTGTACGGTCATCTCCAGCACCGCCGCGCCGTCCTGTTCGGTGAGCGTTTCGCTGTGTTCGGTTACTGTACCGTCCATACCGGAAGCTATCTCCTCCAGCGCACGTGAGAGCATCTCGACACGCAGTTCCTCCACTGTGGCAGTTTGCGGCTCACGCTCGTAAAACACATAGGTCTGCACGACCAGCGACACCGGGAACACCACGCTGTCCGACAGACGCAGCGTTCTGGTTTCTATTATTTTATCACAGGTTCCCCCGTCAATTCCACTCCCAATATATAAATTTAACCGGTGATTTCCCAAAACCAGCGCATACTGCCGCCGCACCTTACCCGTATATACCTTGCTCTCGGTTTCCAGAGCGCGCGCCGCCGTCACTTGATGCACCGTATACGCCTCTACCTCGCCGCGTGCATGCGTCAAGTGATAATTTCCATCCTCGCGGGTTGGCGCGACCAGACCGCTGATAAGCGTATCACCCGTTTGGACCGCGTCCCCCGCCTGCACCATCGGCTGCCCCTCCAGTGCCTTCACACTTTTGATAACGCCTTCCCGCGCAGCGACGACCTTGACAATCGCATTCTGGTCAATCTTTTCCTCGGGCGGCGTCATACCATATGCCTCAATGGTCAGGCTGTTTCCACGAAAGTTCAGCGACAAAAATGTCATATTCGGCTGCATGCCGAGCATGGTCCAGCGGATACTGCGCGTGTCCAGCGAGCTGATGCGCGCACCGATATGCACCCCCAGCTCTTCCAGCTGCTGCATCACCTCCGCCTCATCCAGCGCGGGGTCAATATGCGCCTCAATCGACCAGATATGCGCGCACAGCACCCAGCAAAGCAACACAAGCAGCACAAGACCGCCCCACAGCGCGGTTCGAGGCCGTAAGCGCGCCGCCCAAAACGGCATGCCGCGCCGCTGCACGATATGTACCCGACAGCCTGTGCGCCCCATATACTGCCGCAGTGCGCGAAAATCTGCCACCGACAGCGTAGCATACATTTCATCCCACGCTGTGCGCTCCATCCGCCGCAGCATCAGACCCTTCTCGGCGCACAGATTGAGAAAGCGCGGCAGGCTTGCACCTGTCACGCGTACGCGCACCTGTCCGCGCGCCAGACGCCAGAGCCGCGCAAGCATAATTTCATCCCCTTTCCGTCATCCCGCCGTCGTATATTCCACCGATACAATCGTCCCGGTAACCGCCAGTTCGTCAAGCGAAAGCGCTGTCAGCTCCAGCCCCGCTCCCACGATACGCACCTCGCAGCCGCTGCATTTAACCCGCAGCAACCCTTGCTCATATTCTTGAATACCGCGATGATTCTCCACCACCACACGGCTGTTACCGATGATCTCCACGCGCGGCCGGAAGCCATGCAGATCGTCGATCAGCTCGCCCAACCCCTCATGCGCCATGTGCGTCCCTCCTCCGTTCGGGTTATTGTATGCGCCCACAGCATCAAACTTGACAGTGCTGCATATCCTGATGCATCGGAGGTGCGTGCATGAAACTCTTTTTATCCCTCGCTTTATTTGCAGCGTTCCTGCTGTTTCCCGCCGCCTGTGCCGACGGCGTGCGCGATGGTCTATCACTGGCCGCCGGGCAGGCGCTGCCCGCGCTGTTTCCTTTTTTTCTGGCAAGCGGTCTGCTAGTGCGCAGCGGACTGGCGCAAGCGCTCACCCGTCCCACCGCACGTCCGCTCGCACGCCTGTACCGTCTGCCGCCTTCTGCCGCGCCCGCCGTCATTCTCGGACTGACCGGCGGCTATCCGGTTGGAACGGCGACCACGGTCGATTTACTGCGGCAGGGCGCTTTTTCCCGCGATACCGCAGCGCGAGTCAACAGCTTCTGCAACTGCGCCAGCCCGGGTTTCTGCATCGGTCTTGCCGGTCTCGGGATTTTCGGCAGTGCGCGAACAGGTGCGATGCTGTACGGCATCCACATACTCACCGCATTGTTGACCGGTTTGCTGGTTGCGCGTCCGGCACAGGCCACCGCTGAAGGTGCAGCACCATACACACCGGACACTATGCCGCGCCAGAGCTTTTCCGCCGTTTTTTGCGCTGCGGTACAGCAGGCAGCTGCCACCGCCTTGACCGTCACCGCCTTTCTGACTGTCTTTTGTGTGCTGCTACAGCTGGTTCAGCCAATTTTGTCGCATCTTCCTTACGGCAATGCACTCTCCGGCATGCTGGAGCTGACCTCCGGTCTGGATGCACTCCGCGCATTGCCGTTTCCTGACGGCGTGAAGCTGACACTCGTCTCCTTCCTGCTGGGCTTCGGCGGACTGGCCGTACAGTTTCAGGCGCGTGCAGTGGCTGAACCTGCCGGCCTGCCCATGGACAACTTTGCGGCCAGTAAACTGCTGCACGGCGCCATGGCAGCCGCTCTGACTGCACTGCTGACACGCATTTCTCCTACCGCACTCCCGGCGTTCGCGCCGGTGGATAATGCACTGCAGCAGCGTCACTACCCAGTTTTCTTCCTGATATTGCTTTTAATGTTGTTTACAATTTGGTCTGGAAAAAAAGCGAAAAATAAGATATAATGGGTCACAGAACATTGGATTGGAGTGATCTGACGCATGAAGCTGAAAAAGCTGCTGCGCAAAAATATTGAACCACGCTGTACTTATTGCTCTCATGGCACACCGCTGGCTGATGGTCAGCGTATTGCCTGCCGTCGTCGCGGCGTGGTAGACGGCACGGATCACTGCCGTGCGTTCCGATACGACCCCCTGCGCCGTGTGCCGCCCAAGCCTGCGGCTCTGCGCGGCCATTTCACCGACGCTGACTTCTCACTGGGGGATACCAATGAAAAATAATATACTGCGAAACCGACTCACAGCATTTGTCCTGTGCTTTATCTTATTGTTCGCTGCCGCTCCTCTGCCGCAGGCCTTTGCTGCGCCTGAGGATGAGGACACGGTTTCCGATACCACAGATACTGGCAGTGATACCGAAAGCACGGACACAGAAAACACGGATAGCACCAGCCAAGCGGATAACGCAAACATCATTGCTGCTGCACCCGGCGCGCCCACGCTTAACGCTGAAGCAGCACTGCTCATCAGCCCGGACTCCGGCATGGTACTGTACGAAAAAAATGCGGACGAGCGTCGTTACCCGGCCTCTACCACAAAAATCATGACGGCACTGCTCACACTTGAAAACGTGACCGACCTCAATGAAACAGTCACCGCCGAAGCCTCTGACTTTGAAAATGTCACCGCAGACAGCTCAAACGCAGGCATCAAACAAGGCGAGCAAGTTACAGTCAAGGATCTTCTATATGCGCTTATGCTGCCCTCGGCTAATGAGGCGGCTTACATGCTTGCCCGACATGTCGGCGGGACCTATGAAAATTTCGTCAATATGATGAACGAACGCGCTGCTGAACTTGGCTGCACAGGCACCCACTTTTCCAATCCCTGCGGCCTGCACGAGGATGACCACTACTCCACCGCACGCGACCTGTACAAGATTGGCTATGAGGCCATGAAAGATGAAACCTTTGCCAACATTGTGAACACCGTGCAGTATAAAATGTCCAAGACCAACATGCACGAAGAACGCATCATCTACACGACCAACATGCTGATTTTCAGTTCGTATGCCCCCTACGCTTATCCGTATTGTCAGGGCATCAAAACCGGCCATACCTCGCAGGCAGGTAACTGTTTCGTCGGCTATGCAGAGTATGGCGACGCCAAGCTGTATTCCGTTGTCATGGGCTGCGATGACCATTCGGCCGAATATCCCGAAATTGCGGCCAGCTTCACCGATACTTCCGCCTTGTGCAAATGGGGCTTTGAAAACTTCATCTCCAAAACGCTTGTCAAACAAGGCGATACCATCAAACAGATTAAAGTGGATCTATCCACCGATACGGACAAGCTGGTGCTGACGGCAAAAAACGATCTGGTTGCTCTTGTACCCAAGAATTTGGATATCGAGGCGCTCACGCAAGACCCCGTCATCACCGCACCGGAAAGCGTAGATGCTCCCATCAAAGCAGGCGATGTGATTGGCAGCGTCACCTATTCCTACAACGGTATGGACTACGGCACAGTCGAGCTGGTGGCGCTCAGCGATGTGGAAAGGAGCCCCGTACTCTATTACGCCGACAAACTGAGCAACTTCTTCCAAAGCACCGTATTTAAGGTCATCTTGATTGTGCTGGCCGTATTTGTCGTATTATATATTCTGTTCAACCTGACTTTTGGTGGTATACGCCGCCGCAAACAGCGCAAGAACCTGCGCTCACGGTATGAAAACACCAATTATCAGCGCAGACGCCGCAGATAACGTATCACTCCAATCAACACCAAAAAAACAGGCAGATGTCAAAGCATCTGCCTGTTTTTTTGCAAATAAAGCTACCAGCACGGTGTGACGCCGTACTGGCAGCTGAAATTGATTTTGATTTAACTACTTTGCAATCAGGTAAATTCCGTCGGCGCATATGTGCCGTCCGCAATCTGCTGCGCAACCTTGTCGGTCAAACCGTTATACACAACACCCGGCTCCAACGTAATACCCTTGACCGCCGCAAGCTCGGAAACCGTAACAAACGCATAGGTTTTATCCGTGCGTTTTTGCAGGTCGTCAATGGCCGACAACGCACCCTCCACCGAGGTCGGATACAGGTCGTGCATCAGAACCACCGATCCATCCGCCGCATTCACAATAGCATCGTGTACGCTCTGCTTATTGCGGTTTTTCCAATCCTGCGTATCTACATTCCAGTTGATAATCGGCAGACCCAGTTCCTTGGCAACCGCCTTAACATCGCTGTTGACGCCGCCGCCAACGGGACGCAATACCGTGGGAGGCTGTCCCGCCTTCTCTTTGATAGTATCCGTTGCGGATGAGATCTCCTTCTGAATGCCATCCTTATTCAGCCCAGTCAGATGCTGCATCGGATGCGTCATCGTGTGGTTGCCCAGCTCATGTCCTTCGGCCACCAGCCGCGGCAGTGTGCTGCTGAACATATTGACACGGTCACCAACCATAAAGAATGTCGCATGTGCGCCGCGTTCCTTCAGTCCATCCAGCAAATATGCCGTCAGTCCATTCGGATAGCCATTGATTGCACCGGTCGGTCCATCGTCGAACGTCAACGCAATATACACGTCTGCATCCGGCACGTTCACATTGACCGCTTGTGTCAGTCCGCTCGTCTGACCGGACAG
Organism: Clostridiales bacterium; assembly: GCA_019418305.1. GTDB lineage: Bacteria > Bacillota > Clostridia > Oscillospirales > Butyricicoccaceae > Agathobaculum. Next base: position 51,389 of record DYCA01000012.1, read on the forward strand.
ATAAGCCTTCTGGCTGTCAAAGCCATCCAGCGAGGTAACGGCAAAAGCAAACGAACCATCATCCAATGCTGTATACTCTTTGCCAATCACTGCGGCAAACAACGGCGCGGATACGTAAAACCGTCCGCTGTCTCCATCCGTAAAGGCACTGATATCATCGCCGCGCACACGATCCCCGTTTACCTTGGTTTTACCGTTCTCGTGCACCGTCGATTGAATGCCGTTATACTCTACCGTCCATTCACTATCCCCATCCGAGGAGACCGTTCCGCCCAGTGTGGTGATCGCTGCGCTGAGCGGCACATATTGCAATCCATCCCGCTCTACCACGGCTGCACTGCGGGACTGGCCCTCTTCCTTCATCTGCCGGACCTCGCCTTGATACTGCAGCTTATCCGAATCCGTGCGCATGAGCACACTGTCAGATGCCAGCTGTGCCTCGGACGGTCCAAGCTCGGACAGCGCTTCATCCGCAATCTTTCCCAGTTTTTCATCATCCAACGTCTTTTTCGATTGCGAAACCACAACCAAATCGCCCATATCCGCGCCCAACTCGCCTACCTGCCAGGAGAACAACTGGCAGATATCGCGCACCGGCACATAGACTGTCCCGTCTTTCATCACGGGCGCAGTCGACATGGTTTTTGTTTCTTCATTCAACTGCGCGGTTTTACTGTTCACCTGTACGCGCAGCGTATCCTTTTGATCTGTAAGAACAGAGGTTTTGTTGCTTTCCTCCCAGGACAACTCGAGTCCCAGATTCTCACACAACGATTTTACCGACACAAAAACGTTTCCATTGCTGTCCCGATATGGCGCTGCATTGCCCAGATCGACTATTTTGCCATCTGTAAATGCACGCGCATTGTCGACTTGGTATACCAGCTGATTCCGATCCCCACCAAAAATCGCACTGGATACTCCTTTCACAATGTGAAACGCAACCGGAACCGCAACAATTACCACCAGAATCAGTGCGATCAGCACACCATAGTGGCTGTTACGGCGACGGTGTCTGTGGCGCCGGTAAGTCGTCCGGTACGCCGATTGATATGTCATTTTCCGTTCATTCCTTCCTACCTAATATTGATTATATATGTTCTCTATTGGTTTATTATAGCATTAAAACCGGAATACAAAAGTTACAGTACCGTTAATTTTCTCTGCCTGCGGCAGAAAGTGCATCGGTCAGCATCTGCACACCAACGCCCAGCAGATGCGGCCCTACATACGCCCCCAACGTGCAATCGATTTCCCCCTCCATCAAATGCAGGTAATCGGGCAGGCTTTTCTGCGCCATCTCTCGTATCTCCTTGAGTTCTGCCGGTGCATCCCCGTGCGCCACTGCTAAATTGAACGGTACGCCGCGCGGCACCAGCGCTGTTGCCAACTGCACCATCTTCTGCATCGCAGCCTTACGTCCGCGAATTTTGGCAACGCTGGTCAACTCCCCATCCGGCGCAAAGGAAATAATGGGTTTGATTTGCAAAAGCGTTCCCGCTACAGCCGCAATTTTTCCGATGCGTCCGCCCTTTCGCAAATATTCCAACGTATCCACACAGAAAAACACATGCGTATCCCGCATCAACGCAGGTATGGCACGTAGCAGTTCGCTCCAAGACCATCCCTCTTCGATCCAGCGCGCCGCTTGTAGTACCGTCATTCCAATACCCAGAGAACCGCTCAGCGTATCAAATGCCGCAACCTCAAGCCCGACAGTCTGTTCTCCGATCAAACGCACCAAATTACCGGTACCGCTCAGACCACCGGACAGGTTAATCGCCAACACCTTGGTATATCCCGCCTGCTTGATACGTGCATATGCCTGTTCTACCATATCCCCGCCCGGCAGCGTCGTTTTGGGAATTTCCTGCGGCAGTCTGCGATAGACCTCGGTCGGAGTAATATCCACACCATCCGCATATTCACCATCCGAGAAAATCAGTTTGAGCGGAACAACATAGATATCATACCGACGTACCAATGTCTGCGGAATATCCGCACAAGAATCCGTCAGCAGCGCAATTTTTTGTTTATTTATCATTTCCTTCACCTTTTACAAATCTTCCCCCGCGCTCCAGTTAATCAAATGCGGCGAGGGCTTGGGTTCATTTTGCCCGGGCGGCGCTACTTTCACACCAAAAAAATCATACCATTGTCCACATGCATCACATTGCCATGCAGTCGCTTGAGTTTCATCCATAATATAAATTTCATTTCCACATTCGCAGGTTAAAATTGTCATGCCGTGTCTCTTCTCCTTGTCTGCTGCGCCTCTTCATCCGGCCGGTGCTTATGGAATACGTATAGTATAGCATACCTCGCACGGGAAGTCGAACCTATTTATTCCTATTTCAGAATAAAACCGTGCTTTTTCAGCATTTTCATTCAAAAAAGCAGCACAAGACCCAGCCGATTAAGCAGCTGGGTCTTGTAGCGGGCAGACAAATACATCAAGCGACATGCTTTCAGCTCGGTATGCTGCCGTTTCTGGTCACGGTTGCGGAAATATTGCTGTAAAAGAAACCATTTGCCGTACTAACCACTTGCAGCGTTGCCGGGACAGAAGAAACCGTAAACGGCACAGTAAACGCCAGATTCACAACATCGTTTGTGTTGGTAAAATTGTGTTGTGCCGCAGCCCCCGGCAAACTCATACCGTTGAGCTGGGCAACTGTACTAAGATTGAGTGGGAAGCTAACGCTTTTCGCAGGTGCAAAACCACCATTAAATGCAAGGTTATAAACACCTGGCTGACTGATGGTAAAGCTTGGGCTGTTGGCTGCATGACTGACGGCTGTGCCATAGGACAGCGCATTCCGGTCAAACAGCAGCGGCGTTTGTCCGGTACCGGATTGCGGCGGTGTGGAGTAGGCAGACAATAACTGTACATCCGTACCGGTGCCAGCCGGGCCTGTGGCTCCGGTCGGGCCGGTGGGGCCTGTCGCTCCGGTCGGGCCGGTTGCTCCACTCGGGCCAGTCGGACCGGTCGCTCCGCTCGGACCAGTCGGGCCGGTTGCTCCGCTCGGCCCAGTCGGGCCA
>DYCA01000013.1:0-557 GCA_019418305.1 Clostridiales bacterium
CCTGTCATGAGAATCACAGCCGTTACCATGGCCCCTAAAAGGCTAAAGCGCTTGTAGCCCAAGGTATAGTGGCTGTCTTCTTCACGATTGGAAATACTCTCCAAAAAGGCGGAGATCCCAATAGCGATCGCATCCCCCAAGTCATGGACCGAATCCGCAAGGACCGCACTGGATCCAAAAATCCCTCCTGCAATAAACTCAACAATGGCATAACTCAAATTCAAGAAAAAAGCGATCCAGACCGCATGTTTTGTACTCATTTTTCCACCTTCCTTTGCGGGTTATGCAGTCAGTCCAGTTCAATCACATGAAAGCCCGCGGCCTTTTTGATACGATTGGCAACCGCAAGGCCCAAGCCCTCGTCGGACGGGCACTGCGCCCAGATCTGCTGCACGTCCGTATCGTCAAACGCGCGGAGCCGATCAAACACCTCGCGCGCCTGCGCAGCGAGGTCGTTCTGCGAACCGAAGCGCTCGACTACGCAAGTGGGGAAATTATCTCCGTATTCATCAAAGCAAAGAACGCCGGTGGGTCCGGATATCTGTTCTGCAATGTAT
>DYCA01000013.1:567-53016 GCA_019418305.1 Clostridiales bacterium
CCGCGTACCACCGTCACAGGTGCTTTGGGCGCATAGTGCCGGTATTTCATGCCCGGCGCGGACACCTTAACATCGTCCCCGATTTTCTCGTACAGCGCGCGGTCGACCTCGACCTCCCCCAGCACGGTTTCAAGCTGCTCAAGCGTCACGCCGCCCGGCCGCAGCAAACGCGGTTTATCGAGCGCGAGCGTCACGACCGTGGACTCCACGCCCACGCCGCACGGTCCGCCGTCCAAAATCGCGGCGATGCGGCCGTCCATGTCGCACAGCACGTGCTCAGCCGTCGTGGTGGACGGCCGGCCGGACGTATTAGCCGACGGGGCAGCAAGCGGCACGCCTGCCGCGCGGATGAGCGCGCGCGCCAGCGGATGCGACGGCAGGCGGATGCCAACCGTTTCCAACCCGCACGAAACCTCATTCGGAATACAGTCTCCCTTTGGCACAATCATGGTCAGCGGGCCGGGCCAGAACGCCTCGGCCAGCAGCTTCGCCTGTGACGGCACCGTCGGACACAGGTCGTAAATCTGCTCGAAGTCTGCGATATGCACGATGAGCGGGTTATCCTGCGGACGGCCCTTTGCGCGAAAGATTTTTGCCACCGCTTCCCCATTTAAGGCATTGGCAGCAAGTCCATAGACCGTTTCTGTGGGCATGCCCACCACTTCGCCCTGCAAAATCAAGTCAGCTGCCGTTTTTATCGCATTTTTGTCTTTTTGTGGGGAGAGCATAATTGTTTTCATGTTTATTTCACTTCCATGTGGGTTTTATAATCCTAAATACAGCATTGGCAGCGCCAGCAATACATCCGGGGTCTCAATCACGCCGGTATAAATGCCGACTGCCACCAACACAGCGCCGATGGCAAGCAGGATAAGTTTTTTGGTAACCTTAAGCACAAACAACACCAGATTGATAACAACCAGCGCAATGCCAATCCAAAGCCACGGCGCGGACTGCATGAGTGCAGAAAGTTCATTCATAGTACAGGTTCTCCTTTCGAGGGGGTCAGGCTTCGCTCTGTGCCTTCAGCTTTTCGGCGGTGTCCGCTGCAATGAGCGCATCCAGAATCTCATCCATATCGCCGTTTAAGAACTGGTCGAGCTTATAGAGCGTCAGCTTAATGCGGTGATCGGATACGCGGTTTTCCGGAAAATTGTAGGTGCGGATACGCTCCGAGCGGTCGCCCGTGCCGACCTGACTTTTGCGGTCGGCGGCAATAGCGGCCTGCTGTTTTTCCACCTCGGCCTCATACAGACGGCTGCGCAGCACGCGCAGTGCTTTGTCCTTGTTCTTGTGCTGGCTGCGCTCATCCTGACATTCGACGACCGTGCCGGTCGGAATGTGGGTGACGCGAATGGCTGAGGATGTTTTATTGATATGCTGACCGCCCGCGCCTGATGAACGAAAGGTGTCAATACGCAGGTCGTTCGGGTCGAGGTAAAAGTCGACCTCTTCCGCTTCGGGCAGCACTGCAACCGTTGTGGTCGAGGTGTGAACGCGGCCCTGACTCTCGGTTTCGGGTACGCGCTGCACACGATGGACGCCACTTTCAAACTTGAGCCGCGAATACACCTTATCGCCCGCCACGCGGAACACAATTTCCTTATAGCCGCCCAGTTCGGTCTCGGACGCACTCATCACCTCGGTCTGCCAGCCGCGCTTATCCGCATACATCGTGTACATGCGGTACAAATCAGCTGCAAACAGCGCGCTTTCCTCCCCACCCGCGCCGCCGCGTATTTCCACGAAAATATTTTTGTCATCATTCGGGTCTTTGGGCAGCAGCAGAATCTTCAGTTCATCCTCCAGCCGCTTTTCCTCCGCCTTGGCCGCGTGCAGCTCCTCCTGCGCTAGCTCCTTCATATCCGGATCGGACAGCATTTCGGTCGCATCTACAATCGTCTGCTGTGCCTGCTCATAGGAGCGGTAGGTCATGACAATCGGTTCCAGTTCATTGCGCTCCTTGAGCAGCTTTGCCGCACGGTCGGGGTCGTCGTACAGCCCCGGCTCGGACAGACGGGCTTCCAGTTCATCCATGCGCTGGCACAATCCCTTTACTTTTTCAAACATGCGTTTCTCCTTCCCCTCAGGCCGTCCAACGGCCGGTCAGCATCAGCCCAAGGATTGAGCAGTATTCCCGGCAGCGCACCGCAACCCACTGACCGGGATAAGGCGTGGGCGCGGGTACGCCCAGCCCCTCCTCATAGCCCGCACGGCGCATCAGTATTTTGGCGCGCGCCAAATGATAATCGCTGGTGATAACCGCAGCAACATAATCCGCATGGTCACGTGCATCGGCTGTTTCAATCAGCGCGCGTGCATTTTCCAGATTTTCTATCGTATTGGTAGACGCATCCTCGCGCAGCAGACGCGTAGGGTCAATCCCCTTGTGCTCGGTCAGATACGTAAACATGGAATCCGCCTCGGTGCACGGCTCGTTGCCGCCCTGCCCGCCGCACAGCACCGCTTTACTGTCCGGATTGGCGGCCAGCAGCTCTGCCGCGGTGTCACATCGCGCGGCAAGCGCGGCGGACGGCTGTCCGTCCGGATTGACCAACGCACCGAGCACAATATAATAATCCGCCTGCGTATCGACTTGCTCCGTCCGCATACCTGCCTGAATCACGAAAATCTGAATGGCCGCAAACGACAGGACAAACAAAACGAACAGCACGCGCCCAAGTACCGCCAGTACGCGGCAGGCACGGAACGCCTCCTGCCCGCGCAGCACCAGCCACATTCCCGCGCAGCCGACAGCGAGTGCGAGGAAGAACGCTGCGCCAAAGCGAGACGGCGCCCACGGCAGCTGTATCACACCGCCCACGGCGAACACCGCCGCGAGCGTCAGCCAGATTTTGCGTTCGATCATTGCTGTAACTCCTCCAATTCGGCTGCGACGGCCTCCCATTCGTCCATCTTGGCGGCAAGCGACTCATCGCATGCTTCCTTTTCGGTCATGAGTTCTAACAGCCGCGCCGAGTCGGACGAGGCCTCAATCATCTGCTGTTCCAGTTCGGCCGACTGCTGTTCGAGCTGGGAAATCTCCCGCTCCAGAGTGTTGAGCTGTTTCTGCAGATTTTTCGTGCCGCCCGTGCGCTTTGGCTTTTCCGGCGGGCGGGGAACGTCGTCCAGCGTCGGGACATCGGGCTTTTTGCGCTTTGGTGCCGGGACAGGCGCGGGATTATCCGGCTTTTCCCCTTTTTCACGGTATTTCAGAAAATCGGAGTATGAGCCGATAAAGTCGATGAGCTGCCCTTCCTCCAGATACAGCACGCGCGTGGCAAACCGCTCGACAAAGTAGCGGTCATGCGAAACGAACAGCAGCGTGCCATCGAATGCCTCCACCGCTTCCTCAATCCATTCGCGGCTGGCCAAATCCAAATGGTTGGTCGGCTCGTCCAGGATGAGGAAATTGAGCGGATCATACATCAGCTCGCACAGCCGCAGACGGCTTTTTTCGCCGCCTGACAGCATTTCCACGGTTTTCATCTGCTGCTCACCCGTAAACTGGAACGATCCCAGCCGGTTGCGCGCCACCTGCATCGACACATTCTTATCATAAATTAGCGTGTCAATCAGGTTGCGATGCGGATTGGCAAAGTGCACCTGCTGCGGCAGATAGGCAGGGCGTAACCCCACGCCCTTGCGAATCACACCGTTATCCGGTGTTTCCTCGCCCAGCAGAATTTTGAGCAGCGTGGTTTTGCCCGCGCCGTTCGCACCGAGCAGTGCGACCTTTTCGCGGTTGCGGATGTTGAAGCTGATATCGTGTAATATTTCCCGTCCATCATAACTCTTTGTAATATCTTTGACCTTGAGGACTTCTTCCGTCTCGTAGTTCGGGTCGCCAAAGGTGACGGTCATTTTCTTTTCGGTCTTGGGGCGGTCGGTTACTTTCATGCGCGCAATGCGCTTCTCGATGGACGCCGCACGCTTGGCAAGATGCTCGGTGCCGTGCTCGTGCATGGCACGGGCGGTTGCCTCGAGGCGCTTTTTCTCGGCCAGCTCATGCTCATGGTGCTTGAGCTGCTCTTCCCGGCGGCGCTCCCGCTCGACCGCGTAATACGAGTAGTTGCCGTTATAAAAATCGCAGGTGCAGTCGTGAATTTCGATAACGCGGTCACAGCACTGATCAATAAACCAGCGGTCGTGGGAAATAATCATAACAGTACCGCGATAATTCTCGAGGTATTCCCCAAGCCAGTCCACCGCCTGCATATCCAAATGGTTGGTCGGCTCGTCAAGCAGCAGGATATCGGTTTGCTCTAAAATGATACGCGCAAGGTTAATGCGCGTCTTTTCCCCGCCGGACAGCAGCGCAAACTGCTGCGCACGCATTGCCTCGGGAATATCCAGACCGTTGCATACACGGTCAATTTCGTAGTCGCGGTTATAGCCACCCAGAATTTCCAGACGGGTTTCCAGCTGGGCATACCGTTTGAGCAAGGATGCATCATCCGGACGGCGGGTCATCTCATCGGTCAGTTCGTCCATCGCAGCAGCGACCTCGTCCGACTCACGGAATGCAAGGCGCAGCACATCCTCGACCGTGGATTCCGGCGGGAAATCCGGCATCTGGTCGATTACACCCGCGGTTTTCCCCTGTCCGAAAGACACATGTCCGCCGTCATAGGACAGACGGCCGGTCAGGACATTGAGCAGCGTCGTTTTGCCTGCGCCGTTCGCGCCGAGGATGGCCACCTTTTCCCCCGGCTGGATGTCAAAGGAAATATTCTGTAAAATCAGCTTGTCGCCGTAGTATTTGGTCAGGTTTTGTACGGAAATATCAGCCACGTCAGGCGGCTCCTTTCGCTTGATTGGTAATCAGAAATATTATAGCACGTTTTTGCATTGCAGAAAACCCCAAAAGCGCCATAGTGCACCCGATTCAAGCCAAAGCGCGCACAAAAGAGAAAAGAGCCGCATTCAAGCGGCTCTTTTTCGGAGATTGTCTGGTTCTCATCCGCGCTGCCGGAAAGCAACGTCACAACCCGCGCTCTTTCAGCCCGCGCACCAGTTCGATGTAAAACTCGCGCACGTCAAAGCCCGCAATATCCTCGCGCATCAGGTCAATCACGTCACCGTGCGAGATACCTCGGCGGCCCGGCACGGTCAGGTTGCCGAGAAAATGCCCCCATTCAGCTGAGCTGCGCGCGACCAGACCGTCGTTTTCCTGCCGGTCATAGCGGTTGACCAGCCGCCAGGTCAGGTTGAGCGGAAAGCCCGCACTTTTCGGGCTGCGCATGGTGCTCATCACGCTCTGATAATAGACGCCGTCCGCGTCGGGCGTTTGCTCGTTGAACGCGGCACAGGCGTCAGCCGCAAGGTCGCGCACACCGCCCATAAAATCCGGCTCTTCATCGCCAAGCACATGGAACACCGCGTTATACCGACGCTCCATCCAGCTGAGTACGCTCTTTGGCAGCGTCTCCAGCAGATGCTGAGCAAACACACAGCCCCGATGCGGGGTGTTGATCGTAGTCAGCGAAGCGATATAGGGTGCAAGACCCAGACGCGAGATCGCATAGCGGCTGTCCAGTCCGCCCTTGGAGTGCGCGATCAGGTTGAGCTTTTCCGCGCCGGTCTCGGCCAGCACAGCTTCGACGTGCGCTTTCAGCTCAGCCGCCGACACGGCCACGGATGCGGCAGACTGCTGCCCACCATAGTAGAGCGTTGCGCCGCATTTTTGCAGTGCCTGCGGGATGCGTCCCCAGTAGTTAACTAGCTGCCAATCTCGGAAAAAGATGCCGTGCACCAGCATGATCGGGTATTTCGTGCGGCAGTCCTCATTTTCCGCGTGGACGGCTTCGCGCTCAAGACGCCCCAAACCGAAATAGTACTCGCTGCGCGCCGCGTGCAGCACATGGTAGAACAGGTACAGGTTGAACACCGGCACCCACCAGCACACCAGCAGCAGCACACGCCAGACGATGCGCAGCCGGTTGCAGGTAATCAGCACGCGCAGAAAGCCGTTCAGCATCAGTAGCCCCATTACGATCAGCCAGATCAGCAGGTCGATTACGACGGGCACCCATGCGGGCAGGCCCGGCATGCGGCCGGCCAGCCGCCCGGTTTTATACAGCGCCAGCCACAGCACGCCGGTCACAACGATAGACCAAAGCGCCACCACAAGCAGCTCATAGCCGCCGAGCAGCGTGCGCAGGCGGCGCGTCGCACCCGGCGCGTTGCATGGCCGGATATGAATTACCAGATAGCCCACCAGCAGCGCGAGCAGCACAATGACAGCCGACAGGCCGGACAGCGGCAGCACCGCGGTGCACACCAGCAGGTAATTGGCCAGACAGCACACCACTAACACACGCAGCAGCCGTGTGACATATTTCATTTCTCACTCCCCCTTGCATTGCGCCGCAAAGTACACATAAAATAGAAAAAGCCTGTGCGTACAAGCTTTCTCATCAAACAAATCACTTTGTTTCACGAACTTATATGAGCTGTTAAATGCCCACAAAGTGCAATGCTATCCATGGTTTATAAAACTTTTCACAGAAGATACTTTACATTTCTTCGCCCTGCATTTTATAACTTCGCCGCGAAAAGTAGTATAAGTCGTGGTACGTAGTACATCAGCAGTTGTCAGGCTATCAAATTTACCACTTCAGCCTTTACGTTGTCAATCGACGCATGGGCATACAGGTTGAGCGTGATATTGGGTAGCTTGTCATCATGCCCCTTGTTGTATTTCTGCACAATACGGTGCAACACTTCCTGATAGTGGTGTGCAGGATATGGTTCGCCGAATTCATTGACAAACAGAAACCCGCTGTACCCATCCTCCATGAACGGTTCCGGTTCACCGCGCCTTGCGATCACACGTTCAAAGGCTTTACAGGCTTCTGCGCTCATGGGGACTTTGCGGATACTGCCTTTGCTTTTCGGTGTGTCAATATAATATCCACCGCCCTCCCCTTTTTCCCAAAGGAGCTGGTGGTCGATGTTCACAACACCATTCCTAAAGTCAATATCATTTACCGTCAGCCCGCAGAACTCGGAAATACGCAGCCCGGTTTTTAACAGGATTATGATTTCATCTGTACTGATACCGTCTGCAAGGTCTTTGTGTATCCCCTGCTCTTTGTCGCGCAAGGCAATGCAATCCCGTTTGCCGGCAGGCACTTTGTCCGTTGCAACCAGCTTCCATGAATACACGGATTGGGGTTTCCCGTTTGCGTCCACATATTTGTAAAGGTATCTTCCGTCTTTTCTCTGGCTCTCCTCAGTCCTCAAAATGCGGCCTTTCGAGTCGCGCCGTTTTTCCGACATGGTATCCGCTCCTTTCCGTCTGTTAGGGAAAGAGCCTTGATATGATACATTGATTATACCACAGGGATAGTAAAAACGCAGCCCTTCTTCTTGTATTTGATGTAGCATATCCAATAGCGTATCAAGGCCATCCCTGTCAGATGACATCCAATTTGTCTATCATCTGTTCAAACATCTTGCGCTTAATTTGGATGCAGTTACCGTTCATAATCAACCACGGCGCATCCGGGTTTTCCTCAGCCAGCCGCCGCAGCTTGTTTTCCCCAATGCGGAAATAGCAGGCTGCTTCTTTGATTGTCAGTGTGTACTGTTCATAGATCGGGATAAAGATTTCTGCCATGCAATACCTCCTACAATGTTGTTTTCCCATTTCCAAAATAAAAACAGCGGTATAGGTGCAGACATTTTTCAAACGTCCGCAGCTATACCGCCCCCTTTGGCCTGTTCCACCATTCCGATATTCCTTCTTTCCAAGATTCATGGTTTGGGGGCGGATCGCTGCTGCGTTTCCATTTGCCCAAGCATTTCCTGCCTGATTTGTTCATGCCGTTTCGTCAATACGGCACTGCCGATTATTTCTTCAACAATGTTTGTCCCTTGTATCCGGTCGAGTTCCATCAGCATCTTGACGGTTGGTGCAGCCTGCTTGGATAGCCAGTCCAGTATACGCAACCAGTCAAACGGTTGCGTCCCCTTTGCCAGCTTCAGCCTGCCCCGATGCTTCCCGATAAAGTGCGACCAGTCCCGGTCCATCGGCCAGCGTGTACGTGGCTTGGTTCCATCTTTGTCCACAAAGCGCACATAATGGTTGATAATAGAAAATGCCGTCTGCATCAAGTCGCCGCCAGCAATAAAATCCTTTGCCACGAGATATGCCCTTTCGTTTTTCAGCCGTATCTCAAAGCGGTTCTTGGCTTCTGCCCCGCTGGGCTGGATACCCTGTCGGACAAACTACCCGTAGTCTTTTTCGTAGATGCAAAAATACGCTTCGGACCGCATAAAGCCGATATAAAGCGTGTGCCCTGCTAGGCCTTTTCGTGCGGCGGGTTCTATCTTCTCCTGCAAAGGTGGCTCGACGAGCTCCAAGAGCAGTGGATCGTCCCCAAAGACTGTGTCCTGCATCAATTTAAGGCATGCTTCTCACCGCTCTTGTTCCAGATGTTGTTTCTCAAGATAGGTGTTCTTATCCAATTGATGCACCTCACAGCGACGGAACCGTGTAACGCATTCGCCGCGGTCACATTTTTCTGATAGCTTTGGGATGTCCAGAAAACCCTCCCTGTCATCTATGGCGATATCCAACCGCTTTAAGGCGCCCCTTAGCGTCAAGGCAGTGCCGAAAGAATAGGCCCCAGCTGCGGCCTTGCCCGTTCAGGTAAGCGCTGAATCGGACCAGCCTTTGCCTTTAAGTTCCAACAAACAGTGTGCCGCATCCTGAGCCACAGGACGTTTTCGACCATCTCCCGCACATCCAGCGTAGGGAAGCGGATGCGTACGTAGTCGATTTTCACTGTAATAGTGTCCGGCTGCATTTTCTCCAGTGCAGCAGTGAGCCGCGCCCTTTACGGTTCGTGCAATTCCTGTTTTCCGTTCAGCACTCGGTTGAGGTAGCCGCGAGAAAACCTCGCCATATCTGCAAGCTGTCCCTGTGCCACCCCCAGAGCCGCCTGCTGTGTTTTGAAATCTTCCATCCATATTTGTCCCATGCAATCCCTCCCGTCAGCAATTGGTTTTTTTGGATGAGCAACTTGATATCTGCCCCTAAATGTTACAGCCCTTGCAAAATGCTCCAACCCCAGACGCCATCAGAGGTTATGCCTTATTATACGAGCTTGACTATTCCACCCTGTTAGAGGCAGGGGCTTAAGGCTTGGGGACGGCCGCGAGTTTGCCGCGCCCGTCCCAGCGGTGCGAGGCCTGCGCCTACGGCTTCCACGCTGCACGTCTCCACGCAGCCTGACCGCTGAACAGTATCACAAACCATTTCTGAAAGAGAAAACTGTGTCATTGGAAACACCTCTGTTGGTTTTCATTGCATAAGATAGCACAAATACGCACGCACCGATTAGAAACAGAGCTATTTGTGAAAGTGTCCTATCATGTCCGGCTTCATAGTTCATAACCACATCGAACCGCTCCTTAATGTCCGACATCCGGTCAGTTTGAAACAAGGCCGTAGACGTGTATAGCGCAGGCCGCTTCGCAGAACTATGTTTTATGACCCCTACAATCGTTCGCAGATAAGCCGCTTTGCCCTGCCTGTCCAGATACCGCACTACCGAAGCATCGCATTTCATTTCCAATGTCTGCTCCAGATCAGTTTTCAGCAGATAGGCTATAGGGTTCCACCAGAATATGCAGCAGAACACGGAAACCATCATTTTAACAGGAATGTCGTGGTTCAGGAAATGTGTATACTCATGCAGCAGGATATAATATAACTCTCTATCCGTAAAGTTGTTTTGCGGCAGTAATATCGTCTTTCGGAAAACCCCTATTCCGAAAGGTACGCTGATATTGGGAACCGTACAAAGCGATACCTCCACCGACTTACCGATGCCTCTTTTTACTGCATCCAGTGATGTGTATTCATGCTGGCCGCATGGGGAAGCGTATTTTGTGATGCTGTGTATCGTCTTATGATAACAGGCAATGTAGCGTATCGTAAGTATAATCATCCCCGCTACCCAGATACAAACAAGCTCGTCAACGTAGGAGAAGTTCAAGTGCTCTCCATACAAATGATTGGTTGTCAGGAAACGGTAAACCTCAGGATACACTTTATCAATGCCCAATTCGATCACATCGGGCAACTCCAAAGGAAAGATGATGCGCATGATATTGAACAGATACAGCAGCACTAGCGCGCTGAGACCAAAGTTGGTTCTGAAGCGGCGCACTTTTCGGAGGGCATATATCCCAATGATCAAAACACTGCTCCACAAAACCGAAGAAAAGAATGAGAAAAGTGTAATTTGCATAGTCAGTTAGTCTTATCTCCCGATTGCTCAAAATCGTCTATCATTTGCTCCAACTCAGCAATGAGCTGGTCGTGTTTTTCATCCCCTCCTTTTGCCTCCTGCTTTTTTACAAGCGCCACTGCAATCTTGGCAAGGGATGAGGTATTGATGCCCTGCTGATCGAGCACGTCGGCAATGTATTCCTCCTTGGTAAGGCAAGGCTGAAATTTACGGACGTACTTTTTTCCTGATCTGACGAAGCCGCAGATTTCAAGCAGCTCTTTGTCCAGCAAAGATGTCAGCATTTTGTGGATATAGTTGATACTCCAAGTGGCTGCATCCTCAGTTTTCTGCGAGATCTCAAAAACATCCAGAGCGGATAGCGGTGTGCCAGCATCCCAAAAAATATGCATAAGTATTTCTTCTGAGTTTGATAATATCTTTCTTTTCAATATAATCACCTTTTTGGTTAATTAAGTTCCGCAATGTCATTATATATTCTTTTCAATGAAATAGCAATTCAAAAGACAAACAAAAATTGACAAACTCTATTGGTGCATATGCCTTGAGCAACTGCTTCCATATGAGATAAAAAAGCCATGCCCTAGTTATGGGCATGGCTTATCCAATCGCATCAAGGCTCAATCTAAAGTAGTAAATTGGTGGTAGATTGAAAATTGCACTGGTGGCTTCTGCATAATTTAGTTCAAGATTAAGCTTATTTTAACACCATAAGCAATATTCTAGTCAACTACTGTTGTATGTACTGCTCAAGATTATCTTTTTTCATAAAAAAGCAGGCTTTTCCTGCCTTTTGATACGAGGAAGCAATTTTATATGCATACTGGCGCGCAGAATTGCGCAAGGGCTGTGTCCGCGCGCGTTTTACGCAGCACGGCACAGCCCCCTCACGGAAAGCTGTACGCTTTCCGTAAAACATCAGTATCGCATTATCGGGATCTGATGCGGCTCGGACTCACCCGCCGGCAGCAGCATGGCGGTGATGTCCGGTCGCCCGGTTTCGATAAAGTTGACCCCGCTGTGAATCAGCCCAGCCAGCGTGCGCTCGTTATTGGTCGGCAGGCTCATCGTGAACAGACCCGCCTGCTTGCAGGCGTCGATCAATCGCGGCGTCAAATCCCCAGCTGCGGCGCGTATGCCAAACAAGCCGGTCGTCTGCGCCGCCTGCACCAATGCGTCGATGTTATCCGGCAGCGCGGGCAGCTCACCCATAATGTGCAGATCCGGATTGGCCACCGCGATACGTGCCGCCTCCACCAATCCCAGACCGACAAAAATTGTATCGTCCAGATAATTTACGTGGCGCAGCGTCATACGCAGCTGCGGCAGCAGTGTCTGGTTATGTACCGTTATCGCAATCTTTGCCTGACAGGTGCGCGCCAGCTCGATGGCCTGTCCGGCCGGAATGAGCTGCGGCGCCACCTGATGCAGCTCCGCATAGCTGAAATCGGCAATGCTCATCTGCGTGCCGTCCGCCGCCACACAATAGCCATCCGACGAGAGCACTGCAATGCCGTCCGCGGTCATATCGACCGACAGGCAGCAGCCCTTCGCTCCCTCTTCATTTCCGGCGAGGATGGATTCCAGCCCATCCGGTTCGGTGTCCATACAACCGACTGAGGACAGGACAAAAATCTCTTTATTGGTATAATACAATACCGTTCCCCTTCTTTCTGCTTACAGGGTCTCTGGCTGCTCGTACTCCACGCCCATGGTATCCACCGTGACGGTTTTCATCTTCTGTTCCTGACGGGGACGGTCATGCCAGTCGCGCGGTGCATTCACAATGCCGTCCACTACATCCATGCCTTCGATAACCATTCCGAAAGAAGCGTATTGGCCATCCAGATGGGGGGAATCCTCCGTCATGATAAAGAACTGACTGCCGGCAGAGTCCGGCGCCATCGTGCGCGCCATGGAAAGCACGCCGCGGGTGTGGTTCAAGTCGTTCTGGAAACCGTTTGCGGTAAATTCGCCGCGAATCTCATACCCCGGTCCGCCCATGCCGGTGCCCTCCGGGTCGCCGCCCTGGATCATAAAGCCCGGAATGACGCGGTGGAAAATCGTGCCGTTATAAAAGCCCTTTTGAATCAGGGAAATGAAATTGCGGACCGTATTAGGGGCGACCTCAGGATAGAGCTCTGCGCGAATCACGCCACCCTGCTCCATTTCGATTGTAACAATCGGGTTGCTCATGATATATCACTCCATTATTACGATTTTAAGCATATATGTGTATTGTAACAAATTTCCCGCAAAACGGCAAGCAATGTTTCCATAATGAAACTCTATGCATGTATTTTCCACACAGCAGTCAAGAAATCCACTTTATGCACAGGTCTTTCCACAGGCCCTTTGGGGATAACCCTGTGTACAAAGTGGATAACTTTCAGTAATTGACCCCACAACCACCCCCAATTCCGCGGGGAAGCCGTTTACAGATTGTAATAAAGCCTGTGGAAAGAACCATCAGGGGATAATCCGACGCGCAACGCGGCAAACTGAATTCGAGAACGCTTGTGCATAAAAGGAGGAGCATTATGGCGGAGGAAAATCCAACCATTCAGGCACCGGAGGAAAACAACATTGCCGAGACCGGTTCCATCACAGCCAAGACTTCACGCGGCACGGTACACTGCATCACCATTGTCGGCCAAATCGAAGGTCATATGGAGCTGCCTGCACAAAACAAAACAACCAAATACGAACATCTGATTCCGCAGATCACCGCTGTCGAGCAGGCTGAGGAAATTGACGGCATGCTCATTCTGCTTAACACGGTGGGCGGTGATGTGGAAGCAGGCCTTGCCATTGCCGAGCTGATTGCAGGGATGACCAAGCCGACTGTCTCGCTCGTTCTGGGCGGCGGACACTCGATTGGTGTGCCACTGGCAGTCGCGGCCAAAAAGAGCTTTATTGCAGCTTCAGCAGCCATGACCATTCATCCTGTGCGCATGAACGGCACGATTATTGCCGTGCCGCAGGCCTTTGAATATCTTTCCAAGATTCAGGAAAGAATTGTGGATTTCATCACCGGGCACTCTCACATTTCCGCACAATGCCTGCAGCAGCTCATGCGGGAAACCGGTCAGCTGACCGCAGATGTCGGCACGGTCATTTCAGGCAGGCAAGCAGTAGATATTGGTCTTATCGATGCCGTCGGCACGCTGTCCGATGCGCTCAACGCACTGTATGACATGATTGGCAAAACACCCGAATCCTGACGCAATAACAAAGGCCCCGTCACCAGACGAGGCCTTTTACTTCCAGATTTCCATAGATTCTCTTTTCCCAGCAGGATATTTCCCGCTGTATTTATTTTTTCTGCACGGACGGATTCTTTTTTGTTCCCCTTCCGTTACCCTGCCATGGCGTCCGCCATCTGCATCGGAATGAAACCATGCTCCGCTCCGTTTCTCGCAGTTTTGTGAAGCTATCCATTTTGACCGGCGATGCTTTTGCCCCCATATACTGAAAACCAAAAGCCCGGTTTGCACGAAACAATTTGATATCTTCGGTTGACTGCTTCTCTTTCCTGCCTTTTACAGGAACTTATATCCTATCGTTCACGGGAGTCGCCCGACTGCGGTTCGTTTGGTAATAAATACTTTTCGTCGCTAACCTTTCTTACATTCGGGAACTCTATCTCAATTTTTCGACGCGTCTCTTACTCGGCGGGCTATCGTTCGATTCTGTTCCTGCTTACCCGAACCACTTTCAGCAAGTTTTGATATCATCTCAATCTTGTGCTCTGGCTCGCTTTTGCGGCATCATACTCATCAGTATGCCCATCGGCCATTGGATGCGCACTATTTTTGGTTTTGCAGGCATCGTCACGGATTCTTTTTCATTCGCCAACGCATCAAATTCAGGGTTCTTTCATGCTCGAACCTTACTTTCCTGCTGCCTCGATCCACTTGCATCGTCAGTATGTTTCACGGATGGATATCACGAGGATAGCTTCCTCAAAGGTGCCGTTCCTTACTTCATTCAGAAGTCGATCGCGCTTTTCAGGCGGTTCGTTTTGATTGTCTGGAACTCGCTCATTTTTATAGCTATCACCTTGATCGTTTCGGTTACAGCGTCGCGGCGAGTCCCGCGAACGAATAGGACGTCTCTTCTGTTACCATTGGACTCACCTCTTTCTCCGGTCGTATTTGGCTTTACGCCAGTCCTCTCAGAATAAGAATGGGTTTCGCCTTTTTGTAAAGCCCCTGCTTTACTTTCCCTCTGGTGTTTGCCCTTATCTTTTCTGTGACATTATAATATCATCAACATTGCACAACGTCAAGCGTTATTTTATGTTTTTTCATGGTCATTTTGCACGAAAGAAATTGCTCTCTTTCAGCGTTTTCTCTCTTTTCAAGGACCAGCAAATTTGCTATAATGGTATTGTTGGGTGTGTTTTACGCCCCACACGGAATATAGTAAAAAAACGCTGCTTTGGGGGTCATTTTGACTCCCTTTTTTCAAAGGAGGCACAAGTATAATGGATATCTTTAGCTTTTACATGCCGACCCGTCTGTTTTTCGGCCGCGGCTCGGTTCAAAAACTGGCGCGCGCCCGTCTGCCGGAAGGCCGCGGCCTGATTATCACCGGCGGCACTTCCACCACTCGTTTAGGCTATGTAGCCAAGGTAGCCGATGCGCTGGCGGAAGCCGGACATGAAACCATGGTTTACAACAAAGTGCAGCCCAACCCGACTATCGAGGGTGTGCGCGAATGTGCTGCCCTGTGCCGCGCAGAAAACATTGCATTCGTTGTAGGCCTGGGCGGCGGTTCCTCCATTGATACGGCCAAAGCAGTCGCCATCATGGCCACAAACGAGGGCGACTGGTGGGATTACATCCATGGCGGCACGGGCGGCGGCAAGCGCATCGCCAAGGCCGGCCTGCCGATCGTCGCAATTCCGACCACCGCAGGCACAGGCACGGAAGCCGACCCGTTCACGGTGATCACCAACGGCGAAGAGAAAATCGGCGGGGGCGGTGAGAAATGCTTCCCGACCATCTCGATTGTCGATCCCGACTTTATGATGACCGTTCCGCCCCACCTGACCGCCTATCAGGGCTTCGACGCATTTTTCCACGCGGCGGAGGGCTATATCGCCACCACCGCCTCGCCCATCAGCGAAATGTTCTCACTCAAGGCAATTGAATTGATCGGCCGTTCTCTTGCGACTGCCGTACACGAAGGCGGCAACGCCGACGCACGTGCCGATGTTGCGCTGGCGAACACCTTGGCAGGTTTTGTTGAAACGCTGTCCAGCTGCACGGGCGAGCACGCCATCGAGCATGCGCTGAGCGCGTTCCATCCGGCACTGCCGCACGGCGCCGGTCTGATTATGATTTCCAAAGCCTACTGGAGCCGCTTTTTCGAGTCCTCGGGCGACAAACTGGTTGCCATCGCCCGTGCGCTCGGCCACACAGATGCGCACAAGCCTGAGGACTTCATCGTAGCACTTGCCGACCTGCAAAAGCACTGCAACGTCAGTGAGCTGCGCCTGTCGGGCTATGGTGTGCAGCCGGAGGACTTCGGCAAAATTGCGGACAACGCCACCGACACGATGGGCGGTCTGTTCCGCGTCGACCCGCGCCCGCTTTCGCGCGAGGATATTATCGGCATTTTGGAGGAAAGCTATAAATAAATTCGATCGAACCGTGCAGGTTGGATCGAGCAAGACACACTGCGACGCTGCCGCGGATATGTCCGAAGCGGAGCAAAGTTCCGACACGCGAAACTTTGCCCCTTTCTTATATCAAACGCTCGGCTAAGCTGGGCGTTTGATGAAAAAGCCTGCATTTGCAGGCTTTTTCCATCTAATTACGCGCCGACTGGCGCGAAAGGAGACCCTCCGATGAAAAAATTGCTTCTGATTGCCACCGGCGGGACAATCGCCTGCCGCGAAACCGAAAACGGCCTGTCACCTGCGCTGAGCGGTGCAGAGCTTCTGGACTGTGTGCCCAAGCTGAGCGAATTCTGTACGATGGACGTACGAGACCTGATGCAGCTGGACTCCACCGACATGACTGCGGATGACCGGCTGCGCATCGCTCATGCGGTACGGCAGAATGCCGAGCGATACGACGGTTTTGTCATCGCGCACGGCACAGATACCTTAGCATACACCGCGGCGCTGCTGTATCACCTGCTGGCCGACCTTGTCAAACCGGTCGTGCTGACCGGTTCGATGCTGCCTATGGGCGCGCCCGACTCGGATGCACCGCGCAACCTGCTGGACGCCTGCCGCGTCGCAGCCGACGGACACGCAGGTGTGGTCGCAGTGTTGTGCGGCAAAATCCTCGCGGGCAACCGGACGGTCAAATTCCACTCAACGCAAATCGACGCCTTTCTTTCGGCAGGTATGCCGCCGCTCGGCACAGTCGGAACGGACGGCAGGGTCCGCTGGGATGTTCCGGTCGCGCCGCCCGCGCAGTCCGCTCCCACCTCACTCGACCCGCATGTACTGCTTATCAAGCTCACGCCCGACCTTGACCCGACCTTTTTCGCTGCGCTGCACGGTTATCCCAAAGTGATGCTGGAAACCTTCGGCGCGGGCGGCATTCCCGCGCGGCTGGAAAGCGCGGTGCGCGCACTGATCGAAAGCGGCACACGCGTATATATCACCAGCCAGTGTACCGCAGGCGGCGTGCATCTGCATCACTATGCGGTTGGCCGCCGCGCGGAGGCTATTGGGGCCATTTCTCTTGGCGACCGCACCACCGAGGACGCACTTGCCGCGGTCATGTGCGGAGAAATCTGACTCTCTGTTCTGCACTCCGTCTTTTTGTGGTATATCACAATTTTATATCTTTTAATTTGTGCTATTTGTATATATGTTCCATTGTTTTCCACAAAAAACAGTGATATGATATAGACAAATCCATAAGAAAGAAGGCCGCACTATGAATAAATTTGCAAAGGCGATTATCCATATGAGCGAATCCACCATGCAGAACAGCAGCTATATCCGCGGTCTGTTCCGCACGTACGACATTCCGGTTTCGCGCAGCAACAACGCGCCAAAGGATTAATTTCCCGTAAATATCTGATAGCGGAGCAACCGCAAGGACAAAACCAAATCCCGGATGAAAGCACTGACTTTCATCCGGGATTTTTCTATCTTAAGGTCGATTCTGAATATTTTCTCGATAATACGCTTCAAACAAATGCATCATCAGGCCCTTGCGGCGGTTTTCCCCTATGTGCCGCAGGTATTTCCAACAGGAGACCGCCGTTATCAGGCCACCTATCGTGCATACGATGACATCCCCCATCGTATCACCCACACCGGTCAAGGCCACCTGCTGCGGATCCGCGCCCGAAAACGACACCAGGTATTCCCAAATTTCCCAAAGCACCGCGCTCATCATGGCGAACATCCATGTATACAGCGCTGCATTAAAGGCATCCGCAGGGTCAAGGGCATGTCCCGGCTTATTGGCGAAATACACCGCCGTCCCCAGCACCGCAAACAGAAAACCGGACAGGAAATGCAGAATCTTATCCCAGTACGGAATCAGTTCGTACCCGCCGAACAGACTGGCAAACGACACCGCCGCCAGCACAAACCCGTCGAACACGACCTCAAGCAGGTAAACCGGCCGCAGGCGGCACAGGCGATACAGCACATGCGGAACGACGGGCAGCAAAAACGCCGCCAGCACCAGCAGGCCGTTGTACACCGTCGCCTCCCGCAGCATGCACAGCACCGCCGCGCAAAGTGTGAACACATAATAGAAGATCAGCGTGCCGTTCCGCACGCGGCGCATCCGTTCCATAGGGTACTCCTTATTTATATTGCTGATAAGCGGCAACCGCCAGCTCATCGCAGCGGTTATTGTATGGATTATCCGCATGGCCCTTCACCCAATGGAACCGAACCGCGTGTTTGTTCAATAAATCAAGCAGTCGTCCCCACAGCTCCGGATTCTTAGCGGGTTTTTTATCACTTTTCACCCATCCCTTGGCGCGCCAGCTTTTGGCCCAACCCTTGGTGATGCCGTCGACCACATACTTGCTGTCCGAATACAGGTCGACTGTGCACGGCTCTTTCAGCGCTTCCAGCGCAGTAATCACACCGAGCAGCTCCATGCGGTTGTTGGTCGTGGAAGGCTCGGAACCGGAAAGCTCCTTTTCCTTCTCTCCATATTTTAAAATCGCACCCCATCCGCCAGGCCCCGGATTGCCCGAGCAGGCGCCGTCGGTATAGATCGTTACATTTTTCATATTTCCTCCTGTTTTTCGGTCGAAAAAATGACAAAAGCCACGAGATACCGTGGCTTTTTGTGTTCTCTTATGCAATCACGCTTGCCGGTACTTCCACCTGCTCGTAGACAATGCTAATGATGGAAAGAACCACCATTGCAGTCGCGCGGCAAATATGTACCAGATCGTCGTTGATGCCGTGATGACGGTCCGCAGCGCGGTACGCATCATGCATCGAGCCGATGCGCGCTATCAGCGCGTCTACCGTTGTCGGCGGGATAATCGGGCTGGCCCACTGCTCAAACTTGTCCTCCGTCATCCGACGGCGAATCACCAGCGCTACGCGCTTTTCGTACAGATAATGCGCCAGCAAATTGCGCTCATAGATATCATCGTTATGCGGGTAGGTGAAGAAATCGGTCATATAATGACAAATCTCGCCCAAATCCACCGAAAGCTCACGCCCATTGACCGGACCGATGGTATACTTTTCCGTGAACGCGCGAATCTTGTCCATCACCTCGTCCATCATGATCGACGGGTTGTGGCGCTTGGTCAGATAAGTGCCGGTCAGGTCAGGCTTTAAGTTGCCATACACAAAGCCACTCGAATCAAAAGTAACGCCACAGGTCTGCTCAACGTAATCCATCAACAGATGTGCAACGCGAATATGAGATACGGAATCCATCAGCAATCCTCCAGACGGAACGCACGTTTCTTAACAACATCTTAACATCCGGGTCGATTTGACAAAACCCCGAAAACAGATTTAGTATATCACATTTTTTCCGTCTTGTCTTGGTTTTTTTGAAATTGTAACGAAAACAACACAATCTCTTTGATATTTTGCCGGATTTTTCAACAAAATAATTACATTTTTGGTTATCTTGCCCGAAATGCCTCACTGCGGAACTGGATTTTTCCCTCAAGCGCCTGCCGCAGCCGCTGACACATAGCCTCACGGTCGCGGTTGAGCGTGCCGGCAAGGTTGACGTAATTCGAGGCATGATTCGCACGGAACACGCTGCCCTCCGCATCAATATGCTCGAGCAGGATAAGCGTCTCATGCGCAATCTCAATCGGGTTCATCAGATAGAAGCGGCCCTCCTGCCAGTCGCGCATCAAGGGCGTTTCCAACTCAAAAAGCAAGGTCAGCAGGCCGATATACTCAGGCTTCATGCGCGAGAGTGCTTCGGCAGTCTTAACCGCGTGCTCTTCCGAAAGTTCGGTGGAGCCGAGGCCCGCAATGCAGGTGACCGACAGTTTCATGCCCGCCTGCTTGACCATCAAGCCCGCGCGCACGATTTCGTCCGCCGTTTCGCCCTTGTTGACACGGCGCAGCACCTCATCCGATCCGGATTCCAGACCGAGATAGATCATTTCCAGTCCCAGCTCGTGCAGCAGGTTCAGCTCCTCCTGCGTTTTCACCAGAATGGACGCGGGCGAGCCGTAGCTGGTGACGCGCTCGCACTCTGGAAATACCTGCCGAATGTAACGCAGAATTTCCGCCATGTGCTCGGCACGGCACATGAGCGCGTCGCCGTCAGCCAGAAAAATGCGCCGGACATTCGGATACATGCGGCGCGCCTCGTCAAAATCGCGCTTGACATCCTCAATTTTGCGCACACGGAAACGTTTTTCCTTATACATGTCACAAAACGTGCATTTATTATGACTGCATCCAATCGTAACCTGCACGATCAGGCTGTACGCCTCAGAAGGCGGCCGAAATACGCGGCCTTCGTATTCTATCATGGGGGTCCTCCTTATGTTCTGATAAAAACAGCGGGCGAAGGGGAAATCCTCCGCCCGCTGCCGCTTATTCTTCGGTTGCCGCTTCCTCAGAAGCCTTTTCCTCGGGTTTTTCCTCCTGGGCCTTCTCGTCCTCTTCCGATGCCTGATCGTCGAACGAATCCTGATAAGCGTCGTCTACCGCCGCGCACTCCTCTGCACAGGCGCAGGAAGCGCAGTCGGATTCCTCGCGCATCATTTCCTCCAGCTCATCCATGGCCTTGAGCTCCGCCTCGTGGTAAACTTCCTCTTCGCGCTTTTTCTGAAGCAGCATAAGCGCCGCCGTCGCACCGGCCGCACACGCAAGGCTGGTCAGCAGCAGGGTCGCTTTGATTTTCGTCGAATTTTTCAAAGAATCCACTTCCTCTCAAAGTGATGCGGAATATTTATTTAACTTTATCATACACTTGCGGCAAAGTCAATGGCGGCATCCGGTTATTTACCCAGTTCATAGGCACGCGCAATGCATTTATCGTTCGCCTGCGCCAGCATATCGGCAAGACCGCACGCCTCGAGCACCCGCATTGCTTCGATCGTCGTGCCGCCCGGCGAGCAGACGGCGCGTATCAGCTCCGCAGGCGTTTTATCGCCCTCCAGCAGCATTTTTGCCGAGCCAATCATGGTCTGGCAGAACAATTTGATCGCATCCGCCGGTTCGATGCCGTGTTCCTGCGCGCTTTTGACCATCGCATCGGCGAAAGCATAGATATAAGCCGGAGCAGAGCCTGCATACGGAATGACCTCGTTGAGCATATCCTCGCGGTCGAATACCACGGTCACGCCCATGGTGTCGAACAGCGCACGAATCTGCGCCAGCTGCGCATCGGTCGCCGCCGCGTTTTTGACCAGCTCGGTGGCGCCTTCCCCGAGCATCAGCGGCGTATTGGGCATCACACGGATAATCGGCGTATCCGCGCCAAGCGCCCGCTCCATCTTGGTGAACGTCACGCCCGCCGCAATCGATACGACCAGCGGTTTTTCTCCGCTGCATTTGCCCAATACCGGCAAAATTTCGTCAAAATTCTGCGGCTTGACCGCAAGCAGCACGGTTTCGCACGCGGTGTAGACCTCGGTATAATTTCCCGTGACGGCATAGCCGCAGGCGTGATGCGCTGCGCGTTTGTCCTCACTGCGGTTGAACAGCAGCACCTGATCCCGCGTCAGCAGTCCGGCACGAACCGCGCCTTCCGCTATCGCCATTCCCATATTGCCCGCGCCCAACACGCCAAAACGGTATGTCTTCATGAAACATCATCTCTCCATTCTGAATAGGACGTTAAAATAATTATAGCATACCCGGCTTTTCCCTGCAAATATCTTGTGAAAAACCCGCTTTTGTGATACAATAGCTTCATTATTTTATTCCGGAGGAGAAGAAAACGTTGGCACGGTTTGTCCCGCACATCGGACTGCGGACCGTCAAGACCGGTCTTGCTGTAGCGCTGGCGCTGTTTTTCGCCGACTTGCGCGGCTCGACGTCATTGATTTTCGCCGCCATCGGCGCCATCAGCGCGATGAGCCGCACGGTGGGCGACGCCTTTGAAACCTGCCGCACGCAGTTGACCGGCATTCTGCTTGGCGCAGGCTTCGGCGCACTGTTCGTCAGTCTGCTGGCAAATTTTCGTTATGTGGGAATCGGACTGGGACTAATCGTGCTGATTCTGTTGTGTGTCCGGCTGCGGCTGCAATTTGCCGTGCCTCTGTCCTGCATTGTGTTCGTTTCCATCTGTGTGTCACCGGCCGGCGACGCCTTTCAGTACGGCTTCAACCGCCTGCTCGATACCACCATCGGTCTTGCCACAGCACTGGTCATCAATGTTGCCATTAAGCCCTACAATAACAGCCGCCGCATCTCCGACCTGCTGCGGCATTTTCAGCAATCGGTACCCGCCTATGTCAGCGAACGCGTGCTGTATGGACGATATCCGGATCTGTCGCCGCTGGCGGCGCAGCTTGAGCGCATCGCAGGAGAGCTTGCCATTTTTGAGAAGCAGCGCGCATTCCACTCGCACAGCCATATCGAACAGACCGTTTTTCTGCGTGGCTGTGAAAAGCTCGCACATAGCATCTGGCAGGAGCTGAACGCCTTGTGCGCGATGGACGAAAAGGGGCGTCTGTCGCCGGAAAACGCAAAGCGGCTGACTCTGCTCGGCCTGACCGTACCGGACGGCATCTGCGCTGCGCCGCAGAGCACGGCGGATATTGTCGGCAACTACCATCTGGATAATCTGCTGCGTGCATGGCAGTTCCTCGGCGAATTCAACCTCACGGAATAGCGTTCCCGCTGCTCTCGCGGCAGCAAAGAGAAAGAAACATGTAAGGGAGTAGTTTGCAAAAAATGGAACAGAAATCAAGAAGCAGCTTTTCCAGCCGCATCGGCTTTGTGCTGGCTGCGGCCGGTTCTTCGGTGGGTCTGGGCAACCTATGGCGTTTTCCGTATCTGGCCGCGCAATACGGCGGCGGCATTTTCCTGCTGGTGTATATCATTCTGGCGATTACCTTCGGCTTTGCGCTGATGATTACCGAAATTGCCATCGGTCGCAAAACCCGCCTGTCCTGCATCGGGGCATATAAGGCGCTCGACCGCCGGTTCGGCTTTCTGGGCTGGATTGCGGCGTTCGTGCCGGTTATCATCACCCCCTATTATTGCGTCATCGGCGGCTGGGTCATGAAATATCTGGTCACTTTCCTGATCGGTAACGGTCTGACCGCAGCCGACAACGGCGGCTTCTTCAACGATTTTATCGGCTTTGACGCAGGCTCCATTCCGGCTACTATGCTGGATTTCAGCGGTCCGACCCCGTGGTTTTTGATTTATGTGCTGCTGACAACCGTTGTGGTCATCTTCGGCGTGGAAAAGGGCATTGAAAAGGCCAGCCGCATTATGATGCCTGTGCTGGCAGTGCTGAGCGTGATGGTGGCGGTCTACTCGCTGACCATCGACGGCGCAATGACCGGTCTGAAATACTATTTGCTGCCCGACTTCTCGCAGTTCTCGGCTTCTACCGTGCTCGGCGCGCTCGGCCAGCTGTTCTATTCGATGTCGCTTGCCATGGGTATTATGATCACCTACGGCTCGTATATGCAGAAGGAAAACCTGCTGGAGCACTCGGTCACGCAGATCGAGATTTTTGATACGCTGTTTGCTTTTATTGCCGGTCTGATGATCATTCCGGCGGTCGTTGCTTTTAACGGCGGCGACCCGTCCCAGATTAACAACGGTCCCGGATTGATGTTTATTACGCTGCCGATGGTGTTTGAATCCATGCATTTCGGCTCTATCATCGGCACGGTATTCTTCCTGCTGGTGCTGTTTGCAGCGCTGACCTCTTCTATCTCTTTGATGGAAACCATAGTCTCGGTCGTCATGGACAAAACACGCATGGGACGCAAGCCCGCAACCCTGCTCGTCATGGTCATTGTCCTGCTGTTCGGCGTGCCGTCCTGCCTGGGCTACGGTCCGTGGGCGGGCGTCACCGTCATCGGCATGCAGTTCCTCGACTTCTTTGATTTTATCTCCAACTCGGTGCTCATGCCGATTGTCGCATTCCTGACCTGCATCCTGATCGGCCACGTGGTTGGCACCAAGGTCATCGCGGACGAGGTGAAAGAAGGCGCAGGCTCCTTCCACCGCGAAGCGCTGCACCGCGTTATGGTACGCTGGATTGCGCCGGTTCTGCTGGTGCTTATTCTCGCCACCGAACTGGCCACCAAGGTATTCGGCATCTTTAAGATTTGACAAATACAGGCATCAAAAGAGGCTTTCCGATCGGAAAGCCTCTTTTTTTATGCCATTTATATGTTTTGCACCGTACAATCTTCTCCGGAACACCGCACGCTTTCCGCGATTTTTTTACCGAATCGGCAGCATTTTACCGGTCTCAAAGGACTCCTTGCAGCGGTAAGCCGCCTCGGATACTGCCGTGCCGTCGTACACAGTCAGGTCGGAGGGCTTGGTGTTTTCGCGCACATGACCAGTAAAAGCGACCATTTCAGCCACAAATGCCTCGTGCCAGCGGCTCATGAAGTCCGGATAATACTCCTCGCGCGAGCCATGCTCGTCCACAATGTTGAGCAGGTTCTTCGCACCGACATTTGCAATGCGCAGCGTGCCATGCGTGCCGATAATTTCGGTTTCGACATTGCTGCCCGCCGCGTGCGTGCGGTTGGTGAACATGAAGCCCATTGCGCCGTTCTCCATCTGGATGGTGGCGGCGGCGTTGTCAGCGTCGTTCAGCTCCTTGTACAGGTCAAACTCGAACACCCCGCCAATCGCCCATACGTTCTTGACATTCGAGCCGGTGAACCAGCGAATCAGGTCGATATCATGCACGCACATATCGAGGAACTGACCGCCCGAGTGCGGCGCGAACTTGAGCGTGGACTCGATGGTCGAGCGCGGGTCCTGCGTATACGAGCGCACCAGCACCACCTTGCCGATATCGCCGTTGTCGATTTTGCGCTTTGCCTCAACATAGGACTTGTCAAACCGGCGCATGAAGCCCAGCTGGAAAATCAGGTCCGGATGCGCTTCGACGACCTTTTCCGCGTCCTTGCACTGAGCAACGTCCGTGCCGAGCGGCTTCTCGCAGAACACATGCTTGCCGTTTTTCATTGCAATTTCGATCTGCTGGCAGTGCAGAAAGGAGGGAGAAACGATGACAATCGCATCCAGCTCCGGGTTTTGGCACATCTCTTCAAAATCCGTATAAGTATAGGGTACGCCCAACTCCTCGGCAACCTCTTTCACACGCTTCTCGTCCACATCGCAGACCGCCGCCAACTCGCAGCCCGGCACCTGCGTCGCCAGATTGCATGCATGTTCGTAACCCAGACGGCCCAGACCGACCGAACCCACTTTGACCGTTTTCATACCACATTCTCCTTTGCATTCTCATGCGGACGCCCTGACGCGCCCTCTGTCGTTTTGTTGCCTTTATTTTACTGCCGGAAACACCGAAAAACCAGAGCGTTCTTGCGATTTGTTCACAAAAAAACAGCCGCGTTTTCGCGGCTGTATCAGGCAAACTTTCAAATTCTTGCGGTCGGCCCCTCAGGCGTGATAGACATACTCCCGCCGGAAGGTGCGCGGCGACATGCCGACCGCCTTGGAGAACTGCGCGTTGAAGTGGCTGGGGTTATCATACCCTACCTGCGCGGCAATGCGCGTGACGGGCAGGTCGGTCGTAATGAGCAGGGTCTGTGCCTCACCGATACGGCGGCGCAGCACATATTGCAGCGGCGAATAGCCGGTTGCCTCCTTGCAGACATGCGCAAGGTAATACGGGCTGACGTGCAGCGCTCCGGCCATTTGCTGAAGCGAAAACTCCTCGGCAAAGTGCGCGTCGATATAGTCTTTGATGCGCTGGGCAAACGCATTTTCGCCTGCGGCGCGGCCATCCGCCGCTGCGGCGCGGAACTGCTGCACAAGGGACAGCACCGCCATGAGTAGATGGTGCGCGCCGTCGTCGTTGCCCGCGGTCAACTCGTCATACAGTACGTCATATAGCCGCTCCAGCCGCGCGGTCTGCGTTTCGTTCAGGTGGCAGACAGGCGAAGCGTCCTCCGCAATCAGGGCGTTTGCCCGCAGGCCGGGCACGGCAAGGCCGCCCAGCGCCAGACTGACCGTGGCGACCGGCCGGTCCGGGCCGGAAGGCTCATCATGCACGACGCGACTGTTGAAGATAAACAGGTCTCCGCGGCGCGCGTCATACGGCGTGCCGCCGACGTAATACCGGCTTTCGCCGCCGCGCACCAGCACCACTTCGACCAAATCGTCATGTGCGTGCATAACACGCGGATGTGCCGATGCCTTTTCGTCCGTCCGACTGACCGAAAACAGGCGCGGCATGCACAAAAGGCCGAACGGCGCAGCATATTCCTTTTTGACGAAACACTGAATCATACGGCCTCTCCCCTCTTTTGGATATGGTTATCGTAGCATAAACGCCCTCCACGGTCAAGGCGCGCAAAAAAAGGCTTCAGGAGCATTCCCGAAGCCCTTTTTAACATGGTCACATAATCTGCCCGCGCAGAATGAGCGTGTTGATGTTCAAATCCTCGTCGAGCAGAATGATATTGGCCAGCTTGCCCGGCTCGAGCGTACCGTAATCGTGCTGGATGCCGATAGCTCGTGCCGGATTGGTTGACGCCGAGCACACCGCCTGCCCGAGCGGAATGCCCATCTGCACGGCACGACGCATACACTCAAACAGATTGACGACCGAACCGGCCAGCGTAGTACCGCCGCGCAGAGTTGCGCGGCCGTCCCGCACGGACACTTCCTGCCCGCCCAGGGTATATTCCCCATCGTCCAGCCCGGTTGCGGACATGCTGTCCGAAATCAATATCATCCGGTTTTCAAACAGGCGAAACGCCACGCGCACGGCCGACGGATGCACATGGCAGCCGTCTGAAATCAGCTCCACGCCAACCTCGTCGTTGTCCAGCGCCGCGCCGATAACACCCGGTTCGCGGTGTGTCAGCGGCGGCATGGCATTGAACAGGTGTGTAACCTGGCGCGCACCGCGCCGGAACGCTTCGCACGCGGTATCGTAATCCGCCTCGGTATGTGCCAGCGACAGGCGTACCTCGCCCGCCAGATCCCCGATCACATCCAGTCCGCCCGGAAGCTCGGGTGCGATTTCGCACAGACGAATCAGCCCTTGCGCCCGCTCCTGTAAGCGACGAAACAGGCCGGCGTCCGGATTTTGCAGCCATGCGCCGTTCTGTGCGCCCTTCCGCGCTGGAGACAGAAACGGACCCTCCAGATTGACGCCCACCAATGCCGCACCGCTCCGCTCCGTTCGATACGCCGCGGCAGCCTGCATCACGGCAGTCAGCTTTTCCTCCGGATAGGTCATAGTTGCCGGACAAATCGCACACACACCGTGCTCCGCCTGATACCGCGCAATGGCCGAGATCGCCTGCTCGGTTCCGTCACAGAAGTCATAACCCGCGCAGCCGTGGAAATGAATGTCGATCAGTCCCGGAATGGCATACAGACCATCCATATCGCAGGCATCCGCCGATACCGGCGTACTCGCGATCCGGTCGCCCGAAAGCGCCAGCCCGCCTTTATGAAAAGTACCATCCGGTTGATAGATCCTGAGATTTTTAAACTCCATATGCGCGCACGCAGCTTACAGCAGGTCCAGGCTCTTGGAAAGCGCGGCTTCGTCCGCTACAACGGACACATCGGTATGCAGCTGCAGAATGGAGGCCGGTACACGCGGAGTAACCGGGCCAAAGAATGCCTGACGCACGATGTCGGCCTTGTTCTCGCCCGAAACAACGATTACGATGCGGCGCGCCAGCATGATGGTCTGTACGCCCATGGTATATGCCTGACGCGGCACGTCATCAACGGACTCGAAAAAGCGCTTGTTTGCCTCAATGGTGGACTCGGTCAGGTCGACGCAATGCGTGCCCTTGGAGAAATAATCGTCCGGCTCGTTAAAGCCGATGTGGCCGTTCAGGCCCATGCCGAGCAGCTGCAAATCAATGCCGCCGGCCGCCTGAATTGCTGCGTCATATCGCGCGCATTCGCGCTCCGCGTCCATTTGTGCGCCGTCCGGCAGGTTGATGCGCGCATCCGGCACATTGATAGCGTCAAAGAAGTTCTTGTGCATGAAGTAGTGATAGCTCTGGTCATGATCGGCAGTCAGGCCGCGATACTCGTCCAGATTGAACGTCGTGCAGCCGCCGAAATCCACATCGCCCTTGTTGTACCACTTGATGAGCTGCTCGTAAATGCCGATCGGAGACGAGCCGGTGGCAAGTCCAAGCACGGAATCCGGCTTGAGGATGACCTGCGCCGAAATAATGTTGGCCGCTTTGCGGCTCATGTCATTATAGTCCTTTGCACGAATGATTTTCATATTCAATACCTCTCTCTTTGTCCAAACATCTGCCGTCAAAAAAACAAAGGCGGGCGTTTGCCCGCCTCAGCTGCTTGAGGAACACCTGCGCCTCCCACTGCCGCAGAAGGACAGGCTTTTTATTTGACCAGTGTTTCCATCTCACGCGCCAGCGGCCGTGCAAGCGGTCCGATGACGACATGCACTTCCCCATCCGCCCGGTGCAGCACTCCCGCGGCGCCCGCTGCGCGCAGCTTTGCCTCATCCGCCGCTGCGGGTTCCCGCAGACGCAAACGCAGACGTGTCATGCAGCATCCGACGGAAAGCACATTATCCCGGCCGCCGATCGCATCCAGAATGGCTGCGGCACATCCGGCGGCGCCGGTATCGGATATTAACACCGGTTTCTCTTACAGGTTTTCCGTCAGGAACTTCTCGAGCGCAGCTGCTGCCGCTTCCTCGTCCTCGCCCTCGATGGTCAGCTTGACCGTGTCGCCCTGCTTAACACCCATGCTCATCACGCCCATGATGCGCTTTGCGTCGACTTCCTTCTTCGGGCCGGCAATCTTGATGGAGGACTTGAACTGTGCGGCCTCCTTGACCAGCATGCCTGCCGGACGCGCGTGGATGCCGAGTTCGTCCTTAACGGTGTACTCTACGATTTTCATAACTGCATTTTCCTTTCTATTGTTTACATTTTGAAAATGACTTTTCACGCTTTGTACTGAATCAGTAAATCACCGCCTCTGTCACGTTTTCCCGGCAAAGTATGTCCTTCCTGCCGCAAAACCATACAGAAATCCGCATGATTATGACTGGAACAGAAAGAAACCGGCATACTGTCCGAAAAATAAAAATAACCAAACTCCTACACCGCCGGGTATTCCTTTTTCAGGCCGGCCGCGAGAAATTTGGTTTTGCCCGCCAACACGGTAACAATCCAATCACAACGAGGACGATGTTCACTTGTTGTTAACATTGTAACAAACGGGACGCGCTTTTTCAAGTCACTACCACCCGCGCAAATTGCCAGAAAATTTGTCCTCTTTTTGTGCACCTCATACAAATCACCCATTTCCCTTCGCAAAGGTTTTGACGCAGCCCTTCTTTTTTGCTATGCTAAGCGGGAACATAGGAAAGTGAGGCGCAAAAAACATGCAGATTGACGGCAACGAACTTGCCATTTTGCAGGACAAACTGGACCGTGAGGGCAAAAAAGAGGAAGCATGGCGTATCAAACAGGAATTTCTGCGGCAGGTGCGCGAAGCAGGCGACCACTGCCCGTGCCGTCAGCCCTGTCCGCATCATGGCAACTGCTTTGAGTGCGTGACCATCCACCGCGGCCACCGCGACCATCTGCCCATGTGCCTGTGGGATATGGTCAACGAGCGCATTGCGGCGCTCAGCCACATCACAGAGGGCACCCTGCGCGATTACGAGGACCGCAAGGCAGCCGAGGCGGCATCCGGCTGCACAGACTGCTGCGGCTGTGCCGGCTGCGGCGAATAAACAAAAAACTGGATTCCAGTAATGAAGGGACGTGTCCGGCATGTCCCTTTTTCGCGTTCAGATGCGTTTTCCGTTGAATTTCTGCGCCGCTGCAGGACAGCCTTCGGCAATGATGCAGGCCGCTGCATCCACTGCATCCGTGCAGGCCTTGTCGATGGCCTTCTGCTCGTCGGCGGTAAACTTGCTCAGCACCCATGCTGCAAGGTCGTACTCCGGATGCGGCTTTTTGCCCACACCGATTTTGACGCGCGGAAACTCCTCGCTGCCGAGGTGATAAATGATATTTTTCAAGCCGTTCTGCCCACCTGCCGACCCCTTCGGACGCACGCGCAGCGTGCCCACGTCGAGCGAAACATCGTCCGACAGCACAATGATGCGCGCGGGCGGAATTTTGTAAAAGGCCGCTGCATCGCGCACCGCCTCGCCCGACAGGTTCATAAAGGTCTGCGGCTTCATCAGCAGCACGCGCGCACCGCCGAGCGTCGTCTCCCCGACGAGAGCCCTAAACTTCATTTTGTCGATTTTGCAGCCGCTGCGCGCGCAATAGCTTTCCAGCGCGCGGAAGCCTGCGTTGTGGCGCGTGTTGTCATACTTGCTGCCTGGGTTGCCCAGCCCGACCACCAGCCACTCAATGGGCTGCGCTGCCGCTGCGGCTTTTTGCTCGTCGAGCTTTTTGAAAATATCGAATACTGACATGATTTCACTCCAAAACAAAGCGCCTCCCCCGCAGGGAGGCGCTTTTCCTTTTGTTTATTCCACGGAAAGAATATAATAGTACACCGGCTGTCCGCCGTCGATGACCGAGATTTCCAGCTCTTTATTCTCCTTGCGCAGCAGCGCTTCTACCTCCGCGGCCTGCTCCGCGCTCACGCCTTCACCATAAATGACCGTGGCAAATGCGCTGTCGTCGCTTACCATCTCGCGCACGAGCTTTTTGATGACCGAAGCCTCGCGCCCGCTCGCGCACAGCTTGCCTTCGCTGAGCGACAGATACTCGCCCTGCTTAATCTTCTTGCCGTCAAACTCACTGTCGCGCGCGGCGTAGGTCACCTGACCGCTGCGCACATGAGCCGCCGCGTCGCGCATCGCCTGCGCCAGCAGGTTTTCATCCTCCCCGTCCGGGTCGACAGCCAGCATCGCAGACATGCCCTGCGGGATGGTCTTGGTCGGCACGACGACAATTTTTTTCTCCTCAGACAGGTGCACAGCCTGCTCGGCTGCCATGATTATATTCTTATTATTGGGCAGCACAAACACGATTTCCGCCGGAACCGCGTCCACCGCGCGCACGATGTCGTCGGTCGAGGGGTTCATGGTCTGACCGCCCTGCACAACAACGTCCACACCCAAATCGGTAAATACGTTTTTCAAGCCGTCGCCCGCGGCGACCGCGACAAAGCCGAATTTCTTTTCCGCCGGAACAATGACACGCTCGGCCGGCGCATCCGCTGTGCCTTCGATGACCTTGGCGGTGTGCTGCTCGCGCATGTTCTCAATTTTAACGGTCAGCAGCGGACCGAACTTGAGGCCCTCCTCCAGTGCCTTGTTGGGCTGGTCAGTGTGTACATGCACCTTGACGATATCGTCATCCTCAACCACCACCAGACTGTCGCCGATTTCACTGAGAATCGCGCGCAGACGACCGACGTTGCGCGCCTTATCCTTGCGCGCGGCGATAAACTCGGTGCAGTAGGTGAAGGTGATATCCTCATCCGCGATTGCAGCGAAATCCGCTGCTGCCTTGGTCGGCTCGGCCACGGTGCGCTCCTTATGGATGCCGCGCAGCGCGTCCAGCATGCCTTCGAGAATGGTCAGGTAGCCGAAGCCGCCCGCGTCCACCACGCCCGCCTTTTCCAGCACGGGATTCTGATGCACGGTTTCCTCCAGCGCCTGCCGTCCGCAGGTCAGCACGGTTTCGAGCACCTGCTCAGCCGACAGGTCCGGCTCGGCCTGACAGGCTTCGACCGCCTGCTGTGCAGACACGCGCGACACGGTCAAAATCGTGCCTTCTGCGGGCTTCATAACCGCCTTATACGCAGTTTCCACGCCCTCGCGCAGCGCCAGCGCCAGTTCACGGCCGCCCGCCGCATCGGTTTCGCGCAGTTTTTTCGCCACGCCGCGGAACAGCAGCGACAAAATAACGCCCGAATTGCCGCGCGCACCGCGCAGCAGCGCGGATGCCGTCGTGTCGACGGCTTTTGCCAGCGTCGGCTCGGTCAGCTTTTCCATCTCGGTCATCGCCGAGCCCATCGTCATGGACATATTGGTGCCCGTATCGCCGTCCGGCACAGGAAAAACGTTCAGTTCGTTGACCTGTTCCTTCTTTTCGGCAATGGCAAGCGCGCCTTCGATCACCATGGACTGGAACAGCGCGCCGTCTATTTTCTGATCTGCCATTTACTTAACTCTCCCCGAATTCTTTTTTGGCCGCGCGTCAGTCCGCACGGATACTCTCTACATAGATATCCACATTCTTTACATCCACGCCGGTCAATCGCTCAACGTGGTAGCGCACCTCGCTGATGATCGAACGGCACACGGTTGCAATGTTCACGCCGTGCTCGACTGCGATGTGCAGGTCGATATTGACGCCGCCGTCCGGCGCCTCCGACACCTTGACGCCGCGCGACTGGGTATCGCGTCCGAGCAGATGCGCCAGCCCGTCCGACATCGAGCGAATGGTCATGCCCTTCACGCCGAAGCACGAAGAAGCCGCATAGCCCGCAATTCCTGCCATCACCTCGTTTGTGATTTCAATATATCCAAGATCGGTCTTGATCGTCATAGAAAAACCCTCCCTGCGATCGTTTGATGCTTTTTGCGACAAAACGCGTTGCACGGCGCAGCGCCGTCTGAATCGTTTCTGTCTATATGATATAACAAAACCAGTCCAAATACAAGCAAAGCGGTGATTTTTTTGCGAGTGGCCTGACATAATTCGGAATAATCGACAGGAAAATGTACGCGATTTCTGTTTTTCACAATTCTTTCCGTTTTTTCACAAACAAATGTTTGCTTTACTGCGCATTTTAGGGTATAATAGAAAAAAAATACGAACGTATGTTCCGAAAGGCAACAGCAAGGAGTGCGTCCATATGAAAAAAATCTCCGCCAAACAGCAACGGATTTTGGATTATATCAGCGAATTTTCCCTCGAGCATGGCTATCCCCCCTCGGTTCGCGAGATCTGCGCGGAAATGAACCTGCGCTCACCCTCGACTGTGCATGCGCACCTGAAAAAATTGCAGGAGGCAGGCTACCTTGAGCCAAGTGAGCACAAATCCCGCGCGCTGACCCCGGTCAGCGGCCCGTCCATGGTTACGCGCGTGCCCATTCTTGGCCGCGTCACCGCCGGTATGCCGATTCTCGCGGTCGAGGAGCACGTGGGCTACGTCCCGTTTGAACCTGCGGCAAACGGCGGAGAATACTATGCCCTGCGCATCCGCGGCGATTCGATGATCGGCGTTGGCATCATGGATGACGATCTGGTTATCGTCCGACAGGATATTCAAGCGCGCAACGGCGATATCGTCATCGCTCTGTTGGAGGACGAGGCCACCTGTAAAACGCTGAACATCACGGCGGACGGCGTATGGCTGATGCCGGAAAACCCCGCCTATCCTCCCATTGACGGCACAGGCTGTCAGATTCTCGGCGTGGTCAAGGCGGTTTACCGCGAATACTAACATGCTCGATGGAAACCACGGTTCCCATCACATTCGGCTCCGGCCGCCCCCACGGGCGGCCGCGCGTCTATTTCTAAGGAGGCTGCCATGCCCGCACTGGAGGACAGCATCCGCTTTGTCAAGGGCGTCGGCCCGAAAAAAGCGGCTTTGTTTGAAAAACTGCATATCCGTACGCTGCGCGACGCACTGGAAACCTATCCGCGCGATTATGAGGACCGCACGGCTATCACCCCCATTGCGGACATCGCGGAAGACGGCAAGTATGCTGTCCGTGCGGTTGTCGGCACCGAGCCGAAAACCACCCGCATCCGCAAGGGCATGACGCTGGTCAAATGCACGATTTTCGACGAATCCGGCTCGCTGCCCGTCACCTATTTTAACAACCCCTATGCCGCGGCGCTGCTGCGCGTCGGGCAGGAATATGTGTTCTACGGGCGCGTGCAAGCAAACGGCCACACGCGCATGCTGGTTTCGCCGCAGTCGGAAAAGGTCTCGCCCGACGCGGAACACCCCGGTCGTATTGTGCCGGTCTACCCGCTGACCGCGGGGCTGACCCAGCGTGACATGGCGCGTGTGACCGAAGCGGCGCTGGATGCGGTACCGGGCGACTGGCCCGACCCGCTGCCCGAGGTGCTGCGCGCGCGGTACAAGCTGCCGGATGCTGCCGACGCGCTGGCCGCCATCCACCGGCCGCAGTCGACACAGGATATGGCCGACGCGCGCCGCCGTATGGTATTCGAGGAGTTATTCCTTCTCTGCTGTGGCTTGCAGCAGCTCAAAGAGCGCCGCCGCGCCGACACAGGGCTGCTATTTTCGGATGCATCCCTTGCAGACTTTTTCGCCGCACTCCCCTTTTCCCCCACAGGAGCGCAGCGCCGCGCAATCGGGGAAATTGCGTCGGACTGCGCCTCCGGCCGTCCGATGAACCGGCTGGTACAGGGCGATGTCGGCTCAGGCAAGACAATTGTCGCCGCTGCGCTATGTGCGCTGGCCGCCAAAAGCGGCTATCAGGCCGCCTTTATGGCCCCGACGGAAATCCTTGCGGCGCAGCACGCGGAAACGCTCGCGCCGCTGCTGGAAAAGCTCGGCATTTCCTGCACCCTGCTGACCGGCTCGATGAGTGCGGCGCAGAAGCGCGCTGCCCTCGCCGCCATCGAAAGCGGCGCGGCGCAGGTTGTCATCGGTACACATGCGCTCATCCAGCAGAGCGTGACCTTTCACCGATTGGGCGCGGTCGTGGCCGACGAACAGCATCGCTTCGGCGTGGCGCAGCGCGCCGCGCTGTCCGCCAAAGGACAAACACCCCATGTTCTGGTCATGTCGGCAACACCCATCCCGCGCACGCTTGCGCTCATCCTGTACGGCGACCTCGATGTGTCCGTGCTCGACGAAGTCCCGCCCGGCCGTCAGCCGGTCGAGACCTACGCTGTGGGCGAGAATATGCGAAAACGCATCACTGCCTTCATTGACAAACAGATCGAGCAGGGCGGGCAGGTTTATGTGGTGTGTCCGCTGGTCGAAGAAGGCGAAATGAACCTCAAGAGCGCGGAGCAGCACGCAGTCGACCTGCAAAAAATGCTGCCGCACCGGCGCGTTGCCGTGCTGCACGGACGCATGAAAAGCGCAGAAAAAGAGCGCGTCATGCAAGCATTTGCCGCGAAAGAATACGATATTCTGGTCGCCACGACTGTCATTGAGGTCGGCGTGGACGTGCCGAACGCCAACCTGATGGTCGTTGAGGACGCCGATCGCTTCGGCCTGTCCCAGCTGCACCAGCTGCGCGGCCGTGTCGGACGCGGCACGCGGCAGTCCTACTGCATTTTCTTCGGCGCGGACAAAGGGCAAACCGCGCGAGAACGGCTGAAAATCCTGTGTAAAACAAATGACGGCTTTGAAGTCGCGCGCGCCGACCTGTCGCAGCGCGGCCCGGGTGACTTTTTCGGCAGGCGGCAGCACGGTTTGCCTGCGCTGCACGTTGCCGACCCGATTGCCGATCTGGCACTCATGCAGAGCGCACGCGAAGAAGCCGAGCAGATTTTGCAGACCGACCCAACGCTTGCAGGCTATCCTGAACTGCGCGCGCGCGTGCACCGCATGTTCGAGGAGCGGGACGACGAGGCATTCAACTAATGTCAATCGAACCGTACAGGTTCGATTGCGGGGCCATGCCGCGCGAAGCGCGGACATCCCCCATACGAAAAGTTCCAGCATGCGAAACTTTTCCTCTTTCCTGCATCAAAGCCGAGGCACATGTCCCTGGCTTTGATAAAAAGAACCGCCTTCCGGCGGTTCTTTTCTATTTGATACGCGCCTTACAGCGCGATCGTCACTGTTTCGGCTTGTTTTCTTTCTTGGTGCCGTCGCGTTCGGACAGCACCAATCCGCCAAGCGCAAGCGCCGTGCCCAGCCACATGGACGGAGTCATCGTTTCGTGCAGGATGAGCGCGGAGCTGATGATGGTTACAATCGGAGTCGCATAGATATACGCGCTGGTACGCACCGGACCGAGCAGGAATACCGCGCGGTTCCACGTTGCAAAGCAGGTCGCGGATGCGCCCAACCCGAGAAACAGCAGGTTTGCCAGATGCACCGGCTCGAGCCATGCCGCCGGTCCTGCCGGAAAGCCATCGAGAAACGCCGGAATGAGCAGAAACAGCAGTCCGTAACCAAACACCCGGCAGGTCAGCGGCACGGTGGCATAGCCCGCCCCGCCCAGATATCGAATCAGCACGGAGTACACGCCCCAGACCAGTGCCGCGCCCACGCCGAGCAGCGCCCCCAGCGGACTGAAATGCAGCTCGCTCACGCCCGCCAGCGACACGAGCGCTACGCCCGCCATCGCACAGACAAAGCCGCAGAAAAACCAGCGGCCGAGCTTCTCGTGCAGCAAAAGCGCGGCGAACAGTGCGGTAAACAGCGGCGCCGCCGCCACGATGATACCGACGAGCGAGGCCGATATGTACGTCAGCGCAATGTTCTCCATCAGGAAATACAGTGTCACACCGCTCAGACCCGCCAGCGCAAACAGGATTTCATGC
The DNA here is from genome assembly GCA_019418305.1 of Clostridiales bacterium. Taxonomy (GTDB): domain Bacteria; phylum Bacillota; class Clostridia; order Oscillospirales; family Butyricicoccaceae; genus Agathobaculum. The sequence goes on from DYCA01000013.1 coordinate 36,924, forward strand.
CGTTTTTCCTTGGCGCGCATCCAGCCGCGCGACGCAATCAATAGCGCCGCAAACCCCAACGCAAAGCGCGTGACCATGATTTCCACCGGTGAAAAGGTGCGCAGCAGCACCTTGGTCGAAACAAAGGTCGTGCCCCAGACCAGCACGGTGAACGCGCCGAGCAGATGTCCCTGCAAAATATGATTTTCCCGCATTGTCTTTCACCCTTCCACGAGCCCCGCGCGATTCCAAAAGAAAATGGCGGCAAGCCGCCATTTTTTACTCGATAAACCCGCCGCCGATGACGATATCGCCGTCGTAAAGCACCGCGCTCTGCCCCGCAGCCGGTGCGCGAACCGCATCTTCAAACACGATGCGCGCCTCCTTGCCATCCGGATAGACGGTCGCACGGTCGCTGCGGCGCGAAAAGCGCACACGCACCTCGCAAGCAAACGGGCCGTTTTCCGCGTATTCCGGCGCGATATAGTGCACGTCCCGCACGGTAATCTCACTGCGGTACACATCCTCGAGCGACAAAACGACCTCGTTGGTCTCCGGCCGCAGTTCATGCACAAACAGCCGTCCCTCCGCCGCAACGCCCAGCCCCTTGCGCTGGCCGACCGTATAGCAGTGAATGCCCTTGTGCCGCCCGAGCACCTTGCCGTTTTCGTCCACAAAGTTGCCCGGCGGGCAGGCCGCGCCGTGACGCTCCAGCCAGCCCTGTACATCGCCGTCCGGGATGAAGCACACATCCATGCTGTCCGGCTTTTCCGACACAGAAAGGCCGATTTCGCGCGCGTTTTCGCGCACTTCCGCCTTGTTTTCCGCTTCACCCAAGGGGAACAGACAGCGCGCCACCGTTTTGCGCGGCAGCCGATACAGCATATAGCTCTGATCCTTTTCCGCGCGGGCACGCCGCAGCAGCGCACGGCCCTCGGCATCACGTCCCGTGCGGGCATAGTGCCCGGTGGCAACATACGCCGCGCCGATTTCATCGGCGTAGTCGGTCAGTGCGCGGAATTTGATGAGCGGATTGCACATCACGCACGGGTTAGGCGTGCGCGCATTGCAGAACGAATCGGCAAAATAACCGCAAATCTGCTGCTCGAACGCCTCGCGCCGATGCGCGATATAAAGCGGAATGCCCAAATCGTCCGCCGTGTGCTGGGCGGCTTCCTCGCCGCCCAGCCCCACCTCCAAAAACAGGCCGTGCACTTCATAGCCCATGTCTCGCAGCCGTGCCGCCGCTACAGCGGAGTCCACGCCGCCCGAAAGTCCCAATACTACCTTTTCTGCCATGAAATATCTCCTATATCTGCCAAACCGCGTCGGTGTTTCACCGCAGGCGGCGGCTTTTCCGGGGGATTTAATATTCCTTTATGAAGTCGTCCACGTTTCCAGGCCTGCAAACGCATTGTACGGCGAGGGCGTATAATTGTCGATAAGGCCCTTGCGAATAATGATCTGCCCGCGCTCAAACGCAATCGGAATGATAGGCATCTGCTCCAAAAACAGGCTGTAGAAGCCGGAAACATTTTCGCCGCTGCGCGCCGCAGCAATTGCCGCCGTCATGTCCTCATTCGAATAGCCGCCATAGTTCAGGCTGCCGCCGGAGGATAACAGCGGACGCAGGTCAAAATCCGCAGTAAGCTGTGTTTCTCCATAGTATACGTCAAACGAACCGGATTGCAGCATGGAGACAAACGTCTCATACGGCTGCTTATCCACTGTCACGGTCACGCCCTCCAGCGCATTCCAGGACGCGGCAATCTGCTCTGCAGCTGCGACCTTGAAGGCGTTGTCCGAGTTAACCAGCAGACGAATGGACAGCGTTTGTCCGCCGGTGCCAATCGCAGCGGTAGTGATGTCCGTATCTTCCCCGCCATCCGTATTATTATCCTCGTCGGTATATTCGTCGCCGTTATCCGTTTCGTCTGTATTGCCATACTCGTCCGTGTCGCCGGTTTGATCGGACGTATCCGTCTCATCTGTGTCGGTTTCGCCGCCAAGCCCTTCCCGCAGCAACTGCGCCGCTCTGGTTGCGTCCGCCGAAAGATTGAGCGTCAGATTTTCATCCGCCGGCTGCGGATTGACCGGCAGCACCGCGGGGTCGGCAAACGTTTGCAGCTGCGTTGCGCACAGGCTTTGCCGCGAGAGTGCGGCGCTCAGCGCCTGCCGCACCTTGGCATTGGCCAGCTGACTGTTTGCATAGTTGATGCCCAGATAGTGCAGCGATGCGCTGGTTGTCTGCACGGTATCCACCGAACCGCCGACCGACGGGGGATCGGGCGAGATACGCGCCGCGCGCATCAGAGACACGTCGCCCGTCTGGAAACTGGACATCGCCGCGTCCGCACGCGTCATTGTCACCAGCGTAATCGTACGGATGGAGCCGAGGAAGCCGCCGTGCCAATTCTCGTTGGCCTCCAGCGTCCAGTGTCGATCCTGCTCAACCGGCTGGAACGGGCCGGTGCCGTCGGCAAAGCTGCCGCTGTCGGCCGAGCCTTGCCGGTAAATCGGAATATCCAGCAGACGTGGGAAATTGATATTGGGCGAGGTGAGCACGATACGCACCTCGCGGTCACTCACCGCCTCGATGGAGGAAACCTCCGTCAGCCGGTTGTGAAACGGCGAAGCCTCGTTAAACTGCGCCGTCTGCAGGCTTGCGACCACATCGCGCGCGGTCAGTTTTTCGCCCGACCAGAAGGTTATGTCGTCCCGCAGGGTGAAGGTGAAGGTTGTGCCGTCGCCCGTATACGATTCACACAGCACATTTTCCGCCGTAAAATTCGAGGTGACCTCAAACAGCCCCTCATACAGCGCCTCGCACAGCACGCGATTGATGCTGGTGTTGTCCAGCACCGGATTGAGCGTGCCGTTTTGATACCACGCCAGACCGAAATATGCATCCGACACCTTGACATTATCAACCGGCGCATCCTCGCCGCCCAAAGCGGGCAGACCGCAGGCGCTCAGCAGGCACAACGCTGCAAGGAACGCGGCAAGCACGCCTTTTTTCCATTTCATAAACCGGACTTCCTTTCGGTTACAGGCAGATCACACCGCCCTGCACGCCGCGCAGGCCGTGCGTCTTGCGGTGCGACCAGAATTCATCCGAGCGGCACATGGTGCAGATACCGCTGTCAATTACGTTTTCCGGCTCAAGGCCCGCGTTCTGCAGCAGCCGAACGCCGATTCCCTGCAAATCCACATGGAACTTTGGACCCTTCTCCATAATATAAGGTTGCACCAGCGCGCCGAGCTGCTTTTCCATCGCCTCGGGCACATCCGCATCGGTTTCAAAGCATTCCTGCCGGATGGACGGACCGAGCACCGCGCGCAGGCTTTCGCGCTTTGTCCCGAGCTTTTCCTCCATCACCGCTACGGTCTTGGGCAGGATGCCCGCGGCCATGCCGCGCCAGCCCGCATGGCACACGCCCGCGGTGTGGGTTGCGGGGTCGTACAGCAGCGTGACCACGCAGTCCGCGTAAAAGCCGCAAATCGGCGTGTCGGGCAGCGCGGTGACGATAGCGTCCGACTGCCACGCCATCGGACGGGTCAGGCCCATGCCGGCCTGCTCCTCCCCGACGACCGAAACCTCGGTTTCGTGAATCTGCCGGGTCAGTGTGATGCGCGTTTCGTCCACGCCCAGCGCTTCCGCCAGACGGCGATAGTTTTCGCGCACATTTTCCTCGGTATCCCCGCGGTTAAAGCCAAGATTCAGGCTTTCGCAGTGCCCCGTGCTCACGCCGCCGAATTTGGTTGTAAAGGCGTGGCGCACCGGCAGCCGGCGGCAGGTATAATAAACAAACGGGCCGCGCTGAATGCGGCACATAGACTGGTGCATAAGCGTTCCTCCCGATATATTCGTTTTATTATAGCAAATCACCGCCTGTTCCACAAGGGCGCGGCCGGCCTGTTCTCAAAATACGCCAAAATCTGCACGGTATGGCATGGGTTTTTCTTGACAGTTTGACCAACAGGCTTTACAATAAATTGTAGTATAATACCTGCTGTAATATAGCCTGCGCAATTTCGCGCAGGGCTTTTTTCAAAGGCATTATAACCCGGCGTTTTAAGCGCCATTTGCTACGCAGGGCCGCGCCTGTTTGTCTGTGAATGATCGGCCTGTTGCGCCATTTTTTGTCATTATTTTCCGCATGGTTTGCCATATATACTGTCATTGATGCAAATCTGCGTCCCATTTTGCCGAAAGATACCGCGCAGGCCGTTTTTTCGCCCAAACCGGTGCTGCCTCCCAATCACAAAATTAGAAATAGGAGGACACACCAAAAATATGACCGACATCATCATCCCGATCATAGCCGGTATTGTGTGTCTCGTTGTGGGCATTGTCATCGGTTTTCTGTATCGCAAGAGCGTTGCAGAAAAGGAGATCGGCTCCGCCGAGACCGAAGCGACACGCATCATCAACGAAGCCATCAAAGCCGGTGAGACCAAAAAACGCGAATCCATCCTGGAAGCCAAGGATGAAATCCACAAGCAGCGCGCTGAAGCCGACCGTGAGCTGAAGGAGCGCCGCAACGAGACGCAGCAGCTCGAACGCCGCCTGATTCAGCGCGAAGAAGCGCTCGATAAAAAAAGCGACACGCTCGACCGCAAGAACGAAGAGCTGACGCGCCAGCTGGAAGCGACCCAGAAGGAAAAGGAAGAGCTGTCCCGCATCAAGGCAGAGCAGTTGGAAAAACTCGAGCAGATTGCCAGCATGACCCGCGACGAAGCACGCGAAATGCTGGTCGCCTCGATTGAGTCCGAGGCGACACACGATGCAGCCGTCAAGCTGCGCGAGATCCAGCAAAAGCTCAAGGACGAAAGCGAGCAGACTGCGCGCGAGATCATCTCGACCGCAATCCAGCGCTGCGCCGCCGACCATGTTTCCGAAGCGACCGTTTCGGTCGTACCGCTGCCCAACGATGAAATGAAGGGCCGCATCATCGGCCGCGAAGGCCGCAACATCCGCACCCTCGAAACGCTCACGGGCGTCGACCTGATTATCGACGACACGCCCGAAGCTATCACGCTTTCCTCGTTCGACCCGGTACGCCGTGAAATCGCGCGTCTGGCGCTTGAAAAGCTGATCGTGGACGGCCGCATCCATCCTGCCCGCATTGAGGAAATGGTGGAAAAATCCCGCCGCGAGGTCGAGCAGATCATCAAGAGCGAGGGCGAGCGCGCAACCTTCGAGACCGGCATTCACGGTATTCATCCCGAACTGGTTAAGATCCTCGGCCGTCTGCGTTACCGCACCAGCTACGGTCAGAATGTTTTGCAGCACTCCATCGAGGTTGCACATATCGCCGGCATGATGGCCAGCGAGCTGGGACTTGATCCCTTGCCCGCACGCCGCGCCGGTCTGCTGCATGACATCGGCAAGGCAATCGACCATGAGGTCGAGGGCAGCCATGTCCAGATCGGCGTAGACCTTGCCAAGAAGTACAAGGAAGCGCAGCCGATCATCCATGCCATCGAGGCGCACCACGGCGATGTGGAAGCCAAGACCACGGTAGCCTGCCTAGTGCAGGCAGCGGACGCTATCTCGGCGGCACGGCCGGGCGCGCGCCGCGAGAATCTGGAAAACTATATCAAGCGTCTGGAAAAGCTCGAGAGCATCGCAAACGAAACGCCCGGCGTTTCCAGCTCGTATGCTATTCAGGCAGGCCGCGAAATCCGCATCATTGTCAATCCCGACAAGATTTCGGATGACGCAATGATCCTGCTGGCGCGTGAAGTCGCCAAGAAGATCGAGGACGAATTGGATTATCCCGGTCAGATCAAGGTCAACATGGTGCGTGAGACCCGCGCCATTGACTACGCAAAGTAACATTGCAAAAAAGAACCGCCTTTCGGCGGTTCTTTTCTGTTATATGCGCATCTGACGGCGTGGAGGTCGCTTATTCCTTCTTGTTCTGCTCGGGTTGCTGTGCTTTCTTTTTGCGGTATATACGCACCCGCCAGAACACAGCGCCCACTATGCCCAGCAGCACCAGCACCGGCCAGAGCATCACGATCATCAGAATAAGGCCGCGCACCACAGCGGTCATGCCGCCGAGGCCATTCTGCGCGGCTTGCACCACCTGCGCGCCGAATCCCGTGCCCTCAGAGACAGCGGTCAGCGTCTGCACTTCGCGCAGCGTGACATTGAAGGTCGAGAAGCCCACCAAATCGTCGTAATGCCGCTTTTCACCCGTCAAACTGTCGATTTCATACTCGCAGTCAGCCAGCGCATTCTCCAGCGAAATGATGTCCTCTATCTTCGCCGCCTGATCGAGCAGCGCAAGCAGCCGCTCGTGCTTGGTCTGCAAAGTCGCCAGCCGTGTTTCGATATCGGTATACTGCTCGGTCACGTCCTCGCTCCACCGATTGGAGGACACAACATGGCAGGTTTCACCCAGCTGGGCAAAAAAAGTCTCAAACTGCTCCTGCGGCACCCGCAGCGTATAATTTGCCGTGCGGCCGCCTTTTTCACCAGCGTTCCCGCTCGACTGGATATAGCCGCCGGCCTCGGCGGTCATCTGCTCGAGCGCCGCGCAGGTTGCGTCATAGTCCTGCGTCTCAAGCGTCAAATCCGCCGACAAAATCAGCTTGGCGTTTTCCCTTACTGCGGAAAAATCCGCCGTGCTCTCAGATGCCGCCGCATCCATGGCCGCACCGTTTTCCGCTTGTGCAGCTGAATCCCCGGTGGTGCTGTCTGCACCGCTTGACGCTGCGCCACATGCGGCAAGCGAAAGCAGCAACAGCAGGACCAGTACCATACAAAGCCATCGTCGTTTCATCACAGGACACCCCTTTCCGTTTTCGGTTATCCTGTTAGACGAATCGGCTTTCCATCTGTTCCCAACTGTTGCTGCTTTGTAAACCGCTCTATGTACGAATTGCCTTAGACTTCCTTCTGATAGGTTGTCTGCTCGAACGAGCCGATTGCGCCGCATACGCCGCACACATCCGGACGCTCATCGTAAATCGCACCGCAGAACACACAGCGGTGGCCCTGTACGGCAACCGTTTTCTTTTGCGGCGGCAAGGAGGCCGTATTCTCTTCTTTTTTCGCTCCCTGGCTCAGCGACATCAAAGCGCTCATAAAGCGCAGCTCATGGTCCTGCTCAATCTTGGCGATATTGTCAAACAGCAGACCGATGTCCTCGAAGCCTTCCTCACGGGCAATCTTTGCAAAGCCCGGGTACATGCTGCTCCATTCGCCATACTCACCTTTAATAGCCGTCTGCAAATTCTCCGCACTGGTGCCAATGCCGGTCAGCTTCTCATACAGCAGTCGTCCATGCGCGCCCTCGTTCTGTGCCAGACCGGTAAACAGTTCGGCAATATCCTCATGTCCTTCCTTGCGCGCCTTATCTGCAAAAAACAGATACTTATTACGGGCCATCGACTCCCCGCTGAATGCCTCCTGCAAATTCTGTTCGGTACGAGATCCTTTCAAGTTCATTCCAATTTCCTCCTTATAATGATATTTATTTACAATTAGTAATAAATATTATCTAGTGGATAAAGTATACTACTGATCTGTTCTCTTCGCACGGTTTACAACAAAACTGTAACCAATTTGTAATCATTTTGTAACTTTTGCATACGACAAAAATCCCGGAAGCATTTTTCTTCCGGGATTGGATTCTCTGCGCGGCATGCAGCCGCTTATTTTCGCCTTGCAAAACATTCCTTGATGCCGACAGCTAACAAGAATACGCCAAATGCGCGCCGCAGCCAATCGGTGTCCATATATGCCGCCAGCAAACAGGCGGCAGCAGCAGCCGGTACGCCCGCCGCAATGCACCACAGAGCCGCCCGCTTTTCGACCAGACCGTTTTTGATGTGTGACCAGAGCGCTGCGGGCGCACAGGCAAGGAAGTACAGCAGGTTAATGCCTGCCGCCTGATACTGTCCCATCCCAGCAAGCATAGTGAGATACAGCATAAGCAGCGAACCGCCTCCCACACCGCAGCCGGACAGGATACCGGTCACCAGTCCGACGGCGGCAGACAGCAGCGCGCTCACAGCAGCAATACGGCGCGCACCCCGCCGTAAAGCAGCAGCAGACCGAACGCGCGCCGCAGCCACATCATATCTATCCGATGAAAAACATGGCCCGCAACCCAGCCGCCCAGCACACCGCCCAGCAGATAGGGCCACGCTGCGGCAAATGCCAATCCGCCCTGCATCCAGTAGAGCACAGCGGATAACGCGCTGAGTGGAAAGATAACCGCAACCGAGGTTGCAAATGCGCGCCGTTCCTCCAAACCGCACCAGTATACCAGCAGCGGCACCAGAAACAGACCGCCGCCCGCACCGAAAAAGCCGTTGGCCGCGCCTGCAAGTGCACCGGTTGCGGCATATTTTGCATTGTCCTTCATAAAAAAACAGCCCTCCGGCAACAGTTTGTGCCGAAGAGCTGTGGTTTATGTGTTTTGGGTGGGACTTACTTCTTGCCCAGCGTACCGGTTGCCAGAGCGGACAGATACGCATTGATAAAGCCGTCGATATCACCGTCCATGACTGCGTTGATGTTGGCGTTTTCAAAGCCGGTGCGAGTGTCCTTGGCAAGCGTGTAGGGCATAAAGACATAGGAGCGAATCTGGCTGCCCCATTCAATCTTCTTCTGGTCACCCTTGATGTCGGAAATCTTCTCCAGATGTTCGCGCTCCTTGATTTCAACGAGCTTGGAACGCAGCATGCGCAAGCAGTTGTCCTTGTTCTGGAACTGGCTGCGCTCGGTCTGACAGGAAACCACGATGCCGGTCGCCTTATGAATCAGGCGCACCGCAGAGGAAGTCTTGTTGATGTGCTGACCGCCCGCACCGGAGGAACGGAACACCTGCATTTCGTAATCGTCGGGCTTAATCTCGAAATCCGCCGAGTCGTCCGGGATATCCGGGATGACCTCGACCGCGGAGAACGAGGTGTGGCGTCGGCCGGAAGCGTCAAACGGGGAAATACGCACCAGACGGTGTACGCCCGACTCGCCCTTGAGGAAGCCGTAAGCGTTCTCGCCCTCAATCAGGATATCCGCGCTCTTCAGGCCCGCTTCTTCGCCGTCCTGATAGTCCATAATCTTATAGGTGAAGCCGTGGCGCTCGGCCCAGCGGGTGTACATGCGGTACAGCATTTCGCACCAGTCCTGCGCCTCGGTACCGCCCGCGCCTGCATGGAAGGACACCAGCGCGTTATTATGGTCGTACTCACCGGTCAGCAGCGTGGACAGCTTCTGCTCGGCCACGCCCTCTTCCAACTCCTTATAGCCGTTTTCCAGCTCCTCTAGCATGGACTCGTCGTTTTCCTCGATTGCCATTTCACAAATCGTCAGCAAATCGTCGCACAGGCCATTCAGATGATTATACGCTTCAATCTTGCCCTTGAGCGCACCCATGCGGGAAACAATCTTTTGGCTTTCCTCCGGATTGTCCCAGAAGCCGGGCTGAGAGGACTTAATCTCCAGCTCCTCAACCTCACGCTTTGCCCGGTCCAAGCCGAGCGACTCATACAGCTCCTCAAGCTGGGGCTTTAAATTGTTCAGTTTGACCTTGTATTCTTCGAACTCAAGCATGAAAATGCTCCTTCACGTATTTTTCAGTAGTATATAGTATACCGTTTTGCAGGGAACTTGTAAAGTTTTTTCTAAGTTTGGCTTGACTAACCCTTGTCCTTCCGATATATTTTTAGGTACAACAAAAGGGAGTAGCTCACGCCTGGGGGCGTGGTCGGCATCGTCAATCACGGTCGAGCATTCGACCCGTGCCTACCGGAAGCAGCGAGACTTTTATTGCAGATGCGCAATAAAAGTCTCTTTTTTTGCGCTCGGATATGCTATCGTAACATTATAGGGGGTTGTATCATGTTATCATTCATCATGTTGGTATTCGGTTTTGTCCTGCTGGTGTGGGGCGCGGACAAATTTGTCGCAGGCGCGTCCGCGCTGGCGCGGCGGCTGGGCGTATCGCCCTTGCTCGTCGGTCTGACGATTGTCGCCTTCGGTACGTCCGCGCCCGAGCTGGCCGTCAGCCTGACAGCGGCCTTGCAGGGCGCAAACGAGATAGCGGTCGGCAACGTTCTCGGCTCGAATATTTTCAATCTGCTGATGGTCGCCGGCCTGTCTGCGGTGGTCTGCCCATTGGTTATGGACCGCACGCTGCTGCGGCGCGACTGGCCGATTTCACTCGGCGCAGCGGTGCTGCTGCTGGTGTTCATTGCGCCTGACCTGACCATTTCTCGCATCGAGGGCATTATCCTGCTGGCGGTGTTCGCGCTCGTGCTGGGCACGCAAATCCGTGCGGCGCTCAAAAACCGGGATACGCTGACAGGCGAAGAGGATGAGGTGCCGATGCGCCCGCTGATGATCGGCATCAACATCATACTTGGCCTTGCCTGTATTATCATCGGCGGTCAGCTGGCGGTCAACGGCGCGACCGGCATCGCGCGCATGTTCGGCCTGTCCGAGACGCTCATCGGCCTGACTATCGTCGCCATCGGCACCAGCCTGCCCGAGCTGGTCACCTCGCTGGTGGCCGCCCGCAAGGGACAGAATGAAATCGCAATGGGCAACGTCATCGGCTCGAATATCTTTAATCTGCTGCTCATTCTCGGCGTTTCCGCAACCATTACGCCCATTCCGGTGCAGGCGACCTCGATCATTGACGCGCTCGTGCTCATCGGCATCAGCGTGGTGTTCTATCTTCCCGCGCGCCGCGGCAAGCTCGGCCGCGCACCCGGCGCGATTATGGCGCTCATCTATGTCGTCTATACTGTATACCTGATTATGCGATAAAACAAAAAAGGCGCCCACGGGCGTCTTTTTTTGCGCCATGATATTCGTTTACAAAAAATTTGTTTGTTTCCCGCCCATTGTGTGCTATAATATTTTCTGTATGAATGAACGGGACTTTTGTCCCTTTTGAAAGGCTGAATCAAGAATGGCTAACCTTTTCACCAAAATTTTCGGCACTCATTCCTCGCACGAGCTGAAAAAGATCTATCCCATTGCGGACAAGGTCGATGCGCTCGAAGAACAGTATAAAAAGCTGACCGACGCCGAGCTGCGTGCCAAAACCGATGAATTTAAGGCCCGCTATCAGAACGGCGAATCACTCGACGACCTGCTGCCCGAGGCATTTGCCACCTGCCGCGAAGCCGCGTGGCGCGTGCTTGGCATGCGGCACTACCGCGTGCAGGTCATCGGCGGCATCGTGCTGCATCAGGGCCGTATTGCGGAGATGAAAACCGGCGAAGGCAAAACGCTGGTTGCGACCCTGCCCGCCTATCTTAACGCACTGACCGGCAAGGGCGTGCACATCGTCACGGTCAACGACTACCTCGCCAAGCGCGACAGCGAATGGATGGGCAAGGTTTACCGTTTTCTTGGGCTGACCGTCGGTTTGGTCATCCATGAGGTCGATCCTGGCCAGCGCAAGGCGATGTACGAAGCGGACATCACCTACGGTACAAACAACGAATTCGGTTTTGACTATCTGCGCGACAACATGGCGATTTACAAAAAGGCCATGGTGCAGCGCGGACATGCATTTGCCATCGTCGACGAGGTCGACTCCATCCTGATTGACGAGGCGCGTACCCCGCTGATTATTTCCGGTCAGGGCGAAAAGTCCTCCCAGCTGTACGAAATGGCCGACCGCTTTGCCGCGGGCCTCAAGTGCCTGCGCGTCAAGGAGGTCGACGCCAAGGAAGAGCAGGATGACATCGACGCGGACTATATTGTCGACGAAAAGGCACGCACCGCAACGCTTACCCCCAAGGGCACTGCACGCGCGGAGCAATATTTCCGTGTGGAAAACCTGTCCGACCCGGCCAATACCACGCTCCAGCATCACATCAATCAGGCCATCAAAGCGCGCGGCGTCATGCAGCGCGACGTGGACTATGTGGTGCGCGACGGTCAGGTCATCATCGTCGATGAGTTTACCGGCCGTCTGATGTTCGGCCGCCGCTACAATGAGGGCCTGCATCAGGCCATCGAGGCAAAGGAAGGCGTCAAGGTTGCGCATGAAAGCAAGACGCTTGCCACGATTACCTTCCAGAATTACTTCCGTCTGTACGGCAAGCTGTCCGGCATGACCGGTACCGCGCTGACCGAGGAGGAGGAATTCCGCCACACCTATAAGCTGGACGTCATCGAAATCCCGACCAACAAGCCGATTGCCCGTAAGGACAACCCGGACGCGGTTTACAAGAACGAGCGCGGTAAGATTCATGCGACGATTGCACGCATCGAGGCCTGCCACGCCAAGGGTCAGCCGATTCTGGTCGGCACGGTGTCGATTGAAAAATCCGAGGAGCTGTCCAAGCTGCTCAAGGCCAAGGGCATCAAGCACACCGTCCTGAATGCAAAGTATCACGAGCGCGAAGCGGATATCGTCGCGCAGGCGGGCAAGTCGGGCGCGGTTACGATTGCGACCAACATGGCCGGCCGTGGTACGGATATCATGCTCGGCGGCAACGCGGAAACCATGGCGCTCGACGAGCTGAAAAAGGGCGACTATACACCGGAGCTGCTGTATGAGGCCAACGGCCACGCGGAAACCGACGATCCCGAGGTGCTCGCCATCCGCGAAAAGTTCCAGGAACTCTATCAGAAGTATAAGAAGGAGACCGACGCGGACGCCGAAAAGGTGCGTGCGGCAGGCGGCCTGTATATTCTGGGCACCGAGCGGCACGAATCCCGCCGTATCGACAACCAGCTGCGCGGCCGTGCCGGCCGTCAGGGTGACCCGGGTGAATCCAGCTTCTATATCTCGCTGGAGGACGACCTAATGCGTCTGTTCGGTTCGGAGCGCATTCAGAATATGATGGATTCGCTCGGCATCGATGAAAACGAGCCGATCGACCAGAAAATCCTGTCCGGTGCAATCGAAAACGCACAGAAAAAGATTGAATCCCGCAACTTTGCCACCCGTAAGCACGTGCTGGAATACGACGACGTGCTCAACACCCAGCGCCAGACCATCTATGGTCAGCGCCTGCAGGTGCTGGAGGGCAAGGATATCAAAGACAATATCCTGCATATGGTTGATGATACCATCGCCCGTGCGGTACACGCCGCAGTCGGCGAGAACCACCTCATCACCCCGGAAATGGTCGAGCAGGCACGCCGTCCGTTTATCGGCATGTTCCTGCGGCCCGAGGACTGCACCTTCACGCCCGAAGAATGCGACGATCTGACCGCCGCTCAGCTGACCAATGTGCTGACCGATCAGGCGCACAAGGTCTACGAGGCCAAGGAGCAGGCCATCGGCGCACCGATCATGCGTGAACTCGAGCGCGTGGTGCTGCTTAAGAACGTCGATACCAAGTGGATGGACCACATCGACGCGATGACCGAGCTGCGCAACGGCATTGGCCTGCGCGCTTACGGTCAGCATGACCCGGTTGTTGAGTACAAGCGCGAAGGCTTCGATATGTTCGACGCGATGATCGACGCCATCCGCGAGGACACCGTGCGCATGATCTTCCTGGCGCAGGTGCGCACCCGTGAGGAACCCAAGCGTGAGCAGGTCGCCAAGGAAACGAGCGCGGCCGGCGCGAGCGACGGTTCGGTCAAGGCCGAGCCCAAGCGCGTGGGTAAGAAGGTCGGCCCGAACGACCCGTGCCCGTGCGGCAGCGGCAAGAAGTACAAAAAGTGCTGCTACCTCAAGGCAGACAACCCGTATAAATAAAAAGCAAGAGGGAAACCCGCGCGGGGTTTCCCTCTTTTCCCTTTGTTGTTCAGCTTTGCCGGCGTTTGAAATCCAGATAGCCCTGCAAAATCAGGCTCGCCGCGACCGCGTCAACCGTCTGGCGGTGCTTTTTCGCCTTTTTGCCCGTCTGGTGCAGGATGTCGTGCGCCGCAACCGTCGTGCGACGCTCGTCCCACAGCGTTACGGGCAGCCCGGTGCGCTCTCTGAGCGTTTCGGCCAGCGCTTCGCACTTGTGCGCACGCTCTCCCGCCGTGCCGTCCATATTTTTCGGCCAGCCAAGCACAATCTCCTCGATTTTGTTTTCCGCGATGAAGGCCGTCAGCTTGTCCAAGAGCTTGTCGTAATTCCATTCGTGGATGACGCTGGGCGAACCGGCCAGAAAGCCCGACGCATCCGAAATCGAAAGACCGGTGCGCGCATCCCCGTAATCAATACCCAAAATACGCATGCGAATACTCCTATATGTTGTGTAATAAGCTAAGTATATCACAAAAATGCAAAAAAACCAGCACTTTTTTCTCAAAAACCCTTGACCGTCGGTTTTCTCCATGCTATACTTTAAGAACCTATGCAGGTTCTTTTTTTGCGCCCATTTTTCGCGTGTCTCGGAAAAAGGGCCCGGAACACTGGCAAAGGGAGGCAAATTGTCCCGCGCCCGGCCAAAGGGGCACGGGAAGGGACGAATATTAAAAGGAGGTGCCGTTATTTATGCGCGTGAAAATTACGCTGGCCTGCACCGAGTGCAAGCAAAGAAACTATGACACAATGAAGAACAAGAAGAACAACCCGGACCGTATGGAAATGAACAAGTACTGCCGTTTCTGCCGGAAGCACACGCTGCACCGCGAAACGAAGTAAGAGAAAGGAAGTAGCTTCATGGCTGAAGAAACCAAGGCGAAAAAGCCCGGTCTCTTTGCGCGTATCGGCAAGTGGTTCCGCGAGCTGAAGAGCGAGTGCCGTAAGATTGTATGGCCCACTCGCCAGCAGACGGTGAACAACACGCTGGTTGTGATTGCCTGCGTCATCCTGATCGGTATTTTCATCTGGGTCCTCGATATCGTGTTCGGTCTCGGCGTCCAGACGCTGCTCAACGCTTTCGCCGCCTAAAAGGAGGCATTTATGTCAGACGCTGCAAAATGGTATGTGGTGCACACATACTCCGGCTACGAAAACAAAGTGGCCTCTTCGATCGAAAAAGCGGTCGAAAACCGCAAGCTGCATGACCTGATCCCCGCCGTCAACATCCCGACCGAAACGGTCACGGAGGTCAAGGACGGCAAAAGCCGCGAGGTGGAGCGCAAGCTCTTTCCTGGCTACGTGCTTGTCAAAATGGTTATGACTGACGAAACCTGGTATCTGGTTCGCAATACCCGCGGCTGCACCGGTTTTGTCGGACAGGACAAGTCCGGCGGCTCCAAACCCATTCCGCTGACGGACGATGAAATCGCCGCGATGGGCGTGGAGAAGCGTGAGATCGAGGTAAACTACGCACCCGGCGACAGCGTGCGTGTCATCGATGGCGCATTGGCCGGCTTTATCGGCGTAGTATCGTCGGTGGAAGCGGATAAGAACAAGGTTAACGTCACGGTTTCCATGTTCGGCCGCGAAACCCCTGTCGAGCTGGAACTTGACCAGGTCGAGACGCTCGACGAGTAATTGCAGAAGCAGAGCTTCTGCTATAGGGGGTATCCGATACCCCCTATATACGAAAACAAGTTCCGAAGAAACTTGTTTTCGATACCCCCGGTTTCGCCGCACGGGCGGCGGGTCGGGGTCAAAATCCGAGGCACCTGTCCCCGGATTTTGGAATAGAACGTCGCTTCGCTCCCGATAGAGCGCGGCAAGTGGGAGAGCTCCCGCAGAAGGGACTCGCCAATTACCACATTTATTGAAGGAGGAACCTTTCAACATGGCACAGAAAGTAGTAGGTTATATTAAGCTCCAGATTCCCGCAGGCAAGGCAACCCCGGCTCCCCCGGTAGGTCCGGCTCTCGGCCAGCACGGCGTGAACATCATGTCGTTCACCAAGGAATTCAACGAGCGCACCAAGAACGATGCCGGTATGATTATCCCGGTTGTTATCACGGTCTATGCCGACCGTTCGTTCAGCTTCATCACCAAGACTCCCCCGGCGCCGGTCCTGATTAAGAAGGCCTGCGGCATCGAGTCCGGTTCGGCCGTTCCGAACAAGACCAAGGTTGCCAAGCTGTCCAAGGCTGACTGCCAGAAGATTGCGGAAACCAAGATGCCCGACCTGAACGCTGCTTCTCTGGAAGCTGCGATGAGCATGATCGCAGGCACCGCCCGTTCGATGGGTATCACCGTCGAGGAATAAGTTTTAAGTTAAGCTGAATGGATTTTGACCGCGCTTTTTGCAGGCGCCGGTCAAAGTGGGAGGG
>DYCA01000014.1 GCA_019418305.1 Clostridiales bacterium
GCATCGCAAAGGAAATCCGCACACTCATGAAAGCGGCAGGCAATCGTGAAAACAAGCGTGTAACAGTCGATATCCTTGACTGAATCGACAGGAATCCGATTTCCGTCGAATAACGCCGTATAAAAATCGCCGCGCTGCGGCGATTTTTTGTTATTTGCGCGCGTTTTCCGCGCGCCATTCCCCCAATGAAAGCGGAGGAGGCAACATGCCAAAACAATTTTTAGAGGCCGGAAAAATCGTCGGCACGCACGGCGTGCGCGGCGACCTGAAGGTGCAGAGCTGGTGCGACAGCCCCGAGGTGCTCTGCGACTTCGATACCCTGTATCTGGACGAGAATACGCCCGTGAACGTGGAAAAAGCGCAGGTGCATAAAAATGTCGTGCTGATGCATCTCAGCGGCATCGACACAGTCGAGGCTGCCGAGGCGCTGCGCGGCCGCGTGCTGCATCTCGATCGGGAGGACGTGGACCTGCCGGACGATTTGGTGTTCATTCAGGATATTCTCGGCTTTACCGTACACGACCGCCGCACGGACTGCGAAGTCGGCAAGCTGCGCGATGTGCTGACGACCAACCCGGCGCACGACATGTACGAAATCAAAACCCCCGAGGGCCGTCTGGTCTATGTGCCTGCTGCAAAACCCTTTTTACAGGAGATCGACATGCAGGCGGGCGTGATTTATATCGAAAGCATCGAGGGATTGCTGGAATGAAAATCGATATCATGACGCTGTTTCCTGAAATGATCAACGCGGTCATGCGGGAGAGCATCATCGGCCGCGCGCAGGAAAAGGGGCTGGTTGAGGTGCGCGCGACCAACATCCGTGACTATGCGCTCGACAAGCACCACAAGGCGGACGACGCACCCTATGGCGGCGGCCGCGGTCAGGTCATGCTGGCCGAGCCGCTCTATCTGTGCCATGAAGCGCTGTGTGCGGGTGAACATGTGCACACGGTGTTCCTGTCCGCGCAGGGACGGCCGTTTAACCAGCAAAAGGCGCGCGAACTGCTCGCACACGAACACTTTATTCTGGTCTGCGGACATTACGAGGGCATCGACCAGAGATTTATCGACGCCTGTGTGGATGAGGAAATCTCCATCGGCGACTTTGTGTTGACCGGCGGCGAAATTCCCGCGATGGCGGTCGCGGATGCGGTGTGTCGCATGGTGCCGGGCGTATTGCCTGACGAGGAGGCGTTCACCGCAGAAAGCCACTGGGACGGACTGCTCGAGCATCCGCAGTACACCCGTCCGGAGGTCTGGCGCGGCCGCGCGGTACCCGAGGTACTGCTCTCCGGCCATCACGCCAACATCGAGGCATGGCGGCGTGAAATGAGCCTGCGCCGCACCAAGGCTGACCGGCCCGACCTGTACGCGCATTTTGTGCCGCGTGATAAGCAGGACAAAAAAATTCTCGATAAAATCGAAAAGCCGGACGGCTGAACCGTCCGGCTTTTGCTTTTTCTTACAGTATGTAGACCTGCGTGGTCTCGTACACTTCGTATACCTTTTTCAGAGACGCCATTTCCGTACCCGCAAGGCGGCTGCACGCACGCGCGGTTGCCACCGCATAGCGCGCCATCTCGTCAAACTTGAGTTTGTTGTTCATCGAGTTTGCAATCGCGCCCACCATCGCATCGCCCGTACCGACCGAACCCTCGTCGTAAATCTTGGGATTGGTGTTGACATAGAGCGCCTCGGACTCGTCCTTGGAAACCAGCACCGCGCCCTCCTGGCTCATCGATACGCACACCGCACGCGCGCCCATGTCAAGCATCTTGCGCGCGGAAATCACGACCACCTCGGGGTCGGCGGAGGGCTTGTCACCCACGGCCTCTGCCAGCTCAAAGATATTCGGCTTAACAAAGTCCGGCTCACATTTCAGCGCTTCGAGCAGCAAATCGCCCTGTGCATCGATAATCAGCTTGCAGCCGCGCTTTTTGATGAGCTTGCACAGCTTGCGATAATTCTTAAGCGGGAAATCCGGCGGTGTAGAACCGGCCAAAACGAAAATGTTCCCCTCATGCAGGTACATTTCCATGCGGTCGAGCAGACGCAGGAAATCCGCGTCCTCAATCTTGCTGCCCGGTTCATTTACTTCGGTGTGCCCGCCTTGCGCGTCAATAATCTGCGTATTCACACGCATCTGGCCCGAAATATCGACAAAATCATGGTGGATATCGCCGGATGTCAGCATATCCTTGACGATACGGCCGTTTGTTCCTCCGCAAAAGCCCAGCGCAACACTGTTACCGCCAAGAGCCTTGATTGCACGGGATACATTGATGCCCTTGCCGCCCGGCTCCAGTTGGCTGGATACTGCACGATTGAGCTTGCCGACCACCAGCGGATGCTCAATTCGCAGAGTACGGTCCAGCGCAGCATTGAGCGTTATCGTGATAATCATGGGGCGCCCCTCCTGTTATTTATTTTACTCTTACTTTTTATTTTACCGAATCGCGCGCGTAATGTAAATGCTTTTTGTAAAGTTTCATGGAAAAGCTCTGCACACGCTGTCTCAGAACCCCTGGTATACCAATTCCTGCACAAGCCGCACATAAAAGCCGCGTACATCAAAGCCCCCATCCACGCCTTGCGCATCCACCAGCTGCTGATGGCTGACGCCCTCCAGCGTGCCGCGGTAGCGGCCCCAGCGGGCAGACTGCGGTGTTACCAGCCCGTCGCTGTCGCCGTGCGCGGGATAAAACAGACCATACGTCAGCCGCATTGCAGTATCCGTGTTGTTTTTGCCCAGCCGTGCGCCCCAGCTTTGATAATAAACGCAGTTCGCATCCGGATGGGTGCGGTTAAATTCCTCCAGATAGGCAGGCGTGAGCTGCTCGCCCGCACGCAGCGCGTCCGGATTTTGGTCTCCGCCGCGCCGCCACCATGCGTCGTTGCCGCGCGCCCAGACCGCAACGCCCGGCCGCGCACACAGCAACAGCTCCGCCACACGCGAACCGCGGTTGGGGGTGGACAGCATTGTCAGCGATGCAACATATTTCCCATATCCCATCGCCGAAATCAGATGCCGCGCTTCCAGTCCGCCCTTGGAGTGGGCGATAATGTTGACGCGCTCACAGCCGTATAAACGCAGCATTTTGCGCACCGTTTCGGCCAGCTGCGCCGCGCCGGTTTCGATGCTGCCCCAAGCATCCTGCCCGCCGAAGCAGACCTCCGCGCCATGTGCACGCAGCACATCCGGCACGCGCCCCCACGGCACATACAGCCCGCCGCGCTCGGTAACGCCCAAGCCGTGCGCCAGAAGGATGGGATAACGGGTTTTGCAATCCTGTTTCCGACTCATTTGTGATATTTCCCGCCTGATGCAATGTTCAGCGCACGGTACAACTGCTCGAGCACCATCACGCGCGCAAGGTGGTGCGGGAAGGTCATGGGTGACATGGAAAGCCGCAGCGCAGCCCGCGTCTTGATTTTGTCGGACAGGCCGCACGACCCGCCAATCACCAGACACAGGCGGCTTGTACCGCTCACGGTCAGGCGGCCGAGATAGGCTGCCAGCTGCTCGGAGGACATTTCCTTGCCCTCCACACACAGCGCAATCACCGACGCGCCCTGTGGGATTTTGTCCTCAATGAGCGCCGCCTCCTTGTCCAACGCCTGCCGGGTCTCGCCCTCCGAGGGCGTCTGCGGCAAGCGCTGCTCGGGCAGCTCTATAATTTCTAATTTACAATATGCGCCAAGGCGCTTGACATATTCGCGCACAGCGTCCGCCCAGAATTTTTCTCCGAGCTTGCCCACGCAAATCAGCCGGACAGAGAGCATACTGCTTCCTCCCCAAACACAACCGGTGTTTCCATGCGCTCCCGCGGCGCAACCTGCACCGCACAGTCCGGCAGACCGTGCAGCGCGCTGACCGTCTGCTGCAGCGCAAGCGCCGGCATGTTGTTCTTTTCACTCAGATGCGCCAGCACCAGATTGCGCGTGCCGTGCCGCACCAAATCAGCTGCAAACACTGCGCAGTCCGGATTGGACAGATGGCCCGCGGGTCCGGCCACACGCATTTTGAGCGGATACGGATATGGTCCTGCCTGCAGCATATGCGGGTCATGGTTGCTCTCCAGCACGACCGTCTCGCAGCCGCGCAGTAATTCCGCCGCTTCGCGCGGCACAAAGCCCAAATCGGTGGCAAAACCGAAACGATGGCTGCCGTGTTCGAGTATGTAGCCGACGCTCTCCGCCGCATCGTGCGGCGTGGCAAAGGTTGCAATATCCACATTGCGCACCCAGAAGCCCTCACCGCTTTCAAATTCGTTTAAGCGGTCGGCGCAGGACGGGTCTTTTGCCGCCAATGCTTCAGCCGTGCCGCGCGAGGCAAACACCGGCGCTTTCGCCTTTTTCAAAAACATCGGCAGGCCCTTGACATGGTCGATATGCTCATGCGTAAGCAACACGGCGGAAACGTCTGTAAGTCCAAGGCCCAGCTCAGCCAATGCCGTGGTTATCTTGCGCAGAGAAACGCCCAAATCAATCAGAATCGCCGTCCCGTCCGCCATGTACAAGCCGCAGTTGCCCGTCGACCCGCTTGCAATACTGAAATAATACCGCTCCGCCAATGCTGAAACTCCTTTACTTTCCAAAACAGCGGAGAGGTTGCCCCCTCCGCTGTTTGTGTTCCTTTTTTACGCGCGCTCAGCCGCACCCATGGAATCCGGGATTTCGGAGCGGTACATATCCGCACCCAACGCCACGAATTTTTCCACCAGCGTCTCATAGCCGCGTTCAATGTTCTGCACCTGCTCAACCTCGGTCACGCCCTTGGCCGCAAGACCCGCGATAACCATGGCCGCGCCCGCGCGCAGGTCGTGCGCGCGCACCGGTGCGCCCTTAAATTCTTCTACACCCTCAATAACCGCAATCTTTCCGTCGACATGGATGTTCGCACCCATGCGCGCCAGCTCTTCGGTATAACGGTAACGGCTGTCCCACACGCCCTCGGTGACGATGCTCGTACCTTCGGCAAGGCACAGTGCAGTGGTCATCTGCGGCTGCATATCAGTCGGGAAGCCCGGATAAGGCATGGTCTTGATGTTGGTCTTGGTCAGGCGACCCTCGCGGCGCACCAGCACCGCGTCGTCAAACTCGGTGACCTCGACATTCATCTCCTTGAGCTTTGCCGTGATGCATTCGAGGTGCTTCGGGATAACGTTCTTAACCAGCACCGAACCGCCGCAGGCTGCAACCGCCGCCATAAACGTACCGGCTTCGATCTGATCGGGGATGATGGAATAGGTGCCTCCGTGCAGACGCTCGACGCCGCGAATTTTGATGACGTCCGTACCCGCACCCTTAACGTTCGCACCCATCGCGTTAAGGAAATTGGCCAAGTCGACGATATGCGGCTCCTTGGCGCAGTTTTCCATGACGGTCTGACCCTTGGCCAGCACTGCTGCGAGCATGATGTTCATGGTCGCGCCGACCGACACCACATCGAAATAGATATGTGCACCGTGCAGCCCCTCTTCGGGCGCCTCGGCACGAATGTATCCGCCCTTGGGCAGCGTCACTCTGGCGCCCAGCGCTTCAAAGCCCTTGATATGCTGGTCGATCGGACGCACGCCGCCGAAGTTACAGCCGCCCGGCATGGCGACTTCGGCATAGCCGTATTTACCCAGCAGCACGCCGAGCAAATAATACGAAGCGCGCAGCTTGCGCTCCAGCTCATGCGGCTTCAGGCTGGGATGCTGTGTATTCTGGATTTCCACCGTTGTTGCGTTGAGCAGCCGAATCTGCGCGCCCAATTCGCGCATGATCTCCAGCTGCAGCGTCACATCAATAATCTTGGGCACATTCTCAATGCGAACCGGGCCGTCCGCCAGCAGCGCTGCCGGGACGATCGCAACCGCCGCGTTCTTTGCGCCGGAGATCGTGACCTCTCCATTGAGCGTTTTACCGCCGTTGATTACATATTTGGTCAAACCTACCTACTCCTCACTGTTGCAATACGCGTAACCGCCGCGTGAACTGTCTTGCTACTGTATTCTATGACCGGGCGCACACATGCGTGCACCCGCAAATTTTCTCACCAATCTATTGTACCACAATTTTCGATAAAGGAAAGTTTTTTTTCAATTTTCCTGGTCTACAATCGTTTTTTTGGCACAATCCACCAAATATTCACCAGAATCCGTCGAAATCTTCCAAGTCGGCGTAAGCTGCAGTCGGCGATTGCTGTCCATCTCCATACGATAGCCGGCCGTCATCGAGTCAATCCTCCCAACCTCCTGCGCGCGCGCGGCAAATTCCAGCAAAGCATCCGCCGCATTGCAGGATACGCCGCTGCCCTGCACGGTGGTATACGGTGTGCCAAAGCTCCACAAACCGGTTAAAGCAACGCCGCCGTCCTCATCAAATTGCAGCGTTAACCGGCGGTTGTGTACCGGCTGCCCCGCGACCGTACCGGTCATCGTGACCGTCAGGCCATCTGCGTGCAGCGATTCGTCCTCCGCCTGCAAGCCCCAGTCGGAAAGCAGCCGCCGCGCCAGGCGCAGGGCCGCCGAGGCATCCTCCGGCGCGGCCTCGCCCGTCTTGCATTCCGCTTGCACCGTACCGTCCGCACACCACTCGACCTTGCCGCTGTCGCTTTGGAACAGCACAGTGCCGTCCTCCTGCTCGGTACGCTCGACCGCTTCGCCCAGCATCGCCTGTGCCACCGTTTCCTCATCCGTGCGGCTTCGGTCAATTGACAGTATCGGCAGCACTTTGTCCTTGGGCAGCCGGAAGTCCTCGTCCAGCTGCCTGCCGTATTCCTGTGTCAGCGTGCGCAGATCGGCCTCCAATTCTTCGCTTCTCTGATAATTCTGCCATATCTTGGCGCCGAAGTTGCCGATAAGAAACAGGTTGACCACCAGCAGAATGACGATCAGCACATTCTTTACTTTATCCCATTGCAAGCGGCCTCACCTCCCGTCAATCTGCGCTTTTCAGATAGAAACGTGCAGGGACGTACGTCCCTTCCTCCTGTGCGCGGTACGCGACCATCAGACCGCTCGCCTCTCCCATCGCACCCGCAGCCGCCTGTCTCGCGGGCAGGACGATACGGCTTGTATCCTGCGCAGCAAAACGCTGCAAGCGGACCGTTGCGGAAACCAGCGCGCCGCCCTCAAATACAAAGGTGGCAAAATCATTCTCACCCAGCACCGGCACACCGCCGTACATCTGCAGAAAGACCAATATCGTCTGTCCGTTTTCCTGTCCGACCGCATACAGGGACGCATGGGTATTCGTCTCGCCTACGCGCAGCGCCGCATCCAGAATCAGTCGGGCGCAGTCCATCTGCGCGTCAATCGCGGACTGACCGCTGACCTCGCCCTCTTCATACGCGCGCACTGCGGTATTTTCCGCAGAGGCCGCATACTGCAGCAAGCCTGCTGCGCTCACGCGCAGCGTGCTGACATTATCAACGAACACACGCACCTGGTCGTTTTGCTCGGCATAAAAATCCGCATATGCCGTAAATCCGAACGCTTGCAGCAATTCTTCCAATCCGGTGCCGTTCTGCGTGGAAAACAGGTCGATTTGCTCGTTGTTCAGCAGCGGAAGGGACAGCGCTTCGCTGTCAAACAGCAGCGTTTCCGGATACACCGCATACGCCTCGCCCGAAAACTTACAGGGCAGGCCGCGGAAAGCATCCTGCGCGCTTTCCAGCACGTTTTTGTCCGTTTTTGCCGCCGCCGCATACAGCGTGCCGTCCGAAGTGCGCACAAACAGACGCTCCGCGCCCGCCGCATAGATCAGCGTCTCCACATACGTCTCGCTGCCGTCCTTCCATGTGCCGCCCATCCAGCCCGCGACCGCGCCCAGCGGAATCGCGCCGTGATAGCGTAATTCCGCACAGTCGCCTGCGCGCAGTGCAGCGTTCAGCTCATCTTCTCCGGCAGGGACCAACTCATCGCCCGTCAGCACCTGCGCCCACAGGTCGCGCACAGCGGCGACCGCCGCATCGATATCCGTCACGTTATACTGCACACCGTACAGCTGCCCGTCTACTGTCAGCGCAAGCTGCACCGGTTCAGCTGCGGCTACGCCTGACGAGCGCAGCTCATAGCCCACCGCACCGCCAAACAAATGGTCGTGCGCACGCCGCATGAGACTATCCGCCGGCATCTGAGCCACATTCAGCCCGGTCAGCCAGTTGGCGCCGCACAGCGTCAAAAGCAGCACTACCAGCACAATCAGCAACACATTTTTCGCCGTGTTTTTGACCGAACGCTGCGCGCCTTTCATACCGGCCCCTCCTCCCTGTTCGGGGTCAGGTTGGTCGGCAGTGTGATAGTGACCGTTGTGCCTTTGCCGTACTCACTGGCCAGCGCAATCTTGCCCTCATGCTGCTCGACAATCTCCTTGGCTATCGCCAAACCGAGACCCGTGCCGCCGGCCGCGCGGCTGCGCGCCTTGTCCACACGATAAAAGCGCTCAAACAGACGCGGCACGTCGGCCGCCGGAATCCCCACGCCGTCATCCTGCACCGTGATACGCACGCGGTTTTCCGCCGGCACGCAGGCCGACAGACGAATATGCCCGCCCGACGGCGTATATTTGACCGCGTTGGACAGGATGTTAACGACCACCTGCTCGATGCGCTCACGGTCGCCGACGATGGACGGCAGCGTATCCGGTGCGTCCACAATCATCTCATGGCCGTTATTCTGCGCGGTCAGCTTCATGGCGTTGGCTACCTTTTTGAGCAGCTCGGACAGCGAAAAGCGCGTCATGCGCAGCTCCATGCGGCCATAGTCCAGCTTAGACAGCGTCAGAAGGTCGGTCACGATGCGCGCCATGCGCTCGGACTCACTCGAAATAACGCCCAGAAACTGCTTTTCCGTGTCAATCGGAATATCTCCCGCGGCATCCAGCAGGGTTTCGGTATAGGAACGGATGTTGGTCAGCGGTGTGCGCAGCTCATGCGATACATTGGCGACGAATTCGCGCCGTGCATCATCCAAACGGCGCTGTTCGGTGATATCGTGAATGACCGCGATTACACCGCCCTCCCCGTCGAGCGCACCATACGGCGCGAGTGTGACCGACAGCACACGGTCGCGCCGCGTGATTTCGCTGGTCAGAAAGCTGCGCATGGCCGTCTCATCCGAATTGGGCATGTCCAGATCGGCAAACATCTCGTCGAAGGTCAGATGATCCTCCATGCGCACGCCCAGCAGATTTTCGGTTGCCGGGTTCATGTGGATGAGCCGTCCCTCGGTCGTAAATGCGGCAACGCCGTCCGTCATATGCAGGAACAGGGTGCTCAGCTTGTCGCGTTCGCCCTGCACCTCGCCCACCGTGCTTTTGAGCCGCCGCGCCATGTAGTTAAACGAGCGCGTCAGCTCACCGATTTCGTCGGACGACTGCACGCCCAAATCCTGATCGAAATTACCCTCCGCAACCGACCGCGCACCCTCGGTGATGCGTTCAATCGGGGTGGTGATGGTTTTACTGAGCAAAAAGGACAGCAGAATCGCCGCGAGCAGGCCAAACATCATTGCCTGCATGACAATCTGGAAAAAGCGCCATGACAGGTCGGAAATTTCGCTTTTATCATCCGTAATGTACACGATATAGTCCACGCCGCCGTCCCCGTCCTTGTCAATGGGTACGGCAATATCCATCATGCTGTCGGACACGGACGAGCGTGCGCCAAGCTCGCCGGCCATCGCGGCGACGATGTTGCTCGTCCGGGTCAGCGTGATGTTCGGGTTGGAGCCTTCCAGATACCGTCCCTCGGCATCCAGAATATAGTAGTTGCGGTAATCGTCGATGCCCAGCGCACTTTCCCGCGCCTCAATGACGGTCTGCAAGCCGGGCGCCCCCTGCTCGGCAGCCGCATCCTTCAGGGAATCCATCGTGCTCGACTGATTGAACACGTTCTGCATTTGCTCATAGAAGCTGTCCAGATAAAACGTGTTGACACTGTTGATGAGGAACGTACCCACCACTGCCATGACCGATATGATCATCAGCACCAGAATCAGCACCAGCTTCATGTGTAAGGAACGAAACAAACAAACACCTCCGGCGTGCGGAGCGCAGCCGCGCCGTTTTTCTCTGTATTCCGTGCGCAATGCACGGATTCATTCGTTATTCGCCGCTGAAATAATAGCCCATGCCGCGCTTGGTCATGATGTAGCGCGGACTGGCGGGCTGGTCCTCGACCTTTTCGCGCAGGCGGCGAATCGCCACATCGACTGCGCGCAGATCGCCGTAATAGTCGTAGCCCCATACCTGCTCCATCAACTCCTCGCGCGAGAACACGCGGCCGGGAGATGCGGACAGGAAACACAGAATGTCAAACTCGCGCGCGGACAGCTCGAGCGCCCGCCCGTTTTTGTACACCATGCCGTTGTCGCGTGAAATGCGCAGACCGCCGCCCGACGGTACGACAGGCTTTTCCCGCTCCTCCCCGGACAGCGTGCGCCGCATGTTCGCCTTGACGCGCGCCATCAGCTCGCGCATGGAAAACGGCTTGGTGATATAGTCATCTGCGCCCAATTCCAGGCCGAGCACCTTGTCAGTCTCCTCCTCGCGGGCGGTCAGCATGATGATCGGGGTATCCTGCTTTTCGCGGATATGCCCCAGCACTTCAAAACCGTCCATCGAGGGCAGCATCACGTCCAGCAAAATCAAATCAGGCGTCTGATCCAGCGCGGCACGCAAACCATCTGCGCCGTCATAGGCGACCAGCGTGTCATATCCCTCGCGTTGAAGATTAAACACCAGAATGTCCGCGATTGCCTTTTCATCCTCAACGACCAGAATTTTTTTCTTCTCCATAATTGCCTCCTTCCCAAAAGAGGAACGGGAACTGTTTCCGGTTAATACAGTCCCTTGAGCTTGGCACGGTACAGCGCAACCACCGTCTTGGCGTCGCGAATCTCGTCGCGTTCGACCATGGCCTCCACCTCGGCCAGCGGCAGCCGCACCAGTTCAACAAATTCATCCTCATCCGGCTGCATTTCGCCGTCGGTCAGGTCGAGCGCGGCAAACAAATGCACGACCTCGGTCAGAAAACCGGGGGACGGATAGACGCAGCCGAGCGGCACCATGCGCGCCGCCGTGCAGCCGGTTTCCTCCTTCAGCTCGCGCGCACCGCAGTCGGCAATGCTCTCCCCTTCGCCGTGATCCAGCTTGCCCGCCGGGATTTCCAGCATCTCTGTATCATACGGATAGCGGAACTGCCGCACCAGAAGCACGTTGCCGTTCCGGTCGATAGGCAGCACGCCTACGCCGCCGACATGCTCGCACACCTCGCGCAGCGCGGTCTTGCCGTTGGGGAGCAGAGCCTCGTCCAGCCGCGCCTTCATGATTTTCCCTTCAAAAAAATACCGATGCGAAAGCTGTTTTTCCCGCATATTCATTATGTTATCCCTCTTTTCTACGGCGTGCCAAAGCAGCGCAGTACATAGGCGGTCTCAGGCGGCACCGAGATGTGCACGCCATGACTGTCCGCATCCTCAAAGCCCTCTCCGCTCATCATATCCACTGCGTAAACAGCCTCCACACAGGTACGGATATAATGATGACCGCGATTGATGACTATCATCAGGCGGGAGGTTTCGCTCACGCGCTCATATTGCAGCAGCGCGCCGTGGCAGCGCACGAAATGCAGTTCCCCATCCGCCAGCGTGTGACTGTCCGCGCGCAGTGCGCATAGGCGGCGGTAGAACGCGAGCAGCTCGCGGTCCTCCTGCCCCCACGGATAGGTCCGGCGGTTGAACGGGTCCTCAAACCCCTGCCGCCCGGCCTCATCGCCGTAATAGATGGTGGGCGAACCCGGCATAGTAAACTGAATGACCGCCGCCAGACGCAGCTTGCGCAGCGCATTTGCCAGCCGGTCGGGCGGCAGCTCATACTGCGCGCGTCCGTCGCGGTCCATCTTCCACTCCTCATCGGATACACCCAGCAGGGTCAGCGCACGCGCCGTATCATGCGTGCCGATCACGTTCATCAGGTTATAAAACACATCGCGCGGATAATTTTCACGGATGCATTCCATGGTTTCCGCGAAATGTTCAGCTGTGCCGCCGTTTAGGAACGACAAAATCGCGTCGCGCAGCGGATAATTCATTACGCTGTCCAGCTCGCCGCCCTGAAAATACTTACGGCGCTCGGAATAGGCGATTTTATTGGACGCATCCTCCCAAACCTCACCGATGACCAGCGCATCCGGCTTTTCCCGCTTGGCCGCGGCGTTGAGTTTTTGAATAAAGGCGTCAGGCAGCTCGTCTGCCACATCCAGCCGCCAGCCGGACGCGCCCAGCCGCAGCCAGCGGCGCACGACGCTGTCCTCGCTCTCGATGATATAGTCGAGATAGCTTTCGTCCATCTCACGCACCTGCGGCAGGGTATAGATGCCCCACCACGAGCCGTATTTGTCCGGCCACTCCTGAAAATCGTACCAACGATAATAGGGCGAGTCCTTGGACTGGTGCGCACCGACACTGTTGTATCGTCCGCGTGCGTTAAAATAGCGGCTGTCATAGCCGGTGTGGTTGAACACGCCGTCCAGCACAACGCGCATGCCGCGCGCGGCGGCTTGCTCACACAGCCTGCGGAAATCCTCCTCGCTGCCGAACAGCGGGTCGATACGCTTGTAATCGCCCGTGTCATAGCGATGGTTGGAATACGCCTGAAACATCGGATTGAAATAAATCGTGGTCACATGCAGGCTTTCCAGATAGTCCAGCTTGCTGATGACCCCGCGCAGCGTACCGCCGAAAAAGTCATTATTGAGAATCTCGCCGTTCTCATTCGGCCGATAAACCGGGATATCGTCCCAGTTTTCGTGCAGCACACGCGGCGCAATCCCTTCTCCTTCCGGCTGGACGGGTATTTTATCCCGGCAGAAGCGGTCAGGGAAGATATTGTAGGTGATGCCCCGTCCGAACCAGCGCGGCGGCTGATAGTTGGGGTCGTATACGGTCAGCTGATATTTATCACCCAGCGTATCGATAATCTCCCCACGCCCGGCATAACCGCGTGCACAGTAGCGTGGACCGTCCGCAGTGTCCACGGTGAAATAGTACCAGTACAGACCCGGATGCGGCGGTGTAAAGCTGGTGGTATAGTGGTCGCGCGCACCGACAAGGCCATACCATCGCATCGGGAACGCCTCCGGTTCCTTACCGTCCTCCTCCACCCATAGGGTGATATGCTCGGTGCCGTGTTCACGCTTGGGATAGGTGGAAAACTCAACCGTCTGTCCGGCGGGCACCGCGCCATACGGCGCTTTACAGGCCAGACTGCGGGAGTGAAACATACAATCGGGAATGGTATTCAAATAATTTCCCCCAAACATAAAAACTCTTTATATAGTATAGCACGAACTGTCTGCAAGGTAAACAAAAAACGGTTTTTCCGAACTGTTTCCTTAGTTATGCGGTCATAACGCACCACAGGCATTTACACCTGCCCTTTCATATTATGATAGCAGCCGCCGGCGCGCCGTTTGCCCTTTTGTGGTCAAAAAGCGGCGCTGCACGCGGTTTCTATGAGAGGCCGCTTCCCCGCCGGCGGCGGCCCGCGTTGAGGAAAGGAGGTTTTCGTCCATGAATCTGCGTGTCCGCATCAAAAACCCGGTGTTCTGGGTGCAGCTCTTACTGGGCATATGCGCTACCGTACTGGCCTATGCTGGTCTGACCGCCGCGGATATGACTAGTTGGGGCGCAGTATGGGATGTTGTCAGGCAGGCCCTGACCAACCCGTACTGCCTGTTCCTGGTCGCGTCCAACGTCTGGAACGCGCTCAACGATCCGACCACAAGCGGTCTGACCGACTCCGACCGCGTCAAGCAGTATGAAAAACCGCTGGAAAAGTAGGAAAACCCGCCCAAAAGGTCAAAAGAGGGACGCGGATTTGGTCCGCGCCCCTCTTTTGTTATGCCTTTTTCGCTTGCTTTTTATACTGCGCAATGGTATGCGCAATATACGGCTGCACTTCACCGAGCGGAATGCCCAGCGCCACCGCCAGCTCTCCATGCAGCAAATCCTCCGCGCGCTTGCGGTAGCGCTGGTCAACCTGACTGACCCTGCGCCCATTGCGGCGGGATTTCGCGTAAACCGCCTTAATCAGCTGCACCAACTCCCGGCAGTCATGGCTTTGCAGCACCTCCTGATAATGCTCACTGGACATGCGCATGCTGTGCGAAGTAAATCCGTCCGCCTCGATGGTCGGAATGGTCTGAATCAACTGCTCCGCCTGTGCGCGCGAAATGACCGGTCGCGTAAACACCGATGAATCAACCGGGACATAAATGGTTTCCGTTCCGGAAACGGGCACGAGCGTGTAATACGGCTTATCCTCCTCCGTATCGAAAGGCGGTTTACCGACCGCCTCCACCCGGCAGACGCCGCTGGTTCCGTAAACGATAAATTCCCCGGTCTGATACATGGTACTCCTCCTTACTGTGCCGAAACGCGACGGCAGGCAGCGTTTACACGCTGCCGCCCACTGCTCCCTGATAGGATAATTATAGCACATTTTACAGGAAAATGTAAGGAAAATTTTTATTTTTCCGCATACCAGTCCAGATTTTCCGCAATTTCATGCGGCAGATAAAAGCATAGATGATCCTTTATCTGTCCGTTGTACAGCAGCTCCGCGCGGTGCAGTGTTCCCTCATATTGGAACCCGCATTTTTCCAGCACACGACGCGAAGCGGGGTTGTCCGGATAACAGGTTGCGCTGATGAGATCCATCCCCATCTGCCCAAAACCGAAGCGCACCGCTGCACGCACAGCCTCGGTCATGTAACCCTGTCCCCAGTAATCCACGCCCAACGAATAACCAAGTGAGCGCGCCGAACCGTATTGCCGCGTCGAATCGGTAATCAGTCCGATCGAACCCATCAGCCGACGATCCTCCCGACGCTCGATTGCCCAGACGCTGGACTGGTTCAGAAAAACCAGATGCAGGATATCGCTCGACTCGAGCAGACTCTCATGCGGCTTCCAGCCTGCATTCCGACCAACTGCTTCATCCTTGGAATAGGCATAAAGCCCCTCTGCGTCGTCCTCTCGGAAGGGGCGCAGCGTCAATCGTTCGGTCGTCAGCGTCATGTGTTCTCTCCTTTTCATCAGCAAAAGAATAAAGGGCGCAAAGCAGTCGCTTTGCGCCTTTTCTGCGTTACTTAATGGTCATCACCTGATCGCGCGCCGGACCGACACCCAGCATGGTGATCGGGCAGTCAATGATGCGCTCAAGCTCTCGGATATAGTTCTGCACCGTCTGCGGCAGTTCGCCAAACGAGCGGCAGCCCGTAATATCCTCGTCAAAGCCGGGGAATTCTTCGTAAACCGGCTCGCAGTCCACCAGATCCATAAAGTTTGCCGGAAACTCCGTGACAGTCTGACCGTTTTTCAGCTTGTAGGCCACACAGACCTTGAGTTTGGGCAGACCGCGCAGCGGATCAATCTTGTTGATAACGACCTCAGTCAGGCCGTTGACGCGCACGGCATAGCGCGCAACTACCGCGTCAAACCAGCCGGTGCGGCGCGGACGTCCGGTGACCGTGCCGAACTCACCGCCGGCATTGCGGATATAGTCGCCCGTGTCGTCGAACAGCTCGGTCGGGAACGGGCCTTCGCCCACGCGGGTGGTATACGACTTAAAGATGCCCATGATGCTGTCGATAGCCGTCGGGCCGACGCCCGAACCGATGCAGCAGCCGCCCGCCACCGGATGCGAGGAGGTAACGAACGGATAAGTACCCATATCCAAATCGAGCAGCGTGCCCTGCGCGCCCTCGAACAGCACTTCCTTGCCCTCCTTGACCGCGTTCCAGGTCAGGATGGAGGTATCGCACACATAGGGACGCAGCCGGTCGGCATACTCGCGGTACTCCGCGATGACCGCATCCGCATCGATAGCCTCGCCGCCGTACACGCCCGTGATGACGCGGTTCTTGTGTGCGCACGCCTCGCGGATGACGGTTTCAAAGCGCTCTGCGTCGACAAAATCATGCATACGCACACCGCTGCGCTCGGACTTATCCATGTAGGTGGGTCCAATGCCTTTCTTGGTTGTGCCGATGGCAGTGCCTTCCTTGGCCTTTTCCGCCTCGCTCAGTGCGTCCAGCTCAAGATGCCACGGCAGGATACAGTGGCAGCGCGCGTCGATGTGCAGCTTGTCGGTCGAAACGCCCTTTTCGTGCAGGCCGTCAATTTCGCCCAGCACGGCCTTGGGGTTGACCACCACGCCCGGACCTATCACATTTGTGCAGTCCGGATACAAAATGCCCGAAGGAATGAGCTGCAGCTTGTATTTGACACCGTTTGCCACGACCGTGTGGCCGGCATTATTGCCGCCCTGACTGCGGACAACCAAGTCAGCCTTGCCCGCGAAAATATCAATAAACTTGCCCTTGCCTTCGTCGCCCCACTGGGCGCCGAGAATTACCTTACCTGGCATAGGATTTCCTTCCTTTCTGCTCTCGGACATGCTTTCAGCATGTCATACAGCTAAAGTATAGCATAGCAGTGCGCGCTTTTCAATCCTGATTTGCGCCTTTTGACTTGTAAAAGCCCCTGGGCCGTTGTAAAATATCCGTGTAATGGATAAAAGGAGACTGGAAGGACATGCACTATCTGGACAATGCGGCAACGACGGCAGTACTGCCCGAAGCAGCCGAGGCAGCCATGCACGCCATGCGCACCTGCTTCGGCAACCCGTCGAGCCTGCATAAAATGGGAATAGATGCCTCGCATCTGCTGGAGAACAGTCGGAAAGCGGTGGCTTCCGCGCTCGGCTGCCTGCCGGAGGAGACATATTTCACCTCCTGCGGCACAGAGAGCACGAACATCAGTCTGCGCGGCGCCGCGCACTTAAACCGCCATCAGAAGGGGCGCATCATCACCACCGAAATCGAACACGCGGCGACGCTCAACACCTGCAAGCAGCTTGCTGCCGAAGGCTTTGACGTGGTGTTTCTCGCGCCGAACGAGACCGGGCACATAACACCCGACGCGCTTGAAAACGCGCTGACCGAGGACACGGTGCTGCTGTCCTGCCAATTGGTCAACAACGAGATCGGCACGGTGCAGCCGGTCGCCGAACTCGGCGCACTGCTCAAAGCCAAAGCGCCGCGCGCACTGTTCCACATTGACGCAGTGCAAGGGCTTGCACGGGTCAAACTCACGCCCAAGAAGTGGAACTGCGACCTGATGAGCGTGTCCGGCCACAAAATCGGCGCGCCCAAGGGCATCGGCGCACTGTATGTGAAAAAGGGGCTGCGCTTGCCGCCCCTCATGTTCGGCGGCGGACAGGAAAAAGGCATGCGTCCGGGCACCGAGCCGCTGCCGAACATCGCAGCTTTTGCCAAGGCATGTGAAATCCGCATGGCGCACTTTGACGAAGATTTTCAGCATGTGCAAAGCCTTGCCAACTACCTGCGGGAACAGGTCGCGGCGCAGCTGCCGGATGCAGCCTTCAACGGCGCAGGGGACATCCCGCATGTGGTCAACCTGTCCCTCCCCGGCTGCAAAAGCGAGGTCATGCTGCGCGTGCTGGAGAGCGACGAGGTCTATGTTTCGAGCGGCTCGGCCTGCTCCAAGGGCAAGCAGAGCGGCGTTTTGAAAGCGCTTGGTCTGCCCAAAACACGCACGGACAGCGCGCTGCGTGTGTCCTTCTGCCCGTCCAATACCATACAAGACGTGGATGCTTTTATTGCTGCTGCGCAAAAAGGCCGAAAGATGTTGGTTCGATAACCTTATTATAAAGGAGACGTTATGAAAGAAGTATTGCTGCTCAAGTGCGGAGAGATTGTCCTGAAGGGACTCAACCGCAAAACCTTTGAAGACCGCCTGCTCAAAAACCTGTCCCGCCGCATGAAGCACGTGGCGAACTGCAATATCACGATGCGCCAGTCGGTCGTGTACGTCGAAGTGCCCGAGGACGCGGACGCAGACGCGGTCATGGACTGCGCGCGCCATGTGTTCGGCTTTGCAACCATCTCGCGTGCGGCAGTCTGCCCGGAAAAGACGCTCGAAAGCGTCATCGACACTGCGCAAAGCTATCTTGCGCCGCGCTTTGCACAGGCCAAGACCTTCAAGGTCGAGACCAAGCGCGGAGATAAAAAGTTCCCCATGACCTCGACCGAAATCAGCCAGCACGTCGGCGGTGAGCTGGCCGACCGCTTTCCGGAGGTTCGCCCTTACATGCATGGCCCCGACCTGACCGTACACGTCGAAATCCGTGAAAAGTACGCCTTTGTGCACGCAGGCCCCGAGCCGGGCGCGGGCGGCATGCCCATCGGCTCGAACGGGCGCGCGGCGCTACTGCTTTCGGGCGGCATTGACAGTCCGGTCGCAGGCTGGATGATGGCAAAACGCGGTTTGGAGCTGGTCGGCGTGCACTTTTTCAGCTATCCCTATACCTCCGAGCGCGCCAAGGAAAAGGTGCTCGAGCTGGGCCGTAAGCTGACCGCATGGTGTGGCCGCATGAGCGTCATGGTCGTGCCGTTCACCAAGATTCAGGAGGAAATCCGCGAAAAGTGCCACGAAGAGCTGTTCACGCTCATCATGCGGCGTTTTATGATGCGCATTGCCGAGCGCGTAGCAATAGAATACGGCTGCGGCGCGCTGATTACCGGCGAATCGCTCGGTCAGGTCGCCAGCCAGACCATGCCCGCCATGGGCGTGACCGGCGCGGTGTGCGAGCTGCCCATCTTCCGGCCGTGCATCGGCATGGACAAGGAGGAAATTGTCACCATCGCCCGTAAAATCGACACGTTTGAAACCTCTATTCTGCCCTACGAGGACTGCTGCACGGTGTTCACCCCCAAGCACCCGAACACCAAGCCCAAGATGCCCAAAATCCTCGAGGCCGAGAGCCATCTGGATGTGGATGCGCTGGTCGATGAGGCTGTCGCGGGCGTAGAGATTATTCACTTACCATAAACACTAAGCTAACGCCGCCTGCGGGCGGCGGGAACGGCGCCGCTACGCGCGGCAGGCGCACAAGAAGGCGACAACCTTCGGTTTTCCCCTTCTTGCGAATCATCCCCTTTCCCTTTGGGTATGTGCCGCCACCGCACGAATGCACCGAAACACCCAATTTGCTGCCGCAAATAAGGGCGCGCTGCGCGCGCAAAAGCGTGTGACGGTTTCCACAAGCCGCCCGGCTGCGCCCGCGAACAGACAAGACCGCTGCCGCCCCAAGGGGCTGTCAGAGCAGCCAAGCAATTAAACCATTGGGAGGAACGCAATTATGAACGCAGAACTCATTGCCGTCGGCACCGAAATCCTGCTGGGCGACATTGTCAACACGGATGCGCAGGTCATCTCGCAGGGCCTGAGCGAACTTGGCATCAACGTATTTTACCAGACCGTCGTGGGTGACAACCCGGCTCGCTTACGCCACGTCATCGAAACCGCGCGCGACCGTGCGGACATCATCATCACGACCGGCGGCCTTGGCCCCACGCTCGACGACCTGACCAAGGAGACGCTTGCGACCGTATTCGGTCGCAAAATGGCGCTGCATCAGCCCTCGCTCGACCGTATCAAGGGCTTTTTCCAGACCATCGGCCGCGAAATGACTCCGAACAACGAAAAGCAGGCGTGGCTGCCCGAAGGCTGCACGGTATTTGTCAACGAATGGGGCACTGCGCCCGGCTGTGCGTTTGAAGCCTACGGCAAGCATGTTCTCATGCTGCCCGGCCCGCCGCGCGAGTGCAATCCGATGTGGAAGGAATGTGCGATGCCCTATCTCTATAAGCTCGCGGGCGGCTGCATTGTCTCGCGCAACGTCCGCGTGTTCGGTCTGGGCGAAAGCAACATGGAAACCATTCTGCACGATATGATGGCGGAAAGCACCAATCCGACCATCGCGCCCTACGCCAAAACCTCGGAGTGCTTTGCGCGGGTGACCGCCAAGGCGGACACCCCGGAGGAGTGCGAAAAGCTGCTTGAGCCGGTCGTGGAGAAAATCTGCGGCCTGCTGGGCGATGACGTGTACGGCGTGGATGTGGACTCGCTGGAGCAGGTCGTGGGCGACGGACTTCGCGCCCGCGGCATGACCCTCGCTGTGGCAGAGAGCTGCACGGGCGGCCTGCTGAGCAAGCGCATCACCGATGTACCCGGCTGCTCGGATTACTACCTGGGCGGCGTATGCTCGTACGCCAACGAAGTGAAAATGAAGGTGCTGGGCGTGAAAAAAGAGACGCTCGACACGGTCGGCGCGGTATCGCCCGAGGTAG
Source organism: Clostridiales bacterium (assembly GCA_019418305.1). Lineage (GTDB taxonomy): Bacteria > Bacillota > Clostridia > Oscillospirales > Butyricicoccaceae > Agathobaculum. The sequence goes on from DYCA01000014.1 coordinate 20,213, forward strand.
CCGAGCAGATGGCCGAGGGCGTGGCGAAGGCGCTCGGCGCAGATGTCGGCGTGGGCATTACGGGCGTAGCCGGACCGGGCGGCGGCACGGATGACAAGCCGGTTGGACTGGTGTATATCAGCATCTGGTGTAAGGGCCAGCACTTCACCCGCAAGATGAAGTCCACCAACGGCCGCGACCGCGTGCGCATGCAGGCGGCATCCACTGCGCTCGATATGATTCGCCGAAATATTTTCTGAACAAATAGTCTACATTTTGTATGTTTTCTCGACATTTCCAGTCATTCCCTGTGGAAACCAAACAAAATTTTCATCAAAAAAGTCCAGCAATTGTGTAAAATTGCTGGACTTTTGTTTCCCCTTGATGTATACTATATCTAACTAAAGTGAGAGGTATCTGCCTTAATCAGGGCGAAATGTACAAACAGTTGGAAAATTTTCGCAAAGACGCTTTATTTTGGCAGTTCAGAAGTGTAAGAAGTATAAAAGGGAGAGATGCGATATGAAGAAAACACCTGCAGCGCCAGCCTGTGAAAAGCGCAGCCAGCTTTTCTATTCGGGCAGGGACTGCCGCGCCTTTGATTATATGGGCGCCCATCCCTTTGAACAGGACGGCGAGCCCGGTTACCTGTTCCGGGTATATGCCCCCGAAGCAGAGAAGGTTTCGGTCATGGGCGAATTCAACGGCTGGAACCGCGATGTGGACTACATGACGCGGGACGAGCAGGGCATCTGGGAAAAATTCATTCCGCATGTTTCCGAATACGCAGCATATAAGTATAGCGTATGGGCAAAATCGGGCGATGTGTTCGACAAGTCCGACCCGTACGGCTTCCACAGCGAAACCCGTCCCGGCAACGCCTCCAAGGTATATGACATTGAGGGGTACGAATGGAACGATGCGTCATGGCTGGATTGGCGCAAGAGCCATCTGCCCTATTCCAACCCGGTCAACATCTATGAATGCCATCTCGGTTCGTGGAAAATCCACGAGGACGGCAACTTCTATTCCTACCGTCAGCTCGCGGACGAGCTGGTACCCTATGTCAAGGAAATGGGCTACACGCACATCGAGGTCATGCCGCTGACCGAGTATCCGTTCGACGGCTCGTGGGGCTATCAGGTCATCGGTTACTTTGCCGCAACCAGCCGCTACGGTACCCCCAAGGACCTGATGTACTTCATCGACAAGGCGCATCAGGCCGGTCTCGGCGTCATCATGGACTGGGTGCCCGCGCACTTCCCCAAGGACGGCTGTGGTCTGGTTGAGTTCGACGGTTCCTACCTCTACGAATATGCCGACCCGCTCAAGATGGAGCATAAGGAATGGGGCACGCGCGTATTTGACTACGGCAAAACCTCAACCCGCAACCTGCTGTTCTCCTCGGCCATGTTCTGGATTGAAAAGTTCCATATGGACGGACTGCGCGTGGACGCGGTCGCCTCCATGCTCTACCTCGACTACAACCGCCAGAACGAATGGCGGCCCAATATCCACGGTGGACGCGAAAATCTTGAGGCAATCGACTTTCTGCGTCTGCTCAACGAGTATATCCTGACCGACCATCCGGACGTCATGATGATAGCGGAGGAATCCACCGCATGGCCGATGGTAACCAAGCCCGGCTACGACGGCGGTCTCGGCTTCAACTTCAAGTGGAACATGGGCTGGATGAACGATATGCTGTGCTACTGCTCGGCCGACCCATTCTTCCGCAAGGACATGCATGACAAAATCACCTTCTCGTTCATGTATGCATTCTCGGAAAATTACATACTTCCGCTTTCGCATGACGAGGTCGTGCATGGCAAGTGTTCGCTGATCGCCAAGATGCCGCCTCCGTACGAAAATCAGTTCGGCGGCCTGCGCGCACTGTACGGTTACATGACCGCCCATCCGGGCAAAAAGATGCTGTTCATGGGCGGCGAGTTCGCCCAGTTCTCCGAATGGGCCTACCAGCGCGGACTGGACTGGATGCTGCTCGACTATCCCGCACATAAGCAAATGCAGACCTATGTCAAGGCGCTCAACCATTTCTATCTGGAAACCCCGCAGCTGTGGGAGCAGGACACCGACTGGCGCGGCTTCGAGTGGATCAGCCACGAGGATAACCGCAATAACATCATTGCCTTCCGCCGCATCGCCAAGGACGGCAGCGATATCGTAGTTGTTGTCAACTTCTCTCCGGAGATACAGGAAAATTACCGCATCGGCGTACCGCTCGCCGGAACCTATGAGGAGGTATTCTCCTCGGATAAGACCGAGTTCGGCGGCAGCGGCATTGCAAACGGCAAGGTAAGGACCGACAGCAAAAAGCCCATGCACGGGCAGGAGCAATCCATCAGCATTCACATTCCGCGCTTCGGCGTATTGTTCTTCAAAGGCAAACCGCGTGCCAAGCGCCGCACCAAGGCCGAAATTGAAGCCGCGAAAAAAGCAGCGGCAGCCAAAGCCGCCAAGTCTGCCAAGGGGACTCGCGCGTCCTCCAAGGCCGTTTCCAAAACGGGAACACGCGCAGTAGCCAAGACCGGTTCAAAGGCCGTGGCCAAAACCGGGGAAAAAGCGGTCGCAAAAACCGGCACGAAAGCAGTAACCAAGACCGGAGAAAAGGCGGTGGTCAAGGCAAGCGATGCCGGCAAGCAGGATTCTTAAAAGGGGACACGCCGAAAACGGCGTAAAAAATACGTAAACGGCAAAAAGGAGAGTTCATCAATGTATCGGAAAAAAGAATGCGTAGCCATGCTGCTCGCAGGCGGTCAGGGCAGCCGCCTTTATGTACTGACCAAAAAGGTCGCCAAGCCCGCGGTGCCGTTCGGCGGCAAGTACCGCATCATCGACTTCCCGCTTTCCAATTGCGTCAACTCCGGCATTGACACGGTCGGCGTACTGACCCAGTACGAGCCGCATGTGCTCAACGCTTATATCGGCTCCGGCCAGACCTGGGACCTCGACCGCCTGCGCGGCGGCGTATACGTCCTGCCGCCGTACCAGAAAGGCAAAACCTCCGAGTGGTACAAGGGAACCGCTAACGCCATTTATCAGAACATCCAGTTTATCGACGATTACGACCCGGAATATGTTCTGATTCTGTCGGGCGACCATATCTACAAGATGAACTATAACAAAATGCTCCAGCAGCATAAGGAAACCGGTGCGGACGCGACCATCGCCGTGCTGGACGTTCCGCTTACGGAAGCATCCCGTTTCGGCATCATGAACTGCAAGCCGGACGGCACCATCTACGAATTTGAAGAGAAGCCCAAGAACCCGAAGTCCACGCTTGCATCCATGGGCATCTACATCTTCTCCTGGAAGAAGCTGCGCCAGTACCTGATTGACGACGAAGATAACTCCAAGTCCTCCAACGACTTCGGCAAAGACATCATTCCCGCGATGCTGAGCAACGGCGAAAAGCTGGTTTCTTACCGCTTCGAAGGCTATTGGAAGGATGTCGGCACAATCGAAAGCCTGTGGGAGGCCAATATGGATCTGCTCAGCCCGAACTCCGGTCTGAACCTGTCGGACGACAGCTGGAAGATCTACGGCCGCACCACCGGTTCGCCCCCGCACTTCACCGCAAAGGGCGCATCGGTCAAGCACACCCTGCTTTCCGAGGGCTGCGAGATCGCGGGCGACGTTTCCGAGTCCGTCCTGTTCTCGGATGTCCGGATCGGAAAGGGTGCCAAGGTGGAATACTCCATCCTGATGCCGGGCGCGGTCATCGAGGAAGGCGCTACCGTGCGTTACTCCATTATTGCGGAAAATGCCGTCATCGCCAAGGATGCGGTCGTCGGCGGTAGCCCGTCGGACGGCGACGTGGATAAGTGGGGCGTGGCCGTTGTCGCGGAAGGCGTGCGCATCGGCCGCGGCGCGAAGCTGGCCGCAAAAGAAATGGCAGACGAAGACCTGCCGGACGTAAAGTAAGGGGGGCGGAATTGATGAACAGTGTTTTAGGCATCATCATCGCATTTGATAACGACAACGATCTCCGTGAGATCACCGAGCACCGCACGGTCGGCGCGGTGCAGTGGGGCGGACGCTACCGCATCATCGACTTCATGCTGTCTAACATGGTAAACAGCGGCATTTACCGTGTAGGCGTGCTGATGAAGGACAAATACCAGTCCCTTATCGACCATATCGGCAACGCCAAGGACTGGGATCTGTCCCGCAAGAACTCGGGCGTTACGCTGCTGCCGCCGTACTCCTACTCGAAGAAAGCGTCTGCACTCGTAACCGGTGAATATCGCGGCAAAATCGACGCACTGGCCGGCGCGGTCGACTTTTTGCAGAAGAACAAGGCGGATTTTGTGGTTGTGGCGGACGGCGACATCGTCGGCAACATTCCGCTGGACGACGTTATCGATCGTCACGTCAAGTCCGGCGCCGACCTGACCATGGTCTGCACCAAGAAACAGAAGGACTCTCCGTTCACCACTTATGTAGAGCTCAACCGCAAGAAGGAAGCGGTCGACATCCGTGTCGGCGATTCCAACGAGGGCAAATGCAAACATATTGCACTGGGTGTGTATGTCATGAGCCGTCAGTACCTCATCCATATGCTGTCCGACTGTGTCACACACAACTGTATTCATTTCGAGCGTGAATTCCTGTCCCGCGCACTCATTGACGGTACCGTGGCAGGCTACCTGTTCAACAAATACGCCATCAAAATCGAGGATACTTTCGATTACTTCCACTCCAATATGGATATGCTGGACAAGGATGTGCGCGACGAAGTATTCCTGCGCACCCGTCCGATTCTGACCCGTATCAAGGACGAAGCGCCCGCCTACTACGGCGACAAAGCCGTTGTGGAGGACAGCCTTATCGCAGACGGCTGCCGCATCGAGGGCACGGTGAAAAACTGTGTGCTGTTCCGCGATGTCGTCGTCGAAAAGGGCGCGGAAATCTGCGACTGCATCATCATGGAAGGCGGTCGTATCCTGTCGGATGCATCGCTGCGCCATGTCATCACCGACCGCAACGTTGTCATTCGAGACGGACGCACCATGATGGGCCACGAGAACTACCCCATTACGATCGCCAAAAACGCAACCGTTTGATAAAAATACGTTAAATTCGCTGCAAATGAGCGAAAAACACGGACTAAAAGCATGAGATGTTCGTGGAAATTCCCTATTTTGCAGGAAGGAAGAATCTAGTATAATAAAGATATGCAGGTGCGGAAGCGGAGGCTCTGTTTCCGCGCCTCCTACTGGGGAGGCTCGGTTGTTATGAAAATTATGTATGTTACCAGCGAATGTGCCCCGTTCGTCAAAACCGGCGGTCTGGGCGACGTTGCCGGCTCACTGCCCAAGGCCCTTGCTGCAAAGGGACACGATGTGCGTGTATTCTGCCCGCTGTATTCCGCTATCGGGCAGGAGTGGCGCGAGAAATTCTACTACTTAAAGAACGCCTATGTCCGTCTGGGCTGGCGCAACCAGTACTGCGGCATTTTCCGCTATGAAGCGGACGGCGTAACCTATTACTTCATCGACAACGAATATTATTTTTCCCGCGGCCAGGTTTACGGCGAGTATGACGATGCGGAACGCTTTGCCTACTACTCTAAGGCGGTGCTTGAGGTGCTGCCCGATCTGGACTGGCGTCCGGACGTTATCAACTGCAACGACTGGCAGACCGCACTCGTACCGGTTTACTATAACCTGATGTTCTCCTCCCGCCCGTTCTACGAGAACATCAAGACCGTATTCACCATCCATAACATCCAGTATCAAGGTCGCTATGGCCGTGAAATCCTCGAATATGTGCTCGGTATCGACGACGCGCATTTCCGTTCAGGCTTTATGGCGATGGACGGCGACGTCAACCTGATGAAGGCCGCCATCGTGGCCTCCACCGCGGTCACTACAGTTTCACCCACCTACGCAAATGAAATCCAGACCGAATACTATGGCTACCGGCTCGATTCCGTGCTGCGCATGAACAGCTACAAACTGCACGGCATCCTAAACGGCATTGATATGGACGCCTTCAATCCGCAGACCGATCCCAAGATTTTCAAGAACTACGGTCCGAATAATCCGGATGATAAAAAGGTTAACAAGCTCGAGCTTTTGAAGCTATGCGGTATCGAGGGCGACGAAAATACGCCGGTTATCGGTATGGTCACCCGCTTTGTCGACCAGAAGGGCCTGGATTTGATTGAAGCCGTGCTGCACGACATTCTTTCAGACGACCTGCGTCTGATTGTACTGGGCAAGGGTGACTGGCGCTACGAGCAAATGTTCCTCGAAGCCAAGCGCCGCTATCCGAACAATATTTCGGCATCCATCATGTTCTCGGGCGATCTGGCAAACCGCATTTACGCGGGCGCAGATATGTTCCTGATGCCGTCCAAATTCGAGCCGTGCGGTCTGGCGCAGATGATTGCGCTGCGCTACGGCACGATTCCGATTGTCCGCGAAACCGGTGGCCTGAAGGACACGGTACAGGCCTTCGTCGATTACGCAGGTACGGGCAACGGCTTTACTTTTGCCAGCTATAATGCACATGACATGCTGCACGTCATCCGCGAAGCCTGCGGCGTATTCCGCTACAACAAGCCCGCATGGAAAAAGCTAATGCTGCAGGGCATGCAAAGTGATTTCAGCTGGGGCAGCTCGGCAGATAAATATATCGAGGTTTATCATTCTGCCCTTGGTTGGTAAGACCAATTCAGCAAATTAAGTGAGGAGACAAGAGAGACCATGTCAAAGAATCAGTACACAAAGACTGCTTTGAAGGAGGCCATTGCAGGTAAGCTGCAGCGCCACTTCGGCCGCGAGGTTGCAGATGCCTCGAAGGAACAGGTTTATGAGGCATGCGCGCTCGTCGTGCGCGACGCGCTCACCGAGCATATGATTGAAACCCAGAACGAGGTTGAAAAATACGGAGAGCGACAGGTCCACTATCTGTGCATGGAATTTCTTGTGGGCCGCAGCCTGCGCAACAACGCCTACAATCTGGGCATTCTGCCCGCACTGACCGAGGCGCTGAAGGATATGGGCTATGAAATGGCCGATATTTTCGAAGAGGAAGCCGACCCCGGTCTGGGTAACGGCGGTCTGGGCCGTCTGGCAGCCTGCTATATGGACGGCATGGCGACCATCGGCGTGCGCGGCACCGGCTATTCCATCCGTTATGAACACGGTATCTTCAAGCAGAAGATCGAGGACGGTCAGCAGGTCGAGCTGCCGGACTCCTGGCTGGCTTCGGGCGACGTTTGGCACATTCCCGCGATGGACGATACGCGCGAAGTCAAAATCGGCGGTACGGTCAACACCTATTTCAACGACCAGGGCAAGCTGGTTGTCGAGTATCATGACTATACGCCGGTACTGGCTGTCCCGTACGACATGCCGATTTCGGGCTACGACACCAACAACATTGCCTGCCTGCGCTTGTGGGAAGCCAAAAGCCCGATTGCACTGGACATGAAGCTGTTCTCCTCGGGCGAATACCTCAAGGCACTCGAGAAACACGCCATGGCGGAAACTATCTCGATGGTACTGTATCCGGAAGATAACCACCGCGAGGGCCAGTCCCTGCGTCTCAAGCAGCAGTATTTCCTTGTGTCTGCCACCCTGCAGGATATCTGCGCCAAGCACAAGGCCAAGTACGGTACGCTGGCAAACTTCGCGCACAAGCATGTGCTGCATATCAATGATACCCACCCGACGCTGGTTATCCCCGAACTCATGCGCATCCTGATGGACGAGAACGACATGAGCTGGGAGAATGCATGGAACATCACCAGTCAGTCGGTTGCCTACACCAACCATACGGTTATGCCCGAAGCACTCGAGTGCTGGCCGGTATCGCTGGTGCAGGAGCTGATGCCCCGTATCATGCAGATCATTTATGAGATCAACGAGCGCTTCTGCAAGGAGTTGTGGAACTACTTCCCGAACGATTTCCAGAAGATCTCTAAGCTGGCCATCGTAGCGGATAACATTGTCCGCATGGCACATCTGGCAATCGCCGGCTCGTTCTCAATTAACGGCGTTTCCGCGCTGCACTCTGAAATCCTCAAGGAACGCGTATTCAACGATTTCTATAAGATTTACTCCTCCAAGTTCTGCAATGTCACCAACGGTATTGCACACCGCCGCTGGCTGTGCGAGGCAAACCCGGAGCTTGCCGAGCTGATTGAGAGCAAGATTGGCAAGGGCTATCGCAAGCATCCGTCCGAATTGCAGGTGCTTGCCAATTACGGCAACGACAAAGCGCTGCTCCAGCGTCTGGGCGAAATCAAGCGCGACAACAAGCAGCGTTTGGCTGACTATATCAAGGCGCATAACGATATCGAAGTCAATATGGACTCGATCTTTGACGTACAGGTCAAGCGTCTGCACGAGTACAAGCGTCAGATGCTCAACATCCTGCATATCATTTCGCTGTACCACAAGCTGAAGGATAATCCGAGCATGGACTTCGTGCCGCGCACCTTCATCTTCGGCTCCAAGGCCGCGCCAGGCTATGCAGTAGCGAAAAAGACCATCCGCTTGATTAACTCCATCGCCAATATGATCAACAACGATCCGGATATCGGCGACAAACTCAAGGTCGTGTTCATCGAGGACTACAAGGTATCTCTGGCCGAAATGATCATGCCGGCAGCCGAGGTTTCCGAGCAGATCTCCATCGCAGGCAAGGAAGCATCCGGTACGGGTAACATGAAGTTCATGATGAACGGCGCGCTCACCATCGGCACGATGGACGGCGCAAACGTTGAAATCTGTGAGGCGGTCGGCCGTGAGAACATCTTTATCTTCGGCATGGAGACCCCCGAGGCAGAGGCGCTGGCGGCATCCGGCAACTACGAGCCGATGCTGATCTACCAGAACGATCCGGTCATCAAGCGCGTACTTGACCATATGATCCACGGCTTTGGCGACGGTGTCGACTACACCGATTTGGCTAACCTGCTGCTGCACGGCGGCAACGGCGGTCCGGCTGACCGCTACATGAGCCTGAAGGACTTCTCCTCCTACGCAATCGCGCAGGAGCGCGTGAGCGAAATGTACCGCCATGCGGAGAACTGGAACTATATGTCGCTGATGAACATTGCAAACTCCGGCCGTTTTGCGGCCGACCGCTCGGTTGCCGAGTATGCGCAGAACATCTGGCGCGTCAAGACCAACTTTGCATTTTAATTTCTTCGTTTGAAAGCACGTTTTCAAACGAGAAAGGCTTTGCCGGGCATCTGCCCGGACAAAGCCAACCGCGTGATATTTGCGCGCCGTATACGGCACACAAAATTACTTCCTTGTATAAAAAGCCCGGCTAAGCCGGGCTTTTTATGATTTTCGGGCGGCATTGCCCAAAAATCCATTGCATGTGCGCCTCACGGCGCAAAAAAGGACGCTTCACAGCGTCCTTTTCCCTCATTCTCAGCCCAGCAGCCCCAGATGCTCCAGCAGAATTTTCAGACCCATCAGAATGAGCACTACGCCGCCAAACAGCTCGGCACGCGCCTTATACTTCGCGCCGAACACATTTCCGACCTTGACGCCCACACAAGAGAGCACAAAGGTCGTCACACCGATGAAGCAGACCGCAGGCACAATCTGCACTTGCAAAAAGGCAAATGTCACACCGACGGCCAATGCGTCGATACTGGTCGCCACCGCAAGCGGCAGCATCGTGGCAAAGGAAAACGAATCGCTGAGGTTTTCCTCGTCGGTGTCGCGCGACTCGCGCACCATATTGCCGCCGATGAGCGCCAGCAGCACGAACGCAATCCAGTGGTCCACGCTGGTAATCAGCGTCTGGAAGCGCACACCCAACACAAACCCCACAAGCGGCATCAGTGCCTGAAACCCGCCGAAATACGCACCTGTAATGAGCGCATGCCGCGGGCGCAGCGTGCGCACGCTCAGCCCCTTGCAGATGGACACCGCAAAGGCATCCATCGACAAACCGACGGCAATGATAAATAACTCCAGTAAACCCATTTTTCTTGTCCTCCTTGTCGTTAGCAGCGCCGAACGGGCATAAAAAAAGAGACCCATCCGCCGTAAAACAGATAAGTCTCGTCATTTCATGCAGAACCAGAGGACGTCCTCCTCAGTATGTTGGCCCTGCCGCGCGGGGTGGAACAAATCCGCGCCGACTACTCCCTTATTACCGCCTATAATACCATATGCGGCGAATAAAGTCAATATCACCCGGGGAAATCGGCGCGCAGGGCTTATCCCCGGCGCAGCCGTTCCTCCATATAGTCATGCGCGCGGTTTTCCAGCGTATCGTCGAGCGGCGTGAGCGGTTCGTCGTTGCCATATTTGTAACGCAGTGCAGTGTGCAGGATAAAGTCGCACAGCACTGGATTCTTCGGCAAAAGCGAACCGTGCGAATAGGTCGCAAACACATTCTTGTAACGCGCGCCCTCGGTCTGGTCCTCGCCGTTGTTGCCATAGCCCTTGAGCATCATGCCCAGCGGAGCCACGTCCTCACCCAGATAGGTCTTACCCGAGTGATTCTCAAAGCCAACCACGATAGTACCACCGCTTTCAGGCGTGGTGCGGTACATATAGTTGCCAATCATGCGCTCTTTTGCGCCAATCGTATGCACATTGATGGCGCCGATAAAGTCCAGCTGGTTGCCGTCCCATGTTTTGTAGTATTGACCCAGCATCTGGTAGCCACCGCAGATGGCAAGAAACACCTTGCCCTCTTCAACCGCCGTACAGATATCGCGTCCCTTGCCCGATGCAAGGTCGCGCAGCAGCACCTCCTGCTCGAAGTCCTGCCCGCCGCCGATGAAAAAGATATCATATTTGTCAATGTCGATCGGCTGGCCGATGGAGCACTCTTCAACCGTGACTCCAATGCCGCGGGCTTCCAGCCGCCGCTTCATGGTGATGATGTTGCCCCGGTCGCCGTACAGATTCAGAATATCAGGGTACAGGTGGCAGATATTCAGTTGCATGTCGTCCCCTCCCCTTATTCGTAAAACGCCTTGACATCGGTGTGCTTGGCAATCTCGCCGCGCAAATCGAACATCGCCGTATAGGTCGGCATCAGGAAAGCGGGCGTCTCATCCGCACCGACCTGCTCGAGCAGCGCATCGTACTCCCGGATCACCTCAATGCGGTCGGTCGTAAAGCCTGCGTATTTTAGGCGCAGCGCCATATCATCCGCACGCACACCCGAGACCAAGATACGCGTAAAACGCGCCTCCTGCTCCGCCAGCGCCTCAAAATCCACGTCCCAAATCCAGCTGATGTCCGTGCCGTCCGCAAAGCGGTCATTGAGCAGAAAAGCCAGCTTACAGGTACCCTTGTCGTGCGCGATAAGGTTGATGACCTGATTAAAGCCCGCCGGGTTTTTCACCAGCATCATGCGCGCCTGCGCCTTACCCAGCGTAAACTGCTCGGCGCGGCCAAAGCCGCACTCAAACTGACCGAGCGCGCTGACCGCAGTTTCCTCGTCGATGCCGACGACATGTGATACTGCCGCCGCTGCCGCCGCGTTATAGATGTTGTAGCCGCCCGGCAAATTGACATGCACCTCGTGTACTCGTCCGCAGATGGACAGCTCAATATCGGACGAATCCGCGCCCGAGGACAGAATTTTCGTCACCGCCACATTCGGCTCATGCCGATGATAGCCGCACTTTGGGCAACGGAAGCCACCCAGATGGCCGTAGGTGATATAGTCGTACTGATATTCGGTCTTGCAGTGAATGCAATAGGGCGCATCAGACAGCTCGTGCGCCGCATTTTCATAAATCGGAACGTTAACGCCAAACCACAGCACCTTGTTGGGGATTTTCTCCGCAAGCGAGGCGGTCAGCGAACAGTCCGCGTTGAGGCACAGCGTCGCATCCGGCACATGGGTGATGCCCTCGCGGATGGCGTTTAAGGTATGCGTAATTTCGCCATAGCGGTCGAGCTGGTCGCGGAAAATGTTGTTGACAACAAGACACTCAACCGGCAAAAACTCGCTTGTTTTACGGAATGCCGCCTCGTCGCACTCAATCAGCGCGTGCGTATATGGGCATTTGCCTGAAATCGTGCAATGCTGCGCGAACACCGCAATGATACCGGTCAGCAGATTTGCGCCCGACTTGTTGGAAAAGTATTTCAGTCCCGCATCGGCAAACGCCTGCTCAATCATGCGCGAGGTTGTGGTTTTGCCGTTGGTGCCGGTCACGACTGTGACCTTGACGCCGCGCGACAGCTCCCCGAGGATATTTTTGTCGATTTTAAGCGCCAGCTTGCCGGGCAGATTGGTACCGCCGCGCCCGAGTTTGCGCAAAACCGCGCCCGAGGCCTTGCATACCGCAACGGCCAGCCGGGTTTTCAGCTTCATAGAATAACCCCTCTATCTGTCAATTTCATATAAATGAAGTATACCGCATTTTCCCGCATAGTACAAGCATGGAAATCCATCGGCCACGGCATTCTGCACAAAAGCCGGGCAAAAATTTCATCAGTTTGGCCGTGCGCTGCTGTAAAACCTGTAAGAATAAAATGCACAAAAAAATAATATTTTATTTGTGAAAAGATACCGGAGTGCATCGTAATATGTACGAATTCGCACAAAACCCCTTGCATTGACAGACAGATATTGTATAATTTAGATAGTGGCTTTAGCCAAATAACAGCATGAGGTGAATTCCAATGGATTATATGTCGGAATACAAGCGCTGGCTGGACAGCGAAGCGCTTTCAGAAGAGGAGCGCGCAGAGCTGCGCGCAGTAGAGAATAACAGCGAAGAAATCGAAAGCCGCTTTTTCGCGCCCCTGTCATTTGGCACCGCGGGTCTGCGCGGCGTGCTGGGTATTGGACTGAACCGCATGAACCGCTTCACAGTCGGACAGGCTGCCCAGGGTCTTGCCAAGCTCGTTGTCTCGAACGGACAGGCTGCGATGGACCGCGGCGTTGCCATTGCCTATGACAGCCGCCACTTCTCGCCCGAGTTTGCCAAGCAGTCCGCCTGCATCCTCGCGGCAAACGGCATCAAGGCGCTGCTGTTCGATGAGCTGCGCCCCACGCCTGAGCTGTCTTTTTCCATTCGCCACTACGGCTGCATTGCCGGTATCAACATCACCGCGTCCCATAACCCCAAGGAATACAATGGCTATAAGGTCTATTGGGAGGACGGCGCGCAGCTGCCGCCCGCTGAGGCCGATGTAGTTGCCAAGGAAATGGCGGCGACCGATATCTTTACCGGCGTTAAGACCATGGACTATGACAAGGCGGTTGCAGACGGCATGATCCGCATTCTCAGCCGTGAAACCGATGAGGCATATCTCGGCGAAGTCATCAAGGTTGCGGTCAATCCGGACTGTGTCAAGCAGGTTGCGGACGAGTTTAAGCTGGTCTACACCCCGTTCCACGGCGCGGGCTACCGTCTGGTACCCGAAATACTGCGCCGTCTGGGCTACAAGCACATTATCTGCGAACCTGAGCAGATGAAAATCGACGGTGACTTCCCCACTGTAAAAAATCCGAACCCGGAGTACAAGGAGGGCTTCAATCTCGCCATCGAGCTGGCAAAGCAGAACGACGTAGACCTCATCATCGGCACCGACCCGGACGCCGACCGCACCGGAATCGTCCTCAAGGACAAGACCGGCGACTACGTCACCCTGTCGGGCAATCAGGTGGGCGTGCTGCTGACCGACTATATCATCACCGCCAAGAAGCTGACGGGCACCATGCCTGCGCATCCGGCGGTGCTCAAGAGCATCGTCACCACCGAAATGGCACGCGCAGCTGCGAACAAAAACGGTGTGGACTGCTTTGATACGTTCACCGGCTTCAAGTTCCTGGCAGAAAAAATCAAGCAGTTTGAAACGACCGGCTCGCATGAATACATCTTCGCCTTCGAGGAGTCCTATGGCTACCTCTGCGGCGATTATGCGCGCGACAAAGATGCGGTCACCGCTTCTATGCTGATCGCAGAGATGGCGGCCTACTACCGCACGCAGGGCAAAACGCTGTACGACGCAATGGAAGAGATGTACGAGAAGTACGGCTATTATTGTGAGCAGACTGTCTCGATCACCATGCCCGGCGTGTCCGGCCTGCAGCGCATGAAAGAGCTGATGGCCGAACTGCGCGACAAGCCGCTGACGATGGTTGGCGCGGATAAGGTTGAGTACACCCGCGACTATATGTCCGGTACACGCACCTGCATGGCAGACGGCAAGGTCGAACAGATGGAGCTGAAGGGCCAGAATGTCATGTACTACGAGCTGGAGGGCGGCACGACATTCATCATCCGTCCGTCCGGCACCGAGCCTAAGGTCAAGGTCTATATCATGGCCAAGGGCGACAGCAAGGCAGATGCCGCCGCCAAGGTAGAGGCGCTGGTGGCTGCTGCCAAAGAAATTGTCCAGTAAAAAATGCCATAAAAAGAGGGAAACCAATCGGTTTCCCTCTTTTTGCGTAATATTGCAGTTGAATCGTTTACTTTTCTCTGCGCCATGTCGCCGGGGCGAACAGCAGCAGCATCGGGAACACTTCCAGACGTCCCGCAAGCATATCGAACATCAGAACAATCTTGCTGAAGGGCGAGAAAAAGCCGAAGTTTGCCGCCGGACCAACCAACTCCAGACCCGGGCCGACGTTGTTGAGCGTCGCCGCAACCGCAGTGAAGTTGGTAATCAGTTCTTCGTTGGTAATCGACAGCAGCAGCACTGACAGGATAAACAGCAGCAGATAGGCGATCATAAACACGTTGACCGAGCGCATGACCTCATGCTGCACGCGGCGGCCATCCATCTTGTTGACACGCACCGCGCGCGGATGGATGAGAAACTGCATTTCCTTACGAATGCTCTTGCACATCAGCAGAATACGCGAACATTTCATGCCGCCGCCGGTCGAACCGGCGCACGCACCGATGAACATCAAAAGCACCAGCAGCGCCTTGCTGAATGCCGGCCACTGGTTAAAGTCCACCGTAGAAAAGCCGGTGGTAGTGATGATGGACGCCACCTGAAAGGCGGCATGATGGAAACTTTGGAAAAAGCTCGAAAACATCGGCCGGACATTGATGGCAATCAGAACCGAGGAGGCAATGATCACGCCCAGATAGACGCGCACCTCTTCGATACGAAAGGCATTCTTCCAGCGCCGCATAAGCAGCAGAAAATAAACACTGAAGTTGATCCCGAACAGAATCATGAAAATCGTGACAACGCCTTGCAGATAATAGCTGTCGTAGTACGCAATCGAGCTGTTCCAGATACCGAAACCACCTGTGCCTGCAGTTGCCATCGAGGTGCAGGCCGCGTCGAACAGCGGCATGCCGCCCAGCATCAGCAGTACAATTTCCAGCACGGTCATGCCGAAATAGATGCCGTACAGATACATAGCGGTATCACGGAGATGCGGTGAGAGCTTATTGACCGACGGACCGGGGCTTTCCGCACGCATCAAGTGGATGGTCTGCCCGCCGGCTAGCGGCAGCACAATCAGCATGAACACCAGCACGCCCATGCCGCCGACCCAATGGGTCAGGCTGCGCCAAAGCAGCGAGGCATGCGAAAGCGCTTCCACATCGCTCAGGATGGTGGCGCCGGTGGTGGTAAAGCCGGAAACCGTTTCAAACAGTGCATCCACCACAAACGGAATTTCTCCGCTGAACATAAACGGCAGTGCGCCGGTCAGCGCCAGCACAATCCAGCACAGCGCCACGGTGACAAAGCCCTCACGGGCATAAAAGCGGGTGTTTTCCGGCCGCTTGTGACAAAACAAAGCGGAAAACATCAGACAAATCACAGCAGTCGCAAAATAAGCCATCACAACGGGTTCGCGGTACAGGATGGCGGTCAGCATGGGAAGGAGCAGGAACAGTGATTCCACGCCCAGCATCCAGCCGATCAGGTAGCGTACCATAGCATGGTTCATCGCTCTGTATCCTCCGCCGCCTCCGGCTGGAAAATATCCTGCAGATCATTCATGCCGCGCCGGGTGGATACCACGATCACCGTATCGCCCTCCCGCAGCACATCACGGCCGCGCGGAATGATACGGCGTCCCTTGCGGTTGATACAGCACAGCAGCACATCCGGCCGGATGGGCATATCCTGCAGCGGTACGCCAATCAAATCGTGCGCCGCCACACGGAATTCAAGCGCTTCCGCACCGCCCAGTTGGTGCAGCGTTTCCACATTCGATCCCATGGAGTTCTGCATCGCGCGGGTATACTGGCCAATCAGTTCGGCCGTTGTCTGCTTAGGGCGAATCACGGTGCCGATGGGCAGGCTTTCAATAACCTCTTCAAAGTTCACGCGGTTGACCTTGGTGAAAAGCTTGGCCTTGGAATGCCGCCCTGCGTGCAGCGCAAGCAGGATATTCTCCTCGTCCATACCGGTCAGTGCGGCAAACGCCTCACAGCTGGCCAGGCCTTCCTCATCGAGCAAATCGCGGTCCGTGCCGTCACCATGAATAATGGTTGCACCCGGCAGCATTTCAGACAGGGCTTCGCAGCGCTCCAGACGATTTTCAATGATTTTGACCGAAATACCGGTATCAATCAGCATTTTCGCAAGGAAATACGAGATTTTTCCACCGCCAATCAGCATTGCCGAACGAATATGGTCGTTCGCCACACCAATCTGGCGGAAAAAGTCCGCCTGCTCGCTCGGCGGAACGATCACAGTAACGTCGTCATCCGTACGCAGAATAAAATCGCCCTTCGGAATGAACGTCTGTCCCTCGCGGCGCACCATGCAGAGCAGCGCATTGGTGCGAAGCAACGGATTGACTTCACAAACCGCCATGCCGTTCAAACGGGAGCCGTCGGGGATACGGATATCGAGCAGCTCAATGCGCCCCTTCGCAAAGGTGCTCACGCCGATAGCCGACGGGAAACGAATCAGGCGTGAAACCACACGCGCTGTGGACATTTCCGGGTTGATAACCATGGACAAGCCCAGCTCATCCCGAATAAAACCGACCTCCGACACATATTCCGGGTCGCGCACACGCGCGATGGTGTGACAGCCCGCCGCCTTGCTGGCAATCAGGCAGGAAAGAAGGTTGATCTCGTCATGCGTAGTGACTGCGATCAACAGGTCGGTTTCCCGCACGCCCGCCTCCTCCAATACGTGATAGCTCGTTCCGCTGCCGGTAACCGAAGTTAAATCCAGCGTGTTGGTCAGCTCGGTGAGCCGACGCTCGGACAGGTCGATGAGGGTCAGGTCGTGTCCTTCTGCGGAAAGCTGTTCCGCCAATGCCGAACCGACCTTACCGCAGCCTACAATAATGATGCGCATGGTGCGCCTCCGATCTCTCTTTTTACAGGGTACATAATATACATAGCGATTATAGCGTTTTAGCAACAAAAAAGCAATATCCCTGACAAGCGAAAACAAATCTTTGCGTTTTTTTCGCGTGCCGTTCCGCGTATCGTTGACCGCTGCGCCGAATACATGGTATACTTGTTTCAATATACGGAAAGGAAGCACGAACGACAGACATAACGCGAATGCCGAAAACGTGCGTTGATTCGTTGGAATCAGTGAAAAGCACTGCGACTACGTTTCGAAGAGTTTCTCTGTTTCCCGGCGAAGAATACGGGCTGTGGCTGACAAGGAGGTGAAGGCATGCAGATTGAAAAAGTGCTGAACAACAACGTGGTCATTGCACTGGATGAAACCGGCGAGGAAACCGTGCTGATGGGGCGCGGACTGGGCTTTGGCCGTCACCCCGGCGACAGCGCCCCCGTCCATCTGATCGAAAAGCGTTTCACGCTGCATGCCGGACAGCTGTCCGACCGTTTCCAGCAGCTGCTGACCAGTATTCCCCTGCCGCATTTTTTGCTCAGTGAGCGCATTATCGACCATGCCAAGCGCACACTGGGCGCAACCTTGTCGGACAGTATTTATGTTACCCTGCCCGACCACATTTCAGCCGCACTTGAGCGGCATAAACAGGGTATCGAGCTGTCAAACCCGCTTTTGTGGGATATTCGGCAGTTTTATCCGGAGGAATACCGGGCTGGCTGTGCCGCCGTTGACCTGATTCGGGAGGAAACCGGTATCGACTTTGGCGAGGATGAGGCAGGCTTTATCGCCATGCACTTTGTCAACGCGGAGGGAGGCGGTGAATTTCCCGAGGTTTACGACATGACCTGCCTGATGCAGCGGGTATTCGGGTTGGTGCAGGAGCAATGCGGCGTAGAGCCTGACCGCGATTCGCCTGATTTTTACCGGTTTGTAGCGCATCTGAAGTTTTTGGCGCGCCGTATCGCCGCAGGACAGAGCTACGGCGACTGCGATGCCGACCTTCTTCCTCCAGTACAGGACAAATACCCGGATGCCTTCGCCTGTGCGCAGACGATTTGCGACGCAATTTTACAGGAATACGGCTTTGATGCCGGCAAAAACGAGCTGCTGTACCTCACGCTTCACATCGCCCGCATCACCGGCGCGTGATCACCCCAGCAAAGCAATACGGCCACCCAGAGAACATTCTTCTCAGGGTGGCCGTTCATTTTTCGTTTTATGCGCGGCTCCACTGGGTACCCTGACGGGTATCCTTGATGGTCACGCCCATCGCAGCCAACTCGTCACGGATGCGGTCGGCTTCCGCGAAGTTCTTCTCCTTCTTGGCCGCTGCGCGCTGCGCAATCAGCGCTTCGATCTTCTCCGCGTCCGGATCCACTGCATCATCACGCTTCTGCACGAGATTCAAAACGCCGGTCAGCTCCATGAACAGGTCGTGCGCCGCGGTCAGGAACGCCTTGCTTGCGTCCTGATGCGCGCCCATCCACGCATTAATCTCGCGCGTCAACTCAAAGATGGCAGAAAGCGCGTCCGCCGTGTTAAGGTCGTCGTCCATCGCGTCGATAAACTTCTGCTTGTATGCCGCAAGCGCTTCCATCTTGGTCGCCTCTTCCGCGGTCATCGCGTCGCCCTCGGCCTTTTCGATGCGGAACTCCATGTTATTCCGTGCCTCGTACAGGCGCGCCAGCGACGCCTTGTTCATCTCAAGCGACTCGGCCGAGTAGTTGAGCGGCGTGCGGTAATGCGCGGACAGCATGAACATGCGGATGGTTTCATAGCCAAACTGCTTTGCCGCGTCGCGCACCATGAAGAAATTGCCCTTGGATTTGGACATTTTCTCGTTATCGATGGTCAAAAAGCCGTTGTGCAGCCAGTAATGCGCGAAGGCACAGCCGTTAGCGCACTCGGACTGGGCAATTTCGTTCTCGTGATGCGGGAAAATCAAGTCAAGGCCGCCGGAGTGAATGTCGATGGTGGGGCCGAGGTACTTGTTGACCATTGCGGAGCACTCGATATGCCAGCCCGGACGTCCCTTACTGCCCCACGGCGTATCCCATGCAGGCTCGCCCGGCTTCGCCGCCTTCCAGACCGCAAAGTCCATCGGGTCCTCCTTCTGCTCGCCTACGCTGATGCGCGCGCCCGCCTGCAGCTCTTCCATCGGCTGATGGCACAGCTTGCCGTAATCCGGGTCGGATTTGGTGCGGAAGTATACGTCGCCGTTCGGTGCAAGATAGGCATGGCCGTTGTCGAGCAGCTTCTGCACGATGTCAATGATTGCGTCCATCGTCTCAGTCGCACGGGGATGCACGGTTGCCTTACCGATGCCAAGACCCTCCGCATCCGTGTAATACTCCTTGATATAGCGGTCGGCGATGACGTTGAAGTCCACGCCCTCTTCGCTGGCCTTGTTGATCACCTTGTCGTCAATGTCGGTGAAGTTCTGCACAAACTGCACCTTATAGCCGCGATACTCAAAGTAGCGGCGCAGCAGGTCGAACACAATAAACGGGCGCGCGTTGCCGACGTGGAAATAGTTATACACGGTCGGACCGCAGGAATACATTTTGACCTCGCCCGGCGTAATCGGGACGAACTCCTCCTTCTGGCGGGTCAGGGTGTTGAACAGTTTCATATGACACTCTCCTTATCGGGATAATTTTACAAAAATACAGCCGCCTCTTTTTCTCAAAGAGGCGGCACTCATGTCGCGGTTCCACTCCTGTTTTTCACTCGGATGCAGGATAACGGGTGCGTCCCGCGGGGCGTTTGACCCCGATGCTCGGCGGGCGCACTTCGCCGCCCCGCGCGCAAAGCCCTTTCAGCCGAGGGGCTTCTCTCTTTCGCGCACCGGAAAACGGTTACTTTTCCCGCGTCTTTGCATACGTTTCTATATTACAGTGCCAGTATAGCAACAATCCGTGTAAAAGTCAAGCCGCTGCTCTGCTCACCTGTTATCTCTCAACACTTTGCGGCCGATATGTATAGTATATGACATTTTGCCTTTTACAATCACCAAAGGAAGGAAGAGATTTCATGACAATCGGAGGTTTCCAAAGCAACTGGTTCAATGTCACGGAGCATACGATGGAAAACGGCAACAAATTGCCGATGGCGACGCTCAAAGACGAGTACAAGGATGAATTTGCAGCCTTTACAAAAAATAAGCTCGAGCAGCTGGAGCAGCGCGAGCCTTCTGCGGGTCTGGATGCACTGACCGATGAACAGCTCAAGGAACTCAGCGAAAAATACGACACGGACGATATGACCTACGACGAATACCAGTCCTTTTTACAGGACCTCGTCGATATGGGGGCGCTGACCGAGACCGACCGTTGGCTGGCTGGCGGTACGGAAAAGGGCAAGATGATGCGACCTGTCATCCCTGCCATGTTTGCATCCGTTCGCGATGCCTCTCAGGACACGCTTTCTATGTCGCGGCTTTCCTATGATTTCCCGGTTGGCATGGATTCGGTGGATATCACAGAGTGGGTCAAGTACCGCTCTACCTCTGACGCAGCCTATTATCTGTCCGGCGAGCGTTATGATCTCAACATGAACGAACTCAACCAAACGATGGCAGACATCTTGGACGCCATAAACCGGGCCGGCTGAAAATATACAACACCCGATGGAAACCATGTTCCATCGGGTGTTTTTTGTGTTACGCGGTCTGTGCGTACTTGCCGACCAGCGTTTCCGCCATAGAAAGCGGGGCTTCGCCCTTATTCAGCCGCAGAGACAGATACGGCGTTGAGCCTGCATTGAGCAGCAGCCGCCCGCGGAACGACTCGTCCCCACACAAGGCGGACAGACGCGCAAAATCGGTCTGCGCAAAGGTGAGCAGCAGACGGCCGTCCTGCTCCTTAATTTCCGAAATCCCCTGCTCACTCGCACGGCTGCGCAGCAGCGCAATATCCAGCAGCGCCACCGCCTCGCGGGGCGGCTCACCAAAGCGGTCAATCAGCTCGTCGAGCATATCGCTCTTCTGCTCCTCCGTACGGATGAGCGCAATACGGCGGTACAAATCCACACGCTGACCAGCATCCGGCACATAGTCCGACGGCAGATTGGCCGACAGCAGCAGCTCGGCCGCGCAATCCACGCGAGGCTTGGGCGTCTCGCCCTTCTCCTCCTGCACAGCCTCTTCGAGCAGCTTGAGATACAGGTCATAGCCGACGCTCATCATGTGGCCGGACTGCTCAGGACCGAGCACGTTGCCCGCGCCGCGAATCTCAAGGTCACGCATGGCAATCTTAAAGCCTGAGCCGAACGCCGCGAACTCGCGGATGGCCGAAAGACGCTTCTGCGCAATCTCGGAGAGTGCCTTGCCGCGCCGGTAGCACAGATAAGCATAGGCATGGCGGCTCGACCGGCCGACGCGCCCGCGAATCTGGTGCAGCTGGGCAAGGCCCATGTTGTCCGCGTTTTCGATGATGAGTGTGTTGGCGTTTGGAATATCGATGCCCGTCTCGATAATGGTCGTGCAGACCAGAATATCGGTCTCGCCGTCCGCCATGGCATTCATCGCGGCGGCGATTTCTTTTTGCGTCATCTTGCCATGCACGATACCGATGCGCGCATCCGGCAAGCGCTGCTGGAGCAGATTGGCGCACCGCGCGATGGATTCCACGCGGTTGTGCAGGTAGTACACCTGTCCGCCGCGCGCAAGCTCACGACGAATCGCGTCCAGCAGTACGCCGTCGTTTTGCTCCAGCACGAAGGTCTGCACCGGATGACGGTCGAGCGGCGGCTCTTCAATCGAGGACATGTCCCGAATCCCGCTCAGTGCCATGTTAAGCGTGCGCGGGATGGGCGTGGCCGACAGCGTCAGCACGTCTACATTCTTCGACAGCTCCTTGAGCGTCTCCTTGTGGGATACGCCGAAGCGCTGCTCCTCGTCCACGACGAGCAGCCCCAAATCCTTAAATTTTATTTTTTTATTGAACAGCTTATGCGTACCGATTACGATATCGACCGAACCGGCCTCCAGCTTTTTGAGCAGCTGAGTCTGCTCCGACCCGGTTTTATAGCGTGTCAGCAGCTCAATGGTCACCGGATGCCCCTGGAATCGCTGCAAGGCGGTCAGGTAATGCTGACGTGCCAGCACAGTGGTCGGTACGAGGATGGCGGCCTGTTTGCCCGCCAGCACGCACTTCATCACCGCGCGCAGCGCAACCTCGGTCTTGCCGAAGCCCACGTCGCCGCACAGCAGACGGTCCATCGGCCGGTCGGATTCCATGTCCATCTTGATTTCCGCAATGCAGCGCAGCTGGTCATCGGTTTCCTCATAAGGAAAGGCTTCCTCAAACTCGCGCTGCCATGCGTCGTCCTGCGGGAAGGCAAAGCCCTTAACCTTGGCGCGCTCCGCGTACAGCTTAATCAGCCCTTCCGCCAGCTCCTTGGCCGCTGCCTTGGCCCGCGCCTTGGAGCGCGACCAGTCCGCGCCGCCGAGCTTGTTGAGCCGCACCTTTTCCGGCTCGCCGCCGCCGATGTACTTGGAAATCAAATCAAGACTGGTCGCCGGGACATACAGAAAATCCGTGCCCGCAAAGGCAATCTTGATGAAATCGCGCTCCGCACCGTCCACCGTCATACGCTCCATGCCGACAAAGCGGCCGATGCCGTGGTGCTCATGCACGACCAAATCGCCCGGCGTCAGGTCAGTGAACGACTTGACACGGTCGCGGCTCGACTTTTTGACCTGCGTCTTTTTGCGCCGCGCCAGCACCTGCCCCTCGGTGATGACCACCAGACCAAGGTCGGGATACTCAAAGCCCGCAGACAGCGTGCCTTCCATCACACACACTTGCCCACCCTTGGGCAGCAAGTCGCTGACCGTTGCCGTCAAGCCGGCTTCAGTCAATGCATCACACATATTGCGGCAGCGCAGCGCACTGCCGCACAGCACGGCCACCGCGCGTCCCTGCTGGGTATAACCGCGGATATCGGCTGCCGCCATATCCATATTGCCGCCGTAGGCGTTCATCTGATTTGCGACAAAGTTCTCCAAATGCTGCGGGGCCAGCTCCGGAACATTGTTCAAAAAGCTGTCCAGCCGCAAAATCGTATGCGGCGTGCGGGCAAACGCGGCAAAGTCAAGCGCATAGCCGTCCAGCCCGGGTGCAATCTCACCGCGCTCAAGCAGTGCGGTCACGTCGTCCGCAATGCGGGCAGCAAAATCGCGCGCGGCATCGCGCAGGCGCGGGGTATCCTCAATGAGCACAATGGCATTTTCCGGCAGATAATCAAGCGCGGTCGCCAGCTCCGGATATACCAGCGGCAGGTATTTGTCCGCCGCGGGCAGCGTACCGGTCTCCTCCAGCCGCTCCGCATCGCGCTCGATATGCGTCGCGAGGTCGGGATGCTTCTTTTTGCGCGTGGAAAGCAGGCCGCGTACCGCCTTTGCCAGCCCTTTCGCACCGCCCGGCGCAAGATGCGGCAGTGTTTCCATACACGGCAGGCAGCGCAGTGTTTGGGCGGTTTCCAGCCGTCGCTGACTGCCGACATCAAAGGTCGCAATCGAATCGATTTCGTCATCCCAGAACTCCACGCGGTACGGGTTTGCCGACTGCGGCGGGAACACGTCCAAAATGCCGCCGCGCACCGAAAACTGTCCCATGCCCTCGACCTGCACGCAGCGTTCGTAACCCGCACGGGTGAGCTGCTGCGTCAGGGTTTCCAGCGGCACAGTCTGTCCAGTGGCAAGCTGCACCACGGCGCTTTGCAGCGCGTCGGGCGGCAGCGTGCGCTGCAAAGCCGCCTGCACAGATGCAACCGAAAAAGCTGCACCCGGCAGTGCATCCAACACGGCAAGGCGTTTTTGCTCATATCCGCGCGACACGCCCACCACATCCGCCATGACCAGTTCACGTGCGGGCAGGGTCAGCACCTCGCGCTCGGCAAAAGCCTGCAGGTCGAGCGCAAAACGCGCTGCAGCCGTATCGTCATCGGTCAGCACGCACACTGGACGGCCGGTGTCCAGCCCAAGCGCCGCCGCGAGGTGCGCCTTGTGGATGGCGGACAGGCCGACCGCAAGCAGCGGCGTTTTGCCCTGCTGCACCACACCCTTCAACATTTTGTATTCATTTATGAATATTATACTTTTTGTAATCTCCGTCATGGCAGGCTGTCACCCTCCTTCAGACACGCCAAAAGGGCAGATTTTACAATCTGCCCTGCTGTCGAACGGAAACACGTTTCCGTTCGAATGGATTCACGTATCAAAACGCCCGGCAAAGCCGGACCTTTTGATGAAAATAGCAGTGTACTGCTATTTTCTAATCAAACACGCGCTTCGCACGAAATATTTTGACAAACTGAGGGCAGATTTTGCAATCTGCCCTCATTGTATGCATCTATTTACCGCTTAATGCGCGTGTTCGTCATGCTCGTGATGGCAAGCGGCGCAATCCATGTCACAGCCGAGAATCTCGGTGGGGTCCTTGCCCAGACGCTTGTAATAGTCCGCGATAGCCGAACGCAGCGCCTCCTCTGCAAGTACCGAGCAGTGCATCTTGACCGGCGGCAGACCGTCCAGCGCCTCGGCAACCGCCTTGTTAGTCAGCTTGAGCGCCTCTTCGAGCGTCTTGCCCTTGACCATCTCGGTCGCCATCGAGCTGGT
>DYCA01000015.1:0-6969 GCA_019418305.1 Clostridiales bacterium
GCGCAGACACGCAAGCTGTTCAAGGTGTGCGCGATGCGCGGCGTGCCGATCTTCACCTTCATCAACAAGATGGATCGAGAGTCGCGCGACCCGTATGAGCTGCTTGAGGAGATTGAGAACGAGCTGGGCATCGGTACGTATGCGGTTAACTGGCCGATCGGTTCGGGTAAACGCTTCAAAGGCGTCTATGATCGTATGGACGACGAGGTTATCGCCTTTGAAGGCGCGGATTTTCGTCATGAGGTCAAGGCGCAGCGTCTGTCGATTGACGATCCGATCCTTGAGGGGCTGCTGCCTGAGGATCAGTATCAGACGCTGATTGACGACGTAGAGCTGCTCTCCGGTGCAGGTGATGAGTTCGATTTGCAGGCGGTGCATGAGGGCAAGCTGTCGCCAGTGTTTTTCGGTTCAGCACTGACCAACTTCGGCGTAGAACCGTTTCTCAAGAAGTTCCTGCAAATGACCCC
Organism: Clostridiales bacterium; assembly: GCA_019418305.1. Classification (GTDB taxonomy): domain Bacteria; phylum Bacillota; class Clostridia; order Oscillospirales; family Butyricicoccaceae; genus Agathobaculum. The sequence goes on from DYCA01000015.1 coordinate 468, forward strand.
GCCGCCGACCGCCCGCACGGCCGACATCGGTGTAATTGATCCGTTTGAGGACCATTTCTCGGCTTTTGTCTTTAAAATTCAGGCCAATATGAACAAGGCGCACCGCGACCGCATTGCATTTATGCGAATTTGCTCGGGCAAATTCGAGCGCGGTCAGGAGGTGCTGCATGTGCAGAGCGGCAAAAAGATGGTGCTGGCTGCGCCGCAGCAGCTGATGGCGCAGGACCGCTCGATTGTGGATGAAGCGTATGCAGGCGACATCATCGGTATCTTTGATCCGGGTGTGTTCTCGATTGGCGACACCGTGTGCGATCCGAAGCGCAAGTGCATGTTTTCGGGCATTCCGACCTTTGCACCCGAGCTGTTTGCTACCGTTCGTCAGAAAGACACGCTCAAGCGTAAGCAGTTCGTCAAGGGCGTGGAGCAGATTGCGCAGGAGGGCGCCATCCAGATTTTCCGCGAACCGGGCGCCGGCATGGAGTCCGTCATTGTGGGCGTGGTGGGCGTGCTGCAATTCGAGGTGCTGGAATACCGCTTGAAAAACGAGTATAACGTTGAGATCATCCGCGAAAACCTGCCGTATGAGCATGTGCGCTGGGTGGAAAATGACGAGCCGGATTTTGATCTCAAGGCGCTTCAGCTTACAAGCGACACCAAAATTGTTGAGGATCTCAAGGGGAACAGTCTGCTGCTGTTTTCCTCTCCGTGGAATATCACGTATGCGCTTGACCATAACGAAAACCTGCGTCTGGCTGAGTTTTCGGAAAACGCATAAGCGTCTGATAGGATAAAAGCAGCCAACAAAGCGATAAAACAGGCTCCATTTATGCATACAGCATAAATGGAGCCTGTTTGCAGATCTATCGGAGATTTGCCGCTGAAGCAAGTGCATGTACCTTATCCGGTTTGCACACTGGTCAGAGGCACAAAGACAGACGTGCCGAAAATGCCCACCTGTTCCGCGTCCTGCAGTGTGACCAGACCGGTTTCACGGTCCACATAAACCACCAGCCATAAGTCGGTATTTTCCTGCCGGGCGTCATATCTGTCATACAGATTGCCGTCGTAGCTCCACTCGCTGCACGACAGGGCGAGGGTCAGACTGTCATATTGCGTGGGTGGAAAGTTTTCATCATAGATTCCTTCGTCGGGGTAATTGTAAATACACCAAGTATACCCATGTTCCTCGTAGGTACCGGTGCCGTCATCCATGCGCAGCGTATAATCACCCATTTCTCCCGGATCGACCTGCAAATCAAGCGTCGTGCCGTCTGCCAGTGTTGCCGCTGCGTGTTCGCCCGTCAGGTCGTATAGAGCGGCATAGATGCTGACATAATTATCCGAATCATATGTATATTCCTGGCCTCGCTCGTAATACAGTGCGCCATCATCATAGCTGACCCAATCCTCAGCCTCGGCTTCTGCATCCGGCTCGTTTGAATCCCAATCGTCGAGAAGGATTTCAAACGAACTGCTGCCGTCAAAAAAGTTATCGAATAGGTTCATTACCATCGGAATCAAAGAAGGCAGCACATTGATCAGCAAGATGGCAACCACAACAACTGCAACAACCTTGCCGGTTCCTTTTTTTACTTCACGAATCGGTTTCACGCTGGCTTTGGCTTTTTGTGCACGTATGGGTGTTTTTCGTGTGCGCGTTTTCTGATAGGTTGGCTCATCTTCGAATTGCTTTTCTCGCCACGCGGCTGCCTTCTTTTCCAGTTCGCCGACACACCCGCGAGTACCTGCACGTGCGCCGCAGATCGGACACTCTCTCTCCTCGTCGCTGTAGTTGATGCCACAATGCTGACACTTCATATGGAAAGCCCCCCTTCTATGGTTTCATCATAGCAGAGAAGGGAGACGTGCGCAAGTTTAATTCGGCAAATTGTACAGCAGCATTTCAATTCTGGCCGGGTCAATCACCTGAAGTTCGTCCTGTGCTGCTGAGTGGACCGCAATTCCCTGTCCGGTGTTCGGATGCAGTGTGGAAGCACAAAAATCCAGTGCAAACAATGCAATCAGCAGTACGCACAGAAGCGGGAACACGTCATGCGGCAGCCGTCGAAACATTCGCAGCAGCATGGGAGCGGCCAGATATACCGCCGTACAGCAGCCTAGGCCGAACACCAACGCGGTCGGCAGACTCACCAAACCATCTATGTTGAGCGGATATCCGCTGTAATCCCACCAGCGAAGGTCGTAAACGGCCAGCAGATACCGGCCTGTTGCAAACTCCATGACCGTGGAAAGCATCGCGCCCAACGCAAACACAAGAATCGGCTGTGTGGAAAAACGATCCAGCAGCAGTACGGACAGCAACCCGCCCACGCCGTAAATCGGGAGCCAAGGTCCGAGCATGGTGCCGCGGTTGACCAGTTCGCCGTCAAGCAGCAGGTGCAGTCCAACCTCCCACAGCCAGCCCGCCGACGAAAAGGCCAGAAACAGCCCCGCGATCTCGCAAAGCGTATATCGTCCCGCCGCGTCAAAGCGCGTTCGATGCACATATCGGAATACCGCCGTCATATCTATCCCTCCTGCTGTTGCCCTTTCATTGTACACAGAAATTCTTTGTAATTTCACCGCAAAACTCTTAAGATTTTATGAGTATTTTGCAGTTTAGGGTGCAAAAAGGGACGCGCGGAAACGCGTCCCCGTGTATGCGCTGCTTATTCCAGATTCAGCTTATGCTGAAGGATATAATGTGTGCCGGCATAACAGATTGCACCCGGTATCGCCGTTGCGACACAGAAGCCGAGCAGCACTCCGTGCACCAACGTCTGCTGCGGCACGCCGTTGAGCGCATTGGCCAGCGCAGTCATCACGGTTTGCATCGGGCCGTTCGCCAAACCGACCATCACAAAACTCAGTACGAACTGCGCTGCGGTGGACAGCACGAAATACCACACGACCGACATCAGTACGCGATGCTTTTTCGCCAGATGACCAAGTGCCATGCACAGGTAAAGATACAGCACGCCGCTGATTATGGAAATCACCAACAGTAAAATTCCCTCGATCAGATACCCCAGTACGTTTGGATCTTCAGCTACCGAGCGACCAAACTCGCCCAATACCATACTGATGCCCCAAATCAGACCGGTGTTCGCGCCGAGGATTGAAATGCTCAACGCTGCGACGATGCCGCTCAGGCAGCAGATTGCCACCGCAATGATCACCTTGCTCCAAATGTGTTGTGTGACCGTCACGGGCAGTGTAAACATCAGATAGCCCTCGTCACCGAGCAGATTTTTGTAAAACCGTTGGATCAGGATAACCGCGGTCACGACGAACGCCGCAACCAGCAGTGCAAAGTACAGCATCGCAAGGATGGCGGTTGGGATACCGTTCATAATATCCTGTGCGCCATCGGTCGCCATCAGAGCGCTGACGATGCTCATCAACAGCATCGCGCCGTATAGCGGCAGGCAGATACGCGCGCACGCTTTCCATTCGTATTTTAACAGCTTCAGCATGCGAACACCTCCCGGAACAGCATATCAACGGATTTTCCATGTTCCTCCCGAATCGTGTCCACGCTCTCATGCAGCGTCATCACACCGTTTTTCAGGAAGATGACCTCGTCGAGCACACGCTCGATATCCGCAATCAGGTGCGTAGACAGCAGCACCGCGGCATCCTCGCTGTAATTCGACAGGATTGTGTTGAGGATGTAGTCGCGCGCGGCCGGGTCCACGCCCGCGATAGGCTCGTCGAGCAGGAACAGCTTGGCCTTGCGGCTCATCGTCAGGATGAGCTGCACCTTTTCCTTCGTGCCCTTGGACAGCGTCTTGAGACGGTCAAGCGAATTGATGTGCAGCGATTGCAGCATATCGTTTGCCTTGACACGGTCAAAATCCGCGTAGAAATCGGCAAAGAAATCCATCAGGTCGGATACCCGCATCCAGTCGTTCAGGTATGCCCGGTCTGGCAGATAGCTGACTACACTGTGCGTATGCACGCCGGGCGCCTGTCCGTCTACCAGCACACTGCCGGCGGTTGGCTGAATCAAGCCGTTAATCAGTTTAATCAAAGTTGTCTTACCCGAACCATTCGGACCAAGCAGACCGACAAACCGGCCGCCGCTCAATGTCAGGTTCAGATTGTCGAGTGCCTTCACGCTGCCATAGGTCTTGGTCAGACCCGCACAGACAATCAGCTCATTTTTTTGTTCCATTCTGATTCTCCTCCCCTTGACGCTTTTCGAGCAGACGGTATACCTCCTGCTCGGAGAAGCCAAGCTGGCTCATGCCAGCCAGAAATTCCGCAATACGTTCTCTTGCGATTTGTTCCCGAATCTTCTGAATCATCTCTTTATCCTCCGTCACATAGCGTCCGCTGGTCCGGTTGGTGTACATCAGCCCTTCGCGCTCCATATCTGCCAGCGCACGCTGCATCGTGTTGGGGTTTACCCCTGCCTGCGCTGCCAGTTCGCGTACCGCCGGGACTTTATCTCCCGCCGCCAGCTGGCCGCTGACGATCTGTTCGGTCAGTATTTCTACCAGCTGCTGGTAGATTGGACGATCGCCTCGCAGTTGCCATTGCATAGCCTCGCTCCTCTCTTGTCATGTTATATTATGATAATAATACAATAATACACGATTGTCAACCCCTGACAAAAAATATTTTTCATCTGGCGTTGGCTATGCTATAATAGGCCATATCGGAGGAACGATATTTATGAAAATTTACCCCCATCTACGTGTGCTTTGGGTCGCTTCGGCCGTATCTGCAGCAACCAATCTGGCAGCGCTGAGCAATTCTATGTCGGTTTTGCTGGCCGCCAACATCATTAATCTGATATGTTATGGCGTAATCGCTTATGTATTGTATCGTCTTTCAGACGAAAGTGCGCTGCTGGGCCGTGCGTTTCCTGCGCAACTGCTCTGTATTGCACTGATTGCACTGGCGCTGGTGTGTACGCAGCTGGCAGACGGCAACATCATGCTGCAAAACTTTATGTCCCTGCTGTCTATGGCAGGCAGCGTTGCGGGATTGCTCAGTGAGTATTATCTGTACTGGGGGCTGGATGAGCGTATCATCCCCTATGCCTATAACTATCCCGCGCGCCGCATCCGCTGGTGCCTGTATGCACCGCTGCTGGGCGCATTTGTCGCCAGTGCACTCATCCTGATCGCATTGCCGCTGCCTGCGGTATTCGTGCAGCTGGTGGCACAAATCATACCGCTCGTGCTGCTGTGGCAGTACATGCGTGCGGTACAGATGCGCGAGGACGAGCCGCTGTCCTTTTAACGTGAAAAAATCCCCGGAAGCAATAAACAGGTACTTTGCCCGCAAGTTTATTGTTCCGGGGCTAATTTATGCATAAAAATGCATCACACTCGCTTCTCTGCGGGTGTGATGCAAGTGAAAAGTGTCCTTGTATCGCGGGTATGGTGACGAACGTCAGTTGTGTGCAGATATCTGCACAAGACACGGCAGAGGGGAACGGATTTCTGCAGCTCAAACAAACCGAAATGCATGGCAATTTGCGCGGAAGAGACTGCGGTAGGGAAGTGCTCACTGTGATTTTGCAGAACGCAGGTTCTGCAGGGTTTCCGCAACGTTTTCCTGATGCAGCTCGGCTGCGCGGAAGTGCAGGAAATGAAAATTCAGGTTGAACAGTGAGCCCAGGCCGACGGCGCAGATTACCGTGCCGATACCCACCTGACCGCCAAGCAGAAAACCGGCGATGATGACGAAGATTTCGACGGTGGCACGGCACAGGCCGACCGACCGTCCGGTTTTACGTGCGAGCGCCACCATGAGCGCATCGCGCGGACCGGCCCCTAATGCGCTTTTCATGTACATCCATGTACCCAGCGCGAGCAGTTCCAATCCAACCAGCAGCATCGGGAGGCCGGTGAGAAGGGAATGCATCGGTGGAATCCAGCCCAGCCAGAGCAGGCCGTCGATGAACACCGCGCACAGGATGATATTGATGATGGTGCCGAAGCCGAAGCTCTCCCCGCACAGTATGGCTGCGCCTATGGCAACCGCGCCGACAATCATGGAAGCGGTGCCGTAGGTGATGCCGAGAGTCTGTGCCAGCCCCTGCTGCAATACGCTCCACGGTTCCAGGCCGATGTTGGCTTGCAGCATCATGGTGATGCCAACCGCGCTGACCAGCATGCCCGCAACCAGCCAAAGCAGGCGGCGGATATAATGATTGGGCATCGGTTACCCCTCCGCGGCAAAGGTGCGAACCAACTGTGCGGTTTGCGTGCAATCCTCATGGGAGATGTCGTGATGGCAGACCATACGGTACTCTCCGCTCGTGCATCCGGTGACCTTGACGCCGTGTTCCAGCATCCAGACCGGATAGCGAGCGGCTTTATCCCCGCTCCAGTCGGTGGTAAAGAATATCATATCAATATCCAGACGGTCGCGCAGTACCTGCACCCCGTCGATTTCATCCAGCAGCGCCCCCAGATATGCGGCGTTTTCGTGATCTTCCTTGACCCTGTCGGTCATATCGCGCAGCGCAACCAATCCTGCGGCT
>DYCA01000015.1:6979-40011 GCA_019418305.1 Clostridiales bacterium
GCTGCCAAAAAGCCTGCCTGCCGCATGCCGCCGCCGAGGATACGGCGCGCGCGGCGCGCCCGCCAGATGAGATCCTTTGGTCCGGCGACAATCGAGCCGACCGGCGCGCACAGGCCTTTGGACAGGCAGCACATCACCGTGTCACAGTACTGGGTCAGCTCACGCACATCGGAAACGCCGAGCGCCGCCGCGGCGTTAAACAGCCGCGCGCCGTCCAGATGCACTGCCACGCCCTTTTCGTGCGCGACCTCATAGACGGCACGCATGTTGTCGAGCGAGACGACCGCGCCTGTGGAATGCGCATTTTCCACTACCACAAGCGTCGCGGGCGCGACCTGCACGTCGCTGTCGTCAGTCAGGCAGTCGCGCACGGAGTCCGGGTCCATGGTGCCGTTGACACTCTGCGGAAAACGCAGCGAAACACCGGAAAGCTGGGCATAAGAGCCGGCTTCGTGGTCGGCAATATGCGAATGCGGGTCAATGATAACGCAGTCGCCACGGCGGGTGTGCGCCAGCAGTGCGCAGGCGTTGCCCTGCATACCCGACGTGACAAACACCGCAGCCTCCTTGCCCAGCCGCTCGGCAGCATAGGCCTCCAGCTCGTGCAGAGTCGGATCGTCGTCAAAGACATCGTCGCCAACCACGGCGGCAGCCATCGCATCCCGCATGGCCTGTGTCGGCTGGGTGACGGTGTCGCTTCGTAAATCAATGTAACGCATGGGGGTTCCTCCCTTTTATGAAATAATAATATGGTTTGCTTTGTCGGCCGGCAGCCGAGGGGGACGGGGGCATTGCGTTTGCGCTCCGGGTAGTGAAAAATGAGCGCAACGCGCTCATTTTTTGCTTGTTCACCGGAATTGCATCAGGTTTCATCTTTTTTGATTTGCGAAAGGTAGCGGTAAACGCTCGCTTGTGAGCAGTGCAGCGCATCGGCGACATCTTTGACCGCGCCCTTGAGCAGGAAAATGCCGCCTGCCTCGAGCGAGGAGATGATTTGGATGCGTTCGTCAGGTGTCAGCCGGTCGGCAGTCACGCCCAGCCGTGCCAGCTCGCGGCTCACCGCATCGCCTGCAACAGCGTCAATTGAGTTGTGGAAGCTCTCGGTCGTGGCGGGAACGGCTCGTATGGTTTCGCCGCTTTGCGGTCTGTCGGGTTGACAGTGATCTTCCACAAATGCATCCGGATGACACAGGCGCAGGATGCTTTCGCTGGCCTCCTGATACCGACTGTCATCAAAATTGATGCAGAGCATGCCAATCAGACGACCGTTTTGTTTGATAAACAGCGTGGAAGAACGCAAGGTCTTGCCTGCGGCGGATACACCGCAATAATGCAGCCGATAGTCCTGCGACTCGTAGCTTTTATCCATCAGAATCTTGAGCGCTACGTTGGTTAGAGGGGCGCCCACCTCGCGTCCGCTGACATGGTTGTTGGCGATGGCGATGATAGAGCGGTTCTTATCGGTCAGATCGTGCAGCGCGACCTCGTAATCGGGGCCAAGCGCCTGACCGAGAAATTCGGTCAATTTCATATAATGTTGCAACAACGGATTGGCCATACGCTCACCTCATTTTCAAAAATCAGACAGGTTTTTGACCCTGATTTTATTATACCGTAATAAAAAGAGATTTGTCAAAAAAGATGAGAATAAATTATCACAATTAAAAGAAATAATTATTATATATTTTTGACAAAACCTATATAAAATTCATACAAAAAGCAAAAATAAAAGTGTGCCACCGTACAAAATACACAAAAACCGCTTGACAAATTATTATTCTGGTGATAAATTTATCTCAGAAAAGGAGGCGTGGAAAGGATGAAAAAAGTCATCAGTACGGATTTGGCCCCCGCGGCTATCGGACCGTATGCACAGGCCGTTGCAGTAGACGGACTGGTTATTACATCCGGGCAATTGCCCACAAACCCGGCGACCGGCACTTTCCCGGAAGGCATTGAGGCACAAACCAAACAGTCTCTGGAAAATGTTAAGGTCATTCTAGCCGAGGCAGGCACCGGTATGGATCGCATTGTAAAGACCACCGTGTTCCTCAGTGATATGAACAACTTTGGCGCGATGAATGAAGTGTACGCCACATTCTTCGGTGAAGGTGGATACCCGGCTCGCTCTGCCGTTCAGGTAGCGCGCCTGCCCAAGGATGCACTGGTCGAGATTGAGGTTATCGCGGCCCTGTAACATCCCCTGATATTCGTTTACGTTAGTAAAAGATACTGTCCGCCAGTCGGAATTGTCGGAAGCGGAAAACCGGCAATCGATGACCGGGGTATCCTCTAAAAATAACGGCGCAACGCGCCAAGAAAAATGGAGGTAATTTATATGGACAAGAACATGGCTCACTACCCGCTGGATGTACCCGCACCCCATCATTTCACGTTTGCTGTTCGCGATCTGCCGGACGTTACGATTGAGCAGCGCGAGCGTGCGCTGAATGCAACTCACTGGAATGAATTCGCGTTCCCGGCCGGTATGCTGACCGTTGATATGCTGTCCGACTCCGGCACCACCGCGATGACCAACCAGCAGTGGGCGGCGCTGTTCCTCGGCGACGAGGCGTATGGCCGCAACACCGGTTATTATGTACTGCTCGATACCTTCCGCGACATCTTTGAGCGCGGCGGCGAGAAGAACTGGAAGAAGATCATCGACCTCGTGCGCACCGACTGCCGCGACGTAGAGAAAATGATGAACGAAGTTTACCTCTGCGAGTATGAGGGCGGCTTCTTCAATGGTGGCGCAAAGCAGATGGAGCGCCCGAACACCTTTATTATCCAGCAGGGTCGTGCAGCTGAGTCCGTCCTGATGGAAATTGTTCGCAATATCCTCAATCGCCGTTACCCCGGCAAGAAGTTTACCATCCCGTCCAACGGCCATTTCGATACCACCGAGGGCAACATCAAGCAGATGGGCTCCATTCCGCGCAACCTGTACAACAAGGAACTGCTGTATGAAGTACCGGAAGGCGGCAAGTATGAGAAGAACCCCTTCAAGGGCAACATGGACATCGAGAAGCTCGAGCAGCTGATTCAGGGCGTCGGTCCCGAGAACGTTCCGCTCATTTTCACCTGCATTACCAACAACCCGGTTTGCGGCCAGGCGGTTTCCATGGCAAACCTGAAAGAAATCAACCGCGTTGCACATAAGTATGAGATTCCGGTAGTATTCGATACCGCTCGCTGGGCTGAGAATGCATACTTCATCAAGATGAACGAGGACGGCTATGCCGACAAGTCTATCGCGGAGATTGCAACTGAAATGTTCCAGTACTGCGATGCATTCACCATGTCCGCCAAGAAGGACGGTCATGCTAATATGGGCGGCATGCTCGCATTCCGCGACAAGGGCCTGTTCTGGCAGAAGTTCTCCGATTTCGACGAGAACGGCAATATCATCACCGATGTAGGCGTTACCCTGAAGGTTAAGCAGATCTCCTGCTACGGCAACGACTCCTACGGCGGCATGTCCGGCCGTGACATTATGGCTCTGGCCGTTGGCCTGTATGAGAGCTGCGACTTCAACTACATGAACGAGCGCGTTGCACAGTGTAACTATCTGGCAGAAGGCTTCTATAAGGCCGGCGTCAAGGGCGTTGTACTTCCGGCAGGCGGCCATGCAGTGTACATCAACATGGATGAATTCTTTGACGGCAAGCGCGGCCACGATACCTTCGCAGGCGAGGGCTTCAGCCTTGAGCTGATTCGCCGCTATGGTATCCGTGTATCCGAGTTGGGCGACTACTCCATGGAGTATGACCTCAAGACGCCGGAGCAGCAGGCAGAGCTGGCGAATGTGGTTCGTTTCGCAATCGACCGCAGCCGCCTGACGCAGGAGCATCTGGATTACGTTATCGCAGCAGTTAAGGCGCTGTACGAGGACCGCGAGTCCATTCCGAACATGCGCATTGTATGGGGCCACAAGCTGCCGATGCGTCACTTCCATGCGTTCCTCGAGCCGTACCCGAACGAAGAGAAGTAATCTGAGGGAGACAATATGGGCGTAACCTGCGCCGCGTGGAAAGAGCGCAGGAAATGAAAGGTAAAGGTCACCCGCGGAAAAGTGAAAAATTCCGCGGGTGCTTTTATTATCGGTACGACCGGTAGAAAAAGGGGTGTAAAGTATGAGTAATGAAGAAACCAAACGCGATGGCTTTAAGAGCAAATGGGGCTTTATTTTAGCTTGTATTGGTTCTGCGGTTGGTATGGCGAACATCTGGCGTTTTCCGTATATGGTGGCGACCTATGGCGGCCTGACCTTCCTGCTTCCGTACTTTTTGTTTGTACTGCTGATCGGTGCATCAGGTGTTATGGAAGAGTTCTCGCTCGGCCGCTGGGGCGGCGCGGGTCCGGTCGGCTCGTTCGGCAAAGCGATGGAGGACGGCGGCAAGTCCAAAAAGGCCGGCGAAGTCATCGGTGCGCTGCCGGTTATCGGTTCCATGGGTCTGGCGATCGGCTACTCGGTCGTTATGGGCTGGATTTTCAAATACGCCAAAATGAGCATCACCGGTGAGATGTTCGCTATGGGTCAGAACATGGATAATATTGTCGGCACCTTCAGCGCAGCAGCGCCGGAAACCAAGACGCTTGGCGAAGGCATTAGTACGATGTTGCAGAACGGCATTTTTGGTATCGGTAATGGCTTCTGGATCATTGTTGCAATCGTTGTATCGGTCGTCATCATGGCGTTGGGTGTTGCGGGTGGTATTGAAAAGGCCTGCAAAATCATGATTCCGCTGCTGTTCGGTCTGTTCCTCATTATGGCGGTTTACATTGCGTTCCTGCCGGGTGCAGGTGATGGCTATAAGTTCATCTTTACGCTCGATCCGGCTGGACTGCTCAACTGGAAGGTTTGGATCTATGCCTTCGGTCAGGCGTTCTTCTCCCTGTCGGTTGCCGGCAACGGTTCGGTTATTTATGGTTCCTATCTGGGCAAGGATGTGGAAATTTCTTCTTCGGCCCGCAACGTAGCAGTATTTGATACGTTGGCAGCGCTGGTTGCGATGTTCGTAATCATCCCCGCAATGGCAACTACGGGCAGCGCGCTGGAGACCAACGGCCCTGGCTTGATGTTTATTGCGCTGCCCGGCGTGTTCAACGGCATGGGCGGCATCGGCTGGGCGATCGGTGCATTCTTCTTCATCGCGGTGCTGTTTGCCGGTACGACCTCGATCATCAACCTGTATGAGACGCCGGTTGCATTCATGCAGGAGAAACTTAAACTCGGTCGTATTCCTTCGGTTGTTATCATCCACGCTATTGGTCTGATTGTTGCGCTGCTCATTCAGCCGTGGACCTCGCAGTGGATGGATATGGTTTCGATTTACATTTGTCCGTTTGGTGCGGCGCTTGCCGGTATCATGTTCTTCTGGATCATGAAAAAGCAGACTGCACTCGACGCGGTCAATCAGGGTTCTCAAAAGGAAATCGGCGGCTGGTTCTATCCGTTCGGCAAGTGGATTTATGTACCGCTTTGCATCATTGCGTTGATTGCAGGCGCAGCACTCGGCGGTATTGGCTGATTCCCAAGCTGGAAAAAAATAATCACTCCCCTTCCCACGGGAATTGCCCGCCGCCTGTTGCAGACGGCGGGCAATTTGTGTTATACTAGTGGAGCAAATGGAACGGAATATGAGGAATGAAGGAGAAAAAGATGAACTCAGATCTGCGCGACAAGATATCCAGTGCCGCCACTGCGATTGAGATCACACTTGGCCTGATTATCCTGCTGGCCTGCGTTGTAGGCAGCGTGGGGCTGGTGTGTACGACTGAGCTGAATCAGATGCTTCTGGTGCCGGATTATTTTCAAGAGCGTCTGAGCGACGCTTGCTTGATCATCATCGGCATCGAGTTAATCAAGATGATTACCAGCTACACAATTGACTCTGTGGTGGATGTGATGCTGCTGGCGATTGCCCGTCAGATGATCGTCGAACATACTTCACCGCTGGAAAATCTGTTGGCGGTGCTTTCGGTTGGCGTACTGTTCGTCATTCGCAAGTATTTGTATATTTCGCGTCTGGATCGTCCGAAGAGAAGCAAGAAGGATATTGAAAACGATGTTCAAGCCGAAGTAATGGGGTTTGACGCATCGAAAGAAGAGAGAGAGAAGGAAGGCCGTCCCTGATGGGGCGGCCTTCGCCGTATTTACCGGACAGTGACGATAAAGCATACGCCGGTTTCGGTATTTTCCGCGCGGCATGCAAGACCGTGCAGCGCGAGAATTTTCTGCGTAATGGCAAGACCGAGGCCGTGCCCGCCAGCGCGGTTTCTCGCTTTATCACTGCGGTAGAACATCTCGAACAGACGAGGCAGTTCGCTTTCCGGAATGGGTTCGCAGTCGTTTTCGACTGTGAAGAGCGGTCCGCCGCTGCGGCGCAGCGTAACCGTCACGCGCCCGTCTTCGGGGGAGTATTTTGCGGCGTTTTCCAGCAAACAGCCGAACGCGCGGCGCAGCAGCGTTTCGTCCCCGCGGATGCGGATGCCGTCCGTCAGATGGAGCGTCAGGCGGCGGTGTTCGAACAGCGGCGCGTATTCCTCGAGCAGCGACCGCAGCAGGGCGGAAAGGTCGATGGCGGTGCGGTGTTCCAGCTCATTTGTGCGGTCGAGGCGGGTGTAGTCGAGCATTTCGCGCACCAAGCTGTTCATGCGGCCGGTTTCCTGCTCGATGGCGGCGAGGTAGCGCGCGTTCTCCTCGGGCGAAATGTCCTGCGCGATGGCTTCGGCATAGCCGCCGATGAGCGCGAGCGGAGTTTTGAGGTCGTGGCTTGCCGCTGCGACAAACTGCTGCCGCCGGTCTTCGAGGTCGCGCTCACTGTCCCAGCGCTGGTGCAGATCGCCTGCCATATCCGTGAGCGCGCGGTTGAGGTCGCCTATCTCGTCGCCGCGGGCGGTGTCGGGATGAAAGGCATCGAATTCGAGGTGCGCGACGTGCTGCGCCTGACGGGTGGTGTCGTACAGCGGGTAGACAACAGCCCAGCGCACACCCTGATAGAACAGGAACAGCACAAGTATATAAAGCAGCGCCATCAGGAATGGGATATATCTGAAATAAAGGGAAATTTCGTTCGTATAATCCGAAGCATACGCCAAAAACAGCGTAGAATAACCGTTGCCGGATACTATGGAAGAGAAATCCCGCGTTTGCATTGCATCCAGTCCGGTCTGCGTTCGATCTTCCCGCTGCCAATACTGAAGAAAGTGGAGCGCGTCGAAATACTGTTCCATTGCATTGTTATCTGTAAAAATATTCTGAAAGAAGAGGCGCTGCGAGGTGGTTTCCTCCACGGGCGTCTGCGCGTGCCAGGTCTGCCCATCCACAACGGAAACGATGCGGTTGGCTACGAGATAAGTGATTTTGGAAAACTCGTCCTCTTCCAATCCTTTCACCGTGCCATAAACTGTCCAATATGGACTGTTGCCTGACCATTCCGGTGTAACCGTTTGCGCGCATTGCTGCAAGGTGCAGATGTCCGCCTCGGAGAAGTCGCTTAGATCAATGATTACGTTATGGTAGACCGGTGCGTCATGTGCGCTGACTGTCTGTATGATGGTAAGCGGTGATGTTAAGGAAACGATCTCATTACCCACTGCATATTGCAGGATAAAAGGTGTAGAGGAATTTGTACTCGTCCATCGAGCGTAATCAAATCGCAGTTTCCAATAGGATTCGGAGTCCGGCAGGGGAAGGTGATCCGAATCTGGCACATGCAATTCCAGCTTGTCGAGCAAGAACTGCTGAATGTATTCCAGATAGGAATAACGCTGCTGTATAATGTGATCATTCGCGTGCTGTATGGAAAACCATGTCCACAGCGCGCACACCAGTGCCAGCATAAGCGCCATCAGCGCCGTCAGCCTTGTTGCGATACTGCGCCGCAGCCAGAACGCTTTCAACCTTTTTATTGCGATCCCCCCAATCGGTAGCCCTTACCATACACCGCTTTGATGTGCTGCGCCGCCGTGCCGAGGGCTTTGCGCAGGCTTGCCACATGGCGGTCGATCATGCGCTCGTCGCCGGCGAAGTCCACGCCCCACACGCGCTCGATCAGCAAATCACGCGACACCGTGCGCCCCTGTTCGCGCAGCCGCAGCTCGAGAATCTGCGCTTCCTTGGGACGCAGAGACACCGGCGCGCCGTCCACCGTGACCGCGTGCGTTGCGGTGTCCAGCAAAATGCTGCCGTAGCCCAGCTCGGTTTCACCCAGCCGCAGGCCGCGCGCTCGGCGCATGAGCGCCTGCGCCTTGGCGACCAGAACGGGGAAGGAAAAGGGCTTTGTGACATAATCATCTGCGCCCGCACGAAAACCCGCGAGCGTGTCGCCCTCCTGTCCGAGTGCGGTGACAAAAATCACCGGCACATCGCTCTCGCGCCGCACGGCTGCGCACACCTCCAGACCGTTCAGCTGCGGCATCATCACGTCCAGCACCAGCAGGTCGAAGCTGCGTTTCTGCGCGAGTGTGAGCGCTTGCTCGCCATCATACGCCGGGGTGACGGCGACGCCGGCCGCCCGGAAAAAGTCCTGCATGAGCGCAGAGAGCGCCTTGTCGTCCTCCGCCAGAAGAATATGTCCCGCCATGTGCATCCCCTCCTTTTGTTGCTTTCAGTATAGCATGGAATTGTCCGAATTTTATCTGCGCATCATAAAAAAATAGCCTGCCGTAAGGCAGGCTGTTGGTAAGAATGGCTTCATTTTCCGGGAGGGATGTCACCCACGCCATTCAAGATATAGTGCGGACGGTAAGCGTAGTTTTCCACATCCGCGCGCGTGGTGCAGCCGGAGAGCACCAGTACGGTGTCCAGACCGGTTTCAATGCCCGCGACAATGTCGGTGTCCATACGGTCACCCACCATGACGGCTTCATGCGAGTGCACGCCCAGCATACGCAGACCGGTGCGCATCATCAGGGGATTGGGCTTGCCGACATAATACGCGGTCTTGCCGGTCGCAAGTTCGATCGGCGCAACCAGCGCGCGGCAGGCCGGAATGATGCCCTGCTCGGAAGGCCCGGTCAGGTCCGAGTTGGTGGCAATCAGGCGCGCGCCCTTGTTGACCAAATCGACCGCTTTGAGGATGGTCTGATAGTTATAGGTGTTGGTTTCGCCTGCGATGACATAGTCCGGGTCAACGTCGTTCATCACGATGCCCGCCTCATACAGTGCGCCGACCAGACCGGGCGCGCCGATGACATAGGCGGATGCGCCGGGCTTCTGGCTGGCGACAAACTTGGCGGTTGCCAGCGCGGAGGTGTAAAAATGCTCTTCGCCGATTTCCAGGCCCATGCGGGCGAGCTTCTGCTGCAATTCCAGCGGCGAGCGCTCGGACGAGTTGGTCAAAAACAGAAAGCTCTTGTTTTCCTTTTGCAGCCAGTCAACAAATTCGGTTACGCCTTCCAGCAGACGGTTGCCGTGATAGATGACACCGTCCATATCGCAAATAAAACCTTTTTTCTCACGAAGCAATTCCAGTGTTTCGCTCATTTCGGTTCTCCTTTCGCTTATGATGCACTACTTCTATTATGCGGAGTGTACGGTGCTTTCGTCAAGAGAAAAAATTGCGCAGGTGTTAAATAACTGTAAAGGATAGATGCTTTGCGCGGGCGGGCAAAGCATGGTATACTGTAAGGGAATTGAGGGAATGGAGAGCGAATCATGGCAATCAGCAAAGCCATGCGTGCCGCGCTGCACGCACTGAGCTATACGGCAAATATTGATTTGGAAAAAACCTATCGGGTAGAGCGCGCGGTGCGAGGCCTGCGTACGCCGCTCGCGCCGCTTTACCATTTGTGGGACCATAAAATCGAGCGGGACGGGCACGATATTCGCGTGCGCATCTACACACCCAAAAAGCAGACGGACGGCCGCTTGCTGCTGTTTTTCCACGGCGGCGGCTGGGTGCTCGAAAGTGTGGACACCTATAATGCGGTCTGCCGCAATCTGGCGCGGCGCACGGGCTGCCGTGTGGCCTCGGTGGAGTACGGCCTTGCGCCCGAGCATGTGTTTCCCGAAGGCCTGGAGGACTGTTACGCCGCTGCGCGTGAGGTTTACCGGCATCCCGAACAGTTCGGCGTGCGCTCGCAGGAGATTACGCTCGTGGGTGATTCCGCGGGCGGCAATCTGGCAGCAGCGGTGTCGCTGATGGCTCGCGACCGCGGAGAATTTGAGGTCGCGCAGCAGATTCTGATTTATCCGGCGACCTATCACGACCATTTACCCGACTCGCGCTTTGATTCCGTGCGGGAAAACGGCGCAGACTATTTGCTTACCGCCAAGCGCGTGTGTGATTATATGATGCTGTATGCGGGAGGAGACCCAAAACGCATGCGCGATCCGTATTTTGCGCCGCTGCTTGCGCCCGATTTGTCTCGCCAGCCGCGCACGCTGGTCATCACCGCGGAGTTTGACCCGCTGCGCGACGAGGGCGAGGCTTATGCCCGCGCACTGCGGGATGCAGGCAATTCAGTGGAGCAATATCGCATGCCGGATGCGCTGCACGGCTATTTTTCGCTGCCGGTGCGGTTTCCGATGGTACGGCGCACCTATGACCTGATCGAACAATTCCTGAATGGGGAGTCAATCGCATGCCAAACGATAAACGCAACCGAAAAAATTTAAGCTGGAGCCGTCTGGATAACGCGGCGAAGATATTTCCACCGACCTCGCACGGGTCGGCGACGGGCGTGTTCCGCCTGTCGTGCGAGCTGACTGAGCCGGTCGCGCCCGACGTGCTGCAAACCGCGCTCGATCGCACGCTGAAACGCTATCCGCATCTGCTGATGGTCATGCGGCGCGGCGTGTTCTGGTACTACCTGGAACAGACTACGCTGCGGGCTTCGGTTGTACCAGAGCATGCGCCGCCGTGCGCGGCGCTGTATGAGGGCAGCCGCTCGCTGCTGTTCCGCGTGAGTTATTGGCGGCACAAGGTCAGTCTGGATATGTACCATGTGCTGGCGGACGGAGCGGGTGCAATCGAGTTTTTCGAGTCGTTGATGACCGCCTATTTGATACTGCGCCATCCGGAGGCAGGGGTGGACGGGCTGCCGCAGGCATCCGTATCCCAACGCTGGGCAGACAGCTTCCAGAAGTATTACAAGCCGCACAGCGGCGGTAAAGCTTCCGAAGGGCTGGGTCGTGCCTACCGTTTGCGCGGGGTGCGCCGTGCGGACGGTGGCTTGACCGTTATTGAGGGCGTGGCAGATGTGCGGCAAGTGCTTGCGGCGGCACACCGCTGCGGCGCGACGCTGACCGTCTATATGACAGCGCTCCTGCTTTCTGCTATCCACAGCGAAATGTATGTGCGCGAGCAGAAAAAACCGGTCATTTTGACCGTTCCGGTCGATTTGCGCAGCTTTTTCCCCTCGCGCACAACGCGCAACTTCTTTGGGACGATTCGGGTCGGATATGATTTTTCGCGCCGCTCCGGTGAACTGGAGGATATTGTCGCGTGCGTCGCAGCGGCATTTAAGGAAGAACTGACGCCCGAACGGTTGGGCGCGCGCATGAACCAGTTGGCCGCGCTCGAGCACAATCCCGTGCTGCGGCTGATTCCGCTGGCACTGAAAAACCCGGTTTTGCGGCTCAGTGGTGCGGTGTCCGACCGCGGAGAGACTGCGGCGCTGTCCAATGTCGGTAAATTCCGTCTGCCCGAAGCGCTTTGTCCCTTTGTGCGCGGTTTCGGCGTATTCATGTCGACGGGCGCAACGCAGCTTTGCACCTGTTCGTTTGGCACCAGCCTGCATTTTGGTTTTACTTCGGCCTTTGAGAACACCGAGGTGCAGCGCCGCTTTTTTGAGCTGCTGGTCGACGAGGGAATCGAAATTGAGATTCGAAGCAATGAATATCATGAAGAGGAGGAAACGTCATGCAGCGATGCCCCAGCTGCCGAGTGACCGTCGCCGGTCACAAAACCTGCTGTCCGCTGTGCGGCGGGCAGCTTTCCGGCACGCCGGAGCCGGATACCGAGGTGTTTCCGGCGCTGGAAAAGCCGCGCTTTACGACCGGCTTTGTGCTGCGGCTGCTGGCGCTGATTGCGATTGCGGTCAGCGTCATCTGCGTGTTGGTCAACATTGCAACCGGATGGCACGCGCTCTGGTCGCTGTTCGTGGTGGCGGGCGCGGTGTGCGTCTGGGTGGCGGCGGCGGTCGGCGTGGCCTATCGGCGCGACATGACACAGAATATCGGCTGGCAGGTGGTGCTGATTCCGGTTCTGTCTTTTTTATGGGATTGGTGGACGGGCTGGCGCGGCTGGTCGGTGGATTTTGTACTGCCGTGTGTGTGCATCGTGGGTATTCTGGCGATGCTATTGATTGCAGTGCTCTGCAAAACGCCGCTCCGGCTATTTGCCGGACCGTTCATCGGCGCATGCTTTTTCGGGCTGCTGCCCCTTGTTCTGATTGCGTGCGGACGGGTTCGGGTGCTGCTGCCCTCGCTTTTGTGTGCGGGACTGGCGATTTTGTCGCTGGCGGCACTGGTGTTATTTCAGTGGCAGACCATCAAAGCGGAGCTGCAGAGGCGGTTCCATTTGTAAACAAAAAGAGCCGCACAGCGGCTCTTTTTGCGTTTGGGTGCATTTGTGCTGAAATGGGTTGCATTTTGGCGCGAAAAGCCGTATACTGTCAGGATAAGACGGAAGGACGGCTTTGAAATGGACAAAAAACAACTGCTGCGGCTCGGCGGCAGCGCTGCGGGTGCGGTGCTGCCGTTTTGGCTGCTTGACCTTACTTTACGCACCGCGACAGGGTGCGCGGCGTGGTATCCGCTGTATGCGGCCGCGCCAAACCTGTTTTCGCTGGGCTTTGGAGCGCTGTTCGTGGCGCTGTGTCTGCTGCCACAGCGGCGGACGGTCGGACGAATACTGTACGGATTGATTTATGCCGTTTGGGCGGTGTATGCGGTGGTGCAGTACGGCATCTGGCGTATTTTTGACCGGTTTCTGTTTCTGTCGGATTTCCTGTTTGCGGGAGAAGGGCTGGGCTTTGCGGGCTATATCCGGCAACTGATTGACGCACGCTTTGTGCT
The DNA here is from genome assembly GCA_019418305.1 of Clostridiales bacterium. Classification (GTDB taxonomy): domain Bacteria; phylum Bacillota; class Clostridia; order Oscillospirales; family Butyricicoccaceae; genus Agathobaculum. The sequence goes on from DYCA01000015.1 coordinate 20,010, forward strand.
GGTAGCCGTGCTGCTGGTGCTGTGGGGCGTGCTGGGCGTGTGGCGGCTGCCCGAGAGTCTGCCGCGGCGGCGTGTCTGTCCTGTGCTGGTGCTGTTCTTTGCGCTGACGCAGTTTGTCGCGCCGCGTCTGTATGCGCCCGTACCAGAAACGCTCGACTGGGATTCTTGGCAGTCGAGTGGGTACGAATACGAGCGATTTTCTTCATCCACCTATGACCTTGCACTGACCGGCCCATATCAGTTTGTCGTACGGGATGCATGCCTGTCCATTGTACCCGACGCAGACGCGGCCGAGCAGCGTGCGCAGATTGATGCCTTTTTCGACGAGCGGCCCGCGCACGAAAACAACCAAATGACCGGTCTGCTGTCAGGCAAAAATCTGATTCTGGTGCAGCTGGAGAGCGTGGACGACTTTGTGCTCAACGACGAAAACACGCCGACACTCGCGCGATTGCAGCGCGAAGGCATCAATTTTGCGGAGTTTTACACGCCGCAGTATGCGAACGGCTACACCTTCAACACCGAGTTTGCCGCGCAGACCGGCATTTATCCATACGCCAACGGAAACGTCGCCTATTCGCTCAGCCGCAGCGCGTTTCCGTATGCACTCGGCAATCTGCTTGAGGATATTGGCTATGCCGCCAATTCCTTTCACAAGAGCGAGGCCAAGTTCTACAATCGCGGTGCGATGCATCAGGCGTTCGGATACGAGCAGTATCATTCTGCGCTGGCTTACGCGCAGGACGAGCTGCAGGCGGGCGATGATAGGTTTTTGATTGACTGTGATGAACTCTACAGCGCGATGATCGCGCAGCAGCCGTTTGCGGATTTTCTCATCACCTACAGCGGACACCTTGGCTACGACGAGATAGACGCGCTGACTACCTATGCGCTCGAACAGTTCCCGGAATACAATGATGACAGCCGTCCGTATGAGATAAACGGTTTGTTTGCCAAGGCGCGGCTGACCGACGAGATGTTCGCCCATCTGCTCGCGCGGCTGGAGGAAGATGGCCTGCTGAAAAACACGGTGATTTGCGTGTACGACGACCATTACGCCTACGGCTTGACCGACCGTGCGGTACTGGAGGAATACTCCGAGGCCGCGGGCGGCCGCCTGCTCGAACGGACGCCGTGCTTTATCTGGTATGAAGGCTGCACGCCGCAAACGGTGACCAAGACGCTGCAAACGGTTGATTTACTGCCGACACTGGCCAATCTGTTCGGAATGAAAGTACCCGATACGATGGGACGGGATGGGTTTGATCCGGATTATGAGGGGTATGTCATTTTTCCGAACGGCGGCTGGCTCACCGATACGGCTTATGCGGAAAACGGGCAGATCGTATGGAACAACGGCATGACGGACGCGGAGGTGTCTGAAATGAACGCCTATGCCCGCCGCTTTCAGGAGGTAAACGACGCGATACTGGACACGGATTACTATGCGCAGGCAACAGAGTAAAATAAAAGGACGTTTCCAAGTGGAAACGTCCTTTTGTCGTTTGTCGGTCAAATCTCGCCAAAAAAACGGCGGATTTCGATTTCTGCGTTTTCGGGGGAGTCCGAGCCGTGGATGACGTTATAGGTGGTTGAGCAGGCGAAGTCGCCGCGGATGGTGCCCGGCATCGCGTTCTCGTTCTTGGTCGGACCCATGAGGGTGCGCATGCCCCCTATAACGTTTTCGCCCTCGACGACCATCGCCAGCACGGGGCCGCTCGTCATATACTCGACCGTGGGCGGGAAAAACGGCTGGTCGACGATGTGCGCATAATGCTCGCGCAGAATAGGCTCGTCCAGCTGCATGGTTTTCATGTGAGTGATGCGGTAGCCCTTGCGCTCAATGCGCGCGAGGATTTCGCCCGTGATGCCGCGCTGCAAAGCATCCGGTTTGAGCATGATATAGGTTCTTTCCATAAAACGCCTGCTTTCTGTTAAAGTGGTTACAGTCAGTATAGCACATTCTGCGACGGGAGAAAAGCGGCTGCGGTATCAGGTGTGCGCAGGGTTTTCGCCGCGTGCCAGAATGCGCAGCACCGGGACGGTCACAAAGATGGACAGAATGAATGCGAACAGGTCACTGAGCGGCTGGCACAGCTGTACGCCGAGCAGTGCAAAAAAGATCGGTAACACAATGGCCAGCGGAATGAAGAACAACCCCTGTCGCGCCGCGGCAACCAGACTGGCGCGCATGGTCAGCGCGATGTTTTGCAGCAGCATATTGCACATGGTCACCCAGCCGATGAGCGGGAAGGACAGGCATTGCAGCCGCAGTGTCAGCGTGCCGATGCGGATAACTTCGGGGTCGTCCGCGCGGAAAATGGCGATAATCTGGGGCGCGAAAATCCAGCCTAGCACAGCCAGCGCAAGCAGCACCAGAAACGAGGATTTGACGCAGAACCAGAAGCCGCGCCGCACGCGGTCATATTTGCGTGCGCCGTAATTATAGCCGCAGACTGGCTGGAAGCCCTGTCCAAAGCCAATCATGGCCGAACCGGCAAACTGCGAGACGCGGGAGACAATGCTCATCGCGGCGATGGCGGCATCGCCGTAAGGGCGCGCGGCGGTGTTGAGGAAGGTAACCGCAACCGAGGCCAGACCCTGCCGGCACAGGCTGGGCAGGCCGCCGCCCGCGAGCGCGGCAAAACGGCTGATGCTGGGAGAAAACTGCCGCAGGCGAATCTGTACGCCGCGCGACAGACGAATGCCGAGCAGAAGCAGCAGAAAGCTGATGAGCTGGCTGAGAATGGTCGCATAGGCCGCGCCGCTGATGCCCAAATCAAGCACAAAGATAAACAGCGGGTCAAGCACGATGTTGAGCACACCGCCCGATACCAGCCCGACCATCGCATAGGTCGCGTTGCCCTGCTGACGCAGCTGATTGTTGAGCACAAGCGCGGCCATCATATACGGCGCGCCGCACAGAATGATTTGCATATAGGCAAGCGCATATGGATAGATGGTTTCGGTTGCACCAAGCAGGTGGCATAGCGGACTGCGCAGCAGCAGACCGAAAACCAGAATCAGAATACCCGTGATGAGCGCGGAAAAGAAGCCGGTCGCCGCCATGCGCTCGGCTTCCTCCTGATGCTGCGCGCCGAGCTGGCGCGAAATATAGCTGCCCGAGCCCTGCCCGAAGAAAAAGCCGATCGACTGGATAAGCGCCATAAGCGGGAACACCACGCCGACCGCACCGGTTGCGCTGGTGCCCAGCTTGCCGACGAAAAAGGTGTCGGCCATGTTATAGATGGAAGTGATGAGCATGCTGATGATGGTCGGAACGGCCATTTTGCAAATCAGCGGCTCGAGCGGCGCCTCGGTCATCTGGTGGAAGCGGCGATCCTGCGCTTCACTGGTGGTTTGTTCGGCCATGGTATTTCGCCTCCGTTCGTGTAATCTGTTCGCATAACCACTCGGCTGCACGTTCAAAGCTCTCATCCGCAGATGCCAGCGGGGAGCGGAAAAAACCGGCGGCTTCCATGGAAATATAGCCGTGCAGCGTACTGCGGATTAAACGGGATAGATGCACACGCTCCTCCGCCGGCAGGCCGAGCGGTGCAAGCAAGCGCACAAACAAATCCATAAACGCCTGTTTGCGCGCAATCAAACCGGGATCGGAAAACTGCGGCAGCATCATCATTGCACGGTATAACTGCGGCTGCTCATGGGCAAAGCTGCGGTAAGCCGCAGCCAGCGCGCGCAATGCATCTGTAACCGGACGGATATCGACCGCTTGCTCAAGCGTTTCCATCAGACGGTCAAGCGCGCACTCGGCCAGCCGCACATTCAGTTCGGGCAAGCCCTGCAAATGATTGTATAGAGAAGCCGGTTTGACATCCAGCGCGTCTGCCAGTTCGCGCAGCGTCAGGTTTTCCATGCCTTTTTCCTCGGCCAGTGCCGCGGCCGCATCGACAATGGTATCGCGGCTGAGTCCCTTTCTTGCCATGCGCTATCCCTCCAAACTAACGATATTAGTTTTCTGTATTTTCAGCATAAACTAACGGTGTTAGTTTGTCAAGCGGGAGGCGCGCGAAGAATGGGGAAACTGGACACAGATAGGCTTGACATATATAGGTCATCTATATATAATAAATATATCGAACACCGATATAGGGAGGGATGGAAAATGGCAATCGACAAAAGTTTGCTTGCGGGCAGTACGGGGCTGCTGGTGCTGCGTCTGCTCGAAGAGGATGACCTGTACGGTTATCAGATGATCGAGCGGCTGCGCGAGCGGTCGGACGACACCTTTTCGCTCAAGGCAGGTACGCTCTATCCGCTGCTGCACACGCTGGAAACGCAGGGGCTGGTGCAGAGCTATGAGCGCGCCGCGGACGGTGCGCGGGTGCGCAAGTATTACCATCTGACCGACGCGGGACGCACGCGGCTGGCGGAAAAAACCGAGGAATGGCGGCAGTTTTCCGGCGCGGTCGAGCGCGTTCTGAAGGGGGGAGAAAGCCATGCGTTTGCCTGACGGCGTGCGGCGGTATCTGCTGCATTTACTCGAGCGCGATGCTGCGGAGCGGGTGCTGGATACGGCAGAACGCGAAGCGCTGGCTGCAGCCGCCGAGGGGCGCAGCGCAAAGCCGCTGCCCGAACTGCTGCGCGGCTGGGTGAGCAGCGCGACCGCTCAGATGCGCTGGAAACGGGCGCGCCCGGTGGCGGCAAAAGAGTTGGCCGACCACCTGAGCGACCAGTACGAGGCGTTTCTGGATGAGGGCATGGACGAAGAAGCAGCCGCGCAGGCGACCGCGCGAGAGATGGGCGACGCGGTCGAAACCGGCACGCAGCTTGACCGCGCGTGGCGTCCGCGTCCGGACTGGGTGATGCTGGGCATCGTGCTGGTGGTCGCGGCGGTGGGACTGGTGCTGCAATACAGCATGCGTTCCAATAATGATTTGGAATGGTACATGTTTTTCGGAAAATATGTGGCGGGCGCTGTGTGTCTGCTGGCGGCGTATTTTGTGGACTATACCATCCTCGGTCGGCGCTGCTGGCTGCTGTACGGCGCGTGGGTCGTCGTTGGGCTGCTGCTGACCCGAGGGCCGATCTCGATGGGCAAGCTGTATCATCTGGGGTGCTGGGTGTGGTTCTTTCCGGTGCTGTTTGCGGGCATTTTGTTCCGGCAGCGCGGCAAGGGGATGCGCGGCATTGGCATCTGCCTGCTGTCATTACTCGCCATGTGGTTTCTGGCAATGCAGGCACCTTCAATGGCGGCAATTGCTGTGCAGACACTGGTCAGCTGCGGCATACTGGCTGCGGCGGTCTGGCGCGGCGCGTTCGGACGGCGCAGCATGGGCAAGCTGGCGCTCGCGGCGTCGCCGGTGCTGGCGATGCTGTTCTACTTCCTGTTTCAGCTCTATGCGTATGAGCACATACGGGAAAGGCTGGCAGCTGCGCTGCATCCGCAGCGTGATGCATTGGCGCAAGGCTGGCTGGGCGCGCTTGTTCAGTATATCATGTTCGGCATCCGGTATCCGAACTGTGAAAAGGGCGGCTATGAGACATTCGTGCGGTATGAAGGCACCACAGACCTGCTCTTTGTTTCCGCAAAGTATTGCTGGGGCTGGGCGGCGGTTCTGCTGATTCTGGCGGCGGCGGTGCTGCTGCTCGTCTGGGGATTCCGTATTGCGCGCAAACAGACCGGCCTGCTCGCGCGTAGCGTGTGCATGGGCGTGATGGTGACGTTTGCGCTGCAAACCCTCATGTATGTGCTGCAAAACTGCGGCATCATCCTGATTGCAGCCTATGGCCTGCCGCTGCTGTCCTATGGCAGCTTGTACCTATGCCAGACCATGCTGCTGCTCGGCCTGCTGCTGTCCGCGCAGCGGTCGGGACAACTGGAAAGCGGCCTTGCGCCGCAAAATGCGCGTTCTGTTCCGTAACCACAATCTATGCTATACTGAAAGACAGTCCTTGGGGGCTGTCTTTTGCTTTTGCAAAAAATTTTCCCTCCCACTGTCAGCAAACGGACCGCTCATTCGTATTGTAGGTGAAGCGACGTTGCTGACACGGCCGGACGGCCGCCAAAGGAGTTGATGAAACCATGATACAACTGGACAGGGCCGAGGCCGAACGGTTGGTGAACACTTATTCCGACCTGATTCTGCGGCTTTCGTATACCTATCTGAAAAATACACAGGACGCGGAGGATATCTGCCAGACCGTGTTCCTCAAACTGCTGACCAGCGGACAGGTTTTTGACAGTCCGGCGCACGAAAAGGCGTGGATCATCCGCGCGACCGCAAATGCATGTAAGGACACGATGCGAAACGCCTTTCGGCAGCGCACGGTGGCGCTCGAAGCGGTGGCGGAAGCGCCTGCGCCCGCCGCACCCGAAAACGACGTGCTGGAAGCGGTGATGGCGCTGCCGGAAAACTACCGCGAAGCAGTCTACCTGTATTACTACGAAGGCTACTCCGTCCGCGAGATTGCAGGTCTGTTGGGCCGCAGCGAGTCCGCGGTGACCGCGCACCTGAGCCGGGGACGGCAAAAGCTGCGCATGACTTTGGGAGGGAATGAATATGAACAGAGCGTATAATGATAACAGAGAGTATACTGATGCAATGGACGGTCTGCGCTTCTCGGACGAGGCTAAGGCGCGCATGGTGCAGAATCTGCTGGATGCGGCGGGCGAGGGCGCACCGAAGCAGGCAAAACCGCGTAAGCGGAAATTTGGACTGCCGCGCGTGGCAGCGGTCGGCATAGCGGCGGCACTGGTGCTGGGTATCGGCGCAGGTGCGTCGGGCGTGTTCAAAACCGCGGGTGAAGCGTTCTCCGGTGTGTTCGGCCCGACAGCTGACACCGAAATCATCGACCAGATCGGTCGCCCGATCGGCGCAAGCGATACGGATAACGGCGTGACCGTCACAGCGGATGCCATCATCGGCGACAAGTACCATTACGCAATCACCTATTCGATCGTCCGGGACGATGGCGAGGCGTTTGACATCGACCTGAGCAAAACGGTGGGCGACGGCCTGCTGCCGCTGAATTTTGCGGAAGAGGATACCACGCTGGTGGGCTATTTCGGCGGCACGCATGGTGGTTCGTATTTTTACGACGCGGACCCGAGCGATCCCTCCATTCAATATGTGGAAACGCGCGAGCTTAGCGATGGCGACGTGCATGGCCGCACGGTGCAGGCGAAATTCAGCGATTTGTATGTGTTTGACGAGGATATGAACCGCACCGTGATTGCTGAAGGCGATTGGTCGTTTAAGTTCAATCTGGATTTCGAGGATACTTCAATCAATCTGCCGGCGGGTCAGAGCTTTGACTTGAACGGTATGACTGCAACCATCGACGAGATCACACTGTCTCCGCTCGCGCTGCGCGTGGATTACACCGTCGACAGTGAGGTACAGTGGGACGAGAACGCGCAATCGGGCAAGCAGAGCGACCATGACAGCGCGCAGATGCAGAAGTATTTTGACGATGTGCAGATTCTGATAAACAAGGCGGACGGTACCAGCTTGGATATGTCCTATGCAGGCGGCAGCATCAAGCCGCAGGGCGGAAAAACCATTTGCCAGAAGGGTGATATTTTCAGTGAGATTATCCCGATGGAGGATATCGTTTCGCTTACGATCGGCGGCGTAGAAATCCCCGTTCAGCAGTAAAACCAAACAAACAGCGGCATCCGATAACGGGTGCCGCTGCTTTTTGTTACTATACACAGTGTTCGGAAATAGTAAAATCCGACTGGATTCGATTTACAAATATTCCAGACAGTGCTACAATCAAAACGGGAAATCACTACATGCTGACCTCGGAGGGAATAGGAATGGATATGCTCAAGGATTATCCGCTGCTCCGCACGGATAGTTACGCAAAGATTTTTCTGTATAATACCCACGAAACCGTAGCCTGTGTGCCAAGACATATCATCCGCATGCGCGATAAGGTGCGGCCGGACAAGCTGCAGCAGGCGGTGGAGCAGGCATTGCTGCGCTTTCCGCATATGATGCTCGGTGTGGAGGCGACTGACACCAGCTTCCGCTATCGCCAGAATGTTCTGCCACCCGTGGTGCTGCCGTTTGACGGGGTGGAAAAACGCTATACCATTGGTTCGCCCGATACGCACGGCTATCTATTTCTGGTTGGCTATCAGGATAATACGATCACCATGGAATATCAGCACTCGATTTCGGACGGCCGCGGCTTTGAGGAATTCATCCGCTGCGTGCTGTTCCAGTATCTGACGCTGTGCGGGTATCCGGTTGAGAACGACGGCTCAGTGCGCGGCATGGATACGCGCTGGTCGCCGGAGGAGAGCGCGGACGGCTACCGCCAGCTTGCCGATCAGGAGTTTTCGCCCAAAGGCATCTGGAAGAAGCCCGAAGCGTCTCATGCGTGGGATCTGACTGACAAGGGCGATGGACCGGAGATTGTAACCGACGTTACCTTTCCGTTTGAGCAGCTGCACAGCTACAGCAAGTCGATTGGCGTCAGCCCGTTGTCCATTGTGGCGCCGCTGCTTATGCGCGCATTCGACCAGAAATATGGCGAGCCGGACAAGCCGGTCATTTCGCAGATCCCGGTTGACTTGCGGCCGCTGCTGCCGTCGGCAACCACACGGTACTTTATCTGCTTTATCGACCTTCCGTACTTACCGGAGTATCGTGATTTGCCGCTGCCCGAAGTATTCCGCAAAACAAAGGAATTCTTAAACAGCCAGATGGAGCGCGAACAGCTGCTCTATCGCGCGAAGGCTGCGTCCGACCGGTGCAGCGAGCTGCATGAGGCGAATATGCCGCTGGCGGAAAAGATGAAGGAAGGACAGAAGCTATGTCGGGATTTTGTACTGGAGGACAGCTTCCTGATCACCAACGTCGGCCGCTTTAAGATGCCGGAAAGCTGCATGCCGTACATCCTGGATTATGGCGCGGTGCTGCCATGCGCCGTGCAGCCGTTCGCCATGCTGGTGTCGTCCTTCGGCAGCCGCATGAAGCTGTCGGTCGCCCAGCGGGACCACGATATGCAGGTGGTGGAGGCATTGGCTGCGGGGCTTGAAGAGATCGGTGTGCAGGCCAAGATGGTCCATTACCCGTTCCGTGTGACCAAGTACAATGGTTTGGCATGCGGCCAGATGAAATAAATCCAAAGAGGGCTTTTTTGCAAGCCCTCTTTTTCCGTTTTTTTAAAGGATTAGCAAAAGCTAACTGAAAAACTTTCCTTTTTGCGGAAAACGTGGTATACTATCTTTATCTGGAATTAAAATTCAAAATGAGGCGAAACAAATGACGAAAATTGATATCATTTCGGGTTTTCTGGGCGCCGGCAAGACCACGCTGATCAAGCGTCTGCTGGCGGATGCCCTGAAAGGTGAGCAGGTCGTGCTGATTGAAAACGAGTTCGGTGAAATCGGCATTGACGGCGGTTTCCTCAAGGATTCCGGCATCGTGGTAAATGAAATGAACGCGGGCTGCATCTGCTGCTCGCTGGTTGGCGACTTTGGTAAGGCGCTGCACGACGTAGTCGAGCAGTACCACCCCGACCGCATTCTGATTGAGCCGTCCGGTGTGGGCAAGCTATCCGATGTCATCGGCGCGGTACAGAACGCACATCTGGATGTGCAGCTCAATTCGTTCGTGACGGTAGTTGACGCGCTCAAGGCCAAGATGTATCTGAAGAACTTCGGTGAGTTCTTTGAAAATCAGGTGGCGCACGCAGGTGCGATTTTGCTGTCCCGCACGGCGGAATGCCCGGCAAAGCGTCTGGACGAGGTGGTTGGCTTGCTGCGCGGACTGAACGCGCATGCGCGCATCGTGACCACGCCGTGGAAGGAACTGACCGGCATGCAGCTGCTCCAGACGATGGAGGGCAGCCGCGATCTGGTGCAGGAGGTGCTTGACGAAATCGCGCGTGAGCCGGTGCATGAGCATCATCACCATCACGACCATGAGCATGAGCATCATCACGAGCATGACCACGACCACGAGCATGAACATCATCATGATCACGGCCTGGACTGCACCTGTGGCTGCCATGACCACGACCATGAGCACCATCATCACCACTGCGGCTGCGGTCATGACCATGACGCGGATGAAGTATTCACCTCTTGGGGGGTAGAGACACCGCACAAGTACACCGAGGAGGAGCTGAACCGCGCGCTCACCGCACTGGGCGACCCGTCGCTCGGCACGGTCCTGCGCGCGAAGGGCATTGTGCCCGCCGCGGACGGCGGCGAGTGGCTGCACTTTGATTATGTGCCCGGCGCACCGGAAATCCGCCGCAGTGCGGCCGATTATACCGGCCGTTTGTGCGTCATCGGCGCGGAGCTGGACGAAGAGCGCATTGCCGATCTGTTCGGTGTTGCCTAAAGGAGGAAAACGGTATGCCAAATAGGGAACCGATTCCGGTTTATGTGTTTACCGGCTTTCTGGAAAGCGGCAAAACCCAGTTTATCAAGGAAATTATTGCCGACCCGAATTTTACGGAAAATGAGCGCACTGCGCTTTTGATGTGCGAAGAGGGCATCGAGGAATATGACGAGCGTGAGCTGCTGCACTTTGGGACGGCGCTCGTGCCAATCGAGTCAGCTTCCGACCTGACGCCCAACCGGCTCAAGCGGGTGGAGCAGAAGTTTGATCCCGATCGCATCATCATCGAATATAACGGCATGTGGAAGCTGGATGATTTGCTGGCTGCATTCCCCTCGCGGTGGGAGCTGTACCAGATTGTTACGACTGTGGATGCGTCCACCTTTGAACTGTATTCCAACAATATGGGGCCGATGATGTTCGAGCACATCACGACCGCCGATCTGGTGGTGTTCAATCGCTGTACGGATGCGCTCAAAGAGATGCTTTACAAAAAGAACATCCGTGCGATGAACCCGCGTGCAACCATCTATCTGGACGATGTGGACGGCAATTCGGAGGATTATGCGCGTAATATGCCGCTGCCGTTCGATGTGGATGCAGATATCATCGACATTGCGCCCGCGGACTACGGCTTGTGGTATATCGACGCGATGGGCGATCCGAACAAGTACGACGGCAAAACCGTGCGGTTTCTGGCGCAGGTCTATGTCGGCAGCAATGTGCCGGCCGGCTCGTTTGTGCCGGGACGCTTCGGCATGGTCTGCTGCGCGGAGGACATCAGCTTTCTGGGCTTCCTCTGTCGCTGGCCGGGGGCGAAGGACCTCAAACAACGTGACTGGGTGCGCGTGACTGCGTCCATCACGGTCGAGACGCTGCCGCAATACCGCGGCGAAGGTCCGGTGCTGCACGCTTCCGAGGTGATTCCGGCGGAAAAGCCGGAGGAAGAACTGGTGTACTTCAATTAAGTCGTTTGAAGCGTACAGCTTCAAACGAGGCAGTCGTGCCGCACTGTGTGCGGACACAGCTGGAGCGAAAAAAGTTCCGACGAGCGAAACTTTTTCCCGCCCTTGTAGCAAACGGCAGGCGCATGTCCTGCCATTTGCTGAAAACAGACCGCCTAAAGCGGCCTGTTTTCTATTTTATGCGCGCTGTCGCGCGAAAGGCGCTGCCAAATAGAAAAATCCCCTCAGGCAATGCCTGAGGGGATTCATTATGCGTTTTTTGCTTATGTAAGGAAGGATTACTCCTCAACCTTTACGTAAACACCGCCGTTGCGGCAGGACTCGGTTGCAGCCTTCGCCATGAGAACCGGACGCAGGCCGTCAATAGCGCCAACCGGAACCGGCTTGTCGTTGTTGATTGCATCAACAAACGCGATAACCTGCTCGATAAACGCCTGATTGTAACGCTCGAGGAAGAACCACAGCGGCTTCTCGGAGTGAGCGCCGTCCTTGGTCATAACGGTCGTGGTGTTGATAAGGTCGTTGGCATCGGAAGCCATGCCCTTGGAGCCAAACGCCTCAACGCGCTGGTCATAGCCGTAAACAGCCTGACGGGAGTTGTTGATGACTGCGATGCAGCCGTTTGCCATCTTCATGGTGACGACAGCAGTGTCAACGTCCGGGATACCGGACTCTTCCTGCAGGTTCGGGTTAACCAGGCAGGAGCCGACAGCGGAGATCTCAACAGCCTCGGAACCGGTGACGTAGCGCACCATATCGAAGTCGTGGATCATCATGTCGTAGAAGATACCGCCGGAAACCGCAACATAGGATGCCGGGGGCGGCTCCGGGTCACGGGAAGAAACGATAACAATGTGCGGATCGCCGATCGTGCCGTCCTTGACAGCGTCAGCGACTGCCTTGTGGTTGTGGTCGAAGCGGCGGTTGAAGCCAACCTGGAACTTAACGCCCTTCTCTTCAACCAGTGCGAGCAGCTTCTTGATCTTCTCGATATCATAATCGATCGGCTTCTCGCAGAATACGTGCTTGCCGGCGTTAACAGCCGCCATGGAAACGTCGCAGTGCGTGTCGGTGGACGAGCAAACGAACACAACGTCTACTTCGGGATTGTTGATAACGTCCATGAAGTCCGTGGAAACGTTGGTGATCTTGCGCTCTGCCAGCCACTCGCGTGCGCCGGACTTATCCAGCATCGGATCTGCCGCAGCTACGACCTGCACACCCGGTACGCTGTTGATCAGGTTATTGATGTGCAGCTTGCCGATACGGCCGCAGCCAACTACGCCGATTTTCAAAATGCCCATTTCAAATCTCTCCTTTTACATAAGGTGACTTTATTATAGACCACTTGAAGAGGAGCATCAAGAGCATGACCGGAATTTCGGCGCACCGCCCAATTTTGAAAAGCGTGATTGGTGAAAAATGGCGGCGCAGCACCACTGTAAAGCGTGCAAAAAGCCTGTGCATTGTGCGTAAAAGAAAAATGCACGGAAAAGGGCGTTTTACGGGGAAAGTGTGCAAAATGCACAGAATTGCTTGTGCCATGCAAGCTACTGTGATAAAATGGCTGTATATTGCAGACAGCCCGCTGCAATAGCACAGGTAAAGGGGAATCAATTGATGAAGGTAACTGCACAGTGGATAGCGGAGCAATGCGGCGTTTCGCGCGGCACGGTTGACCGGGTAGTGAACGGACGCCCGAACGTAGCGCCTGAGGTGCGTGAGCGAGTGCAGAAGATGATTAACGAATACGGCTATAAAACACCGGCGCAGCGGCAGGCAGCGCGGGTGGGACGGGGTGCTTACCGGATTGGCGTGATTTTGCCGAGCTGGGATGCCTTTTTCATTCGCCGTATGCGGGAGGGTATCCGCGTGGCGGTGCATAACCGTGGTTTGAATGACGTAAACGTATTGGTGGAAGAGCTGAAGAACCGTTCGCATCGCTCGTATTTCGAGGCGATCGAGCGGCTGGAGGGACGCGGGATCGACGGCCTCATCCTGACCGCGCCGGATACGCTCGCGATGAGCGAGGAAATCGACCGGCTGGTGACGGCAGGCATTCAGGTTGTCACTTGTGACTCTGACGTGCGTCAAAGCCGCCGTTTGTATCATATCGGACAGGATATGGTCAAATCCGGACGGGTGGCTGCGGGTCTGCTCGCGCCGTACATATCAGGTGCAGAGGTGCTGGTGGTGACGGGAAACCGCGAGTTTACCGCCCATGGATTGCGCGTGCGCGGCTTTCTGGACCGAATTTACGAGATTTTCGGCGGCAATGTCAATGCGCACGTAATTGAAAGCGTGGAGCAGTATGAACTGACCTACGACGGCGTTTTGCAAAACCTGCGGCAAAATCCGCGCCTGCGCGGCATATATATGGCAAACGAATCTGTCCGCGGCTGTATGGATGCACTCGAGCGCGCCAAGCCTGCGCGCCGTGTGCATGTGGTCTGCCACGATTTGACGCCGCATGCGCGGCAGTATCTGGAGGATGGACGGCTGGATTTTATCATCGATCAGGATTTTTCCGCGCAGACGACGCGAGCGATCGAGGTGCTGGCGCATACGCTGCGCACGGGAGAGCCGCCGCGGCAGGAGATTGAATATATCCACACGAGCATTATTACGCGCGAATTGCTCTGAACAGCGGGAGGAGACGACGACAGAACAGATGAAACGAATACGAACAGGCGCTTTGTTGGCTGGAGCGCTTTGTGTGCTTATGGTTGTGCCGGCCGGTGCGGTAAGCGTGCTGGATGTGGCAGGGGCCGGCATGTGGGCAACGGTTTCTGCGGCGCAGAATGCGCTCGGGCGCGACGGCGTGAATGCAGCACCGCCGGTACAGGATGAGCAGTCAATTGGCTTTGTCGGGCTGGAAAAAACCGTCCGGGCAAACAACCAGACCATTCAGGGCTTTCAGAAAACACTGGCGAGTATCCAGAACACCAATCTTGATGGACAGTTTGTACAGCAGGCGTTTCAGTATCAGGCGCAGTACAATCAATACAAGATAGAGTACGATGCCTATAATGAATTTATCAATGCGCTGGGCGAGACGCAGGACTCGACCGTGCAGGCGCAGATTGCAATGGCGACCAAGCTGCGTGCGTTGGCGGAATCCGGAATGGATAGCATGAAAAAGATGATGGATGGACTGGATGAAGCACAGGAAGAAGCGGAGACTCAGCTCGAAGATACCTATACCAGCACCAAAAAGCAGCTGGATAACACGGCAAATCAGATTGTTGTAGGCGCGCAGACCGCGTATATCGGCATCATCACCACGCAGGAGGGTATCGCAACGCTCGACCGCAATTTAGCGGCGCTCGACCGACAGATTGCAGCGGTGGAAAAACAGGTGGAGATAGGGATGGCTTCTCAGCTGACGCTGGATAACCTGCGCCAGACGCGCCGCACGACAGCGGCGCAGCGTGAGACACTTACGCTGATGCAGACGACAACGGAAAATCAGCTGTCGCTGCTATGCGGCAATACGGCCGCGACCACGGTCAAGCCGACCACACTGCCGACCGTGACGGAAAAACAGCTGTCGGATATGAATTACGAAGAGGATCTGAAAAAGGCGATGGACAACAGCTATTCCATCTGGTCTGCACAGGAGCAGGCACGCGAGGCGTCAAATGATTACACGGATGGCGTGGCTGCAGGCGTGGATTCCTATGAGGCGGCCAAACTCAATTTGGAATATGCCAAGGAGAGCGCCGAAAACACCTTTCGGCAGCTTTATCTGGATGTGCAGGACAAAAAACGTCTGCTGGACGAAGCCAAAGCCGCATATGATACAGAAAAGAAGAATTTTGATGTGGATGCGCTGCAATATGAACGCGGCATGATCTCCCAGCTCGATTATTTGACGGCACAGGACGATCTGGCCGCCAAACAGGATGCCGTGAACACGGCTGAGCATGACCTGTTTACAGCATATAATACCTACGATTGGGCCAAACGAGGCTATATGGCAGGCGGCGCGATGTGACGGCAAATCGGAAAAGCGAGCAACGGAGGACACAGATGAAGAGCAAACGTATTTTGGCTGCTGTGATGGCGGCGGCGCTGCTGTTGGGCGCAGGCTGCGGCAAGGAGCAGGAGCAAACGGAAGAGGTGCCGGCCGGGACCGCGGTGGAAGTGATGACGGTTGCGTCCGGCCCGATGAATGCAGAGTATTCCGTGACGGGCAAGGTGGTTGCGGTCAATGAAGTGCAGGTATTCCCGCTTTTGGCGGGGCAGGTGCTGACACTGCCGGTCAAGGAAGGCGATAAGGTCACCAAGGGACAGGTGCTGTTTACTGTGGACACCTCGACGGTCACCTCTACGCTGGGCGCATTGCAGCAGTCGTACAGCGCCACCAAGGCCGCGACCGATGGCGCCATTTCTTCGGCGCAGCTCGGCGTACAGCAGGCGCAGATTGGTGTGGATCAGGCGCAGCAGGCGCTGGATAACACCAAGGCGCTTTATGAAGTCGGTGCGGCAGCCGCGCAGGATGTGACGCGCGCGGAGCAGGCGGTCGAGCAGGCGCAGGGTGCGCTGCAGCAGGCGCAGGCGGGCGTGTCGCAGGCGCAGGCGCAGCAATCCGCGTCTCTTGCGCAGATTCAGGCGTCAATGGATCAGATTACCACGCAGGCGGCGCTCGGCACGGTCAAAGCGCCCTGCGCGGGTACCGTGACGGCGGTCAATGTGGTGCGCGGCGGTATGGCCTCGTCCGCACAGCCCGGCGTGGTCATTGCGGAGGACGGCAAGGTGGAGGTTACCGCTTCGGTGGCAGAGGATGTGTTCACCAACATCCATGAGGGCGACAGTGCGGGCATTCTGATTTCGGTGCTGTCGGACGACATGCTGCAGGGAACAATCGGATCGCTGCCCGCAGCGGCCAATGCACAGACCAATCTGTATGATATTCCAGTCGCGCTGCCCGCAGGCACTGCACCACCCATCGGCGCGTTTGCCACCGTCACGTTTTACACGGCCCGCCGAAGCGATGCGCTGTCCGTGCCGACCGAGGCAATCCTGACCGGGTCGGGCGACGAGCGGTACGTGTTTGTGGTTGACGATTTCGGAGAGGGCGATACTGCCACGCGCGTGGTGGTACAGACCGGTCTGGTCAGCAAAACGGATACCGAGATCGTGTCCGGCCTGGCCGAGGGCGACCGGGTGGTCGTCAAGGGGCAGTCCTATCTGTCGGACGGCGCAGCGGTGCGCGTGGTGGCCGGCGAGGATGATGCATCCGCTGATGATACCGCGGCGGGCGTCACCAACGACACCGCGGATGCCGCAGCGGACGGGGAGGGCTGACACCCCTATGAAAATTGCGGAGAACTGTATCAAACACAACGTCATGACCATTCTCGCGTACATATTGGTCGTTGTGTTTGGCTTTTATTGCTTTCAATCCCTGCCGCTGGCATTGATGCCGGATATGGAGCTGCCGGTGGCGATTGTATATTCGACCTATGCGGGCGCGGGACCGGAGGACATCGAGCAGCAGGTGACCAGACCGCTCGAATCTGCCTGTGCGGGCCTTGCGGGTTTGGAGACGCTCAGCTCGACCTCGGCGGAAAACATGTCCATGGTCATCGTGCAGTTTGCCTACGGCACCAATCTGGATAAGGCGATGACCGATATGCGCGACAAGGTCGATCAGGCAAAATCCCTGTTGCCGGAGGACGCGACCGACCCGACTGTCATGTCGATTGACATCGACTCTATGCCGGTCATCATGGTCGCGCTGCGCGGCAACGATTTGGCAAGCCTGCAGTCGATGGCGGAGGATGAGATAGCGCCCGCGCTCGAACGTCTGGACGGCGTGGCTTCGGTGGATATTTCGGGCGGCTATGAAAATGAAGTTGCGGTCAAAACTGACGCGGCGCGCCTGAAGGGCTATAACCTGACGGTCAGCTCGGTAGCGCAGCAACTCGGCGCGGACAATATGGCCGTGCCGGGCGGCGAACTGGACAGCGGTTCGCAGACCCTGTCCGTGCGCACGGACGGCGAATATCAGTCGATTGAGGACGTGAAAAACGCCCTGATTTCGCTGCCTGCAGGCGGCACGGTGCGCTTAAACCAGATTGCGGATGTGTCTCTGCAGCCCAAGGACCGCGATGCGCTGGCCAAGGTCAACGGCGAGGAATGCCTAATGCTGTCGGTCAACAAGCAGTCTGGCTCGAATACGGTAGAGATTGCCGAGCGTGCAAAGGCGCAGCTGGACAGCCTTATCGAGAATAACGGCGCGTTGGAGTGGGATTTGGTCATGGACCAGTCCGACTACATCAACATGACGGTGGACAACGCGATGAGCAACATCTGGATGGGTGTGCTGTTTGCGGCGATTGTGCTGCTGGTGTTTCTGCGCGACTTCGGCGCGACGCTGGCAATTTCCATCGCCATGCCCTGCTGCATCCTATTTACCTTCCTGCTGATGTTCGCACTGGACATCACGCTCAATATTATGTCGCTGGGCGGTATTGCGCTGGGCGTCGGTATGATTGTGGATAACTCCATCGTGGTGCTGGAAAACGTGTTCCACTACCGTGCGGACGGCTTTGACCGCTGGGATTCCTGCGTTAAGGGTACGCATGAGGTAGTGCTGTCGGTCACGGCGTCCACCCTGACCACCATTGCCGTATTCCTGCCGATTGGTCTGTCCGGCGGTCTGACCGGTATGATGTTCAAGGAGTTCTGTATCACGATTGTGGCGCTGCTGGCTTCGTCGCTGCTGATTTCGCTGACGCTTGTGCCGCTGCTATGCTACATTCTGCTCGACCGCGGCGGCGTGCACCGCCTGTCTGCCGCGGCGCCGGGCCTGCGAGAACAGGTTATCGCGGATAAGCCGGCGATACGGCTGTATAAAAAAGTGCTTAAGCTGTTTATCACGCGCCGCTGGATTGGCATTGCGGTGACCGTATGCATCTGTGTGGTTTCCATTGTCAGCATTGCGGCGGCCGGCGCGGAGCTGATTCCCGAGATGGATCAGGGACAGGTGGATGTTTCGGTCAGCATGCCCAGTGGATCGACGATGGAGGAAACGGCTTCCATTCAGGACCGTATTGTAACGATTGCGGAGCAGACCATCCCCGAAATCGATTTGATCTATTACAGCACGGGCAGCTCGACCTCGATTATGTCCAGTGCATCCGGGGCGAGCGTGACGATTATGCTCAAGCCGGTCGAGGAGCGCGACCGTTCGGCCGCGCAGATTGCCACGCAGCTGCGCCGCGATTTGGCAGATATCGCAGGTTGTGAGATCACCGTGTCGGATGCCGGTATGATGGTGATGGACAGCGGTTCGGATATCAGCGTGCAGCTGTCCGGTAAGGATTATGATGAACTGGCAAAAACGGCGGAGGATCTGGCGCGTAAAATCGAAGCGCTGCCGGATGCGGTCAACGTCGAGTCCTCTGCGGGCGATCAGGTGCCGCGTGTGGCAATTAAGGTCAACCGCGAAAATGCGTCCCGCTTCGGTCTGACAGCCGCCACCATCGGCACGCTGGTGCGCGGTGAACTGACCGGATCGGTGGCGACCACGCTGCGCATGAGCGGCGAGGAATACGATGTGACGATCTCGGGCGATGAAACGCTCACACAGGATATGGATGCGCTCAAGTCTTTGCAACTGCCCGCACCCACCGGCGGCACGGTACCGCTGTCCATGGTTGCGGACGTGTATACCGAGCTGTCGCCGCAGTCGATTTCGCGTATCAATCAATATGAAACGGTCACCATTACGGGCGAGACCGAGTCGGGCGACAGTGTGAACATTATGCAGCAGGTAAACGATCTGATTGCAAACTATCAGATGCCCGAGGGCATCGAAGTCGAAAATGGCGACACGTCGGCTTCCAGCATTGAGGAGACGACCCGGTCGCTGATGACCGCGCTGATGGTGGCGATTTTGCTGGTGTATTTCATTCTGGCCAGCCAGTTTAACTCGTTCGTGCTGCCGGTGGCCATCATGCTGATTCTGCCGATTGGTTTGCTTGGCTCACTGATGATGCTGTGGCCGACCGGAAACAAGGTGTCCATGGTGGCTCTGTTGGCAGTCATCATTCTGGCCGGTACGGTGGTCAACTCGTCGATTGTTCTGATTGACTATATTCTGCAGCGCCGCGAGCGAGGCGAGGATAAGCAGACGGCTATCCTCAACGCCTGCCCGCGTCGTGTGCGGCCTGTACTGATGACCGCGCTGACGACGATTCTCGGTCTGGTGCCGATGGTGTTCTCCGGCGGTGAAGGTTCGGAAATGATGAAGCCGATGGGCGTGGTAATGATGACCGGTATGGTGATTTCCACGGTGGCGACGCTGTTTATCACACCCGTGTATTATTCGTTGACCGACGGTTTGACCGAACGTGTGAAAAAACGCTTTCAACGCCCGAAAAAAGAACGTCATTGGCTGAAAAATTTGAAAAAAGGCGGGGAATGACGGAAATTTAGGATAAGTGACCGTTGCAATTTTGCGCCGGATACGGTATGATTAAGGCGGCACCGCAGGGAGCGGTGCCGCCTGATTTGTAGAGGAAGAGAAGAATAAGGGAGGCGGGCAGAATGAAACGATCGATTGCCGTGATGGTGCTCGGCATCCTGCTTTTGTCCGGGTGTACACAGCAGACCGATGTGATGGAGCCGACGGCGGAGGAGACTGCCAAGGTCAATCCGCAGACACAGGCGCTGGAGGCGGCGACGCAGGCGGGACTG
>DYCA01000016.1:0-18172 GCA_019418305.1 Clostridiales bacterium
TCGCACATCTGCGGCGGCTGTCGTCCGATGAACTCGCCCGCTATTGCGGCGGCGACGGACTGGAGCACCGGCTGCGTGCCGCCATCCGTGACAATACGAGCTTTGCTTCGGTCTGCGCCGCCGCCCAAACCCGCCGTTATCCGCTCGCGCGGGTACGCCGTGCGCTCATGCGGGCGTGGCTTGACCTGCCGACCAGCATCCCGCCGACCGCAGCATATGTCCGCGTCCTGGCCGTCGGTGCGCGCGGCCGGGACATCCTGCGCCGCATGAAAGACACCTGCGCGCTGCCGGTTATCGTCAAACCGGTCACCGAACGCACGCTGCCGGACGCACTGCAACCCGCTCTGGCACACGATGCGCTCGCAGATGACCTGTACGCCCTCGCCTATCCCGATAACTCGCTGCACGTCGGCGGCGACCACTTCCGCAAGTCCCCATTCTGCCTGTCATGACCTGTTTCACCCACCGACATCTTTTAAGGGAGGTATGACCGATGATGCAATGCCCTTACTGCGGAAAAGAAATGCTCGACGGCAAGCTGTTGGGCGACCACAAAGCGCTGCGCTGGCAGCCGCAGGACAAGAAAATGCTGTTCGGCCTGTGGGCCTGTGGCGGACTGACGGTCGGCTCCCACACGCCCACGCAGCGCGCCGAAGCACGTGCATGGTACTGTTCCTACTGCAAAAAGCTGATTATTGATTTGGAAAACTGCTGAAACCGCGCAAAAAGCGGCCCAAATGGGCCGCTTTCTTTTTTATCGGAAAACCCGCACAAACTACTTGACCTGTCGTAGTAGTTGTGTTATTATTACTGCATCAGACGGAGTAGAAAGGAGGCCCGCCATGCTGGGAAGCGACGTGATGCGCGGTTATAACGATATGCTGATTCTGTGCCTGCTGTGCGAGGGGGATTCGTACGGCTATGCGATTTCCCGCGAGATCGAGCGGCGCAGTGGCGGCGAGTACCCGATTAAGGAAACTACACTGTATTCCGCATTCGGACGATTGGAAAAACAGGGCTGGATCGTGCCCTATCAAGGCAGCGAAACGCAGGGCCGGCCGCGCACCTATTACACCATCACGGACGAGGGGCGGTGCGCCTATGCTGCCAAATGTGCCGAATGGCACGTACTTCAAACCGTGATCGATCGTTTTACAAAGGAGGATATGGGAAATGGAAACGATTCGTAACTATATAGAAGCATTGTTCGCTACACTGCCGCAGAACGCGGACACGCAGCGCATCAAAGCCGATATGCTGTCGAATTTGGAAGAAAAGTATCACGCCCTGCTGGAAGAGGGCAAAAACGAAGCCGAGGCGACCGGTATTGTCATTGCATCCATTGGTTCAGCCGATGAACTGCGCGAGACATTCGGCTTTGCCGATGAGCCCGCGCCCGCAGAGCCGGACGCTGTACCGCACGCGGAAAGCGCACAGCCCGATCCTGCCGTTGTGCAGGAGTATGGCCGCTACCAAACGCGCAAGCACATTATGATTGCAACCGCGGTCGCGCTGTTCATCCTGTCGCCGTTCACCCGCTCTTTTTTTAATGATGCGCTGCCCCGCGAAACACCCGGCACCTTTGTGATGTTCGCCATGATCGCGGCAGGCGTGGCTTTGTGCATCCTGTCCGGCCGCAAAGATGGCTACTACCGTGAACTGTATGGTCTTGGCCGCCATGGCGATAAGGATGCCGACGACGATCGAAAACATCCGATCAGCTCGCTGTTCGCCTCAATTGCGTTTCCGGTTGCAGCAGCAGTTTATGTGTGCATTGGCATATTCTATGGCCTGTGGCATCCGGGTTGGGTCATCTTCCTGTTCTGCTCCGCAGTCACCGCTGCCATCGCAGCCTATGAAGAATACCGTCACCGCAATTGAACGCCCGAAAAGAATTGACTTTACCCTGCTTTTGCCGTACAATTCAATTTAGTACAGTAAAGCAGAAGAGGGGTAATACACAACATGATCGGACTGGGTACCATAGTCAACTGCGCCACCATCGCCGCAGGCACCACACTCGGCGTTTTTCTCAAGGGCGGACTGCCGCGGCGTTTTGAAACCACCATCATGCAGGCGCTCGGTCTGTGCACGTTTTTCATTGGCATCGGCGGCGCAGCAAGCGGCCTGCTGACCATCGAAGACGGTACCCTTTCCACGCAGCACACCATGCTGCTGGTGCTCAGTTTGGTGCTGGGCGCGGTCGTCGGTGAAGCGCTGGATATCGAAACACGGCTCAACGATTTCGGCTCGTGGTGCCAGACCCGCTTTTCCGGCAGCAGCGAGGACGGCAAGTTCGTGCAGGGCTTTGTGGCCGCGTCTCTGCTGTTCTGCGTGGGCGCTATGGCGATTGTCGGTGCGCTGGAGGATGGACTGAACGGTGACCCATCCATTCTGATTGCCAAAGCGGTGCTCGACGGTGTATCCTCCGTGATCTTCGCAGCGTCACTGGGCAAGGGGGTTTACCTGTCCATCCTGCCGCTTTTCATCTATCAAGGCGGCATCACACTGCTGGCGCGGTTCATCCGTCCGTGGCTGACCGACGCGCTCATCAGCCAGATATCCTGCATCGGCTCGGTGCTGATTTTCGCCATCGGCTTCAACCTGATGTTTGACAAAAAGGTCAAGGTCGGCAACTTGCTGCCTGCCGTGCTTTTTCCCATCATTTTCTTCTTTCTCGCGCGTTTTTTCCCCGCACTGGGTACACTGTAAGCATAAAAAGAGGAGGCCGCACGGCCTCCTCTTTTTATAATGTCATATCGCCGTCTTTGACCCAGCCGATACGGCGCAGAGCAAGATTGATGAGCGGACACAGCACTGCGGGCAGTACGAACGAAATCAGCAGCAGTCCCACCCAATCCTGCGCGGTAACCGCCGTCTTGACACCGGCAGCCACATCATCCAACCAGCCGGTATACACACCAATCTGCCCCACCAGACCGCAGGTACCCATGCCGGAGGATACCGGCGGGCCGTTCATCTCCAGCCGGAACAGACAGGTTGCAATCGGACCGGTGATGGCCGAAGTCAGAATGGGCGCAATCCAGATGCGCGGATTCTTCACGATGTTGCCCATTTGCAGCATGGAGGTGCCGATACCCTGCGACACCAGACCGCCCCAACGGTTTTCCGGAAAGGACATAACCGCAAAGCCAATCATCTGCGCGCAGCAGCCCGCAACCGCCGCACCGCCGGCCAAGCCGGTCAAGCCGAGCGCCGCGCAGATAGCGGCGGAAGAAATCGGCAGCGTCAGCGCCACGCCGACCAGCACGGACACCAAAATGCCCATCAGGAACGGCTGCAAGTTGGTTGCCCACATGATGAGACTGCCCACCTGCATCGCCGCCGCGCCCAGCGCAGGCGCCCACCATGCGGAAAGCGCCACGCCCACGCCAATCGTCACCAGAGGCGTCACCAGAATATCAATGCGGGTTTCTCCCGCGACCGCCTTGCCAAGCTCCGCTGCGATGATTGCCACGAACAGCACGGCGAGCGGTCCGCCCGCGCCGCCCAGCGCATTGGATGCGAAACCCACGCTGATAAGCGAAAACAGCACCAGCGGCGGACAACGCAGCGCATAGCCAATGGCAACCGCCATCGCCGGACCGCTCATAGCCGAAGCCAGCGAGCCGACCGTATACGCCGTGTCGTTGACCGTCGCAACCGTCATCGTCAGAAACGGGATGCCCAGCTGTTTGCCCACCGTGTCAATGATGGTGCCAATCAGCAGCGAGCAGAACAGGCCCTGCGCCATCGCGCCGAGCGCATCAATACCATATCGTTTGACCGAAATCACGATATCCTTGCGTTTGAGAAATTCTTTTACCTTGTCCATATTGTCCCTTCTTTACCGCGCCGCACGCGATGTGTCAATTTCACTGTCAAGACAGCTTTCCGACCCATTATATCACATGCGCCGGCAGATGCCCAGCTTTTTTTCATCGGACAGGCAAATTTCTATCCTCTCCTTGCACGCGCCCCCACACAATGCTATACTGAGGATATCCGGAAGGCCATTTCACCCGCTTTATGTGCGCCAAAGGAGGCGGTCTTATGACGAAACACCCGAACCGCGCCCGTTTTCTTTTACCCGCAGGATATTTTGCTGTCTGGCTGCTGGCTCTGCTGTTCTTCTGGTGCTTTACCGGCGCGACCGACGGCATGGCATACGGCTTGCTGGTTATGTGGCTGGCGCTGCCCGCTGCAACCTTTGTATTTTCCCTTCTGGTTGCAGAAACCAATTGCTGGAACAAGGGTTTCTGGCTCTGCCTGCCGCTGTGCGGCGTGCTATACATGCTGGTACCATACCTGACGTTTACGCTGGCAAACATGCTGTCCACCCACCGCCTGCACGCTCCCGACTGGAGCGCGCTGCTCATCGGCGCGGTCATCTCCTTGCTTGGTCTGACGATAGGCCACATCCTGCGCACCTTTCGCGCGCGGACCGTATCCCACCGCTGAAAAACGAAAGAGCGTGCAAACCGGAAAACGGTTTGCACGCTCTTTTTTCATACGGTCTGCCGTCAAGCGGCCTGCTCCTCGGCCTTCGGAAAGACCCGCCGCCGTACCGCAAAGTAACACACCAGATGCGCGCAGATGGTCAGCGCCCACGAAATCGGATAGGACACATACAAGCTGAACAGCGTGTGCTGCCACTGAAAGATGGTAAAAATCCAGATGATACGGAACACACACGCGCCCGCCAGCGATACCAGCATCGGCAGGATGGAATACCCAAGGCCGCGCACACTGCCCGCGACCACGTCCATCATGCCGCACAGAAAATAAGTAACGCTTACCACGCCCAGACGCATCATGCCATAGGCAATGACCTCCGGATCGGTCGAATAAATGCCCAGCAGGCTTTGTCCCAGCAGATGCGCACCGTTGCCAAGCACCACGCCAATCAAAACAACCATCACCAGACAGCGCACCAGCACTTGATCGATGCGGCGGTATTGCTTTGCACCAAGGTTTTGGCTGGTAAAGCTGAGCGAGGTCTGGTACAGCGCATTCATCGAGGTATAAACAAAGCCCTCGATATTGCTTGCCGCAGTGTTGCCCGCAACCACAATCGCGCCGAACGAGTTAATCGACGACTGAATCAACACGTTTGAAATATTGAAAATCACGCTTTGCAGACCTGCCGGCAGACCGACCTGCATAATACGGGCAAATTTATCCCGATGGAAGTGCATCCGCTTGAGGTTGACGTTGCACATGCCGTCCACCCGCATCAGGCACAGCACAATCAGCACTGCCGAAATCACCTGCGCAATCACGGTTGCCGTGGCAACACCCGCCACGCCCATGTGCAGCGCAATGACAAAAAACAGATTACACACCACATTCACCGCACCGCTCAGCAGCAGAAAATACAACGGCCGCCGGGTATCGCCCACCGTGCGCAGGATTGCCGCGCCGAAGTTATACAGCATGGTCGCAGGCATGCCAATAAAATAGATACGCATGTACAGCACCGCCTGTTCCAGCACCTCAACCGGCGTCGCCATCCACTCCAGCATGGGCCGCGCCAGACAGATGCCCAGCACAACAAGAATCACGCCGCCCGCCACTGCGGTAATCAAAGCGGTCTGCACGGTTTCCTGCGCATCATCAAAATCATTCGCACCGCAAAAGCGCGCCACCAACACGTTTGCACCGACCGAAATGCCAATAAAAAAATTCACCAGCAGGTTGATGAGCGAGCTGGTGGATCCGACCGCAGCCATCGCATGACTGCCTGCAAACCGACCGACTACGATGATATCCGCTGCGTTGAACAGCAGCTGCAGCACGCCCGAACAAATCAACGGCAGCGCAAACAGCAGCAGTCGGCTGAGCAGCGGCCCACGCGTCATGTCGATTTCATAGGATTTCCTCATTTCCATACTTCCTTTCTTTCCCTGCATAATCTTAAGCCCTGCCAAAAGGCTCTGTCAATCCTTTTTCCTTCCATCGCTCTTGCTATTGACAGAAGATTATAGTAGTATTAGGAAAAGCACACAAAGTGCCTGTCAATAAAAGGATTTTCCGGTGGATTTGTCTGCCGGGCAACGGAAACGGAGAGAAAATCTTGAAGTATACCATTCTGATTGCCGAGGACGACCGCGACATCATCGAGCTGCTGACATTGTATCTGAGCAGTGAATTTACCGTGCAGTCCGTCATGGACGGTACTGCAGCGCTTGAGCAAATCCGTGCAGGGGGCATTTCACTGGCACTGGTGGATATTATGATGCCCGGTCTGAACGGGTATGAGCTGATCCAGCGCGTGCGCGAATTCAGCAACCTGCCCATTATCATTCTGTCCGCCAAAAGCATGGACACAGACAAGGTGCTCGGACTGAACATCGGCGCAGACGCCTATATCACCAAGCCCTTCAATGCGCTTGAAGTTGTTGCCTATGTCAAATCAGCGCTGCGTCGGTATTATCAACTCGGGGCGGACAATGTGTCCACTGCTGCGCCGCGCGTGCTTACCGTCGGTGAGTTAGAACTGGATACGGATAAATTTGTGCTGCGGAAAAACGGCCTGACCGTTCCGCTGACTTCCACCGAGCTGAAAATCATTGCGGAAATGATGCGCTGCCCCGGCCGGGTATTCACCCGCGCACAGCTGTATGAATGTGTGGGCGGCACCTTTTACGAAAGCGATGACAGCACCATGATGGTACATATCTCCAACCTGCGCGCCAAGATCGAGCACGATCCGGCCAATCCGCAGTATATTAAAACAGTCAGGGGGTTGGGCTACAAAATTGAAGACCAATAAACTGCTGCTGAGCAAAAGTTTTCTGCGCACCTGCATTTCCTATTTCATCCTCTGCTCTCTGCTGGTGTTTCTCAGCAACGCCGCGCTCAACGCACTGATCTCCAAGCGCCTGGACAACGCCTTTCCCTCCCTCGGCACAATGCTGCAATACCGCGAGGCGCTGGAACAGGATGATTTCGCCTCCATTCCCATGCGCCGCTTCAACGGCTGCGCTTTTATGGTGTTTGACGCGGACAGTAATATTCTTTATGCCTCAGACAACGACTTCAAAGAGCATTTTCACCCAGATGACCTCTGGATGATTAACGAATATGATTCCGACCTGTATTATACCGTACAGGAAATGGCAGATATGCCAAGGGACGGATATTACTATATTGCGCTGCACCGCTATGACAGCGAAACCGGCGAGGCTGATTTTCTGGATTACTGCATTGTCGACGAGAATTACCGGATTGTCGAGGGCGATCTGTTCCCATGGCTCGAACAGCTATCCGACCGGGAGTTTGAGCTGCTGCAAGGCATTTATCAGGGCCAGTGGGACATTACCAAAGCGGTTTATAATACGACGACCGGCGAGGAGCGTACGCTGGTCTTTGTTTGCCCGCGCTTTACCGAAACCGCCTATCTGAAAGCACTGGAGAGTGCCAACCGACTGTCGCTGCTCTCCCTTCCTATCATTCTGGTGGTCATCCTTCTGCTGGCCATTCTGTTCAGCCGTAAAATCCGCCGCGCTATCCTGCCGCTGCACAAAGCGATTGTCGCTTACGGCGCAGGCCGTCGTGTGGAGGTTAACACCGATGCGCTTCCCATCGAATTCCGGCAGGTAACCGATAGCTTCACTCATCTGCTTGATCGATTAGAGCAGGTCAGTGCAGAAAAGCAAGCGGCCAATGAGGACAAGCAGCGTATGCTTGCCGACCTGTCACATGATTTGAAAACGCCGCTGACCGTCATCCAAGGCTATGCGCAAGCACTGGTCGACGGCGTAGTGCCGCCCGACAAGCAGCAGCAGTATCTGGAAACCATCTGCCGCAAAGCCTCGGACAGCACCGTGTTGATGAACACGCTGTTTGATTATGTCCGCCTCGACCATCCGGACTATGTTTTACAAGCGGAAACTGCCGACCTGTGCGAATTCTGCAAAAGCTATCTGGCGGAAAAGTACCCTGAAATCGAGTCTCGCGGTTTTTCCCTCTCGCTCGACCTGCCGGATGAGTCGGTCACGGCCTATTTTGATCCCCGCCTGCTGCGACGGCTGCTGGAAAACCTGACCAGCAACGCCCTGCAATACAATCCTGCCGGAACAACGCTGTTCTTCGGGCTGACAGACACTCCTGATGCCGTACAACTAACGGTGGCGGACAACGGTGTCGGTATTCCCCCTGAGTTGGCAGACACTCTGTTTGAGCCGTTCGTCACCGGGAATCGGGCCAGAACCTCGGGCGGCGGTACGGGACTTGGCATGGCGATCGTCAAAAAGGTAGCGGAGCTGCATAGCGGCTCTATCCGACTGGTGCGTCCGCCGCACGACGGCTGGCACACCGAATTTGAATTGACGCTGCCCCGACCGGCAGCGCCAACCGAACCCACATAAAAACAAAAAGGTAGACGGTATCCCGTCTACCTTTTTTCATGCTGTCAGTCCGATGTCTCCGCCGGATCCGGTTGCTCCGCATCGGCATAGATGAGCTGGATATGATACCGTTCGATTTGCTCCAATATGCTCTCCGGCAAAGTCGGTCCGGTGGTAATGATGGTGTCAATCTTGTCCGCATCACAGAAATTGAACATCTGGCTGTGATAAAACTTCTGGTTGGCCGCCACGACAATGACCCGCTTCGCCGCCGCGATCATTGCCCCTTTGACAGCAGCCTCCGCTTTCAAACCGGTCGTCAGGCTGAGGTTATCCCATACACCCGAAAGGCCGATAAACGCTTTTTCCGCCTGAATACTGCGGAAGAAATGCTCGGCATCCGAGCCTGCGGTACACAAGCTGTGGTTGAGCATCTGTCCGCCAGCCACGCTGATTAAATGGTCGCTGTCCGAAAGAGTATATGGAATGCTGATTGAGTTGGTCGCGATATTGACCGGCGGCCGCCCACGAATTTCGGTAGCGATTGCCAAAGTGGTAGTGCCTGCATCCAGAATAATCGTGTCATCGCGATCGATCATAGATGCCGCAACCTGCGCAATGCGTTTTTTGTCGTCAATCTGCGAAATCGAGCGCATATTAAATGGCAGATAGGATTGCTGTGTGGAGAGCGGCAGCGAAATTTTGCCATGCTGCCGCACAATCAGATTTTGCGCGGCAAGCGCACGAACATCCTTGCGGATGGTTACCAGCGAAACCCCCAGCTGCTCGGATAACTCTGCCACGGTTAATGTCCCACGATCCCGCAGCGCACTCAGTATATACTGACTCCTTGTATTTCCCATATTCCACCTCTGTAATAATTCGAAAGCAAATTCGAAAGTTTAGAAGTTAAAACCCTTTCCTTTTCTGCATTATAGCATATCACGGAAAGTATTGTCAACCAGTAAGCATAACAATAATGGCAAACATATACAGTATTGGTTTTCCAATTCGTTTTCTCTCTGCTCGCAGTAAATATAGAATACAAAGCTCATTTACCTGCTGCTTTTCCTGCGTCCTTTTCTCTAATGAAGCACAAAACTGAATGCACAAATTTTCTTTCGAAATTTATACGAAATCAAATACGAAAATAAATTGACACTTTATTATAGTTATGATATATATAAAACATAAAAGAAAAACGATTGCTCGTTTTAGCTTTCGTATTTCGTAAAATTTAGTTTCGTATGTTTCGAAACAATATGGAGGAGAGCGAAATGAAAAGATTTCTTGCTACGTTGCTGGCCCTGACCATGACTGCATCGTTGGCTGCGTGCAGCAGCTCGAACGGCAGCACAAGCGACACCGCCGATTCCGGCAATGATACCGCCGGTTCAGATTACCCCTCCAAGGGAATCGAAGTCATCGTCCCGTATAAGGTCGGCGGCACAACCGACCTGGCGGTCCGCGGCGTGTTGGACGCCATCCCCAAAGACGTAATCGACCAGCAGATCACGGTAACCAACAAGGAAGGCGGCTCCGGCCTCATCGGCACCGAGGACTTCCTGACACGGGATGCGGACGGCTACACACTCGGTCTGGTCAACTGTGACCTCGTCCTCAATTACGTTTCCGGTGCAACCGACATCAATCCAACCGAAGCGATGAGCCCGCTGGCTGCGGTAGAACAGGACCCGTATCTGCTGCTTGCATCCAAAGACGCACCGTTTACCAGCTTTGCAGAGTTCATCTCCTACGCCGAAGCACATCCGGGCGAACTGGCTGTTGGCGTCACCGGCGTTGGCACCGTGCCCAACCTGCTCGGTTCTATTCTGACAGGCGCCGGCCTGCAGGTTTCTTCCGTTCCGTATGACTCCGCACCGGATGCCATCGCGGGCGTACTGTCCGGTGAAGTTTCACTGTGCATCTCCGCTATGGCGCCGGCAGTCGGCAATATTGATTCCGGCGACCTGGTTCCGATTGCCGTGACCTCCGCCGAGCGTTCGACCGCTTCTCCGGATGTCCCGACCATGGCGGAAACCGATGACCGCTTTGCCGATGTAAACCTGCTCAGCTGGATTATGATCGCCGCTCCCGCAGGCACTCCGGATGACATTGTTGCATTCCTGCAAGACGCACTGAGCGAAGCCGTCGCTTCCGATCAGTATGCGGAGACCCGCGAAGGCTTCTATTTTGAGCCGATCACCATCGGTGTTGACGATCTGGCCGGCTTTATTGCAGAGCAGTCGGATTATTATACCACTCTGGTTGGCTGACCCAGCCATATCGTATATCTGTAACAGCGGGGCGCGAACCGAACACTCCGTGTTAGGTTCGCGCCCTATTTGTATCCTGCGAGGTGAAAGCGTATGAAAAAATACAACATCGGGATCTCGGTCATCCTGATCCTGCTGTCCGCGCTCATGATCCGCAGCAGCCTGCAAAGCGGTGCGGCGGTACAGGGCACAGCCATGGGGCCGGGTGTCTGGCCCATGATCCTTAGCGTGGCAATGATACTATTGTCTGTCATTCTGATCATACAAACACTGGTCCGCCCGCGTCCGGAGGGAGAGGAAAAACCGATTGATTTCCGCTCCGCCGGCATGAAGCGCATCTATATCCTAATCGGTCTGCTGGCCTTGTTCTGCCTGCTGCTCAAACTGTTCGGTTTCTATATAGCAATCATCTATCTGATCCCCTCGGTTATGTTCCTGCTGGGCGAACGGCGTCCATTGGTGCTGATTGGACTGACGGCCGGCATTGTCGTGTTCATCGTTATCGTTTTTGTCATGCTGCTGCAACTGAAAATGCCCGGCGGCATCCTTCTTTCGTTTTAAGGAGGCGAAACTATGTTAGAAAGCTTAATTTCGGTCATCGGCGTTGTCCTACAGCCGACGAACCTACTCATTATGCTGCTGGGTACCTTTGTTGGTATCTTTGTCGGTGCAATGCCCGGCCTGTCCTCTATTATGGGTCTTAGCCTGATGCTGCCGCTGACCCTGCGCTTTGATGGTTCTACCGGTATCCTGATGCTGTTGGGTGTATTCTGCGGCGCCATCTACGGCGGTTCGATCACGGCAATCCTTGTGAAAACCCCCGGCACCGCAAACTCCGCCGCTACTGTGCTGGACGGCTATCCGCTGACCCAGCGCGGAGAAGCGGCACGCGCGCTCGGCATTTCCACCTTTACATCCACTTTCGGCGGCCTGTTCAGCGCAATTATGCTGCTGTGGACCGCACCGCTGCTTTCCAAGGTTGCGCTGTCTTTTACCTCCCCGGAATATTTCTCACTGGCCATCTTCGGTCTGAGCATGGTCACCAGCCTGTCCTCCAAGGACGTCACCAAGGGCCTCATCAGCGCCGTGATCGGCCTGATGCTTGCCACGGTCGGCATGGATGCACTGACCGGCGCCAAGCGTTTCACCTTTGGTTCGACCTATCTGCTCGCAGGCATCGCCATGGTGCCGGTGCTGATCGGCCTGTATGCCTTTTCACAGGGTCTGTTTAATGCGGAAACCATTTCGCAGACAGCCGAACGCAGCAAAGCCAAACTGCGCCGCACTTTCCCGACTTTCAAGGACATCCGCACGACCTTCCCAACCATGCTGCGTTCGAGCATCATCGGCACGCTGGTCGGCGCTATCCCGGGTACAGGCGGCGATATCGCTTCCTGGCTTGCCTACAATGAGGCGCGCCGCTGGAGCAAAAACCCCGAAGAATTCGGCACCGGCCGCATTGAAGGCGTCGCTGCACCGGAGGCAGCAAACAATGCCGTCTCAGGCGGTGCACTTATCCCGCTGCTGACGCTGGGCATTCCAGGCGACGCCGGCACCGCCGTCATGCTGGGCGCACTGATGATGCAGGGCATCGTCCCCGGTCCGCTGCTGTTCACCTCGGAGCAGACCAAGGTGTACACCATCATTGTCGGCCTGTTCATCGCCAACCTGTTCATGGGCCTGCTGGGCTTCGGCGGCATCCGTCTGTTCGCCAAGATCGGCGACGTCCACAATAAATACCTGACCCCAATCGTGTTTGTATTCTGCATCGTCGGCACGTTTGCACTCAATAACAGCGTCAACGATATTTTCCTGATGATGATTTTCGGCCTTATTGCTTTTTTCCTGATCAAGCTCGACTTCCCGATGCCGCCCATCATTCTCGGCCTGATCCTCGGCAACACGCTGGAAAAGAACCTCCAGCGCGCCCTTTTGGTCAGCAAAGGAGATTTCTCGATCTTTTTCACCCGTCCCATCTCGCTCGCACTGCTGCTCATCGCCTTCGGCTCTGTGTTCCTGCCGGTCATTCTGCGCAAGATCAACGCAGCGCGGGAAGCCAAGCAGGCAGAGAAAAACGCGCAGTAAGCGGGAATCGCAGGCGAAACGAATATGAAACCAAAAAACCTGATCCCTTTACTCTCGCTTGCCGTGATCTGGGGTACCTACTATGTCGCCAGCAATAAAGCCGTCGAATCCATGTCGGTTTTCAATGTCGGCATCATTATCCGGCTGCTGACCATGCTGTTTTTAACCATAATCATGCTCGGAAAAGGCGAGATGCACACCTTACTGCACACGCGCGGCGTGCGGTTCCGGCTGTTCCTTATCGGCCTGATGGGCTTTCTGCTGGACTATACGGCGTTTGTCGGCCTACAGATGTCAGCCTCAGCCGGGATTGGCACGGCGCTGCTCAAAACGGACATCCTGTTTGTCAATCTGATCAGCGTCATCCTGTACCGGCAGCACTTCAGCCGCCGCGAATGGCTGTACACGTTTGTGATGCTGTTCGGCGTGCTGATGGTGATGGGGCTTGGCTTATCCAGCCTATCGCAAATCGACCCCAGCTGTCTGTTTTTTATCCTCAGCGCGCTGTTTGTCTCGATCAATGCATTCCTGATCAAGAGTGTGCAGCGCAGTCCGGTCAATCCGGTTTCCAACCGGGTGATTGCGTATTACAACAACTTTATTACCATGCTGTTTTTCCTCGCTACCGCTGCAGCAATGCACACCTTCGATCAGTTTGCGCGCATCGGCAGCAGCCGCCCGCTCGCGCTTGCCCTGCTCATAGCGGGTCTGGGACAGACACTGGTATATATTGTCTATTACTACAACCTCTCCCATTTCCCCGTCTGGCTGGTCAAAATCTTTCTGCTGTTCATGCCGGTCGTCTCCAGCGTCATCTCGTTTGTCCTGTTTGACGAACAGCTTGGAGGAAAGCAGATCGCCGGAATGCTGGTCGTGCTGATCGGCGCGCTGGGCATTCTCATCGAACAGCACAGAAAAGAGGAAGGCGAACTGGCAAACCAAATGTAACTCCTCTATACAAGAAAGGAAGCAAGCAACATGAATTCCGAATTTCGCTTTTGGATGCCCGCGCATATCCGCTGCGGGCAAGGCGCAGCACGCAATATGCTCGATGAAATCCGCGGCGACAGCGTGCTCATCATTTCCGACCCCTTCCTGTATCAAAATGGCACTGCGGAGCGGATCGGCAATGCGCTGACCGGCAAAACCGTGACCTATTTTTCCGAGATTGAGCCCAACCCAAGCACAACCAGCGTAGATGCCTGCGCTGCGCTCGCGCGGCAGGCCGGTGCGCAAACCATCGTCGGTCTGGGCGGCGGCTCCAGTCTGGACGTAGCCAACTGACCACCAACGAGGGCAGCATCTATGACTACTACGCAGGCGGTACCAAGCAGTTTGCACCGCGTACCACCCGCCTCATCCTCATCCCGACGACTGCGGGCACGGGCAGCGAAGTGACCAACGTCGGCGTGTTCACCGACCCGCGCGCAGGCATTAAAATGCCGTTTGTCTGCGGCGAGTTCTGGGCGGATGTGGCGCTGATCGACCCGGAAATGACCTATACGCTGCCCAAGGGGCAGACCGCTTCAACCGGCATGGACGCATTCTGTCATGCCATTGAAGCCTATTGGAACCGCGAAAGCCAGCCGATGTGCGACTATCTGGCGATGGGCGCCATGAAAACCATTCTGGAAAATATTCGCACCGCTTATGATGAGCCGCAAAATGCACAGGCGCGCGCGGCGATGATCGTCTCCGCACTGACGGCGGGCGTAGCATTCAGCCAGACGCGCACCACCGGCGTGCATGCAGTCAGCTTCCCGCTGACGACCGAATTCCACGCCAACCACGGCACCGCCTGCGCCATCACCCTGCCGGCCTTCATCCGCGTCAGCACCGAGATGGCGGCGGACAAAATGCAGGCGCTCGCGCAGTTCCTCGGCTATGCCGATGTGCAGGCGCTGGCCGACGGCATCGAACAGCTGATGGTCGGCATGGGGATGCCCGTGCGTCTGTCGCAGTTGGGTGTGACCGATGCGGACATAGAGCATATTGCCGCGGTCGGCATGGGTGCCGCCGCGCAGATGCAGTTGACACCCGCCACCATGACGCAGGAGACACTGTGCCGCCTGCTCCGCACAATTTTATAAGGAGGCTGCCAAATGGACATGCAAACCAGCCGGATGCTGCGCGACAAGGCGCAGCTGATCCGAAAAATGACCATCCGGGAGATTGGCGAACTGTCCGCCGGGCATATCGGCGGTTCGGTCGATTTGTGTGAACTGCTCGCGGTGCTGTATTTCCACGCCATGCGTATCCGTCCCGAGCAGCCGGAGTGGAACGAGCGCGACCGCTTCGTGCTGTCCAAGGGACACGGCGGCCCGGCGGTATACGCGACCCTCGCACTGCGCGGCTATCTGCCGGAGGAGGCGCTCGCCACGCTCAACCGTCCCGGCACGCAGCTGCCCAGCCATTGCGATATGCAGCGCACCCGCGGCATTGACATGACTACCGGTTCGCTCGGTCAAGGCTTCAGCTGTGCGGTCGGTATGGCGATCGCCGCCAAAATGGACGCACTGCCCAGCTTCATCTACGCCTGCATCGGAGACGGTGAAAGCCAGGAAGGTCAGGTCTGGGAAGCCGCCATGCTGGCGGGCAGCCGGCATCTGGGCAACCTCATCGCCTTTACTGACTACAACAAAATGCAGATTGACGGCTGCATCGAGCAGGTCAACGGATTGGAACCGCTGGACGCCAAGTGGCGCGCGTTCAACTGGCATGTGCAGACGGTGGATGGCCACGATGTGGATGCCATTGCGCACGCAATCGACACCGCACAGAAAATCCAGAGCCGCCCGTCCATGATCATTCTGGACACAATCAAGGGAAAAGGCTGTGACTTTGCGGAAAACCGCCTTGGCAGTCATAACATGAAGGGGATAACCACGGATATGTGGCAGAATGCAATCCGCAAGCTCGAACAGCAGGAGGTGCAATGATGGCAAGAGAACTGGAAACGCAAGGTCTGCGTGAAGTATATTCCGACCTGCTGATCGAATACGGCAAACAGGATCCTCGCATTTGCGCGGTAGACGCCGACCTGATGAACGCCTCTTCCGTGCTTCGGTTTCAGGCAGTTTTCCCCGAACGTGCGATTGACGTCGGCGTTGCCGAGGCCAACATGATTGGTGTCGCCGCCGGACTCTCTGCGATGGGAAAAATCCCGTTTACGCACAGCTTCACCCCGTTTGCCACCCGCCGCTGCTGTGATCAGGTGACGCTGTCGGTCGCTTATGCCGGACTGAATGTCAAAATGGTCGGCAGCGACCCCGGCATCACAGCCGAACTCAACGGCGGCACCCACATGAGCACCGAAGATATTGCAATCATGCGCAATATCCCCGGCATGGTGGTCTATGAGCCAGTGGACGGCACCCAGCTGCGCGCCGCCTTCCCGCAAATCCTTGCACACAACGGACCGGTGTACATCCGGCTGCTGCGCAAACAGGCGGTACATATTTATGATGAAAGCACACCGTTCACGCTCGGCAAGGGCAACCTGCTGCGCGAAGGCAGCGACGTTTCGATTTTCGCCAGCGGCATCATGGTTGCAGAGGCACTCGACGCCGCAGAGCTGCTGCAAGCCGAGGGCATTTCCGCCGAAATTATCAACATTCACACCATCAAGCCGCTTGATGAAGAGCTGGTGCTTGCCAGCACCGCGCGCACGGGCTGCGCCGTCACCGCAGAAAACGCCAGCATCCTCAATGGGCTTGGCGGCGCGGTGGCCGAATGCCTCGTGGAGCACGCCCCCTGCCCGATGGAACGCGTCGGTTTCCGCGACCGGTTTGGTGAAGTGGGAAAAATGGAGTATTTGCGTCAAGCCATCGGGCTGACCGCACAGGATATCGCGGAGGCTGCGCGCCGCGCCGTCGCCCGTAAGAAATAAACCTGAATACCAAAGGAGGAAAGGCGAATTTCGCCGCAAGCCATGAAAAAAATCATTGTAGCATCCGACCGCGCAGGCTTTACACTCAAGGAAGCGGTCAAGGAGCATTTGACCGAACTGGGATACGAAGTGACCGATGTGGGCAGCAAGGACACCGGAGACGGCGGCATGGCCTATTGGCAGGCCGCAAAGAATTTAGCGCCCCGCGTCAGCAGCGGTGAATTTGAGCGCGGCATCCTGGTATGCGGCACAGGCATGGGCATGAGCATCGTTGCCAACAAGTATCCGAACGTCTATGCTGCGCTTTGCGAAAATACCTTCTGCGCGCACAACTGCCGCGCCGTAAACAATGCCAACGTACTGACCATGGGCGGCTGGATCACGCCGCCGTATACCGGCATCGCCATCACCGACACCTTCCTGAACACGGAATTTCTCGAAGGCGTCACCGAGTGGCAGACGGAAAACCTGCCAATCTTCTTGAGTGAGGTAAAAAATATCGAAAAAGAGAATTTCCACTGATTCCATCTTTTCTTCCGATACCTCTCTATATACTATCCCCTATTCCAAGGACAGACCCTATTTCACGGGTCTGTCCATTTTTTTGCTTTCTTTAGATTTTTTTAGGTTTGCTGAAGAGTCTATAAATACTGCCGTAGTATCTTAACATCATCAAGAGCAAGTGCTCTTCACCAAACACCAAAGGAGATCTTACACATGAAGTCAATGAATCATAAAACCGCAAAAGGCGTTGCCGCTATTTCGCTGGCTATGATGATGGCACTGCCCGCGCTGACCGGCTGTTCTTCGCTTATCAAATCCGACCAGAACGCCGAACCCGCACAGGAGGCAACCACGCAGACACAAACGCAAACGACCACTGCTGACACCAAGGACACATCCAGCACGGATACAAAGAGCAAAGCCAGCTCCTCCACCAAAAAGAAGGCGGCAGTCAAGCAGTCCGGCAGCGTCAAATCCTCCAAGAAGAGTGTGAAGAAGGCTTCCGGTAAGTCCTCCTCCACCCAGAAGGCTGCAACGTCCTCTAGCAAGACCGCATCCACTCAGAAGACTGCAACGTCCTCCAACAAGACCACATCCACTCAGAAGGCCGCCTCCACACCGGCCGCCAATAAGAAATAAGCATTCCGCCGAAAACCGGCACGAAGCAAAAATGAGGTAATTATGAACAACATCCTGGAACTTCTAGAGCACACCGCCGCCGCGCGGCCGGAAAAAACCGCCGTCATCGACGAAAACGGCGCAGACCGCTTTGACACGCTGCTTGACCGCAGCCGCCGCTGCGGCACCGCGCTTGCCGCGCACCTCTCCCCCACCGCACCGGTTCCGGTGCTGCTGGACAAGAGCCGCGAAGCTCTGTACGCCTTTTTCGGCGCGGCGTACGCGGGTTGCTTTTATGTTCCGCTCTCTCCCGCGCTGCCGCAGCCGCGGCTGACGCAGATTCTCTCGGTCCTGCAAGCCCCCTGCATCGTGACCGACCGGGAACATGCCGCGCTGGCCGCGCAGCTGCCCGGCGTGGGACGCATTCTTCTGGTTGAAGAGCTGCTGCA
>DYCA01000016.1:18182-37793 GCA_019418305.1 Clostridiales bacterium
CCTGCTGACGCGCATCCGCCTTGGCGCTATCGACGGCGACCCGCTGTACTGCAATTTTACCTCCGGTTCTACCGGCACGCCCAAGGGCGTGGTCGTCAGTCACCGCTCCGTGCTGGATTTCATTCTTCCCTTCACCGAACTGTTCCGGATAGGTCCGGACGATGTCATCGGCAATCAGGCGCCGCTTGACTTTGATGTTTCGGTCAAGGATATTTATTCCGCTCTGTACACCGGCGCCACGCTCGTGCTGCTGCCGCGGCGGCTGTTCTCCCAACCGTCCGCGCTGATGGATGCGCTCTGCATGCACCGGGTCACCACGCTCATCTGGGCTGTCTCCGCCCTGTGCCTGGTGTCCTCCTTCCATGGTCTGGACTACCGCACGCCGGAAACGGTAAACAAGGTGCTGTTCAGCGGCGAAGTGATGCCGCCCAAACACCTGAAAAGCTGGATGGAGCATTTGCCGCACGCGGATTTCGTCAACCTGTACGGCCCCACCGAGATTACGTGCAACTGCACGTACCATAGGATAGAGAGTGATAGAGATTATACAGCGGGTATCCCGCTCGGGACAGCGTTCCCGAACGAGCGGGTGTTCCTGCTGGACGAGGCGGGACAGGAAATACATAC
Source organism: Clostridiales bacterium (assembly GCA_019418305.1). GTDB lineage: Bacteria > Bacillota > Clostridia > Oscillospirales > Butyricicoccaceae > Agathobaculum. The sequence continues at coordinate 18,810 of DYCA01000016.1, forward strand.
GCCGGATCAGGCGGGCGAAATCTGTGTCAGCGGCGCAGCGCTTGCGCTCGGATACTACAATAATCCCGCGCAGACACAAACCGCATTCATGCAACACCCCGGCCACAGCCGCTATTTGCAGCCGATCTATCGTACAGGCGACCTTGGACGATGGAGCGTTGCGGGTGAGCTGTACTTCCTCGGCCGAAAGGATTTTCAAATCAAACACATGGGCCACCGCATCGAGCTGGAGGAAATCGAACGCGCGGTGCAGGAGGTCGACGGCGTCAGCCGGTGCTGCTGCGTATACGACGCGCAGAAAGAACGGCTGCACGGTTTTTATACCGGCGCGGCCGATAAGGCTGCGGTACGCGCCGCACTCGCGCAGCGGCTGCCCGTTTTTATGCTGCCGCGCACGCTCGAGCCGTTGGACAGCCTGCCGCTGACCGAAAACGGCAAAACCGACCGCAAGCGACTGCTTGCCATGGCAAGAAAGGAGATCGTATGACCGAACATCAAATTGAAAACCTCACCGCACAATATGGCTCCCCGCTGTATGTGTTCGATGTGCAGGCCCTGCGGCAGCGTGTGGCACTGCTGCGGCGCAGCCTGCCGACCGGCGTCGGCCTGTGCTATGCGATCAAGGCCAATCCCTTTCTGCTGCGCGAGCTGTGCGGCCAGGTAGAGCGCTTTGAGGTCTGCTCCCCCGGCGAAGCCGCGATCTGCCGCCGCCTGCATATCCCTGCCCAATCGCAGGTCATCTCAGGCGTGTACAAAACTCCGGCGGATATCGAGCGAATGATTGCGCAGAAAAACGGCCCGCGTCTGTTTACAGTCGAGTCAGCCCGTCAGTTTGCGCTGCTCAGCCAACTGGCTGCGCGCTACCGCGTCACCATTCATGTGCTGCTGCGTCTGACCAGCGGCAGCCAGTTCGGGCTGGAGGAACAGGAGATCATCCAAATCATCCGCAGCCGCACCGACCATCCCTTTATTCTCATCCGCGGTCTGCAATACTTCTCCGGTACGCAGAAGGCGTCGCTCAAACGGCTGCAGCGCGAATTGGACATGCTCGATGACTTTGCCTGCTCGCTGGCGGAAAAGCTGGGCTTTATCGTGCACGAGCTGGAATTCGGTCCGGGCTTTCCGGTACAGTATTTCTCCCCCGAGGACTTTGACGAAGCCGAGTTTCTGTCGGGCTTCTCTGCCATGCTGACAAATCTGCGCTGCAAAGCGCATATCACGCTGGAACTTGGGCGCAGCATTGCCGCCAGTTGCGGCACCTATCTGACCCGCGTGGTCGACGTCAAGCGCAACAAAGGCCAGAATTACGCCATTCTGGACGGCGGCATTCATCATCTGGTCTATTACGGACAGCGCATGGCCATGCAGCTTCCTCCGCACCGGCTGTATCCGCCGCGTCTGGGCGAGGCGGAGCCGTGGAATCTGTGCGGCTCGCTGTGCACTGTCAATGATATTCTGGTCAAGCAGCTGCCGGTACCCGATCTCAAATGCGGTGACCTGTTCGCCTTTATGAATACCGGCGCCTACTGCATGACCGAAGGTATTTCCCTTTTCCTCAGCCGTGCGCTGCCGCGCATTGTACTGCTGATGCCGGACGGCCGTTCGCTTCTTGTACGCGATGCGCTGCCCACCGACGAAATCAACTCACCTGCTTATGAAAGGACGGATTATTATGGAACAACTGCTTGCAATTCTGGAGGAACTTCAACCCGGCGTGGATTACACCACCTGCCGCACCCTGATCGATTCGCACTGTCTGGATTCGCTGACTATTCTTGCGCTGGTCGCCGAGCTGGAGGAGGCGTTTGATATCACCATCCCAACCGTTGAGATCATTCCCGCTAACTTCAATTCCGCTGAGGATATGTGGACCATGATCGTCCGTCTACAGGAGGAAGGCTAAACGATGACATCCTACTGCTCGCTGCTGTATCTGGCCGTTTTTCTGCCGGCGGCGGTCCTCGTTTACCGTATTCTGCCGCAGCGTTTGCGCTGGGTCGCTCTTCTTGCGGCAAGCTATGCGTTTTTCTGGTCAGTCAGCGGCAAGCTGTTGGTGTTTCTGCTGTTTTCTACTGTTTCTATTCACTATTTTGGCCTTTGGCTGACCGCCGAACAACAGGACCGAGACCACCGTCTTGCCGCTGCTGCCCCTAGCGAACGCAAAGCCATTCGGCAGCGCTTCACACGACGGCAGCGGCGCATTCTCCTGTTCGCGTCGCTCCTGCAAGTCGGCACCTTGATCACACTCAAGTACGCGGCCTTTTTCAGCACAAATCTCAACACACTGCTGCACGCGCTGCGCCTTCCGGTTTCGCTGCCCGTGCCTGCATTCTTACTGCCCATCGGCATCTCATTTTATACGCTGCAGGCCCTTTCCTATCTGCTCGATGTCTACCGCGGCACAATCCGCGCCGACCGCAATCTGGCGCGCCTTGCACTCTTCCTCGGCTTTTTCCCGCAGATCATGGAAGGGCCGATCTGCCGCTATGGGCAGACCGCGCAGCAGCTCTGGGAGGGCCGTCCGGTCACCTGGCAGGGCCTGACCTTCGGCATGCAGCGCATTCTGTTCGGTCTGATTAAAAAAATCGTCATTGCCGACCGTCTCAATCTGCTCATCAAAACTGTTTTTAACGATTACGCCCTGTATGACGGCGGTGTGATCGCGCTGGCGATGGTGTGCTACACCTGCCAGCTTTACATGGATTTCTCCGGCACGATGGATGTGGTCATCGGCAGCGCCGAGATCTTCGGCGTACATCTGCCCGAAAACTTCCGTCAGCCGTTTTTCTCCCGCAGCATTTCCGAGTTCTGGATGCGCTGGCATATCACGCTGGGCACGTGGTTCAAGGACTATGTGTTCTATCCGCTGTCCATGTCCGGCCCGCTGAAAAAGCTGACGGGTGCGGCGCGCCGCCGTCTGGGCAACCACTACGGCCCGCTGCTCTCCGGTTCGTTCGCGCTTGGCGTCGTCTGGCTGTGCAACGGCCTGTGGCACGGTGCGGGCTGGCACTACATCTTTTTCGGCCTGTATCACTTTGCACTCATCCTTGCAGGCAGTCTGTTTGACCCGATTGCGCAGCGCGTGACCAAATTTCTGCACATTGACCGCGCCTGCCTGCCCTACCGCATCATGCAGATCGTGCGCACCGCACTGCTGGTCTGTGTGGGCGAGCTGTTCTTCCGTGCAAACGGCCTGCGCACGGGACTGGCGATGTTCCGCACGATGGTCACGGATTTCTCACTGGGGTCTTTTACCGACCGCAGTTTCCTGATGCTCGGTATGGACAAAATGGACTTTATCATCGTTGCTGTTGCTGTCGGACTGGTGCTTCTGGTCGGAATTCTACGGGAGCGCGGCATCCCTCTGCGCGAGACAATCGCCCGCCGTCCGATCGCACTGCGCTGGTCGGTTTACTACGCCGCATTTTTCTTCCTGGTCATTTTCGGCGCATACGGCATCGGCTATGTGCCGGTTGACCCGATTTATGCCGCATTCTAAGGAGGTGTGTCCCACTTGAAAAAACATATTGCGCTCTTTGTCAAAGGCGCCTGTTTTCTGACGCTGCTGTGCGCACTCATGCTGGCCGCCTCCTATCTGTTCATGCCCAAAAACAACCACAAAGCCTTCGGCGTGAACGACGCCGAAATGCTGGCCAGCGGCATATTGGGCGAAAGAGAAAACTCTATCGACGTGCTGGTTGTGGGCGACAGCGAGGCATACAGTTCAATCTCCCCTATGCAGATGTGGGAAGAGCGCGGTTTCCGCTCTTATCTGTGCAGCACTCCCGCCCAGCCGCTCTATGATTCCTACCGTTTCCTGCGGCAGGCGCTCGAACGGCAAAGCCCCTCGGTTGTTATACTGGAAACCAACGCAATCTTCCGTCCGTATAAGCTCAATGACTATCTGCTCTCTCGCGCGAAAAACCTATTTTCCGTACTTCGATATCATGACCGCTGGAAGTCGCTCAAGGTCAACGACTTCGGCCGTCCGGTGGAATACACCTGGACGGACGACCTCAAAGGCTTCCGCTTCAATTCCGCCGTTGCGGCCGCGAGCACCAAAAACTACATGGTGCCGACTGACACATCTGCGCCGATTCCCACGCTCAATGAATCCTGCTTGCAGGATATGCTTGCACTGTGTGAGGAAAAAAATGCCGAACTGATTTTGGTCAGCACACCGAGTACCATCAACTGGAATCAGGCGCGACACAACAGCATCGCGGCTTTTGCAAAGGAAAACAACCTGACTTATCTCGATTTGAACACCATGCCCAAGGAGGTGCCGATTGACTGGACGCGCGACACGCGCGACCGCGGCGACCACCTCAACTACGCCGGAGCGGTTAAGGTTTCGGCTTTCCTCGGGAAATACCTGCAGGAAACCTATTCGCTGCCCGATCAGCGCGACGCCGCGCATGACAGCAGCTGGAACGACGCGCTCGGCCGCTACCGCAACATTGTACGCGGTTAATCTCTTTCCCTTACAGCAAAAGAGGCTGCACCCGATACGGGTCAGCCTCTTTTGCATTTTCACAGATAAAGTTCATTCTCCGGCCGGTGTTCCATAAACGGCGCGAGCTTTTGCGCCAGCATATCCTGCACCTGTGCGGGCAGCGCACGCGCTTTCACCGGACAAACCGCCACACACCGCATGCAGGTGATGCACCGCGTCTTGTCGGTCTGCGACGGATTCTCAAGCGGAATGGCCTGTGCAGGGCAGACTTTGGCACATTCCCCGCAGCCGACGCAGGCGTCGCTTGCAATGGGTACAACCGGCATACCGGCCCACTCCCGATACGGGCGGTTGCCCGGCACCTGCGGCGCATTCGCATCACCCTTATCGAGCTTTTCCGCAATACGAGCGCCGAATCCGGCCAACTGCGCCGCATCCTGCGCATCCGGCCGACCGACTGCCAGCGTATGTGCGATTGAATGCTCAGCCAGCAGAGCCGTCCCTGCCGTCACGCAGAACCCCTGTGCTTCCAGAAGATCATCCAACTCAACCAGCGCATCCTCATAGGCTCGACCGCCGTAAACCGCTGCGGATACCGCGCGCGCACCGCCGCCGGTATAGTGCCGCAGACGCTCGACCATCAGCGCGGGCAGCCGCCCGCCGTAAACCGGTCCAGCCACCAGCACCACGTCCTGCGGCGTGAAGGTTTTTTCCTGAGGCTGCGGCAAGGTCAGGTCGATTTCCTCCTCCTGTGATGCAATCTGTCCCGCAAGCAGCAGCGCGGCGCGCCGCGTCCCTCCTGTCGGGCTGAAGTGAAGCACGGTTATCTTTTCCGGCATGTCCATCCTTCCTTTTCTGTTTGATTGCATCATTATACCACAAAAGCCGTATGATGTCAGCCATGCGTGTATTTCGCTTTGCCAAAAAGCGCCTGCATTTGACTTTATTCGCGCCGTGCTCTATAATAAATGCAATTGGAAAGGGGCGGAGAAAAGCATGCTTGCATACACCTATGTAGAACCGGGGCACTTTGCCCTGCTCGACAAACCAAAACCGGTTCTGCGCGATGTACGCGACGCTATTGTTCGTGTCACCCTCTCCAGCATCTGCACCAGCGATCTGCACATCAAGCACGGCTCGGTACCACGCGCCGTCCCCGGCATAACCGTCGGACATGAAATGGTCGGTGTGGTTGAGCAGGTCGGTGAGGCCGTGCAGACCGTCAAACCCGGCGACCGGGTCACGGTCAATGTAGAAACCTTTTGCGGACATTGCTTTTTCTGCCAGAACGGCTTTGTCAACAACTGCGAGGACCCGGACGGCGGCTGGGCGCTCGGCTGCCGCATCGACGGCGGACAGGCGGAATATGTCCGCGTCCCCTATGCCGACCAGGGTCTGAACCGCATTCCCGACGGCGTATCCGACCGACAGGCGCTGTTTACCGGCGACATTCTTGCGACCGGCTTCTGGGCCGCCCGTATTTCGGAAATTCACCCCAATGATACCGTATTTATCATCGGCGCGGGTCCGACCGGCATCTGTACGCTGCTCTGCACCATGCTGCACCGTCCGCGCCGCATCATCATGTGCGAAAGCGACCCTGTGCGGCGGCGTTTTGTACAGGAACACTACCCTGATGTGCTGACCGTCTCGCCCGCGCATGCGCTTGAGTTTGTACGGCACAACAGCGGACACGGCGGCGCGGACGTGGTGCTCGAGGTTGCGGGCACGGAGGACAGTTTCCGGCTTGCATGGGAATGCGCGCGCCCCAACGCCATTGTCACCATTGTTGCGCTGTACGACCGCCCGCAGGTGCTGCCGCTGCCTGATATGTATGGCAAAAATCTGACCTTCAAGACCGGCGGCGTGGACGGCTGCGACTGCGCCGAAATCCTCCGTTTGATTGCAGCGGGCGAACTGGACACGACCCCGCTTATCACGCATATTTTCCCGCTTTCGGAAATCGACGCGGCTTACGCGCTGTTTGAAGCGCGGCGCGACGAGGTCTGCAAAGTCGCTATCACAACCTGACTGCTCTCATAAAATGAAAAGAACCGCCAAATGGCGGTTCTTTTTTGCACTGATGGAATGGTGTTCCCTTCCATGGAACCATTAGTCGACGAGCTTGTCCAGCTCCTTGACATACTCGGTGCCGGTCGCAGTCGGGTGCTCTGCCTGCTTGGCGTACAGCCCAACCACAGCCGCCGACTTCTTGATTGCCTGCATGGTACCCGCACCGGCAACACAGCCGCCCGGGCAGGCCATGCCTTCCAACAGATAGCCGTTATACTTGCCGGCCTTGGCCGCCTGCAGCATCTTGCGGCACTCACGCAGACCTTCGGCGTTGACCACATTGATCTCGCGCTCGGGATATTTCTCCTTGATGACGTTGACGACTGCCTGCGCCACACCGCCCGAAACAGCAAAATTACGGCCGTCGGTGGAGGCGTCGTTAACACCATGCGGGTCTTCGGGCAGGGACTCCAGATCGACATGGCGCGCGTCAAAAATGCCGGTCATTTCCTCAAAGGTCAATACGAAATCGACCTCGCTGCGGACATCCTTGCGCATTGCCTCCAGCTTTTTCGCTGCACACGGACCGATAAAGGCGACCTTGGCATCCGGATGATGGTGCTTAATCAGGCGCGCGGTCAGCGTCATGGGCGTCAGCGCCATGGAGATGCACTCCGCCTGATCGGGGAACATCTTCTTTGCCATCACGGACCATGCCGGGCAGCAGGATGTACCCATATACGGCAGCTTGTCCGGCACTTCCTTGACAAAGTCCTCCGCCTCCTGCGCTGCGCACAGGTCCGCGCCGATGGCAACTTCCAGAATGTCGGCAAAGCCGAGCTGCTTCATCGCAGCACGCAGCTTGCCCGGCGTAACCTTCGGACCAAACTGGCCGACAAAAGCAGGCGCAACAGCTGCATATACACGCTCACCCGCCTGAATCGCGCGAATCATCTGGAAAATCTGAGATTTGTCCGCAATCGCGCCAAACGGGCAGTTAACCAGACACATGCCGCAGGAAACGCATTTTTCATAGTCGATATCCGCTTTGCCGTTCTTATCGCTGCGGATCGCATCCACACCGCAGGCTGCGGCACACGGGCGAACCTGATGAATGATGGCGTGATACGAGCAAACGTCCACGCAGCGGCCGCACTTGATGCATTTTTCCTGATCGATGTGCGAGCGGCCGTTATAGCGGTCGAGCGTGATGGCGCCCTTTGGGCAGACCTCTACGCACGGATGCGCCAGACAGCCCTGACAGCCGTCAGTGACCATAATCTCATTTTCCTTGCATGCATTGCAGGCAAACTTGATGATATTCACCAGCGGCGGCGTGTAATAGGTTTCCTCACGGGTCGCGGCTTCGATATTATCCGATACCGGCGAATGCTCCGCCGCATTGCGGCAGGGCAAGCCCATCGCCAAGCGCAGGCGTTCGCCGACAATTGCACGTTCGAGGAAAATATCGTTGCGGAAATTGCCGATTTCGCCCGGAATAATTTCATACGGGAGCGCTTCGATTCGCCTGTCCGTCGGCCACTCCGTGTGGTAGGCCATGCGGGCCACCTCGCGGAAAATACGACGGCGGATCTCCTGAATGCGGGTCTCTACGCCTCTCATAATTTTCATATCCCCCTTGTATTCAAGTCGTTCATTTGGATGCAGGGCGGTACGCTGTCCCTTGGCAGCGCATATCCATACCTATTATCAGGATACCGCAAAGCGGGAATCTTGTAAAGACATAAATTGTAGAAAATTTAACAATTTTCCGTATTCACTTTTTACGCTTTCTGCTTCGCCGGCAATCGCGGCAAACCATCAATAAACGTACTCAAATTCCAGATCGCCGATGACGACAAAATCGCCCTCCTGCACGCCCATCTGCTCGAGCTTGTCATATACGCCTGCGCTCTTGAGCATGCGATCCATATATTGACGGGATTCGTAGTCGTCGATGTTGACCGAACCCATAATCTTGTCCACCCATGCGCCCGAGACAACATAATAGTCGTCCACCTTTTCGACCGTCCAGTCACGCTCGCCCGTGGTGTCCTCAGGTGTTTCGACAAACTCCGGCTCATAGGTGAATACCGGCGGCAGCTGCTGCAGCTCGTTCCACGTCAGGCGCATCAGCTCCGCTACGCCCTGATTGGTTGCCGCGGACAGCTCCGCAAACAAAAAGCCGTGCTCTTCCGCATATTTTTTGAGCTTTTCCACCGGCTCACGGTCGTCGCCCAGCAGGTCGACCTTATTGGCCACGATAATCTGTGGGCGCGCGGCGAGAAATTCGCTGTAACCGGCCAGTTCAGCGTTGATTTTTTCAATGTCGTCGAGCGGATCGCGACCCTCGCTGCCCGCCGCATCCACCAGATGCAGCAGCAGACGGCAGCGGTCAATATGTCGCAAAAAGTCATGTCCCAGACCCGCGCCCTCGGCCGCACCCTCAATGATGCCGGGAATATCGGCCATGACAAAGCTCTGCTCTTCACCGACCGACACCACGCCCAGATTGGGGACCAGCGTAGTGAAGTGGTAGTTTGCGATCTTGGGGCGTGCCGCAGACACCATGGAAAGCAGCGTCGATTTGCCGACATTCGGGAAGCCCACCAGCCCCACGTCCGCGAGCAGCTTCAGCTCCAGAATAATATCACGCTCGATGCCCGGCTGTCCGGGCTTGGCAAAACGCGGCGCCTGACGGGTCGGGGTGGCAAAGTGCGTGTTGCCCCAGCCGCCGTTGCCGCCCTTGGCCGCGACAAACGGCTCGTCATCCGACAAATCCTTGATAACCTGACCGGTTTTCTGGTCGCGGATGATGGTGCCGCGCGGCACGCGGATGATCAAATCCGCACCGTCCTTGCCCTTGCAGCGCTTGCTGCCGCCGTTTTCGCCCGCACCGGCAACGTATTTCTTCTTATATCGGAAATCGAGCAGTGTGGACAGATTATCGTCCACCTTGAAAATGACGGAACCGCCGCGGCCACCGTCACCGCCGTCCGGTCCGCCAGACGCGACATACTTCTCGCGGTGAAAGCCGACCTTGCCGTCGCCACCCTTGCCGGACACGATTTTGATTTTGGCAATATCAATAAACACAGGGAAGTCCTCCTTTCATGTGGTTGTTAAAACAAAATCCCAGACAACCGTCTGGGATTTTGTCTATACTCAATTGTTTACTGCGGGTAAACGGAAACCTGCTTGCGGTCCTTGCCCAGGCGCTCGAAACGAACAACGCCCTCGACCTTTGCAAACAGAGTGTCGTCCTTGCCGCGGCCTACGTTCAGACCCGGATGGATCTTCGTGCCGCGCTGACGGACGAGAATGTTGCCCGCCGGAACGGTCTGGCCGTCCGCACGCTTAACACCAAGGCGCTTTGCCTCGGAGTCACGACCGTTCTTGGTCGAACCTACGCCCTTTTTATGAGCGAAAAACTGTAAGCTAATCTTCAGCATCTGTGTGCACCTCCATTACGCTTAAAAATTCCGAATAATTCTGTTCCAGCTCGGTAAAATGCAGCCGGAGCGCTCGAAGCGCGTCCTGTCCGCGTTCCATCCCCGCGCCTTGAGGCAGGGTGATGCGGATATGCGCGCCGTCATCCTCAATCAGAGTATCGACCGGGATGCGTTGTACGTCAAACAGCAAAGCATGGGTCAGCATGACCGCGCTGGAAATCGCCGCGCAAACGATGTCCTCGCCCTCGTCCGCGTAGCCCGCGTGACCGAGGATGTCCACCGAAAGGAGTTTGTCCTCCCGCGACGAAAATGTGACCTTCGTCACAGCCTTACGCCTTGATGGACGCGATGGTCACCTTGGTGTACGGCTGGCGATGGCCCTGACGCTTGCGGTAACCCTTCTTGGGCTTCATCTTGAAGATGTTGATCTTCTTGCCCTTGCCGGTCTTCTCGACCGTACCGGTTACAGCGGCGCCGGAAACATACGGAGCGCCGACGGTCAGCGAGTCACCCTCGCCTACAGCCAGAACCTCGTCAAACGTAACGGTCGCGCCGTCCTCTACGCCGAGCTTCTCCACGTAGATCACGTCGCCCTCAGATACCTTGTACTGCTTGCCGCCAGTTTTCAAAATGGCATACATGTTGGTTTTCCCTCTCTTTCGTTGTAGAGTCACGCTTGGCACGGCGGCGACCGGGATTCGGGCGCACTTAACTGAGGCCAATGCACAATGCGGCTTTTAGTAGCATAACACAAGCGGCAGGACCATGTCAAGTCCTGCCGCGCGTTTTTTTGCAATTTTATGCGAAGAAACTCGCCACAAAGGCGTACATCCCGCTCGGCACAGTGGTTGCGCTGCCGGTAGCGGCGCGGTCCATGCTGACAAAGCCTTTATCCCCCTCTGCCAGACCGATAACCCGGTCCGGGAACAGCACCCAGCAGGTGCAGGCGGGCGCATCGCCTTCCACAACAGAATATCCTTCCGCATTGTCGCGATAAGCGGTCAGCTTATCCTGCAGATACCCGGTTGGCACGCTCAGATACTGGTATTGCGTTCCTGTGCTGCGCACCACATACACGCCCTCGGTCAGCTGAGGAATGAGGGCGGTGAGATCATCGGTCTGCGCCGTGGTCGGGTCAGGCAAAGCAGCCGTCAGCCCCGCCAGCATGGTCTGATTGTCCTGCGTCAGGGTATTAACCTGCTCGGACAGGCTGGCTTTTTCCCCATTAAGCGTTTCCACCTGCTTGTTCAGTTCATCAATTTTGCCGCCGCGCGACAAAAACAGAATAAAAAACAGCAATGCCAACAGGAAAAACACCAAAACAGCAATGCAGAGCAGCATGCGGTAATTGAGCTTCATCGGCTTTGCGGACGAACGGCGGCGTGCCGGCGTCCGCTCCATGGGAGTACCTCCAATTCGGTCTCCAATCCGGTGTCCGGATGTGCGTCTATCTCCCATCACTTTGCGGGGTTCTCGATGACCTTGACCTCGCCCGAAGCGCAGCCAACAATCATCCGTTTGCACATGTTGAGGAACAGGCCGTGCTCCAGCACGCCCACAATGCCGCTGATCTTCTCGCGGACATCCTCAATATCAAAGCCCGCGCCGAGGTGCAGGTCGACAATAAAGTTGCCGTTATCGGTTACGAAGGTCTTGCCGTCGCGCACACGCAGCACCGGGTGAAACCCGTATTCCTCCATCTTAGCCATCGCCTGCTTGGAACCGTACTGTGCAATCTCAACCGGCAGATGGAATGCGCCGATCTTATCGACCAGCTTGCTTTCGTCCATAATCCAGATGACTTCCTTGGCGAGCGTTGCCACAACCTTCTCGCGGTACAGCGCGCCGCCGCCGCCCTTAATGGCGTTAAACTGCGGGTCGATCTCATCCACGCCGTCAATATCCAGATCGACATGATCGACCTCATCGATCGTCAGCAGCGGGATGCCCAGTTCACGTGCCTGTGCTTCCGTGGCCTTGGAGGTCGGAATTGCCTGAATCTTGAGGCCGTTCTTAACCATCTCGCCCACTGCGTTCACCATATGATACGCGGTCGAGCCGGTGCCCAAACCGACGACCATGCCGTCCTTTACGTACTCTGCGGCTTTGTCGCCCGCCAGTTTTTTCATATCCATTGTTTTTCCTCCCTGCCATCCGCGCCGATTCTCCCCGGCCGCCTTATTATCTTTATTATAAGATGATTGGCAAAAAAGGTCAATGATTTCCACGCAAAAGCAGCGCGGTTTATGCGCGATTTTGCAGTTTGGCAGCCTTGAGTGTATTTTTCATCAGCATGGTGATGGTCATGGGGCCTGCGCCGCCCGGAACCGGCGTCATGTACGACGCCTTTTCCGCCACCGCGGGGTCCACGTCGCCGCAGACCTTGCCTTCGGCATTGCGGTTGATACCCACGTCGATCACAACCGCGCCATCCTTGACCATATCGGGCGTAATAAAGCCTGCCTTGCCCACTGCCGCAACCAGAATATCCGCGCGGCGGCAGACCTCATCGAGGTGCTGCGTGCGGCTGTGGCAAATAGTGACTGTGCCGTGACGGTGCAGCAGCAGCATGCTCATCGGCTTTCCGACGATATTCGACCGGCCGACAATGACGCATTCCTTGCCTTTGGGATCAATCTGATATTCGTCGAGCAGCTCCATGACGCCTGCGGGCGTACACGGCACAAAGTCGAAATTCCCGGTCATGATCTTACCGACGTTGACCGGATGAAACGCATCGACATCCTTTTTCGGGTCGATGGCGTCGATAACCGCCTGCTCGGAGATATGCTTCGGTACCGGCATCTGACACAGAATGCCCGAAATCTGCGGGCTTTCATTGAGCTGTGCAATCAGGCCGAGCAGCTCCTCCTGTGTTGTTTCCGCCGGAAGCGCATACTTTTCACTGTAAAAACCGCACTCCGCACACGCTTTTTCCTTGTTGCGGACATAGATTTCGCTGGCCGGGTCGTTGCCCACAATGATAACCGCGAGGCCGGGCGTGATGCCCTGCTTTTTCAGTTCTTCGGTTTCCTCCAGAATGCTGCCGCGCACCTTGGCCGACAACGCCTTACCGTCCATTCTTACTGCACTCATACTGCGTTCCCCCTTAGTTTTCTGTCTTTTTTTCCGATTCGGTTGTCACGGGTTGTGCGCTATCCACACTTTTTGCCGTCGTTTCCGCCGGTTTTTCCCCCACTGTGTCGGATGCCGTCTGCTCCGGTTCCGCCACAGGCGGCACATAGAATGCCTTGGCAACCTTCAAACGATTGTACCCACGCGCCAGCAGCGCGATTGCCACGATGCAGCTGACCGCTGCAAGCCCCTGCGAAACACGCATCGTGCCGATATACAGGCTGTCCGTGCGCAGGCCTTCGATCCACGCACGGCCAAGACCATACCACGCAACGTACAGCAGCGCCATCTCGCCCGGGAATTTGCGCTTTTTCGAGTAGAAATGCAGCGCAATAAAACCCACCAGATTCCAAACTGATTCGTATAAAAAGGTTGGATGCACCGCCGCTGCGCCGTCAATCGACATACCCCAAGGCAGGTCGGTTGGACCGCCGTGCGCTTCACCGTTGACGAAATTGCCCCAGCGCCCGATGCACTGGCCGATCAGCAGGCCAAAGGCCGCCAAATCGCATAGGTTGGCAAACGAGAGTTTTTTAACGCGGCTGTATACATACAGCGCAATCACCACGCCAATTACCGCGCCGTAAATGGCGATGCCGCCGTTCCAGACCGCGATGATCTCATTCGGATGCTGGCTGTAGTACCCCCATTCAAACGCCACATAATAGATGCGTGCGCAGATGATGCCAACCGGCACACAAATAATCAGACAATCCATCAGATTATCCGAGGTGCAGCCGAATTCCTTGACGCGCGCGTTTACATACAGCGCCGCCAGCACAAAGCCGATGCAAATAATGATACCGTACCAGTAGATATCCTTGCCGAATACGTTCGCGGCGACACGGTTAATCTGAAAATCCAGTCCGAGCGCCGGGAAAGAAATTGCATGTTCCATGATGTTTGCTTCCTTTGCTGTCAGAAATGAGTTATCCGGGCAAAACGACCGACAGACTCGACCGGTCGCGCTGCGCCCAACGTGCAAATACTGCCTGCACATCCTCAGGTGCGAGGGTGTCGAACAGCGCGGCAAAATCCGCGTAGTGCTCGCCCGCGAACAAAGCCGTCGCCTCCTGCCGTGCATAGGCCTCCGGCACATCCAGCACGCGCAGACGCAGACCGTAAAGCGCCTTTTTCATGCGGTCAAACAGCGGCTTTTCCACACCTTCGTGTGCCAGACGCGCAACTTCCCGCTCGATTGCCGCACGCGCAGCTTCCGGGTCGCGGCTCTCGCCGCCCAGCAGCGCCATTGCGCCCTCCGGAATCAGCGTATAATCCGTGTCGAAATCGCGGCCAATCAAGCGTTTTTCATATAGCTCGGCATACAGCGGCGCAGTATCGCCGCACAGGATGCGCACCGCCAGCTCACCCAGCAGCGAACGGCGCAGACGACTCTCGCCCGTCTCCAGCGGCGTATCCTTAAAGCCCAGCATGAACTGCGGCCGCGACACCGGCATCCGCCGCGTGACCGTCAGCTCACTGACCGCCTCACGGCGCTCACCGTAATGCCGCTCCCCGATTTCAGGCGCATCAGCAGGCGAATACTGCGCCGCCATGCGGCAGACCTCGTCAAAGTCCGCCGTGCCGCAGACGATAAGTGCCATGTTTTTCGGGCTGTAAAACGCGCGGTGACAGGTGTACAGCACCTCGGGCGTGATGCGCGCGATGCTCTCCACGCTGCCTGCAATCGGCACGTGCACCGGATGGTTGCGGTACAGCCCTTCGAGCACGCCGCAAAACAGCTGCCAGCCGGGGGTGTCGTCCATCATGCCGATTTCCTGCCCGATGATACCGCGCTCCTTAGCGACGTTTTCCTCGGTGAAATACGGTGTAAACACGAATTTCAGCAAAATTTCCAAATTTTCCTCAAACCGCTCGGTGCAGGAAAAGTGATAAGCCGTCATCGTATGGCTGGTGAAGGCGTTGGGGCTGGCCCCCGTGCGCGCAAACTTTTGCAGCGCGTTGCCGTCCTCGTCCTCGAACATCTTGTGCTCGAGAAAATGCGCCACGCCTGCGGGCGTGTCATAGCGCGTCCCTTCAAATGTGAAGGACGCATCAACCGAACCGAAGTTGGTTGCGAGGATCGCAAACGTCTTTCCGAAGCCCTCCTTGGGCAGATAGCACACACGCAAGCCGTTTTCCAGCGTGCGCTCCTCTGCGCGCTCGCGCAGGGCGGTCCAAACCTTGCTCATTGCGCCGCCCCCTTCATAAAATATACCGTGTCAAGCGCGGTAGCCTGCGCCGCGGCGACAATACGCGCACGGTCGACTGTCTCGAGCTGCGCGATGCGCTCTTCGGGCGACGTAAGCGTACCCGCCGCAGCCTGTCCCATCCAGTACCGCTCAAGTGTCAGCGGGTCGTCCAGCATGGCGCGCCAGCCGCCGGACAGCGTGCGGCGCGCGCTGTCGATTTCCGCATCCGTGATATCTCCTTCGCAGCAGGCATCAAGCTGCCGCAGTATTTCATCCCGCGCGACCGCGAATTTATCGTTTTCAATGCCGGAATTGACCAGCATCAGTCCCTTGGACGCAACAAACTGCGCGCTCGCATAATAGCAGAGCGACTGCTTTTCACGCACGTTCAAGAACAGCTTGGAGCTGGTTGAACCGCCGTACAGCGTTTGAAACATCCAGTAAGCGGCCGCGTCTCCGCCGGTCAGGCTCGCGCCGCCTGTGCGGAAGCCAAGCGACAGCTTGCCCTGCGTGACCGCTTCTTCCTCAATGATTTCTCGCGCCGCTTCTTTGGGCTGTGCAAGCACACAGGTCGCAGGCAGTGCTCCCGCACCGGTGCGCGGCTCCGTCAACGGTGTTTCCGCAAACATCTGCCCGACGGTTTCCGGCGCAAGCGGCCCGCAGTAAAACAGCTCGAGCTGCGCTTCGTCCAACGCGCGGCGGTAGGCCGCGTACAGCTTTTTCTCGGTGATTTTCTCGGCCTGCTCCTTGGTGCCATACACCGGTTGGCCGTATGCCTCGTCCGCACACATCAACTGCGTCAGACGCAGCGGCGCCCACGCGCGCGGGTCGTTTTTCTGCGCCGCGATGCGATCGATTAGATTTTCGCGTTCGCCCGCCGTATAATCCGGACAGAATACGCCGTCCTGCGTATACGGGTCGCACAGCAGCTCGGCCAGCAGGTGGATGACCCCCGCGGTCAGACCGTCCGCGCCCGGCGCGCAGCTTTCATCAATGCAGTCGGACAAAAAGCCCACCGCCAAATGTTCGCCTTCCTTGCGCACCACCGCTTCGATGCGCGCGCCGTACAGCTCGTCCAGCTCTGCGCCAATGGCCCGCAGATCGGGCAAGCTCTTTGTACCGCGCCGCAGCACATGCGGCAGACAGGCGCGCAGCGCCGCGTCCGGTCCGCCCAGCGGCAGCAGCAGCACCGCACGCAAAACCGCACGCTTGAATTTCGGCGTGGTCACACAGGTGAGATTCACCCCTGCGGCCAGCTTTTTCCGCGTCACTTGTTGCATGATTTCCCTCATTTCCGGAAAAATTTTTCCATGGGCATTATTATAGCATCATTGAAGGTGTGAAGCAAACGAAGATTATGTGAACAAAATTCGTGTTCTCCCCTATTTTTCCCTTGACACCGCGCCAAATATACGGTAGAATAGTCACGTTCGATGTAAAGGCGAAACACTTTACACTATTCAGGGAGGCCCGCCGATGAAAGGCAAACCGCTCGAAATGAGCCTGCTGTTCGACTTTTACGGCGAGACGCTCACGGAAAAACAGCGCGAGCTGTTCGACCTGTATTATAATGAAGACCTTTCGCTGGCCGAAATTGCCGAGCACGCAGGCATCACCCGTCAGGGGGTGCGCGACAGCATCAAGCGCGCGGAACACGCGCTGCGCGAGATGGAGGAAAAGCTCGGTCTGGTTGCCCGCTACGGCGGCACCGAACGGTGCGCGGAGGAGCTTTCCCGTCAGGTCGCATTGCTTGCCGCGCTCAACGCCGACAAACTGCACAGCCGCGAAGCGGAGGATATTCTCTCCCGTATGACGGCGCTGCTCGAACAGCTCAGGCAGGAGGCTTAATATGGCATTTGAAGGCCTTACCGAAAAAATTTCATCCGCATTCAAGCACCTGCGCAGCAAAGGACGGCTGACCGAGTCGGACATCAAGGAAGCGATGCGCGAAATCCGCATGGCGCTCCTCGAGGCCGACGTCAACTTTAAGGTTGCCAAGGACTTCATCAAGGCAGTCACCGAAAAGGCGACCGACGCAGAAATCCTCGAAAGCCTGTCCCCAACCCAGCAGGTCATCAAAATTGTAAACGAAGAGCTGGTCGCGCTTTTGGGCGGCCAGACCACCCGTCTGACCATCTCGCCCAACCCGCCCACCATCGTCATGATGGCAGGACTTCAGGGCGCGGGCAAAACCACCAACTGCGCCAAGCTCGCGGCGCTTCTGCGCAAGCAGCAGCAGCGGCGTCCGCTGCTCGTCGCCTGCGACGTATACCGCCCCGCGGCAATCGACCAGTTAAAGGTGGTCGGCAAGCAGCTGGACATCCCGGTGTTCGATGAAGGACAAGGCGACCCGGTCGAGATTGCAAAGCACGGCGTGGACTACGCCCGCAGAAACGGTTTTGATTTGGTGTTCCTTGACACCGCAGGCCGTCTGCATATCGACGAAAAGCTGATGGATGAGCTCAAAACCATCAAGGCTGAGGTCAAACCCACCGAAATCATTTTGGTTGTCGATGCGATGACCGGTCAGGACGCAGTCACCGTTGCGCAGACCTTTGACGAAGCGCTCGGCATCGACGGCGTGCTGATGAGCAAGATGGACGGCGACGCCCGTGGCGGCGCAGCCCTCTCGGTCAAGGCGGTCACCGGCAAACCGATTAAATTCATTGGCACGGGTGAAAAGCTCGATAACATCGAGCCGTTCCATCCCGACCGCATGGCAAGCCGCATCCTCGGCATGGGCGACGTGCTGACGCTGATCGAAAAGGCGCAGGAGTCCTTCGATCAGAAGCAGGCAGCCGAAACCGCCAAGAAGATGATGGCCGGCAAGCTGACGCTGACCGATTTTTACGATCAGCTGCAGAAAATGAAAAACATGGGCTCGATGGAGGAAATGCTTGGCATGCTGCCGGGTATTGACGCAAAAGCCCTCGCCGGTGCCAAAATCGACGAAAAGCAGATGGCGCACACCGAAGCCATTATCCAGTCCATGACCCCCAAGGAGCGGGATAACCCCTCCATCATCAATTTCTCGCGCAAAAAGCGCATCGCGGCGGGCTGCGGCCTGTCAGTCGAGCAGGTCAACAAGCTGCTCAAGCAGTTTGAGGCCATGCAGAAGATGACTAAGCAGCTTTCCGGCCTTGCCCGCGGCGGCAAGGGCAAAAAGCGCCGCGGTTTCCCCGGTCTCGGCGGTCTCAAGCTGCCGTTCTGACCCCCGTTTGTTTGTAAAGAAATTTACAATAGATCAATTTCTATTTCAGAGGAGGTGAATCATCCATGGTAAAGATCAGACTGCGCCGTCTGGGCGCGAAGAAGGCTCCGTTCTACCGCATCGTTGTCGCTGATTCCCGTTACCCGCGTGACGGTCGTTTCATCGAGGAGATCGGCACCTACAACCCGCTGACCGACCCGGCTACCGTCAATGTTGACGCTGACCGTGCTCAGGAGTGGATCAAGAAGGGCGCTCAGCCGACCGATACGGTCCGCGGCATCCTGAAGAAGGCCGGTGTGCTGAATTGAGTGAGGCTAACGAAATGAAAGAGTTATTGACCTATATTGTCAAAAATCTGGTTTCCGAGCCGGATGCGATTGCCATCACCGAGGAGATCGACGGCGATAATGTCACCTTTTCCCTGCGCGTTGCGCCTGGGGACATGGGCCGCGTCATCGGTCGTCACGGCCGCATCGCAAAGGAAATCCGCACACTCATGAAAGCGGCAGGCAATCGTGAAAACAA
>DYCA01000017.1:0-21170 GCA_019418305.1 Clostridiales bacterium
GAAGCAGCCCATTTAGTATATCAAACCGAGAAGCGTTTGTCAAGAAGTTTTTTCAACTTTTTGTTTGCATCCAGTTTGACCGTCTCTATATGAGACTTATACAGTATACCTCCCTTTTTTACTTTTGTCAACTGTTTTTTACCGTATTTTCGCTTTTTGTGACTTGTGGTTCTTTTCGCTTTCTGCTATAATAAATCATTATAATGCTATTTCATAAAAAGGAGGGGTCGGCTTGCCCATCAAAATAGCCGACAGTCTGCCTGCGCGTGCGGTACTGGAAAGTGAAAACATCTTTGTTATGACCGAGCATCGTGCGACTACACAG
The DNA here is from genome assembly GCA_019418305.1 of Clostridiales bacterium. Lineage (GTDB taxonomy): Bacteria > Bacillota > Clostridia > Oscillospirales > Butyricicoccaceae > Agathobaculum. The sequence continues at coordinate 326 of DYCA01000017.1, forward strand.
GATATTCGGCCGCTGCGCATCGCATTGCTCAATCTGATGCCATTGAAAATCGTTACGGAAACGCAAATTCTGCGCTGCTTATCCAATACGCCTATTCAGATTGAGGTAGACTTGATTCAAACCAAGACCTACCACTCCAAAAACACACCTGAGGATCATCTGCTTACTTTCTACAAGACCTTTGATGATATTCGCGATCAAAAGTATGACGGTTTTATCATTACTGGCGCTCCGGTAGAGAATATGCCGTTTGAGGATGTAGAATATTGGAATGAGCTGGTTGAGATAATGGATTGGAGCAAGACCCATGTCCACTCCACTTTACATATCTGCTGGGGAGCGCAGGCCGGCTTATACCATCATTATGGTATTCCAAAATATCCGCTTCCTCACAAGATGTCCGGTATCTTTCGTCATCACATGCTTTTTCCAAAAGAACCTCTTCTGCGCGGCTTTGACGACGTTTTTTCTGCTCCGCATTCACGTTATACCGAGGTGCGCGCTGAGGACATTCGCCGGGATGATCGACTGCGTCTGCTGACAGAGTCTAATGAAGCCGGCGTATACATCGTGGAAGCAATGAATGGCCGTCAGATTTTTGTGCTCGGCCACGGGGAATATGACTCTGATACGCTCAAAAAGGAATATGAGCGAGATTTAGCCAAAGGCTTGAACCCTGCTATTCCAGCTCACTACTTCCGCAACGACGATCCGGATGATGAAATTCTTGTCACATGGAAAGCCCATGCGCACTTGTTCTACACCAACTGGGTTAACTACTACGTCTACCAGACTACACCCTATTTTCTCGATAAAATGTAAATTTGTAAAAAAAGAAACGGCCTGCAGGCCGTTTCTTTTTTATTCCTCTGTTGCGCTGACCAGATGGCACAGCGTCATCAAGCTATCGGACAGATGTACATTTTCCACCGGTACACCCAAGCCACCCAAGTGAAGATCCTCTCCTGTAAAATTCCACAGGCCGCGGATGCCTTGATCGACCAGCTCCCGTGCAATCTCCGGCGCATTGCTCCTCGGTATCGTAAGCACTGCCACATCCGGCTTGTGGGCCGCAATAAACGACGGCAAATCATCACTGCTGCGCACCGAATAGCCGCCGAATTCCTTTCCCTTGAGTTCCGGGTTTGCATCAAATGCGCACAGCAGGCGGAATCCGCTTGCACTGAAATCAAAGTTGTTGAGCAACGCCCGACCCAGGTTGCCTGCACCCAGCAAAATCGCTGTGCGGCCTGCACACAGACCGAGAATAGAGCCCAATTCCTCCATCAGCTTGTCAATATTATATCCATAGCCCTGTTGCCCAAAGCCGCCAAAACAATTAAAATCCTGCCGAATTTGCGAGGCCGTCAGACCCATGCGCTCAGCCAACGCGCGTGAAGAGATGCGCTGCACGCCTTCAGCCTTCAGTTCACAGATATTTCGGTAATAGCGTGGCAGCCGCTGAATGACCGCTTTGGAAACCTCTTGCTTTCGTTCCACAGGCTCTCTCCTTCTTCCTTCATTGGAATATTTTGATGATTACAGTCCGGCGATGGTATCCAGCACGTAATCCGTAAATTCTTGCGCAGTTGCGCCGGTATCACGGCCGGTAACAACCACTTTTTTCTCCTCAAACATGCAGATATCCAGTGCACGATCGAGCTTTTTCGCCAGCTCGACTTCACCGATATGCTCGAGCAGCATCACAGATGCGCGCAGCACGGACGACGGATCGGCGTACTTTGCGCGGCCTTCCTGCACCATACGCGGCGCAGAACCGTGAATCGCCTCAAACATCGCATAACGCTTGCCAATATTGGCCGAGCCTGCGGTGCCGACGCCGCCCTGAATTTCTGCCGCCTCGTCAGTAATGATATCACCGTACAGATTGGGCAGCACAACCACCTTGAAGTCACGACGGCGCTTGTCGTCGAGCAGCTTTGCGGTCATGATATCGATGTACCAGTCGTCAAACTCGACTTCCGGATATTCCTTTGCCACCTTCTGGCAGGTATCGAGGAATTTGCCGTCGGTCGTTTTAATGATGTTCGCCTTGGTGACGCAGGAAACGCGGTTCTTGCCGGTCTTGCGTGCATAGTCAAACGCCAGACGCGCGATACGCTCACAGCCCTGCGAAGTGGCAACCGTGAAGTCGATGAACAGGTCGTCGTCGATCTGCACTCCCTGCGAACCGACAGCGTAACCGCCTTCGGTGTTCTCACGATAGAACGTCCAGTCGATACCAAGTTCAGGCACCTTGACCGGACGTACGTTGGCAAACAGGTCGAGCGCCTTACGCATCGCCACATTTGCGGACTCTACGTTCGGCCACGGATCGCCCTTACGCGGAGTCGTGGTCGGCCCCTTAAGGATAACATGGCACTGCTTCAGCTCTTCCATCACGTCCGGCGGGATCGCGCAGCCAAGCTCCGCACGACGCTCAATGGTCAGGCCGTCGATGACGCGAAACTCCACCTTGCCCGCCTTGACCTTGTCAGCCAGCAGCACCTCAAGCGCATGCTGTGCCATACCGGTGATCATCGGGCCGATGCCGTCGCCGCCGCACACGCCGATGATGAGCTTGCCGAGCTTAGAATAGTCAATAAAGTCGTCCTGCGCCTTCATATCCGCAATGCGCTTGCGCTGGCTTTCGACGACCGCTTCAAACTTCTCCAAAATGGACTGGTCGATAGACATGGGAATGTCCTCCTATTGAATTGATATTATTTTAACAAGAATTCTATGTTCTGTCAAGAAAAGCAGAGCAGAGAGAGCCTTGCGGCTCCCTCTGACACAAGCATTTACTTTACATTCTGACGGGCATAATTGAGCGTGCCGCCTGCAAGCAGCGCGCCGCGCTGACGGTCGGACACATCGCAGTCTGCCTTGAAGGTTTTTCCGCCGCACACAATAGTGACCTGCTGGCCGTTTTTCACTTCTTCCAGCACATTCGGCAGAGAAATCTCGTCAAGCAGGCTGATTTCGTCATAATCCGCTGGGTTTACAAAGGTCAGCGGCAGAATGCCGGAGTTGACCAAATTGGCCTTATGGATGCGTGCAAACGACTTGCACAGCACCGCTTTAACGCCCAGATACAGCGGAACAAGCGCCGCGTGCTCACGCGACGAGCCCTGACCGTAGTTTGCGCCGCCGACGATGATGCCGCCGCCCTGTTCCTTGCAGCGTGCCGGAAACTCCGGGTCAACATTGATGAAGCAGTAGTTGGAGTAGTACGGCACATTCGAACGGTACGGCAGCAGCTTTGCACCCGCAGGCAGGATGTGATCCGTCGTGATGTTGTCCTCGGTCTTGAGCACCACCTTGCCCGTGTAGCTGGCTTCCAGCGCCTTACCCAGCGGGAAAGGCTTGATGTTGGGGCCGCGCACAACCTCAACCTCGTCCGGATTTTCGGCAGGCTTGACAATCAGATTGTCGTTGACGGCAAAATGCTCGGGCATCTGGATTTCCGGCATCTCGCCCAGTGTGCGCGGGTCGGTCAGCACGCCGGCCAGCGCGCTTGCCGCCGCAACCTCGGGAGACACCAGATAGATCTGCGCGTCCTGCGTGCCGGAGCGGCCTTCAAAGTTCCGGTTGAAGGTGCGCAGACTGACGCCCCCGGACTCGGGGCTCTGGCCCATGCCGATGCAGGGGCCGCAGGCGCATTCCAGAATACGTGCACCCGCAGAAATGATATCCGCCAGCGCGCCGTTCTGCGCGAGCATGTTGAATACCTGCTTGGAGCCGGGACTGATGGTCAGCGAAACGTCCGGATGCACGGTCTTGCCCTTTAAAATAGCCGCAACCTTCATCATATCGTAGTAAGAAGAGTTGGTGCATGAGCCGATGCAGCACTGATTGATCTTGATACTGCCTATCTCAGATACCGGCTTTACGTTGTCCGGCATGTGCGGCATCGCAGCCAGCGGCTCGAGTGCGGACAAATCGACCGTATACTCCTCGTCGTAAACCGCATCCGGGTCAGAGGACAGCTCCACCCATACATCGCCGCGGCCCTGCGCCTCGAGGAACTTCTTCGTCTCCTCATCGGACGGGAAAATAGAGGTCGTCGCGCCCAGCTCCGCACCCATATTGGTAATGGTCGCGCGCTCAGGTACGGACAAGGTTTTTACCCCTTCGCCCGCGTACTCGACAATCTTGCCGACGCCGCCCTTGACGGTCATCTGGCGCAGTACGTCCAAAATGACATCCTTAGCCGACACCCACGGAGACAGCTTGCCCGTCAGATTGACACGCACCATCTTAGGCATCGGGATGTAGTACGCGCCGCCGCCCATTGCGACCGCAACGTCTAAACCGCCCGCACCGAACGCCAGCATACCGATGCCGCCTCCGGTCGGGGTATGGCTGTCCGAACCGATCAGCGTCTTGCCCGGTGCGCCGAAACGCTCCAGATGTACCTGATGGCAGATGCCGTTACCTGCTTTGGAATAATAAATGCCATGTTTTTTGGCACCCGAGCCGATATATTTGTGGTCGTCCGCGTTTTCAAAGCCGGATTGCAGGGTATTATGGTCAATGTAAGCGACCGACCGCTCGGTCTTGACCTGATCGACGCCCATCGCCTCGAACTGCAGATAGGCCATCGTACCGGTCGCATCCTGCGTCAGCGTCTGGTCAATCTTAAGGCCGATTTCCTGCCCCTGTACCATCTCACCGTCCACCAGATGCGCCTTCAGTATCTTTTGCGCAATTGTCATACCCATTTGTGTTTTTCCTTCGCTCCTTTATGTCCCACACGCAGCGCTTTTGCGCACGCCGCGCCCCGCCGCTGCACGGCGGGTGGTTGCGGCTTCCACAGCCTTCTCCACGGCGCGCAAAGCGCACCGTGCCCAAAAACAAAACAGAAGTGGCCTTTGCAGCGCAAAAACCACTTCTATTTTACAGCATTCCCACTCTTTTGAAAAGCCCTTTTCCTCTATCGCTTTTCACAAATATTCTCACCGATCTCCGCAGTGGCGAATGCATTTTGCAAGGTCGTACCCGTGTTGCCTGCAAGATATTCAAAATACGCCTGACTGCCGATCATCGCGGCATTGTCCCCGCACAGGTGGAGCGGCGGCAGATACAGCTGCGTATGCGTGCGCTTCGCCATCTCGCTGAGTGATGCCCGCAGAAACGAATTGGCCGCCACACCGCCCGCGCATACCACACGCCGCGCATGCGTTTGCCGCACCGCCTGCTCAAGCCGCGGCACAAGCGTGCGCACGACCGCCGCGCAGAACGAAGCCGCCAAATCGTTTTTGTCGATCTCCTCGCCCTTCTGCTCGGCGTTATGAGCCAGATTGATGACCGCTGTTTTGAGCCCCGAGAAGGAAAAGTCGAGCGGTGCATCCTTGATGTGCGAATCGGGTAATTTATACCGTTTGGCGTCCCCCTCCTGCGCGAGTTTATCGATTTTCGGGCCGCCCGGATAGCCCACGCCGAGCACGCGCGCAACCTTGTCGAACGCCTCGCCCGCCGCATCATCCCGCGTGCCGCCGAGGATTTCAAAATCCGTATAATCGCGCACCATCACAATTTCGCTGTGTCCACCTGATGCAATCAGCGTCAGAAACGGTGGTTTGAGTTCGGGATACGCCAAATAGGTTGCCGCAATATGACCACGGATGTGATGCACCGGGATAAACGGCTTACGCATCGCGTATGCCAGCGACTTACCGAAGTTCGCACCCACCAGAAGTGCGCCAATCAGCCCCGGCGCACAGGTCGCCGCAACCGCATCCACCTCGTACTTGTCCATTTTTGCATCCGCCAGCGCCTGCTCGGTCACGCGCACAACCGCCTCCATGTGGCGGCGCGAGGCAATTTCCGGCACAACGCCGCCGTACAGCGCGTGCGTTTCAATCTGCGTGTCTACCACGCTGGAAAGGATAGTCCGTCCGTCCTCGATGACGGCTGCCGCCGTCTCATCACAGGAGGACTCAATCGCCAATATTCTCATTGCTTCACCTATCATTCTTATATTTCAGCACATGGCGTGCCAAATCCGCATCTTTTTTATGTACATATATCCTGTATTCCTGCGGATATTGCACGCGAATACCCATGACATCCTGCCGCTGCAGCATGCGTTTGGTGTTGTCCTGCACCGCGGTTTGAAATTTAATCTCCGCATGGCTGAGCGCCTGCTGCGCTTCAAAAAACACTTGCTGCTCATTGACAGCCAGCACCAGTTCGCGATTGAGCACGGTAATCATACCTCTACCTCCCACTGCATTTCGAACTATGAAAGCTCCTTTTCAAAGCACCGGCAATTTTCTGCACCTGCGGGACTGCCGTAATAAGGAATTTCGCGGAAGCCCAGTTTATGATACAACGCTGCCGAATCGTCGGTCGTGCGCGCGGTTTCCAGAATTGCACGGGTATAGCCATGCGCTGCGGCATCCTGCTCGAGCGCGCGAATCAGTGCGCTGGCAACGCCCTGTCGCCGGTAATCCGGCGCGACAAAAATGCGTTTGATTTCCGCGGTCTGATCGTCTATTTTCTTCCATGCGCCGCAGCCCGCGGGATTCCCATCCTGATACGCCACCATGCGGGCGTCCAGCAAGTGCGGGTCGTTGTATTTTGCATAACGGCGATGCACCTCCCCGACCACCTGAAAATAATACTCGTCGAGCTGCTGCACCAGCGCCAGCAAATCAGCGTTTTCCGCATCGACAAACCGGATTTCCATGCGTGTCACTCCTTCAGAAACAGCGTCATCAGCACCGCATCCTCACTCGGCGCGGTATAAAAATTTTTGCGCATGCCGACGCGGTCAAAGCCTGCGCCTTCGTACAATGCGATGGCAGGCGCGTTGGATGCGCGCGCCTCCAGCGTGACAAAGGACAGTCCCTGTGCACGGGCGCGCTGCGCCAATTCCTCAATCAGTGCACGGCCGATACCCTGCCGCCGGCAGTCCGGCGACACCGCGACATTGGTGATATACCCCTCGTCGAGCACGGTCTGACAGCCGACATAGCCAACCGCCTGCCCGTCCCGCTCGGCCACCAGAAAGATACCCTTGCCAAGCTCTTCCCGCAGCATTTTTTTGCTCCACGGCGCATGAAAGCAGGTTTTTTCGATTTCCGCCAGCGCCGCCAGATGGCGCTCCGCCATCGGCACGACCGTCATGCGCCCAGTCTCCCGATGATGCTGCGCACGCCTTCATCGATCTGCGCCGCCGCACGGCGGTAGGTCTCCAGATCGCCGCCGAACGGGTCGGAAATATCGGTCGGCAGCAGCGTGAACACCTTGTCTGCGCAGTCCGGGAACAGCTCGCACAAGCGGTCGTAATGCGCGCCCGTCATACAGACCAGATAGCGCGCGTTTTTTGCCATTTCAGGCGTGAGCATGCGCGAACGGTGCGCGGAAATGTCCGCGCCCAGCTCTTTTGCCGCCGTAATTGCATTTTCTGACGCAGGCATACCATCCTGCGTAAACAGCCCGGCGGAAGCAGCCGCAAGCCCGGTCTGCTCCTCGCCGCCGTGCGCACGGAACAGCCCTTCCGCCATTGGAGAACGGCACGTATTGCCCGTGCAGATAAAAATGATATTGTCCATAGATTTGCTCCCTGTACAGTTCAAAACAAATTATTTTGTGTCATACCAGCTGTGTCCCGCCTTGGCCTCTGCCACCAGCGGCGCGTCCATCGGAAACGCCGCCTCCATCTCCTCGCGCAGCAGCTGCATCGCGGTTTCCTGCTCGGACTTGGGTGCTTCGAGAATCAGCTCGTCGTGCACCTGCAAAATCAGGCGGCTTTCCAAGCCCTCGCGCAGCAGTCGGTCGCGCACGCGCACCATCGCAATTTTGATGATATCCGCCGCCGTACCCTGAATGGGTGTATTCATCGCCACACGCTCACCGAACGAGCGAATATTGAAGTTGCGGCTTTTCAGCTCAGGCAGCGCGCGGCGGCGGCCGAACAAGGTTGTCACATAGCCGTTTTCCTTCGCGCTTTCCTTAATTTCATCCATATATTTTGCAACACCCGGATAGGTGGCAAGGTAGGTGCGGATAAACTCGCCCGCCTCTTTGCGCGTCACGCCGATATCCTGCGCCAGTGAAAAATCCGAAATGCCATACACGATACCAAAATTGACCGCCTTACACGAGGAACGCATCTGCGGCGTGACCTCATCGAGCGGCACATGATAAACCTTGGCCGCTGTCGCGGCGTGAATGTCCTGCCCTGAGCAGAACGCTTCAATCATATGCTCATCCTGTGAGATATGCGCGAGTACGCGCAGCTCAATCTGCGAATAGTCCGCGTCAATCAGCACATGATCGTCGTCCGGCGCAACAAACATGCGGCGCAGCTCACGTCCCAGTTCGGTGCGCACAGGAATATTCTGCAAATTCGGGTCGGTGGAGGAAAGGCGTCCGGTCGCGGTGACGGTCTGCTGGAAATGCGTGTGAATACGGCCGTCTTTGGGACTGATGACCTTGAGAAGCCCCTCGACATAGGTGCTCTTGAGCTTGCTCAGCTGCCGGTATTCCAGAATGCGCGGCACAATTGGATGATCGTCCGCGATACGCTCGAGCACCTCCACATTGGTGGAGTATCCGGTCTTTGTCTTTTTCGGCGCGGGCAGATGCAGCTTTTCAAACAACACCTCGCCCAGCTGCTTGGGGCTGTTGATATTGAATTCACCGTCCGCATCGTGATAGATTTGCGCTACCAGTTCGCGGATACGCGCATCCAGCTTATCCCCGAAGGCACGCAGCGCGTCCGGCTCAACTGCGCATCCGAGCACTTCCATCTCCGCCAGCACACGCATCAGCGGCAGTTCGATTTCGTAATATAACTTACGCATGCCAAGCTGCTCAATCTGCTCGGCTGTCTCGGTATAGATTGCGCGAATGGCCACCGCGTGCTGCGCACAAGCCGCAGCAGTCTGCTCCTGTCCGCCAAGCGGCGACACCGCCGCCGGATCATCCAGATCCAGAGTGGGCAGCTCGGTGCTGCAATACGCCAGCGTCACACGCGGCAGATCGTATCCCGACTGGGTCGGGTCCAGCAGATATGCCGCGATGCAGGTGTCAAACCGGATGCCGTCAGGTGCGATACCTCGTATCAGCAGGGCCGCCGCAACCGGCTTGGCGTCGTGCAGCGTAAGCTCAACCGAGCCGTCGAACAGACGGCGCAGCAGGTCGTCCCACTCTGTCTCGGAAAAATCCTCCGCAAACAGAATGGATGCCGTTTCTCCATCCAGCAGACAAACGGCGCGCAGCGTTTCGGACAGTACGGCAAACACGCGGTCGGACGCAGTCAGCGCATCGAGCAGTGCAAACGCTTCTGCCGCCTGCGTCACGCGCTGCACCTGCACCTCCGGAAGACGCGGCGCAGCCTGCTCGCCACTTAAGTTCAGCCGCTTGATGAAATTTTTAAATTCCAAGCGCGTCAGCAGGTCATACAGCGCCGCTTCATCCGGCTTGGCCTCAGGCAGGTTTTCCACATCAAGCTCGAGCGGCGCATTGCGGTCAATGGTCGCCAGCCAATAGCTGTCCTTGGCGGACTGCTCGCCTGCCTCCAGCTTGGTGCGCGCACCCTTTTTGATGCGTGGGTCGTCTAGATGCTGATACACGCCCTCCAGCGAGCCGAAGTCATGCAGCAGCTGCATCGCTGTTTTTTCACCGATACCCGGCACACCCGGGATATTGTCCGAGGAGTCGCCCATCAGCGCCTTGAGGTCAATCAGATAAATCGGGTCAAAGCCGTATTTTTCACGAAACTTCTCGGTATCATAGCTGTCATAGGTGGTCTGGCCCATTTTGGTCGTCACCAGCCGTACGGTCGTGCCGCCGCCGACCAGCTGCAGGCTGTCACGGTCGCCCGTCACCACAACACAGCTGTCGCCGTGCTCATTCGCGCGGCGGCTGATTGTGCCAATCAGGTCATCTGCCTCATAGCCGGACAGTTCACAGCGCGTCAGTCCCATTGCGTCCAGCAGCTCTTTGACCACAGGCAGCTGCGCTGCCAACTCATCCGGCATACCTTTGCGCGTTGCCTTATAGGAATCAAACTTCAGATGACGGAAGGTTTTTTCCCGCACGTCAAAGCAAACCACCGTGCGATCTGGCTTCTCATCATCCTGCAATTTAAAAAGTGTGGCAAGAAAACCATAAACCGCGTTGGTCGGCAGGCCCTCGTGGTTGGAAAGCTGCCGCACACCGTAAAACGCGCGGTTTAAAATACTGTTGCCGTCAATCACCATGATTTTCATTCAAACAATCCTCATTTTTCTGCAAATTTCTGCTTGAATTTATTATATCCTATAACTGCGCATATTTCCAGACAAAATAAGGGACGGAGCATTTCGCCCCGTCCCCTGCTCGTTTGTTGCTTACGCCCCGAACCGCATCTGCAGCCGCAGCCGGTCGGCAATCATAGAGATAAATTCGGAATTGGTTGGCTTTCCTTTCACGCCCGATACGGTATAGCCGAAATAGCTTTGCAGCGTTTCAATATCGCCGCGATCCCATGCCACTTCAATGGCATGACGGATGGCCCGTTCGACACGTGAAGAGGTGGTTTTGAATTTCTTTGCAATCGAGGGATACAATACCTTGGTTATCGCGCTCACTGCTTCCATATCATTAACTGCCATCATAATCGCCTCGCGCAGATACTGATAGCCCTTGATATGCGCCGGTACGCCGACCTGATGAATTACCTCAGTCACACGTACCTCGAGCGCTTTCCCTTCCCCCGACGGGGCTTCCTCCTGTTTTCCCTCGCGCCACAGACGGATGCGTTCGCACACCCGCTCGGCGTCCATCGGCTTACGCAAAAACATATCCACGCCCAGCGCGGTGCATTCCGCACCGGCCTGCGGGCTGGCAAAGGCGGAAAGTACCACCACCGCCGTTTTGTTCTGTTCCTGCGACCGCAGTCGGCTGATGACCGAAATGCCGTCCATCACCGGCAGCACCAAATCGATGATGAGCAGATCCGGTCTCAGCTCCTGCACTGCCGCAAGCGCTTTTCCGCCATCCTCTGCCATTCCGACCAGTTCCATATCGTCTGCCTTTTCCAATGCCGCTGCCATACGTGCACAAAATTCGCTGTCGTCGTCCGCGAGCAATACCCGGATTTTCTGTTCCATGTTGTCTATACCAGCTTTCCGAAAAATTAGTGGTCTCTCTTTCTTGTCACTAATTTACCATATAATCCCAAATTGTTCAAGAAAAATCTCGAAAACCGGCGTATTTTTTGCTCGACAGCGTTCGACAAAATTCGACAAGTTGCGATTTTTTCTGATTAGTTTTCCATTTCTTCAATCATCCGTTCAATGCCGATCGCATAGCCGCAGGTCGGATCGTTGACCAATACATGGGTCACCGCGCCAATCAGCTTGCCGTTTTGCAGAACCGGTGAACCCGACATGCCCTGCACAATGCCGCCGGTCTTTTCCAGCAGCTCCGGATCGGTTACACGCAGCATCATGCCGCGGCCATACTCGTCATCCTCCGGATAAATCTTGACCACCTGCACAGAATACTTTTCGACCGTATCACCTTCGACATTGGTCAGAATTTCCGCATCTCCCACCTCGATTTCATCCGCTGATGCCACCGGAACAGACTCCAGCGAATCGTAAATCGAACTGTCGGTCAGCGTGCCAAAAATACCGCTTTCCGTGTTTTCGTCCACGGTACCGATCGCATTGTCCGAAACGAACTCACCTTGCAGTGCGCCCGGTTCACCGGCTTCGCCGCGCTGCACCGAGCCGACCGACGACTGAATCAAACTGCCATCCCGCAGCGGAATGAGCACGCCTGTTTCACCATCACAGATGCCATGACCCAGAGAGCCATACGCACCGGTTTCCGGATCGACATAGGTCAGCGTGCCGATGCCCGCCATGCCGTCGCGCGCAAGCACGCCGATGCGGTACACACCGTCCTGATCCGCGCACGGGGTTACAGTCACTGTGCGGCTGCTGCCGTCACTTTCGAGCGTCAGCTCCACCGGTTGCCCACCGGAAAGCGCGATCTGTTTTTGCAGATCATCGTTGGCGCTGATTTGTGCTCCGTTGACCCCCACAATCAGGTCGCCTTCCAGCACACCCGCATCCCGCGCAGGGCAAACCGCTCCGTCCGCCGTCTGCACATCATCCAGCCGTACGACCAGCACGCCCTCGGCGCTCATCTGAATGCCGACTGTATGACCGATTGGAATAAGGGAGGAAATCTCGGCCGCCTGTGCGGAAACCAGCATTGCAAGGGTCAAAATCAGGGAAACTGCGATTTTTTTTGCTTTTCTTTGCTGCATTTTTTCACCTCCGCGTTTACTATGCCACGCACCGGCTGCAAAAACGCCTGTGAACCTTTGCTAATCCCACTGTTTTTTTGGCTATGCGAAGAGACTTTGGTGATGGAAAGTTTTTCTCTAATGCAAAAACGGTGGTTTTCCCTCATTTCGTTGGAGAAAACCACCGTTTTTTGAAAAACTTACAAAATTCGTATGCCACCACGCGCTACTCCATCCACTCTGACCACGCCCCGGCAAACTGATTATCCTTAAGACAAACAAAATGAAATGCGCCACTTAAGTTCTCGCCTTCCAGCGTGAACTGTGCCAGCGTCCCCGCTGCCAACTCACGCGCCACCACTGCCGCATACAAAAAGGAAACGCCTACGCCGTCCTGAGCCAGCGTCTTTATCATCGAAAAATCGCTGATACAGGCAAGATTGGAAAAGCTGTGCAGCGTACGGCTGCGGCGATGCAACGCCTGCTCGAACACTGCGCGCGTGCCCGAACCCGCCTCGCGTACAAGCAGCCGTTCCTCTAGCAGTTCTTCAAGCGATACCGCCCGACCGGCAAAGCGGTGCGACGGCGCACATACGCCCAGAAATGCCTCCCGCCGATACATCTTCGCGGCATACTTGTCCTGATCGAAAAAGCCTTCCACCAATGCGAAATCCAGCCGTCCGCCCTCCAGCTCACGCAGCAGAATCTGCGTGTTTTCTACCAGCAGAGAAAAGCGCGCGTCGGGATGCGTATGTAAAAACCGCCGCACCTGTGGAGCAATCACATATTCCCCGATGGTTTTGGTTGCGCCCACCCGCAGCGACACCGCAGCAGGACTCGCCATACATTCCTCTATTTTATTGCTGTTATACGCCAACGAACGCGCCAGCTCCCGCAAACGCAAGCCGGCTTCGGTCAAGCGCAGCGTTTTACCCTCATAGGAAAACAAGCGGCTGCCGTAATGCTCCTCCAAAAAATGGATATGATGTGTCACAGCAGGCTGCGTGATGCACAGCCGCTCCGCCGCACGAGTATAATTCATGGTTTCGCACAGGACCAGAAAGGTGTGCAATCTCGTATCCAGCATAAAATCACCTATAAGTACAATTTATGGTAATATTAGAATTCTTCATTTTATTTTATCGTAGAGTTGTATTATAATCAAGAAAAAAGAGAAAGAAAAGAAGGAAAACGATATGCACTTTTTCAAACAAAACGGCCCCGGTCTGCTGCTCTGCCTCATTATTGCACTCCCCTGCTGGTATTTGGGTCAGCTGTTCCCCGTCATCGGCGGCCCGGTATTCGCCATCATAGCCGGTATGATTATCACGCTGCTCTGGAAAAATCAAACCAGCTTTGCCGATGGCATCACGTTCACCTCCAAGAAAATTCTGCAATATGCTGTCATCTTGCTCGGCTTCGGCCTGAATCTGTCTGAAATTGCCAAGGTCGGCGCGTTGTCGCTGCCTATCATCTGCTCCACCATTGCCACCTCGCTGATTATCGCCTTTCTGCTGTACCGGTTTATGAAAATCCCGGCGAATATCTCCACGCTGGTCGGTGTCGGCTCGTCCATCTGCGGCGGTTCGGCCATCGCAGCCACCGCACCGGTCATCGGCGCGGACGATGAAGAAATCGCACAGGCGATTTCGGTTATCTTTCTGTTCAATGTGCTGGCCGCACTGCTTTTCCCCTCGTTCGGCAGCGCAATCGGCCTGACCAACGACGGCTTCGGTCTATTTGCCGGCACGGCGATTAACGATACCTCCTCGGTCACCGCAGCCGCCTCTACCTGGGACACGCTGCACGGCACACAGGGCGCGGTGCTTGCCTATGCGACCATCGTCAAGCTGACCCGTACGCTGGCCATTATCCCCATCACACTTGTACTTGCCTTCTGGCAGGTGCGGCAGGCCAAGCGCAGCAACAAGACGCGCCGCGGCGGCTTCTCGCTGAAAAAGATTTTCCCCTTCTTCATCCTGTTCTTTGTGCTCGCTTCCATCATCACCACGGTTGCCACGATGAACGGCGTGGACGCAGCCGTATTCAACCCCTTCAAATCGCTCTCCAAGTTCTTCATTATTATGGCTATGGTGGCTATTGGTCTGCACACCAATATCATCAAGCTGGTGCGCACCGGCGGCAAGCCGATTCTGATGGGCTTCTGCTGCTGGGTCGGTATCACTGGTGTCAGCCTCGGCATGCAGCACCTGCTGGGCCTGCTATAAACAGAACAAAACGGCGCTTTGTCCGAACGCAATCGGGCAAAGCGCCGCTTTCCATTTTTTAAACCGTGCCGAGCGTTCGGGCGCATGGCAGACCGAAGCCGTCGCGCGCCGCGCGCACACCGCAGCCGATTGCCTTGGCCATCACATAGGACGCAAGCGTGCCCACCGCATTGAGGTCGGCTTTCTCATGACCGACCGAACATGCGTAAATCGAGTCTCCGTCCGCCGTGGTGTGCACCGGGCGAATGGCGCGCGCAAAGCCGTTGTGCGCCATCGAGGCCACGCGCGTCAGTTCTGCCTTGCTGAAAGCCGCATTGGTTACAATCGCACCAATCGTAGTATTGGTTGCGGTTTTTTTATTGGCAGAAAACGGATTGCGTGCCGTTTCGATACCCGCATACATCTGCTCCTCGGTCGAGCGCAGGCCGCGCCCGTCCTCCGTGCGCAGACCGGCAATCTGCTTACCGGTATCCACATCAAAGATGTCGCCCAGCGCGTTAACCACTACAATCGCACCCACGCGAATCGCGCCTGCCTGCACGGCGTATGCGCCGATGCCGCTCTTCATCGCATAGGGCGCGCCGCAGAACTTACCGACCGTTGCGCCCATGCCGCCGCCGACGCAGCCCAGCTGTATCTCGGTGCGCGAAGCCTGTTCACATGCATGATACGCCATCGCGCCGCCCGGACGGACGGTCTTATCTCCAATGGCAAGGTCAAAAATGCACGACTGCGCGACCAGCGGCACAGGCGTGATGCCGGTGTCGAAGCCGATGCCGCGCTCCTCGAGAAAGCGCATCACACCGCCCGCGGCATCCAGCCCGAAGGCCGACCCGCCCGAAAGCACCAGCGCGTGCAGCCCCGCCGCATCCGCTACCGGCGCCAGCAGCGGTGTTTCCCGGCTTGCCGGACCGCCGCCGCGAATATCCACCCCCGTGGGTGCGCACTCATCAAACAATAATACGGTCACACCTGTGCCGGCCTGCTCATCCTGCGCCTGACCGACCCGAAATCCACCGACCTGCATAAAATCAATCTGCTGCATACCGTTCCTCCTGTGAAAAAAAGCTGCAAAGAATGCAGCTTTTTTCATTTTTCTGTTCTATTTTCTATCAAGCAGCTCCTTGCTGTGCACTTTTGGCGCCGCGCCGGCCAAAAATGCCGATCAGCACCTTGCCGACTGCCAATGTCAGCACCGCAGCGATCAACGCTTCGGGCACGCCGTTGACAGCAACCACGCCCATAATGACCTTGAGCAGCAGATCATAGCTCTGACCGCCTGCCGCCGCATACTGTTCACCGAACAGCAGATAAATCAGGCCCATAACGCCAATCGTGTTGACCATTGAGCCGATGAAACCCGCTACCGGCAGCGCCAATGCCTGCTTGTCATGTGAGATGCGCATGATAAGCTGGAACACCAGACCCGCTATCACACCGATCAGCACGCGCGGCACAATCGCCACGATAAGGCTGGTCCAGCTGCCGGAGAACTCCGGGCTGAAGCTGTAAAACGGGGTGAACACAAACGAAGTCAGATTTGGCGTAATTGTTGCGCGAATGACGCTTGTCACACCAAACACCCCGCCGAGTACACCACCCATCTTGGGGCCCAGCAGGCACGCGCCCAGAATGACCGGGATGTGCATGGTCGTTGCATTCATAAAGCCGAGCGGTATGTAGCCCAGCGGCGTGAACGCCAGCACCAGTTCGAGTGCCACCAGCAATGCCATCTGCGCTAGCAGCCTTACGTCTGTCTTTTTTTGATTCATATTCTGTTTTCCTCCTGCTCCCGTCCCGCCCTTATCGTCGGGTACAGGGCTTATTTTACCAATACGCCTCAGGAACGGTTCCGCTTCCAAATCTGGTGCAGACCATCCAGCAACAGATTTTTGTCGTACTCACATCGAGCATGCAGATACGGCAGCACCAGCGGCGCACTGTCGCCTGTGACCACCACATGCGTTGTCTGCCCCAATGCTTCCGCGAAGTGATTGACCATACCATCCACCATCGCAGCTGCACCATAGACCGCGCCCACGCGCATCGCATCAACCGTGTTGCGCGCCAGAACGCTCTCGTTTTTGGCTTCGAGTGCCACTGAGGGCAGCTGCGCCGCCTGCTCACGCAGGGCTTCCACGCTCAGCCGCACGCCCGCGGTAATGGCAGAACCGACCAGCGCGCCCGCCGCGTCGAGTACCGTGAAGGTTGTTGCCGTGCCCAGACAGACCACCACACAGGGCAGTTTGCCCTTGGCACGCGCTGCCACAGCGGCCGCCACGCGGTCCGAGCCAACCTGCCGCGGCTGCTCCGAGCGGATGTTCAAGCCGGTTTTCACCCCGCTGGACACCTCAATCACATCGGTCACGCCCAGCAGGCGTAATGCATCCTCCAGCACGGACACCATGCCCGGCACCACCGAGCTGAGCACCGCGCCGCGAATGCGTCCGGATGGCACACCATACAGGTCAAAGCCCTGCCGCAGCTTGCAGGCATAGTCATCCCCGGTCTGCTTGGGCTCGGTTGCGATGGAAGCGGCAAAGACCTGCGCGTCTTCCTCATAACCACCCAGCAAAACGTGACTGTTTCCTGCATTGACTGCAATCAGCATGGTGCATCTCCTATTCCGGCGTATTGTCACCGATATTATACGCCCCTGACGCCCGCTTGGCAAGCATTTATTTGGGCAGCATAACGGGCGCCGCCAGCAGCGTCCAGAGCGCCGCGTATTTGGGGCAGATTTGACCTTGGATGTTGCCTTTTTCCTGCGAATAGTCCCACACATCCATGTGGTAAACGCGGTTGACCGTACAGCCGACCACATATTCTGCCGCCGTGATGCACGCCGCGCCACACAGACAGCGCGCAATCGGCTTCTCCTCGCGCACATGGCCACGCAGCCGATGCAGCCCGACCAGCACCGCGCCGCCGGTCAGCGCCATCGTCCAGTGGGTATGCCCGCGCCAAAGCATTTCGATGAGCGAATAGCCGCCCGCCCCTAACAAAAAAAGTCCCGCTGTTTGTCCTTTCATCACAAATCACCGGAACTTATTTTACCTGTTTCTTTATTATTTTATGCCTGCTCGGCGCGGCAAACCGCAAGCGCTGCTGCAAAATCGCCCTCAATTATGCGCGCGCTGCAAGACAGCATCAGATTGAGCGGCAGGCCGAAATCCTCAACCGAAAAGTCGTTTTCGTCCCGCTCACCCAGCTTTTCCCGCAGGCTACGCGCATCCGATACATAACCGTACACCGTTTTGCCCTTGGCAATGGCATAGCCGACTTCAAAGCAGGTACCGCTGTCCGGCTCCGCCCCGCGGAAGGGGTTGAGGTTGGCGATGACGATATCCGCACTGTCAATCAGCCCGCAGTTGCCCGCAAAAATCTCCTGCGCGGTATCCGCCTCGTTGTCAAACGGGTACAGGCCGACGAATCCCTTTTCTGCACACATCATCTTCATTTTCGCGCCGCGCTGCTTGGCGTCCGGCGCGAATACATCAAAGCCTGCAAGATAAATCTTTTTCAATTCCATTCTCCTCTTCTTCAGCGCAGCACGCGGCTCACGCAATCCACTACAAACAGTACAAACAGCACCACAAATAAAATCTGCCGCCATCTTTTATCCAGCCGCGCCATCCCCTTTTCCAGCAGCGGCTGCAAGCCGTACAGGATAATCATACCGCCCACGCCGAAGCGCAGGCTGGCCGACAGACAGATACGCCCCTGCCACTGGATGCTGTAGCGTGTATAGTCCCATAACCAGCCGCCGGTCGTCCACTCGAGCAAGTAACTGGCAATCAGCTCCACCACGGTCGTCAGCACAACCACCGCAACAAACACCACAACCGGCATGACGTTGACCCTGCCAACCCGCAGCGGTTTGTGTGACAATGGCCGCAGACAGACCAAAATCAGCAGTGCCCCGATACCGTATACCGGCAGATACGGCCCAAACAGAAAACCGCGGTTGGAAAAGCCCCAGCGATATACCACAACCTCCAGGAACACCTCATATAACCAGCCAAGCGCTGAATACATCCAAAAATACAGAAAGCCTGTCTGAAAGCGTTCCATTCCGGCCTTTCTTTCCGTCATAACTGCAATCCTCTCTCCTCTAACGGCATCTCATCCATTGTACCAGCAGTATATCATACTTTTGCATCCGGGAAAAGCACACACAGCAAAAGCGGCCGCATAAAGCGACCGCTTTTCTCTTGGAATTATGTTTTTGCCGGGCTGCGCATCCGCCGAATCCCACGGCGTGCCATCGCCACCAGACTGTCCACCGCCCATGCGATAATCACAGCACCCAAAATCGTACATACGGTCAGCACTGCATAAAACACATAGCGATTCATTTCCGGCCAGCGCTCCAGCAAAAAGCGCGAACAACGGGTGAGCACCAGCACATGCGCCAGATAGGCTTCATAGGAATGCCGTCCCACAAACCCACATACCCGCTGTACCATACGCCAACGTGCCAGCCACTCCGCCACCCCGTATAGAAACAGGATGGTCACCATGGTCATCACCGCATAACCGGGCGAAAAATAGCTGACACAGTTAAAATTGACCTCGCCCTTCTGATATACCGCGCGCACGCTCAACCACATCGCATAGCCCAGCGCGCCGGCACATATCAGTCCTGCCGGCACGACCAGACGACGCGCCCATGCGGCGAAAGCATCGGGAAACGAACCGCATAGCGCGCCCAGTGTAAAATAACCCGTCCACAGCAAAAAGCCGCGTGTGCGCCAAGTGACGAGCATCTGATGCGCCCAACCATCGCTTGGACGGAAAGCAAGCAGCAGCAACCACGCACCCAGCAGCACCGCGCATGCCACAACCATTCGCCGCCGGGTCGTGCAGCATCGCCGCAATCCGTTCCGTGCGGCGAAAAACAGCGGCACCAATACGACGAACTGTAAAATCATCGTCACATACCAGAGGTGATAGCTTGCATCGCCATAAACCATGCCCCGTGCCACGCTGCGCAGTGTCACCGGCTTTTCTGCGTACCATAGATACACCGCTGTCCATATCGCATAAGGCAGCACCAGCTGCCGCACGCGCTTTGCCAGATACGGCACATAGCGCGGAGATTCCTGATATACATAAAACAGTGCCGCACCAAACAGCATCACAAACAGCGGTACGGCGAAGCGAAGCAGTTCAAACGAAGCGGCGACGACCACCTTTTCGCTCGAGCTAATATCATAGCGGCGCGCATACGCCCCCAATATATGCTGCACCGCGACCGCCGCAAATGCGGCGGTGCGCAGTACATCCCATGACGGCACATGCGGTCTGCGTGCAGCAGCCGCGCCGTCCTTTGTTTGTGTCATTTGAGCAAACCTGAATGTTTTGCTTGCTTACAGACGCGCTTCCAGCTCGCGGCGGCGCTCCTCGAAGCCCGGCTTGCCCAGCAGTGCAAACATGTTCTTCTTATACGCCTCTACACCCGGCTGGTTAAACGGGTTGACACCGAGCAGATAGCCCGAGATGCCGCAGGCCTTCTCAAAGAAGTAAACCAGATAACCGAAGTGCCATGCGTCAGCCTTGTCAATTTCCACGATGATGTTGGGCGTGCCGCCGTCCATATGCGCCATCAGCGTACCCTGATACGCCTTGGAGTTGACAAACTGCACGCTCTTGCCCGCCAGATAATTCAGACCATCGATATCCTCGGCAGTTTCCTCGATATAGCTCTCCGAGCGCGGCTCCTTAACCCATACCACGGTCTCAAACATGTTGCGCGTACCATCCTGAATGAACTGACCAATCGAGTGCAGGTCGGTCGAGAAGTTGGCCGAGGTCGCAAACAGGCCCTTGTGGTCCTTACCCTCGGACTCGTCGAACAGCTGCTTGAACCACTCGCCGAGCATGACGAGCGACGGCTCGTAGTTGACGAGAATCTCCATCGCCTTACCCTTCTGGTGCAGGATGTTGCGCAGCGCGGCATACTTCGCGCAGTCATGGTCCGTGCCTTCCGCAAACGCCTTGCGCGCCTCGGCCGCACCGGCCATTGCCGCATCGATGTCCACACCGGCCGCCGCCATCGGCAGCAGACCAACCGCCGTCAGCACGGAGAAACGGCCGCCGACGTCATCCGGTACGACAAAGGTCTCGTAGCCCTCGTCGTCCGCGAGCTTCTTGAGCGCGCCGCGCGCCTTGTCGGTGGTTGCAAAGATACGCTCCTTTGCGCCTTCCTTGCCGTACTTCTCCTCGATGAGCTTTTTGAAGATGCGGAACGCGATAGCCGGCTCGGTCGTCGTACCCGATTTGGAGATGACGTTGATGCAGAAATCACGGTCCCCGATAATTTTGACAACATCATTCAGATACGAGGACGAGATATTGC
>DYCA01000017.1:21180-29675 GCA_019418305.1 Clostridiales bacterium
CCGTTATACATCTGGCCGTTGACAAACTCAATTGCGGCGCGCGCGCCCAAATACGAGCCGCCGATGCCGATGACAACCAGCACATCACAGTTCTGCTGAATCTTCTTGGCAGCCTGCTTGATGCGGGCAAACTCTTCCTTGTCATATGCTTCGGGCAGGTCTACCCAACCCAAAAAATCGTTTCCCGCACCGCTTTTGCTGTGCAGAGTATCCTGTGCCGCCTTCACCAGCGGCGCCATGCAGGCAAGCTCCTCCTCGCCCACAAAGCCCTGTAATCCTGTCAGTTTCAATTCCATCGACATAATTTCATTTCCCCTTCATTCATATTTTCAAAAATCACTTTATCAACTTACAGCAACGCTTTTATTAGTATACCATATCTTTGCAAAAGCGCAAGGCAGTTGTTAATTTTTTACAGACCCCTTGTCTTAACGACATAAAACGCGGCATTCCGCCTGTTCCATCTCTACAAAATGATAAAAGCCGCTCCCCAAGCGGGAGCGGCTTTGGCTCAGCGGTAAATCGGGAAATTCGCGCAAATATCGCACACATTATGACGGATTTCCTCCGCCTTATTGTCGAAATCGGTCGCTGTCTGCCAGATAAACTCCGCAATATGCAGCATTTCCGGCTCGCCGAAACCGCGCGAAGTAACCGCAGGCGTGCCGACACGCTGACCGGAGGTGACAAACGGGCTTTCCGGGTCGTTCGGGATAGCGTTCTTGTTTGCGGTAATATACACCTCGTCCAGACGGCGCTGCAGCTCCTTACCGGTGATGCCGGTTTTGCGCAGATCGATCAGCATCAGGTGGTTGTCCGTGCCGCCGGACACCAAATCGAAGCCCTGATTAAGCAATGCCTTTGCCAGCACGCGCGCATTGGTAACAACCTGCTGCTGGTATGCCTTAAACTCGGGCTTGAGCGCCTCGCCGAAGCAAACTGCCTTGGCCGCGATCACATGCTCGAGCGGGCCGCCCTGCGTGCCCGGGAAGATGGCCTTGTTGAACTTCTTGCCCAGCTCTTCGTTGTTGGACAGGATGACACCGCCGCGCGGACCGCGCAGCGTCTTGTGCGTGGTGGTAGTCACTACGTCCGCATAGGGCAGCGGGCTCATGTGCAGGCCGGCCGCAACCAGACCGGCGATATGCGCCATATCCACAAACAGGTATGCGCCAACCTCATGTGCAATCTCTGCGAACTTGGCAAAGTCAATTGCACGCGGATACGCAGACGCACCTGCAATAATCATCTTAGGCTTTTCCTTCTTGGCCAAATCGCGTACCGCATCATAATCGATATAACCGTTATCATCCACACCGTAAGATACGATATGATACAGCAGACCGGACTGGTTGACCGGCGAGCCGTGCGTCAGGTGGCCGCCGTTGTCCAGACTCATACCCAGCACAGTGTCACCCGGCTGACACAGCGCCTGATACACCGCCATGTTGGCCTGCGCACCCGAATGAGGCTGCACATTGGCGTACTTCGCGCCAAATACTTCACACACACGTTTGATGGCCAGATTTTCGACCTCATCCACACACTCACAACCGCCGTAATAGCGCTTGCCCGGATAGCCTTCCGCATATTTGTTGGTGAGCACCGAGCCCATTGCCGCCATAACCGCTTCGCTGACGATATTCTCAGATGCGATTAGCTCGATGTTACGAGCCTGACGGTCATACTCTGCCTGTATCATACGCCCCAACTCGGGATCATACGCCTTTACAAATTCCATTGCTTCGCGTACCATTTTTCAACCTCCAAAACGTGTGATTTCATTCTGCTATTTAATTAAACCACATTTTAATCTTTGATGCTATTGGCAAACAGATAGATTTTACTCCCGCTTCTCCGCGCATTATGTTGAAAATGTTAAATCGAACAACATCTCTTGCATTCTCCTTCAGATATGTTATGATAGTATCATATACGCCGTCAGGAGAGGATTCCCATGACCAAAAAAGAACGCGCCCGCGCGGTGACCGAGCTTTTGCGTGAGGTCTATCCCGAGGCTGTGTGTGCGCTGCATTATACCCATGATTATGAGCTGCTGTTCGCCACCCGGCTGTCTGCCCAGTGCACGGACGCGCGCGTCAATATTGTAACCGAAACACTGTTCAAACAGTTTCCCACGCTGGAAAGCTATGCGGAAGCTCCGGAAGAGGAGATTGCAGAGGCCATCAAGACCTGCGGCCTGTTCCGCACCAAGGCGCGTGACCTCAAGGCCTGCGCCATCATGCTGCTGAGCGAATACGGCGGCAAGGTGCCGGACAACATGGAGGATTTGCTCAAGCTCCCCGGCGTCGGCCGTAAGACGGCCAACCTGATTCTCGGAGATATTTTCGGCAAGCCGGCCATCGTGACTGACACCCACTGTATCCGCCTGTCCAACCGGCTGGGCTTTGTCAAAAATGAGAAGGACCCTGTCAAGGTGGAAAACGCACTGCGCAAACTGATTGATCCGGCCGAGTCTTCGGACTTCTGTCACCGTCTGGTGCTGTTTGGCCGCGAGCACTGCACCGCACGCAATCCCAAATGCGAAAACTGCCCGCTCGGCGCGGTCTGTCCTTCGTATCCTATCACAAAATAGTGCATTTCAAACGCAAAAACGACGCAGATTGCCTGCGTCGTTTTTTTGTCCCATTTGGTTATTTGGCATCCCATCCATTTTCCTCGGTCGCTTCGAGCAGACAGGTTTCACTGTTCAGACCGCGCCCCTCAAACACCGGCCGGTTGTTTTCATAAATCAACCGCAGCCCTTCCAGCGTCAGGTTGGGATCAACCTCATCAATCAGGTCGCAGTACTGCGCCATCATGCGCCCCATACCGCCTGTGGCAATAACGCGCGCGTTGCCGCCCAGTTCCGCGCGGATGTCCGTGATGATGCCGGCCAGCGCCCCGACATAGCCGCGCACCGCGCCCGACTGCATAGACTGTACCGTAGTTTTGCCGATGGCGCGCTCCGGCCGCTCGATATCCACCCGCGGCAGCTTGGACGCCTTGAGAAACAACGCCTCCATCGCAACCTTAATGCCCGGAAAGATCGCACCGCCCTGATACGCGCCTTTTTCATCGATTGCGTCAAACGTCGTGGCCGTACCGATGTCAACAATGACCAGCGGCTTGCCGTATTTCCTCACCGCAGACACCGCGTTGACCAATCGGTCCGCACCAACTTCGCGCGGGTTGGCATAGCGGTTTTCAATGCCGATATCCACATCCCGCCCGGCGATAACCGGCCGCACCCGCAGATACTTGCGAATTGCGTTAATCAGCGTATACATCACGGGCGGCACAACCGACGCAATAATAACCGCGCTCGTTTCATTGCGGTCAATGCCGTGAAAATGATAATACTGCGAAATCTGCATGCCCAGCTCGTCCGAGGTGCGCTCGGCATTGGTCGAAATGCGGAATGTTCCGCGCAGCTTTTCCCCCTCATATAATCCAAACACCATGTTGGTGTTGCCTACGTCAATTGCCAAAAGCATTTCTTTTCCCCTTAGCTTCCTTATTGTCCGAATTTCTCCAGCCCCAGCAGCTTTCCGTCCTCGTTGACGAGTTCAAGCAGCCTCGGCTGTCCGTTTTCCACTGTCAGCCGGCCATAACTTGCCGGACCGCCGCGCGGCAGGCTGATGCTGCCCGGATTGCATACCAGCACGCCGTTGACGCGCTTCAGATACATGCGATGCGTATGTCCGAAAAAGGCAAGACCGCAGCCTTCCTCACGCGCCAGTTGCGCCACCAGCTTTCCCTCGCGCACATAAACCTGCTCCTGATGCCCATGCGTCAGAAAAATGCGCACGCCATCGGGTGTTACCACAGCATGCTCGGGCACTTCCCGGTCAAAATAATCATTGTTGCCGCGTACTGCGCACACCGTCAGTCGTGGAAACACACTTTGCAACTCGCGCGCATCATCCGTATGGTCGCCCAGATGCAGTACCATATCCGGCGCCTCCCGTTCGACCGCGCAGGCCATGCTCACATTGTAGCTATGCGAATCCGTAAAAATCAGTATCTTCAAGGCTCTGCCTCCCTTCCGGCGACACAGCAGTATTTTACAACGGGATTGCACACTTGTAAACCCTCTCCCTCACATTTTTCCATTTCGCCGCATATACTGGCAATAAACGATGCATGGAAAGGGATGGGAACAATGCCCAATCAAGAGGAAATTCTCCGCCGCATCGCGGAGCAGGCTGGAAAAACCGATGCGCTCGCGCAGCTGCAGGCCGCTCTGCGCACACCGGACGGCCAGAAAGCCACCCGAATCATTTCCGACCGGCATGCCGCCGATCTGGAGCGCGCCGCGCAGGCCGCGCAGCGCGGCGATATGGGAGAGGCCGCCCGTCTGGCGCGGCAGCTGATGCAAACCCAGGAAGGTGCCAGCCTTGCCGCACAGCTCAAGAAAATCTTCGGCAAATAAGGAGGCTCCGCTATGGATAACGATATGCTGTCCTCCTTGCTGAGCGACCCGGAAGCACTGCAAAACGCGATGAAAACCGTCTCCGGCATGCTGGGCGGTGCGGAGCAATCCGCGCCGTCCTCTGCCAACGAGTACGACCCGACCGCCGAGTGGATGGAGCGGGCGCTGCCCGTATTCGGCGCGATTGTGCAGAGCGGACAGAGCGCGGTCAGACAAGAAAAGCGCGCCCTATTGGGCGCGCTCAAACCCTTCGTCACCGATGAAGTCGCTGGCCAGTTCGACCATGCCATGCGTTTGGTCAGCATGGCGCGGATGGCGCGCGCAGCGCTCGGCCAATTCGGTCAGCTGAGCCGCGCAGACGGCGCTTCGCCATCCGATGACGGCACGCGCGCACTTTGATGCGAAAGGAGGGCAACCGTCTTTGTACAACCGCTATCTGACCGAAGCCGCGCCCAGCGCGCCGCTACATAACGAAACCGTATCGCATCACCCTCCGCAAAACGGGCAAACCGATTCCGTGCTGGCAGAACTGTCCCGCGGGCTGTCCGGCCGTCTGCAAAACATCCGGCTGGACGCAGATACCATCATCGCGCTGGTCATCGTATGGTTCCTGCTTTCCGACGACGGCGGCGAGGTAGACTGGGAGCAGCTCAT
The DNA here is from genome assembly GCA_019418305.1 of Clostridiales bacterium. Classification (GTDB taxonomy): domain Bacteria; phylum Bacillota; class Clostridia; order Oscillospirales; family Butyricicoccaceae; genus Agathobaculum. The sequence goes on from DYCA01000017.1 coordinate 26,270, forward strand.
CCTCATTGGTGTGCTGCTGATTCTGGGGATCTGACCGATGTGTCAGATCCCTTTTTCTGCGTATCTCATTGCATGTCTTACTGCGCTTTGAGGCGCTCTGCTGCGGCGTCCGTCAGCCGTGCAAAGTCCGCAAGGCTCAGCCGTTCCCCGCGCACGCGCGTATCCAGCCCGACCGATTCGATGAGCGCTGTAATACCGTCCTTGCCCAGCGCACCGCCGAGCACCGGACCAAGCGCGTTAACCAGTGTCTTGCGGCGCATATTGAATGCGGCGCGCACCAGCGCAAAGAACAGCTTTTCATCCCGCGTCTCGACCGCGGGCTGCTCAAGCGGGGTCAGCTGCAAGACCGCAGAGTCCACCTTGGGCCGCGGCACGAAGCACTCTGCCGGCACATCGAACAGAATCTCCGCTGCGGCATGATACTGCACATAGATAGAAAAGGCCGAGTATGCCGCCGTTCCGGGCGCGGCGCAGATACGCTGCGCAACCTCCTTCTGCACCATGACCGTGATTTTTTCAAATGCGCCGCTTTCGAGCAGCGCCGTAATCGCGGGCGTGGTGATATAATACGGCAGATTGGCGCACGCGACCGCATGTGCATCCCCAAACTTTTCCGCGCACAGCGCAGCAAGGTCAAGCGCAAGCACATCACCCTGCACGACCTCGAAATTGTCGAACTCCGCCAGCGTTTCATCCAACACAGGCAGCAGCGCGCGGTCCAGCTCAACCGCGACAACCCGCCCCGCCACACGGCACAATTCCGCCGTCAGGCAGCCCATGCCTGGACCAACCTCGACCACATTCCCGGCTTGCGCCGCGCCGCTCTGGGCTGCAATGCGCTGCGGCACAGAAATATCGGTCAGAAAATTCTGGCCGAGCGATTTGGAAAAGTGGAATCCATGCTTTGCAAGAACCGCACGGATTACATCAATATCACAAAGATTCATAGCTTCCTTTCCTCAGAAAAGGCCGGCGGCAGAAGTGCCGCCGGCCTTTGTTTTGTTGTCTTGAAAGGCCTGTCCGGATATAACCTGACAACCTTTCTTTATTCCTCGCCTTCAATCAGGCCGTAGCCGCCTGCCGCACGCTTGTAAACGACTGCATGGATGTTGTCGTCATCCGCATTGCGGAAGAAGTAGAACTGATGATCCAGCAGATTCATCTGCAAAATCGCCTCTTCCACGCTCATTGGCTTAACGTCAAACTTCTTACGGCGCACAATATCGAAGTCCTCCTCCGACAGTGCCGCCTGCTGCTCGGCCAGCTTATCAAATGCGCCCTCACGCAGCCGCTTTTCCAAACGGGTCTTGTGCTTGCGGATCTGGCGCTCGATGCTGCTGATTGCTCCATCCACGGATGCAAACATATCGGTCGTGGTTTCCTCTGCGCGCACAACCAACCCGGCCTGGCGCACTGTAATTTCCACAGTTTGCTTGCCGCGCAGTTCGCTGAAGGTCAGTGTGGTGTCGGAATCCTGATGGAAATACCGATCCAGCTTTTCAACCTTGCGCAGCGCGTATTGCCGCAGATCGTCGTCAATTTTCATTTTTCTCTCGACGATGGTAAACTTCATAACATCATCTCCTATCGGGCGGAATGCCCAAGATACTTTGGCGTTGCCGTCCGCCGATGGCTGCGGCCGCCATATGGGGTTTTGCTATATTCAGTATACCACGCCTTCGGGCAAAATGTCCAATCTATTTTGCGCAAGTTCACAAATTGTTCAGCAGTTTCCCTAACCGTTCCTCAAATCTCGCCCTCGGCATGGCGCGTGACATGGCAGGAGATGTTGACCACACACGGCAGGCCTGCGATATGCGTGCCGAACGGCTCAATCGCACAGGAAAGCGCGGTCACCGTGCCGCCAAGTCCCTGCGGCCCGACGCCCGAAGCGTTGACCTTGTCCAGAATCGCCTGCTCCATGTCCGCATACAGCGGATCGGAGTTATGCTCACCCACCGGTCGCAGCAGTGCGCGCTTGGCAAGGAACGCTGCCTTATCGCTCGTACCGCCCAGGCCCACACCGATGACAATCGGCGGGCAGGGATTGGAGCCTGCGTTGATGCAAGCGTCTGCAATGAAATCCACAATCTGTTCCTTGGTCGCAGCGGGTGTAAACATCTTCATTGCGGTCATATTTTCCGATCCGAAGCCCTTGGGCGCAACCGTGATGCGCACCTTATCACCCGGCACAATCGAGGTGTACAGCACGCAAGGCGTATTGTCGTTCGTGTTCTCGCGGCGCAGCGGGTCCCCCACGACGGACAGGCGCAGATACCCGTCAATGTAGCCGCGGCGCACGCCCTCGGTCACCGCGTCCTCAAATACACCGCCCGTCAGGTGCACATCCTGCCCGACCTCAGCAAACACAATTGCCATGCCGGTATCCTGACAGACCGGCACATCGTTTGCGCGCGCCAAATCGCAGTTTGCAATCATCTCACCGAAAATCTCCTTGCCCAGCGGCGACTGCTCAGCCGTCTGACCGTCCACAAACGCCTGCCGCAGGTCGGCGGGCAGGTAATAATTCGCGTCGATGCACAGCTGCCGCACCAGCTTGGTCACTTCCGAAACATCAATCGTTCTCATGTTGTCCTCCTGTATTCCAGTGCGCCGTTTATCCAAACAGCCTGCACCTGAGTTGCAAAATCCAGCGGGTCACCGCTCCACAGCACGCAGTCCGCGTCCATACCAACCTGCAATCCGCCGATACGATGAGCCATACCTGCAATCTGCGCCGGCACCGAAGTGACCGCACGCAGCGCATCGGCTTTGTCCATGCCTGCGCGCACCGCAAGCATCAGTGCCATTGGCAGAAGCCGCAGCGGAATCTCCGGATGGTCGACCGTAATCGCGGTCGGAATCCCCGCACCGGCCAGCATGCCCGGCGCTGCGTCGGTCAGATTGCGTAATTCCGGCTTGGAGCGGTCGGTCATATACGGTCCGCTCACCACCGGCACACCCTCTTCTGCCAGCAAATCTGCCACCAGATGGGCCTCTGTGCCGTGCACAATGACCGGCTTAATGCCGAATTCCTTTGCGATACGCAGCGCGGTGAAAATATCATCCGCACGGTGCGCGTGAAAATGCGCTTCAATCTTGCCCCACAGCAGCGGCAGCAGTGCTTCCAGCTTGATATCATAATCCGGCCCATCATCCTCCGGGTCGCTCTCGGCGCGTTCCCGCCGTGCCAGATACTCCTTTGCTTTGTAAAGCTGCTCACGGATGAGCGCGGCGGTCGCCATACGGGTGACCGGACTTTCATCCTTGTCGTGATAAACCGATTTTGGGTTTTCCCCCAGCGCAAATTTAATTGCAAGCGGCGCTTTGAGCACCATGTTGTCCACCCGTCGTCCCGCGGTCTTGAGAAGGGCGATCTGCCCGCCAATAGGATTGGCGCTGCCCG
>DYCA01000017.1:29685-31814 GCA_019418305.1 Clostridiales bacterium
CCGCCTCGACCGCCTCGCGAAAGCCTCGATCCATCGGGTTGATACCGTCGATGACGCGCAGATGCGGCGTGACAGGATCGGTGTCCTCGTTGCCGTCCGCACCCTCAAAGCCCAATCCGTCCTCATACAAGCCAAGGTGGGAATGGATGTCGATAAGACCGGGCGTGAGCACACCGCCCGCGCCGTCGATCACTTGCTCACAATCCGGCGGCGTTTGTGTGCCTGTGGCGGCGATTTTTCCGTCCTCTATCAGCAGCCAGCCGGAATACCGCGTGTCCGTCTCATCCATCGTCCAAACGGTTACATTTTTGATTAGCAGTTGTTTCATGAAAACCTCTTTGAAAAAAGCATTGACATAAATGGGAAAATATGGTATATTAACCATGGCAGTTGAAAAGCTGCCATGCACCGTTCATATCTTTATCCCCACAATCCTACTTTTGGCGCTCTTCCGCGAGGAAGGGCGCATTTTTTATGGTATTGTGCAAAATCTGTCGGATACAGTGGAATAAAAACAAAACCGAGGTCACCCTCGGTTTTTCTGTTTATCTGCGTCTGCGCGAACCGTTTTTACGGTCGGTCGCATGACGGACATCTGCCTGACGGCTTTCGCTGTCCGACATAAACGCCTTTAATTTATCCTCGAAGCTCATCGTCGCAGGGTCCTTCGGCTGCTGTGCCGCACGTCCCCGCGGCGCAGCGGAACGCTGCTGAAAACGCGGCTGACGGGCCGCAAAACCGCCTGACCGCTCCGGGCGCTGCTCCTGTGGCTGCGCTTTCTTAATTGAAAGATTGATACGTCCGGCCTGATCGATATTGATGATCTTGACCTTGACCGTCTGCCCTTCCTGCAGAAAATCCTTGATGTCGTTGACAAAGCTGGACGCAACCTCAGAGATATGCACCATGCCCGACTTGCCCTCCGGCAACGCAACGAACGCGCCGAATTTGGTAATGCCCGTTACCTTGCCTTCTACAATCGCTCCCACTGCCAAATCCATATAAGTTTTTTTGCCTCCGTTAATCTTTTCCCTTTTACCGGCTGGAGGTGTCCACAAAAACACGTTCCCCGGGTTCCGCATAGCTCAGCTCCGAACGGGCCAGCTCGCCGATATCCTCCTCAGTAATGCCGCTTTGCATTTCCTGACGTAGCAGCTCGTTGGCTTCCTCATATTCCTGCACCTGCTGGTTTAAGGAGTCCAATTCTGCCTGCTTATCCGCGATCTGCGACTGCAGCCGAACGATTGTGACCACTGCATAGAGCAAAAACGCCAGCATCGCTATTTTTACCACAACCGGCATTTTCCGCTTCGACACCGTTTTCTCACCTCGTACTGTCTGTCCGCGTCAAACTGATCCGAATTTTATTTTATACCTTTCCCACGAAAAATGGAAGAGGGTTTTGCAAACTTTTTTGCAAAAAATCGAATTCTGCTCACCAGCAGACTTTGCTGCCAACGCTGCCGGACGGTTCTGCCCAGCCAGCAGAGACAGCCGACAAGCCGAACAATCCCACGCAGCACGCCCTCCAACACGGCAAGCACCACACCGCTGAGCAGCTGAAAGTACAAAATGGCTCCGCCGGCTGCACCGGCCAGCACAAAATAGCGGTTCTGTCCCATTGCAAACAGCAGATTAAATTCAAAGAGCGCCGCCAGCAGCACCAGCCAGAAAAACGCGTCGCATACCGCAGTCGCAGCCCAGCCGAACCCGAATACCCGTCGGGGCGCGCGCAGCAGATCATATACCACGGCAATGCCTGCGCCAAGCAAGATACTCTGCAGGAATAGACGCAGCTGCTCCTGATTGGAAAACACCTCCATGCCGCTTCACCCGCCGAACAGACGCTTAAACCAGCTGCTGCGCGGCTGAACACTGTCATCATATTCGATTAGCCCGATCTCGCCTTCCACAATCAACTCGCCGGCCTCCAGCTGCAGCCGCTCGACATGCAGCCCCTGTCCGCGCACCACTACCATCCCGCGCACGGTTTCCAGCAGCACCTGCTCCTCATCAAAGCTCTGCACGTCCAGAACACCGGAAATCGACAGCTTTTCCCGGCCTTCCAGAATGATATTATGCGGCATTTCCCTGTTGCGATCTTCGGATGCCATCAGCCATTCCCTCCC
>DYCA01000018.1:0-17647 GCA_019418305.1 Clostridiales bacterium
AAGTTATTCTACCAGATTATTATAAGGATTTCCATACTTTTTTCTACTTTTTCAAAAAAACCGGGGTAAAATCCACATGATCGCCCGAAACCAGTCGCCACTCGATTCCGTCATGCATTCCCTCGACCGCCCAGCGCAGGCTTTCCGAATGCAAATGGCCGTAAATACAGCGGGAAACGCCGTATTTCTGCATCAATTCAATCATCGGACCGCACCGAAAATTCGCGTACAGAGGCGGATAATGCAGAAAGCAGATGATTTCCTCAGGCTGCTGCGCGGCCCCCAATTTGAGAGACGCTTCCAAACGCAATAATTCGCGCCGAAATATCTTTTCATTATGGGGGTCGGAAAAATCTTCCTCAAAGGGCCATCCGCGTGTACCGCACAACGCAGTCTTTCCATAGAAAAAGCAATTATTGTGCAGAAAATCAATCGTAGAAAACCCATTTTCCTCTAAAAAGCGGTGCATCTTTTTTGCCGTTTCCCACCAGAGGTCGTGATTTCCTTTGAGAATGAGTTTGCGTCCGGGCAGCGACTCCAGCAGCGCAAAATCCCCCTGCGCTTCAGCAAGGCTGATGCCCCACGAAATATCTCCGCCCAGCACGACGGTATCCTCCGGCGCGATGAGTGCATTCCAGTTTTTGATGATTTTTTCCGTATATCCCTGCCATCGTCCGCCGAAAATGTCCATCGGCTTTTGCACGCCCGTCGCCAAATGCAGGTCGGCCAGCGTATACAGCGCCATGCTTACAGATCCTTGAGCAGGTCGACCGTGGACAGGATTTCCGTCTTGTCCACTACGCGGTCAAAGCGCGGCTGCTTGTCTGCCAGCGCAGCAAGCGGCGCAGGCGCATCAACCCCGGTCAACTCAGTCAGAACGGCAAGCTGGGACACGTCATCCTTTTCGAGCGTACCGCCCAGCGCTTCAATGACCGAACGGCAGAACTTAAACGGCGAGGCCGTAGACGCGATGACGGTCGGCGTCTGGTCGCCCGTACGCGCACGATAGTCCTCATAAACACGCACCGCAACCGCCGTATGCGTGTCAGCCAGATAATGCTCACGCTCCCACAGCGCACGAATCGTCTCCGCGGTCTGCTCATCGTCGCAGCAACCCGCATCGAAGTCCGCAGCAATCTTCGCGAATACCGCTTCCGGCGCCTGATAGCTGCCGTCCGTGGACAGGCGCTGCATCAGCTCCGCAACAAGCTTATCATCAAAGTCGGACGCAAAGAACAGCAAACGCTCCAGATTGGACGAAATCAAAATATCCATCGAGGGCGACGCAGTGGTATAGAAATCGCGGTTTTTGTCATATACGCCGTTTTTCTTAAAAAAGTCGGTCAGCACATTGTTGCGGTTGGACGCACAAATAAACTTATTCACCGGCAGGCCCATGCACTTTGCAATGTATGCCGCAAGAATATTGCCAAAATTACCGGTCGGCACACACACGTTAATTTTCTCGCCCATTTTAACCGCGCCGGATTTCACCATATCGCAGTAGGCTGAAATGTAATAGGCAATCTGCGGGGCAAGACGGCCCCAGTTTATCGAGTTTGCCGAGGAAAGCATCATGCCCTCACGGTCGAGCTTTGCACGCGTCTCCTCATCCGTAAAGATACGCTTGACCGCGCTCTGTGCGTCGTCAAAGTTGCCGCGGATGGCAACAACCTCCACGTTCGCACCCTCCTGTGTCACCATTTGCAGCTTCTGCATGGGTGAAACACCGTCGACCGGATAATACACCATAATTTTGGTGCCTTCCACGTCGTGGAAGCCATCGAGTGCAGCCTTGCCGGTATCGCCCGAAGTCGCAACCAGAATACAGGCCGTGCGCGTCTCGCCGGTCTTGCGCAGCGAAGCGGTCAACAGGTGCGGCAGCATCTGCAGCGCCATATCCTTGAACGCACAGGTCGGGCCATGCCACAGCTCCAGCATATATTTGCCGTCTGCCAGCGTCACCACCGGCGCGGTATCCTTGCCGCCGAATTTGTTGTCCGCATAAGCCTTTGCCGCGTACTGTGCCAGCTCCTCGCCCGAAAAATCGGTCAGGAACTTGCCGAGAATGCGTGCCGAACGGCCCTTGTAATCCAGATTGGCCAGCGCGTGCCAGTCCTCCGCTGTCAGCGCGGGGAACTCCGTCGGACAGTACAGACCGCCGTCCGGCGCAATGCCGTTTGCAATCGCGTAGGCCGCGGAGACCTTGCGCGTCTTATCTCTTGTGCTTACATATTCCATTGATTCAAACCTCCGCCGTTTTTGATGGGTATATTACAGCATTTTTTGTATAAACGCATATGCATTGTTATAAAACAAATCGTCGACCACCGTCTGCCGATAGCCCCGTGCAAGCATGCGGTCGGCAAGCTGATATAGGTCCTTGAGACCGCCAATCCCCGCGGGAAGCTCGTCACAGCCGTCAAAATCACAGCCGAGCGCAATGCATTTCTCCCCGCTCATGCCGAGAAAGTGTTCAATATGCTCGATGACATCATCCAGCACCGCACCGCCCTGCCGCACCAGAAACGGTGCATACAGGTTGATGCCCGCCAGACCGCCTCGCCGTACTATCTCAGCAAACTGCGCGTCCGTCAGGTTGCGCGCATGGCGGCACAGTGCGCGGCTGTCGCTGTGCGACGCAACGAACGGACCGTCTATTATCTCGCATACATCCCAGAACCCGCGCTCGGACAAATGGGACACATCCACGATGATACCTTTATCAACACAGTCCCGCACCAGCTGCCTGCCGTCATCCGTTAAGCCTTCCTCCTGATTGACCGCAGACGAACAGCCGAAGCGGCTACGGTAATTCCACGTGAGGGTCAGCAAACGCACTCCCGCGTCATAAGCGACGTCCAGCGCATCCGGCCGGTCGGGCAGCAGTTCTGCACCCTCGATAGACAGAAACGCTGCCGCTTTGCCCTCATCTGATGCTGCCTGTAAATCCGCTGCTGAGCGGCAGAACATCAGCCAGTCGGCGTTGTCGGCAAACTCGCGTGCCGCCGTTTGCAGCATGCGGCGCAGCCGTTCGTCCGTCGGCGTGTCCAGCAGACAATCCCGCTCACACGCCTGCGCCTCGCTCGGCGCACGCGCGCCGCAGAACAAAGCAAAAAACTGCGCATAATGTGTATAGCGCTGCGCCGCAGCAAAATTCACATGCAGGTCGTTTTCCCGCAGACACTTGCCTGTCTCACAGCATTCATACAGGGTGTCGCAGTGCAGATCAAACAGCTTCATTCTCACCCTCCAAACGCATTCTCCAGATGATAGATGCGCGGCGCGGCGGTTGCTCCCTCCTCGCCATATACCTCGACCACGTCGAACCGTGGCTGTAACTGGGACGGATGCTTCTGCAGCCACAGCGCAGCTGTAGCGGTAATACGCTGCTGCTTGGCCGCTGTGACAGCCTCGCGAGCCGCAGCAAAACGATTGTTTTTGCGCGTCTTGACCTCGACAAACACAATATATTCCCCGCGGGACGCAATAATGTCGATTTCTCCGAAGCGAGTGCGAAAATTGGTTTCCACCGTACGGTAGCCCTCGCGCTCCAGATAGGAACGTGCGGCATCCTCGCCCCATGCGCCCTTCATCGCGGCGCCTCGGGATGTTTTTGGTAAAACTTCTTTAAAAACGTGCGCCGATGGATGGGACACGGACCGTGTGCAAGCAGCGCCGCATCATGCGCGCGTGTCTCGTACCCTTTATGCTTTTCAAATCCGTAAACCGGATAACGCGCGGCAAAATCACGCATCAGCCGGTCTCGCGTCACTTTTGCAATGATGGAGGCCGCCGCAACACTCGGAATGCATGCGTCACCCGACACCACACATTCATATGGCAGAGACAGCCCCTCCAAGCGGTTCCCGTCTACATAGACAAAGTCTGCCGGCTGCGGCAACCCCTCGACCGCCTGCTGCATAGCGCGATACGTCGCTTGCAGAATGTTGATTTCGTCGATTGTCTTTTCATCGACGAGCGATACTGACCACGCAATTGCGTTCTCAGTAATTACATCAAACAGCGCCTCTCGTTTTTTCTCGCTGAGCTTTTTGGAGTCGTTTAAGCCCTCAATGACAATACCGGCAGGCAGAATCACCGCTGCCGCGCACACCGGACCCGCAATCGGACCGCGCCCGGCTTCGTCGACGCCGCACACTGCGGAATAGCCGGCCTTCCACGCCTTCTCTTCAAATTCCCACGTCATTGCATGTAATCCTCCGGTGTTTCCAGCGTGATGCGCCCCAGCACACCGCCGCGGAACTCATCGAGCAGAATGCGCGCCATGCGCTCGGTATCAATCTCACCGCCGCGCAGCAGGAAACCGCGCCGCTGTCCGGCCTGCGTCAACATGTCATACCCCGGAAAATCGCTCTCCTCCGGCGGCGTCACACCGTACCGCTCAGCTATCGCCTGCGGCGCCTGTACGGCAAGCAGCTCCATCAACTTGCAGCCGAGCGTCTCCACATCCAGAATATCGTCGCGGATCGCACCTGTACAGGCCAGCAGGATACCGACACGCTCATCGTCAAACTTAGGCCACAGGATGCCCGGTGTGTCGAGCAGGTCGATACCACTCTCCACACGGAACCACTGGCTGCCGCGTGTCACACCCGGCTTATCCGCCGCCTTGGCGGACTTGCGGCCGAGAATACGGTTGATAAAGGTCGATTTACCCACATTAGGGATACCCACGACCATGACGCGCACCGCTTTACCGACCAGACCTTTTTCATTCCACCCGGCAATCTTATCCGCGAGAAGCGTGCGCACCGCGTTTGCAAACGCCTGCGTCCCCTGCCCCTTGCGGCTGTCGGTTTCGATGACCGCCATACCCTGCGAGCGGAAATGTTTTGCCCACACCGCAGTTTTCGAGGGGTCGGCCAAATCAATCCGGTTGAGAATCATCAGACGCGGCTTTCCCGCGGCGATGTCGTCCATATCCGGATTGCGGGACACCTGTGGGATGCGCGCGTCTACAACCTCGCACACTGCATCTACTTGCTTAATATATTCCGCCATCTGACGACGGGTTTTTGTCATATGGCCGGGATACCATTGAATATTCATCTTATCACGCTACCGATCCAAAATCACTGAACGGAAATACTACGCTGAGCACATGTCCCAGGACATAGCGCTCATCCACCATGCCAAGGCTGGACCACCGGCTGTCGGTTGAGCCGTTGCGGTTGTCACCCAGCACATAGATGCAGCCCTCCGGCACGGTCTGCGGATAGGTCAGATCGCCCATGCGCTCAAGCGTATTGATTTTCTCCAAAATATACGGCTCATCGAGTACCTCACCGTTGACAATTACGTCACCTGTCACCGGATCAATGTCCACCGTATCGCCGCCGGTTGCAATCACACGCTTGACGATCGGCTGGTCGTGCCAAAAGCCTTCCTTACGCAGAATGACAATATCCCCTTTTTCCGGTGTATACCCCAGATTGCTGACCAGCATAATACTGTGATCCTGCAAAGTCGGATACATGGATGTACCGTCTACACCAATGAGACGCACAAAGAACGTGAATACAACAACAAAAAATATCAGCACAACCATGAGGGATTCTCCCCAGCTGAACAGTTCGCTGGAAAAACGCCCCTCGGCCTTCTTTTTTTCTTCGGTTTGTGCTTGCTCCATGATAATTCCTCCAAAAAGATAAGCATACTATTTTATTATAGCGGCATATTTCCATCTGCGCAAGACCAAAAACGCGGAATAGGCAAAAACGGGGAGCTGATGCTCCCCGTTTTTGTTGTTCGGTTGTAAAAATTAAACCTTCTCGGCAACCTTAGCAGCCTTACCTACGCGGCCGCGCAGATAGTACAGCTTGGCGCGGCGAACCTTACCGCTGCGCACAACCTCGAACTTTGCTACGTTCGGGGAGTGTACCGGGAACGTCTTCTCAACGCCTACGCCATAGGAAATACGGCGAACGGTAACCGTCTGGTTTACACCGGCGTGCTTCTTGGCAATGATGATGCCCTCGAAAATCTGAATACGCTCGCGGTTGCCTTCCTTAATCTTCGCGTGTACCTTAACGGTATCACCGATCTTGAGCTCCGGCAGATCGCTCTTCAGCTGCTGCTCGGACAATACTTTGACCAGATCCATCTTTCTGTCATCCTTTCGTCTTAGACATTCTTGCCCTATTTTCCCTACAAATAAGCAGAGGAATGCCCGTGTTACCGAAATATAATACCACAATACCTTGCGCTTTGCAAGTGTTTTTTCCGCACAAAAACCAATATTTTCACTTTCGCTTGTTTTTTTGGCAAATCATAGTATACTGGTAGTGACTCTATTTGTAAAGGAGCAATTACCATGTGGGCTTATGAAAGTGTTTTCTACCAAATTTATCCGATCGGTTTCTGCGATGCGCCGCGCGTCAACGACGGCATCACCGTCCCACGCATCAATAAGGTAGCGGACTGGGCCGATCATATTTCGAAACTTGGCTGCAACGCCGTCTATTTCTCCCCGATCTTCGAATCTGACAGCCACGGTTATGATACCCGTGATTTCCGTAAAATCGACTGCCGCCTCGGCACAAATAAGGACTTTGCCACTGTCTGCGAAACGCTGCACGAAAACGGTATCAAGGTTGTGCTCGACGGTGTGTTTAACCACGTCGGCCGCGGCTTCTGGGCCTTCCGCGACGTGCAGGAAAAGAAGTGGGACTCGCCCTACAAGGACTGGTTCCACATCTCCTTTGACGGAAACTCCAATTATAATGACGGCTTCTGGTACGAGGGCTGGGAGGGCCATTACGAGCTGGTCAAGCTTAATCTGAAAAACCCTGCGGTTGTGCAGCACATTTTTGACTGTATCCGCCTGTGGGTAGAGGAATTCGACATTGACGGCCTGCGGCTGGATGTTGCCTATTGTCTGGACAAGGACTTCATCCGTCAGCTGCGCGCGTTCTGCGACAGCTTCGGACGCGACTTTTTCCTGGTGGGCGAGCTGCTGCACGGGGATTACAACCAGTTTGTCGGCGACCAGATGCTGCACTCCTGCACCAACTACGAGTGTTACAAGGGCCTGTACTCTTCGATGAACAGCTTGAACCTTTTTGAAATCACCCATTCCCTGCTGCGTCAGTTTGGCCCGGAAAACTGGACACTGTACCGCGGCAAGCATCTGTTGGATTTCGTTGACAACCATGATGTTACCCGTATTGCATCCATTTTGCAGAATCCTAAGCATCTGCCGCTCGTCTATGCGCTGCAATTCGGTATGCCCGGCATCCCCTGTGTGTATTACGGCAGCGAATGGGGCGCGACAGGCGAAAAGCATCAGGGAGACGATGCGTTGCGTCCTTCGTTTGAAAAACCGCTGTGGAACGACCTGACTGATTGGATTGCGGCACTTGCCAAAGCGCACCGCGAAAGCAAGGCGCTGTGTTACGGCGATTTCAAGCAGGTCGTGCTGACCAACAAACAATGCATCTGGGAGCGCATCTTTGAGGATGAGCGTGTGCTGATTGCGGTCAATATTGACGAAGCACCGTATGTTGCACATTTTGATGCGAAATGCGGGCAGGCGGTTGACCTGATTTCCGGCAAGCTGCATGACTTCGGCGGCGGCAGCGAGCTGCCTGCCTATTCTGCTTTCTTCTGGAAATGCGAACGATAAAACAGGATACAAAAAAGACGGCGCTTGCAGGCGTCGTCTTTTTTGATGCAATCATTTAATATAGTCAATCACCAGTGTATAAACCGAATCGTCACTCATGGTCACCGCAAACTCCACCATACTGCCATCCCGGCGGAATTTCTCAAGCCCTGATTTTGTCAGCGTCAAGGCATTGGAAGAGGTCGTATAATCCGTGCCGGCTTCCAGCTCCGTCTCAGCGCCATTCCAGACCGTCGTCACACTGCTCACGGTCAAACTACTCAGCGGCAGCGTAAAGCTCGGCTCTGTCGGTGCATATGTATCATACTCCGCAACATAGGCATACATACCGGATGGAGTGGAGTCTGTGACCGTCAAATTAAATGTGCTGATACCGCCGTTCTTCAGGTCTACCGAAACCGTATAGGTACCTGTCCGCAGCTGTGCCAGCACACCGCGACGCAGCACCAGAGAACGATTCACGTTATCGAATTCGTAATCAATTGCAGAAAATCCCAAAACCACACCCAGAATATCACTTTCAGAGAAGACGCCCGACAGCTTCACACGCACATCCTGAAAGCCGCTTGCACGATAATATCGGTCAAAGGTAACCGCTTGTACCGATGCCGCTTCCTCCGAATTGGTAACGGAAAGCGAAATACTCTCCCGCTGGCCATTTGATAGCGTGAGCGACAGCGTATAGTTTCCCTTTGCAAGCGACGTCAGATACGAGGACGAAATCGCAATACCGGAAGAGGTTTTCGTGTAATCCGAAGATTCATTCAGACCTGCCCCATTGCAAAAAACGGAGGACACCGTCACGTTATTGGGCACATTGACCATTACATCCGTTCCCAATGCGGACGGATTTGCCAAATCTACCGCAATGCTTTTCGGCACGACCCCTGCCGTACTAATACCACTCATTGTTTTCCCACCGATGGTTGCCGACACGCCTTTTTCTATGGCATATCCGGATACAGAGACACTGCTGGCAAAACTCACGCCATCCACTTGAATATTTGCCTGATAGACCGAGCCATAGCCGGTCACAGAGCTCGGCTGTTCTACCGTCATCTGGTAAATCTTCGTACCCGCCGTGGTGCTGACCGTGGACTCCCCTGTGAGCGTAAGATCTTCGACATTCGCATCAAGCGTCAGAGAGACTCGCCCCTCACCGTTCACCTCGACCCCTGAAAAGCCATTGTCTTCTGCCGAGGTCAGGGATTTTTCATACAACGTTGCTGCCGACTGCACCTCCGTCTTCCCGATGCGAGTAGCGCCCGTTGCAGTAACCTGCAGCAGGCGCCCCATCGGTGACGAAACAATCATGTGATCGCTCGACGTATTCATCATTGTAACCGTACCGCCGGACACGATAACAGAACCCTTGACCGTCACATTACTCAGGGTGACAGCATCAGAACCCAGTCCCTCCGTGATGTACAAATCGCCCTGAATCGTAGCATCGGACAGTGAACAGCTTTCCGAAATGGTAACATTCGCAGTATCGGTTTTCAAATCGGCCCCTGTATACGCTTTGCCCGCAACAGATAACGAAGTTCCCATGTAATAGTACAGGATTTTTGCAACCTCACCGCGCGTTACCACACGATTGGGCTGGAACGAACCGTCCGAATATCCCGCCAGAAAACCCTTATCGGCCGCTGCCTTGATATATCCCGCGCTCCATCCGGATATCTGGTCGCGGTCGGTAAACGGCAGGTCAGAGGGCGAAACATTACCCGGATCTGCTTTAAACAGGCGGCCGACAATAACCGCAGCCTGTTCGCGCGTCACCTTGCCCTCAGGGTCCATCTTGTTGTCTCCTACGCCATTGATATATCCGTATTTTTTAGCAATTTGTACCGTGTCGTAATACCACGCGTTTCTCGGTACATCGGTATAAGAGATGGCCGCCGTTTCCGTAAAATGAAATGCACGATTGATATATCGCATAAATTCCGCACGCGTCATATCACGATTCGGTTCATATTTCCCCGTTGTTGCGCTCGGATTGATGACGCCTTCCCGATCCAGATATTCAATGTAGGTTTTTGCCCAGTGCCCATCCAAATCAGATGCAGCTGAGGCAAACGGAAGCATTGCCGTCAGCATAACCATACACAGCAAAGCGGATAACAACCGTTTTTTCATATCCATACAACCCCTTATTGATGCTGTCAATAGTATACCATACCCAATTCAACTTGACAACCACCATTCTTTTCATATGTTTTTGACAAATTGCAAAAACAGACGTCCTTTTCTGCTCGTGCCTCCGAATGCGACGATGCGCGCCCGGCCCATGCCGCGCACCGTGAGCTTATCCCCCTCGCCTATCAGCCGTTCCGGTTTCAAGCAAGGCGCATGATTGACATAAACCAGCCCTTTTTCAATGCGCTCCTGCGCACTTTTGCGCGACATGCCGAACACCAGCGCCGCCACACTGTCCAGCCGCGGCGAAGCTACCGACCCGCTGCCCTGTATTTCTTGCGCCGGTTTGCATTTCAGCATTTCTAGCGGCTCGCGCGTCAGTGAAATCTGCTTGCGCCCCGCCTTGGCAAAGTGCAGCAAAATAAACTCCGCCATATCCTCCAGCACAAGAATATCCGCCCCTTCCTCGTGCACCAGAATATCGCCCACGACCGCGCGATCGATTTGCAGACCCATGAGCGCCCCCAGATAATCGCGATGGGTGAGCGTATCCTCTTTTCGTTTATGTGCGCGCAGCAGCGCCAGCGGAGCAGCCTGTTTTGCACTTTCCGCATCCAGATAGTCCGGGTAAAACAGATAAATGCCGCGTTCAGCATCCTCGTATCCGCCCCAGAACAGCGCGTGACCCGTCGCACCGCAAAGACGCACCGCCTCCGTACACAGTGCTCGCTCATTCATACCGAGGAACTTGGTGTGCGTCAGATAGCCGCGCGTCTCACAGGTCTGCTCCTTGTCCAGCAGACCGGCCAGAAGCAACCGCTCTTCTCCCGTTCCACCCAGCGCATTTAAAATATCATTTCTACTTTTCAACCGTTTTTCCTCCGCTTATAGCCGCAGTTTTTTCCAAAGCTATTGTACTATTTCTCACTTTCGTTTACAATAGAATTATTGTTCACCAAGGAGGCGTAAAGCACATGTCGGTCAAGGATGCGGTATTACAGGCACTCGAACAAGCGCGGGGTAAACGGTTGTCCGGCGGACAGCTTGCCCAGCAGCTCGGTGTATCGCGCGCCGCCGTGCACAAAGCGATTGCCGCGTTGCGCAGCTGTGGCATGGCAATTGACGGCGTACCGGGCGAGGGCTATCGGCTTGCGCCGGAGGACGACAGCCTGACTGCCGCCGGTGTACAGGCGCTGCTCGACACCCGCTTTGTGGGACGCGAAATGGTTGTCCTTCCCAGTTTAAGCTCCACCAATACCGTTATTAAAGAGCGGTATCTGGACCGTCCGCACGGCTTTGTCCTGCTGGCCGAGGAGCAGACCGGCGGCCGCGGCCGTCTTGGGCGCACCTTTGTCTCTCCCGCCGAAACCGGCGTTTACCAGACCATTCTGCTGCATCCTAGCCTGCCCATCAGTCATATCCAGCTTGCCACCATTGCCGCCGCTGTCGCTGTAGCAGAAGCGGTCACACAGACGGCTGGTTTCTCCCCGGAAATCAAATGGGTCAACGATGTGCTGTATGAAGGGCGCAAGCTCAGCGGCATCCTGACCGAAGCTACCATCGAGGGCGAAAGCGGTATGGTCAGCTCGCTGCTGGTCGGCATCGGCGTCAACCTGCGGCCCAATCCCGCGTGGCCGGAGGATGTGCGTGCCGTCGCGGGCGCGCTGAGCGAATTCGGGCGCACACCGCGCCGTGCAGAGCTGGCGGCTGCTGTGCTGACCCATTTCGAACGCGCCTATTCCCTATTGGAGCAGGACCGTGCGGATGCATTGCTTGAGTTGTACCGCAGCCGCTTGTGCTGTCTAGGCAAACCGATCCGAGTCATCAGTCCCACAGAAACCTATCGGGCCGACTGTATCGGCTTGGATGACAACGGCTTTTTGCTGGTGCGTGATGCGGACGGACAGACCCGCACGCTCTCCAGCGGAGAAATCAGCATCCGTTTCTGACAATGTGCGACACTATATTATATAATGTAAGGAGTATCCCTTTATGTTTCAAACCGCCGCAGGCGTCACCGTTCCCTTTCCGGACAAGCTGCGTGAGCAGTATCAGCGGGATGGAGACACAATCATCTGCAATCTGAGCTTTGAAAAGCTATCCGATTTCATCCATGCCTTTTATGCTTCGCTGACCGAACCACTGTTCCTCGCCATCCACCCGGACGCGGAGCAGGATGAAGTCTGGTATCTGGACGGCATGACCAAAAAACAGTTGACCATGATTCTCGACGGCTACGGCGAACTGCTGCTGCAGGACGGTCTTTCTGCGTTCGCCATCGGCTCGCTTGCGACCGAAGAAGAGCTGTTCGTGCAGAAATACAAAGTGCTGTCCATCTACAGCCCGCAGATTGCCCGCATGGAAAAGCTGCTCGCGCGCTTTGAAGTACCGCGCACGGATTCGATTGTCACTGCTTGGGACACGTTTTCCCAAGCGCATCCGGGAGAAGCGCAGCGGCTGGAAATCGCCGGCATGACTGTCTTGGATATGATTGGTGACCTGCAGAAAATCGGCATGTATAAAGGCTGACGCAATCGCGTCAGCCTTTTTCTCTGCTCAGAGGAATAGACTGACCGCCGCGCGGCGGCGATAGCCCTCCTCAAGTTCGGTTTTGTGATATAAGTATCCCGCGTCATCATAATATTTCGCACTCTTGGGACATTTTTTGACGCAAGCGCCGCACTTGATGCAGATACCGGTAAACTCCCGCACATTTTCCGGGTTAATCGAACCCATGGGACATACTTTCGCACAGAGACCGCAATCGTCACACGCTTCGCTTGTCTTTGGCTTGACCTTACGAATGTCCACCGGATTGCCCGCGCGGTCGCGCGGCTGGTAGTACGCCCGTTCCTCCCGCGCTCGTCCCGGCACCGCAATCGACGGCGTGTCCGCAGATACTTCCGCAACGCGCTCAGCTATCTGCGCCGCAAATTCTGCGGCCAGTGTCAAATCATCTGCATCCGGACGACCTGCGGCAAGCGTGTTCGAAAATGAGTGTTCCCCCACAAAGGCCGCCGCTGCGAACGGCACAAAGCCGTTATCCGCAAGGATGTCACGCAGCTCAATCAGCGAATCATCAAACGCGCGGTTGCCGAATGTGACCACCGGCACTGCTGCCGCACCGTGTCCCTGCACGGTGGCCAGATATTTCAGCAGCACATTCGGTACTCGACCCGCATAGGTCGGCGTGCCGAAGATGACCAAATCCTCCGCCGTAAAATCCGGCGTCCCCTGCCGCGCCTCCGGCAAAGTAAAATCATGCTCCGAAATCGGAGCATGCAATGCCTGCGCCACTCTTTCCGCAATCCGGGTCACAACACGCTTTGTTGTCCCGGTCGCACTCCAATACACTGCCCACACCCGATTTACCTGCATATGCCGCGCCTCCTTTTCTGCTTATTGTCAGTATAACAGATACCCGGACAAGCGTCAAAGTCGAGCCGCACAAAATAAAAAAAGCAGCCGCAAAAGCGGCTGCTTTTCTGCTTTAAATTTCCATGATAATTGGCAGCACCATCGGGCTGCGCTTGGTCTTTTTGAACAGATAATCGCTCACATCGCCCTTGATTGCCGACTTGAGACTGTTCCAATCACGCAGATTTTCCACCGCACAGCGGTCGAGTGCCATCTGCGAAATATTGCGCAGCTCTTCCATCAGCGCTTCCGCCTCCTTGACGTAAACAAAACCGCGGGAAACGATATCCGGACCGGCGATAACAACGCCTGTTGTCGCATCCACCGTCACCACAACAACCAGCAGACCGTCTTCGGACAGGTGCTTGCGGTCGCGCAGCACCGCAGTGCCTACATCACCGATGCCTAAACCGTCAACCAGCAGACGACCCGCCGGCACGGGATTGCCCAGACGAGCGGAGTTTTCGCTGATTTCAACCGGGCGGCCGACTTCAGTAATCAATACATTCTTAGGATTGACACCCATTTCGCGCGCCAGACCGGCATGCTGCATCAGCATACGGTATTCACCGTGCACCGGAATGAAGTACTTCGGCTTGCACAGGCCCAGCATGAGCTTCAAATCCTCCTGGCAGGCGTGACCGGATACGTGAATCGCGGCAGAGCGGTCATAGATGACTTCCGCGCCCTGCTTATACAGCTCATTGACCATATTATTGATGGACTTCTCATTTCCGGGGA
The DNA here is from genome assembly GCA_019418305.1 of Clostridiales bacterium. Lineage (GTDB taxonomy): Bacteria > Bacillota > Clostridia > Oscillospirales > Butyricicoccaceae > Agathobaculum. The sequence goes on from DYCA01000018.1 coordinate 13,946, forward strand.
TGGCGGAAGCTGCAATCAAAATCCGGTCGCCCGCACTGACCTCGACCTGCTTATGGCTGCCGTAGGCCATGCGATACAGTGCTGACATGGTCTCGCCCTGTGAGCCGGTGGACACAATAATCAGCTGACTGCGTGCATAGCGCTTGATTTCGGAAATATCAATCATTACCTTACCGGTATCCTTGAGATAACCAAGCTCTCCCGCCACCTTGGAGATTTTCTCCATACTGCGGCCGCATACGGCAACCTTTCGTCCCGCCTTGGCTGCAATGTCCAAAATCTGCTGCAAGCGCGATACATTAGATGCAAAGGTGGCGATAATGATACGCTGATCGCTTTCCATGATGAACTTCTCCAGCGACTTGCCCACGATTTTTTCACTCGGGGTATAGCCCGGACGCTCCACATTCGTCGAGTCGCTCATCAGCGCAAGGATACCCTTTTTGCCCAGCTCACCGATGCGCACCAAATCAATCATCTCACCCGAAACCGGCGTCAGATCGATTTTAAAGTCGCCGGTGTGCAAAATCGTACCCAGCGGCGTGGTGATGGCCAACGCTACCGAATCCGCAATCGAATGGTTGGTGTGAATGAACTCCACCTTAAAGCATCCCAGCTTAATCGTGTCGCCCGCGCGCACACGATTGAGCTTTACCTTTTGCGGCATCTTGTGCTCACTCAGTTTGGTCTCAATAATGCCGCATGTCAGCCGGGTTGCATAAATCGGTGCATTGCACTCTCGCAGAACATACGGAATTGCGCCAATGTGGTCCTCATGACCGTGCGTGATTACATAGCCACGCAGCTTGTTGATGTTGCGCTTGAGATAAGTGGTATCCGGGATGACCAGATCCACACCCAGCATATCGTCGTCCGGAAACGCAACGCCACAGTCCACAACGAGAATATCGCTGCCATATTCGATCACGGTCATATTCTTACCGATCTCATTGAGGCCACCGAGCGGTATAATCTTCAGTTTTTCTTTCATAACAGTTTTATCACTTTCCTTTATTCATCAGTTTAATACCTGTAAAACATCAACCCAGGGATTTCCCTGCGTCTTTTACAAAGACAGACCTGCATCCCGTTCGTCTGCCCTTATGCACTATTTTATCTCTGCGCTGCAGTCCGGTTTCGCCCCATATCGGCAACGCATCCCCAGCGGACTGCAAACACTTATTTTTAATAATACCACATTCCTCTTAGCGTGTAAAGTTTTTTTACAAGTGCCGGATACCGGGACGCAGACCGTCCGATTACTTCTGGACAATCTATATATACTTATTATATAATAGTATTCACGAGCATGCATTTGATTATCCGTGATTGGAAACGGTTCCCCACTTCTCCGGTCTACACGGTTCATGGTTTTTCGTGTTTCCCCACCTGCCATCGAAAAATGTCATTTTGTAACCGTTCTTTGTGCACATACTCATCTTGGATGCTAAAATTCAACCTTATTTTTCATTTAGCTATACAGATTTTCCATCTGCACGGCAAAACAATTATGCAATTTGAACAAAAATATAAAAAACCGTTTGACAAATACGCGATTGTAAAGTATCATAGGTTACAGATCAGAAACAGATCGACAACAAATCAGTAACAGCCAGAAAACAAATCGGCTTTTGCCGATACCGCGTTTCCGCGGGTTTTCACGACGATTAGGAGTGTAACACATGTTCTTTTCTTTGCGAAAGCATGCATCCAAACTGATTGCTGCGACACTGGCGGTCGGCACAATGGCTTCTATCAGCGCTGCAGCGCTCGATCAGCCGGTTGCAATGCTCTCTTCCAACCTGAATGCATCCGTCGGTACGGTTTTAACCTCCGACCAGATCAACACTGCTGAGCAGGCTCTTTCCAAGGCTAAGGCTGAAGCAGCGGCCAAGGCGGAAGCAGAAGCCAAGGCGAAGGCTGAGGCGGCAGCAAAAGCTGAAGCGGCACAGCAGGCAGCTTCCAGCACCACCACCAATTCTTCGCAGTCGCAGCAGTCCTCCAATAGCAATCTGCTGACCGAGCCGGTATCCGCTAAGACAGTTGCCTACTCTTCCTCGCTTCTCGCAACCGATGCCATCAAAAATAATTCGACGGCGCTGGGCAACTACAAGCTGACCTTCTATTGTCCCTGTGAGCTCTGCAACGGCGTTGCCGGTGCAAAGACTGCTTCCGGTACGACTCCGACCGAGGGCCGCACGATTGCTGTAGATTCGTCGATAATTCCGCTGGGCAGCCGCGTTTATATTGAAGGTTACGGCGTATTCATTGCAGAGGACACTGGCGGGGCCATCAAGGACAACAAGATTGACGTTTTCGTTTCTTCGCATGACCGCGCATATGAGCTTGGCGTGCAGTACGCAAACATCTATCTGCTGGGCTGAGATAAGCCAATTTCAAGGACTATGCTTGCATAGTCCTTTTTCTTTTGCTATGATAGGAATACTAAGGAGTGACTGCATCATGAACGCTGCTGAACGGCGCATCAAAATCACCCATCTGCTCATGCAGACCCAAAAACCGCTTTCCGCCACCGCATTAGCTGCGCAATGCGGCGTGAGCCGGCAAATCATCGTCGGAGATGTTGCACTGCTGCGTGCCGGTGGGCTTTCTGTGTTAGCCACACCGCGCGGTTATATTTTGGAGACCGCCGCCTCTACCCCTATCCATACGGAGCGGCGTGTTGTGTGCCGACATGGCGATGAGCGTCTGTTGGAAGAACTGTACACCATAGTTGATTTAGGCGGCGCACTGCTTGATGTAACAGTCGAACATTCGGTTTATGGGCAAATCTGCGCCCCGCTGCATATTTTTTCCCGCTATGATGCCGATATGTTCTGCGAAAAGCTGAAAAAACCTGCAGCACGCCCGTTATGTGACTTAACCGGCGGCATCCATCTGCACACGCTGCGTGCGCCGGATGAGGCCACGCTCGACCGTGTGATACAAGGACTGCAGGAGAAAGGCTTTCTGCTCACAGACGAGAAATAGTCCGCCACAACCATATCCCCTACATACAGACAGCAAAACGGTAAACAAAAAAGCCGCAGAGTTTCCATCTGCGGCTTTTTCTATTTCAGGGAAAACTTACTTTTGCAGGGTTTTGGCAAAGCTGTCCTTGAGCGTGACGATACGGTTGAAGCGGCCATCTTCCCTATCCTTGACGTAGTAGCCCATACGGACAAACTGGAAGCGTTCGCCCTCCTTGGCATCGCCCAGCGACGGCTCCAACTTGCAGCCCGTCAGCTTCTTGAGCGATTCCGGATTGAGATAATCCAGATAATCCGTTCCCTCCGGCACATCGTTCACGTTTTCCAGCGTAAACAGGTTATCATACAGGTACAGGTCGGCATCCAGCGCATGTGCAGCGGATACCCAGTGAATCGTTCCCTTAACCTTGCGGCCATCTGCGGGCATGCCGTTGCCGGTTTCCAAATCGGCCGTGCAGCGAATCTCCACAATTTCACCGTTTTCGTCCTTGACAACCTCGTTGCAGCGGACGATATAGGCGCCCATCAGGCGCACCTCACCCTCCGGCTTGAGGCGCTGGAACTTCGGAGGCGGAACCTCGGCAAAGTCGCTCTTCTCGATATACAGCTCACGTGTAAACGGCACCTTGCGCGTCCCTGCGGCTTCGTCGCGCGGATTGTTGGGCACCTCAAACTCTTCGCACTGGTCCTCGGGATAATTGGTGATGACCAG
>DYCA01000018.1:17657-21711 GCA_019418305.1 Clostridiales bacterium
GCTCGGTGACCGCCATGCGACGAAGTGCCGTCTCGTTCAGCGCCTCGCGGATGCAGTGCTCCAGCAGCTTGATGTCGACCAGCGAATCCGCCTTGGCAACGCCTGCACGCTGCACAAAATCCAGAATCGCGCTGGGCGTGTAGCCACGGCGGCGCAGCGCGCACAGCGTAGGCATACGCGGGTCATCCCAACCCTCGACGTGGTTCTCAAACACCAGCTGGCGCAGATAACGCTTACTCATGACTGTATGTGTCACGTTCAGACGCGCAAACTCGCGCTGCTTGGGATGATGCGGCAGAGGGCAGTTATCCACGACCCACTCATACAGCGGACGGTGGTTTTCAAATTCAATCGAGCACAGCGAATGCGTAATGCCCTCGATGGCATCCTGAATCGGATGCGCAAAATCATATAAGGGATAAATGCACCACTTGTCACCCTGCCGATGGTGATGTGCGCGCACGATGCGGTAAATCGCGGGGTCGCGTAAATTCATATTCGGACTTGCCATGTCAATTTTAGCACGCAGCGTCTTGGAGCCATCCTCGAACTTACCCGCACGCATGTCTGCAAACAGCTGCAAATTCTCTTCGACCGAACGGTTCCGGTACGGGCTTTCCTTGCCCGGCTCGGTCAGCGTGCCGCGATAGGCGCGCATTTCCTCCTGCGTCAGGTCGTCCACATAGGCCTTGCCATCCTTGATGAGCGCAACTGCGCACTCATAGCAGGTCTCAAAGTAATCCGAGCCATAGAACACACCGCCGGACGGCTCCTCACCGGTCAGCCATTTGATGTCCTCCCAGATGGAGTCAACATACTCGGTGTCCTCCTTGACCGGGTTGGTGTCGTCGTAGCGCAGGTTAAACAGGCCGTTATACTTTTTGCCAATCGACCAGTTGATAAAGATTGCCTTGGCCGAACCAATGTGCAGATAACCGTTCGGCTCAGGCGGGAAACGGGTATGGATGCGCTCGTTCAGCCCGGCTGCAATATCCTCATCAATGATTTCGGTCAAAAAGTTATTTACATTTTCCATCATAGCGTTTTTCTTCCCCCAAAAGCCGAATTAAAGCGTCTTTACGCAGCGTTCCAAACGTTCCAGCACCTTGTCGCGGCCCAGAATGCCCATGACCGTCTGCAAATCAGGCGCGTTCTGCCGTCCAGCAACCGCCACACGAACCACCATGGAAACATCGCCTACCGCGCCCTTGTACGCGGACGGATCAGCCTTGTATGCCTTGGTATCCGCAGCATAGCCGTGTGCCGACGCAATCTGCTTCATCTTTTCAAAGAAGCCATCCGGCGTATCGTTTTCGTCAAACATCTGCGCAAAATCCGCGAGAATCGCCTTGGCATCCTCCGCAGACACGCGCTCCGGCATGGTGTAGTCCGGCTGGAACAGCTCGTCGAACATAAAGTCCATGTAACCCTTCGCATCCGACCAGAGCGCCAAATCCTTGCGCGGCTTCTTGCCGCCGCGGCCGATGGCGAGATATGCCTTGGAGAAGGCCGGGTCGCGCGTAATCAGATCGTGGAACGGCTTGTCATTTTCCGCACTCCACGCCGCAATATAGTCATATACCATGTCGGCCGACATACGCGAGATGACGTTCTTGGAAACGTCGTGCAGCTTCTCAATGTCAAACAGCGCGCCCGAGCCGCTCATCTTCTTGGTCGAGAACGGGAAATCGTTCATCGGTAAATCGGGGTTGGCACGCCGCCACTCCTCAAAGTTGGAGTTGAGCAGCGTCATCAGGTACTCGAGCACTGCCGGCACCGGATAGCCCTCCTGCTCATAGAAGGTCAGTGCAAGTTCGGGGTCCTTGCGCTTGGACAGCTTGCGCTTGCCGCCGGTTTCCGGGTCAATTTTCATCAGCTGCGCGGTGTGTGCATACTTCGGGGCCTTCCAGCCCATCGCACGGAACAGCTGCAAATGTACCGGCAGAGTTGCCAGCCACTCCTCGCCGCGCACGACTACGGTCGTACCCATCAGATGGTCGTCCACCACATGCGCGAAGTGATAGGTCGGAATACCGTCCGACTTGAGGATGACGATATCCTGATCGTTCTCGGTAACCTCCATCTTGCCCTTGACAAGGTCCTCGTGCCGAATCTTATTCTCAATGCTGCCCTCCGAGCGGAAACGCACGACATAGGGCGTACCCTTGGCGAGTTCTGCCTCAATATCCTCCATCGGGCGGTCACGCCAGACGGCATATTTGCCGTAATAGCCGAAATTCTCCTTGTTGGCCTCCTGCTGGGCATGCGCTGCGGCGAGCTCCTCCTCCGTGCAGAAGCACGGATAGGCCATGCCGCGCTGCACCAGACTCTTGACAAAGGTCTGGTAAATTTCCGCGCGCTGACTCTGACGGTACGGACCGTATGCACCGTTGTCGCCCTCAAGCGTTGCGCCCTCGTCAAAATTCAGGCCGAATGCGCGGAACACCTCGATAATGGTGCGCACGCCGCCCTCGACCTCACGCTTTTTGTCCGTATCCTCGATACGAAGATAGAACACGCCGTCCGACTGATGCGCCAGACGCTCGTCCACCAGCGCGCCGTACAGATTACCCAGATGCATAAACCCCGTGGGGCTGGGACCCATACGGGTCACCTTTGCGCCCTCTGGCAGCGTGCGTTTGGGATAGCGCGCCTCGATTTCCTCCGGCGTAGTATTGATATGCGGGAACAGCAGTTCCGCCAAACGGTTATAATCCATTTTGTTCACTCCAACTTCCTTGATGGACATTTTAGCCCATGATAGGAATATTTTATCACAGCGCATCGCGCGGTGCAAGGCGCAAAGCGCATCAATCGACGGCTTCCGCGCCCTTGGTTTTTGGCATAGCTGCGCGCTGCAAAGGCAAAGCGGCATGGCGATTTTGCCATGCCGCTTTTGCAAGCCCCGCTCCCTTACGGATTGATTGTTTTGGGATTGGTGTCCGCGCCGGTATCCGCCGTACCGGTTGTCGTTCCCTTATCGTTGCCCGTTACCGCATCGCCGACTTTGTCCATGCCGTTATCAATTGCATTTCCGGCATTATCCATGCCGTTCTCCACGGCATCACCCACATTGTCCATACCATTCTCAATGTCGTCGCCGACGGTATTGCCGTTATCGACCACGCCGTCATTGTTCTGGTCCTCGGTCACGTTATTGTCCGTGCCGTTCTGGTTGGTTTCGTCCGCCGTGTTGGAGCAGCCGCAGGCAAACACCATCGTCAGCGCGGCAAGCAAAGCGATAAGCCTTTTCATTGCATTTCCTCCTTGTGTATTTGCCGTTAGTATAGGAGGCGTTTCGCTTTTTTATACGTTAAAATCAATTTTTTGCATATGAGATAATACAACCGAGCAGGTCAGTCCGGTCACAAGACCAAGCGGCACACTCATTACCAGCAGAAACGGCAGATACGCCACCACCGCGCCGGTCTGCATCCAAATCACCGCCGCAATAATCTGCCCGATGTTGTGCGCCGCCGCGCCCGCGACGCTCACCCCTAAAAGCGAGCAGAACCGTCCCTCTGCGCGCAGCAGCAGCCACATAGCCGCCAGCGACAGCAGGCCGCCGAACAGCGAAAACAAAAATGCGGTCACGCTGCCCATGAGCAGACTGGACAGCGCCACGCGGCACAGCAGCACCGCCAGCGCGTCCCGCACGGACAGCCGCGTGAGCGCGAACAGCGTCACCACATTGGCAAGGCCGAGCTTGACCCCCGGCACCGGAACAACCGCATCGAGCGGAAACAGACGCTCGACGAGCGACAGCACGACCGCCAGCGCGGTCAGCATACCGCAAAGTGTCAGCCTTTTTGCTTTCATCGTCTCTCGTCCTTTCCGTTACGACACGATTGCATCAATCTCACCCGTCTCGCCTACAATTTTCAGCACCACGCGATTGGGCAGACAAACCGCAACCTGTCCCGCCCGCGTCAGCGTACCCGTGCGCACACAAACCTGATCGCGGCAGTCCGCTGACTCCATGCGCGCGCTTTTGCCGGACAGCACAATCACATTATGCCCGTCCAAGTCAATGGTGCGGTCGGTATCATCAGTC
>DYCA01000018.1:21721-29492 GCA_019418305.1 Clostridiales bacterium
AAGCGACACGCTCGACCAGCTGATTATCCTGCCAGATTTCGGCATACAACCGGTCGCCTTGCGTTCCTGCGGCAAGCACCGCGGTCAGCGCCGCTGCCAGCAGCAGCACAATACCGATGATGACAAAGTCCCCCCATTTGAGCCTACTGCACATCTGTATACCCCTTTTTCTCTCCGAGGAAGGTATAGGTGCAGGCCGAAGCAACCGCATCTGTGGTATAAATCTGCTTATCCGAAGTAATAAACACTGCTGCGATGTCGTTTTCCGCGCAGAACGCCAGTCCATCGTCCAGCCCCATGACAAACAGCGCGGTTGTCAGCGCGTCTGCACGGGTGGAGTTTTCGTCTATCACCGTCACACTGCGCAAACCGGTATCCGCCGGATAGCCAGTCTTGGGGTCGAAAATATGATGATATCGCTTGCCGTCCTGCTCAAAATAGCGTTCATAGTCGCCCGAAGTGACAACCGAAGCATTCCGCACCTCGGCCGTTGCCACAAACTCCGCATTGTTGTCCGGGTCGGCAACACCGACCACCCAGTTGCCGCCGTTGCGTGCCGGGTTCTCTCCGAATGCGCCGATGTTGCCGCCGAGCTGCACCAGTGCGCCGGTGGCCGCCCCCTCCGGCTGCTGCGTGAGCAATGCGAACACAGCGTCGGTTGCAAAGCCCTTGCCGATGCCGCCCAAATCGAGCTGCGCACCACCCAGCAACTGCACCTGATTGTCCCCGAGCAGTTTGATGTTCTTATAGCCCACATGGGACAGCGCCTCGTCAATTTCCGCCTGCGCCGGCACATGCGCGTTTTCCGTATTGATGCCCCACAAATCGGTCAGCGGCGCCATGGTGGGGTCAAATGCACCTCCGGTCCATTCAGCATACTGCACCGCCGCTTCAATTGCCGCATAAGTATCCTCGCTGACCTCACACGCGGCGCCGTTGGCATGATTCAAGCGATACAGGTCACTGTCCTCCCGCGTGCGGGACAATGCAGGCTCCAGTGCATTGACCTCCTGCTCACAAGCTACGGCAGCCTGCTGTGCGCTGTCCTCATCACTGCCATACACAGAAACCGACATAAACGTGTCCATTGCAAAAAAGTCCGTCGTGTAGCTTGACGGCCGTCCTGCGCAGCCTGTCAATCCAAAAAGCAGCAAAAATACTGCAAAAAGTCGCTTCATACCGTGCTCCTCATCACAAAAAATCTTGTACCATTATAATACACCGCGAAACAATGCGCAAGGCCGGCTTTCGCCGCTTTTTGATATATTATCCCCCGTCATACAAACAGCAAGGCGCTGCGGCCATTGCAGCCGCAGCGCCTTTTCATTCCGGTTCGGTTTAACCCAACATAACCTTATGGAAGGTTTTTTTGCCCTTTTTGACCATGCGCTCCTGCGCAAAGAAGTCCTTGTCGAGCATCGTCTTGAAGTCGGCAATCTTTTCGCCGTCAATAGACACGCCGCCGCCCTGCACGAGCTTACGCGCCTCGCCGTTCGAGGCGGCAAGGCCGCACTTGACCAACAGCGTCAGCACGCCAATCTGACCATCGGCAAAGTCCGCATCGGTCAGCGTCGTTGTGGGCATGTTTTCACTTGCGCCGCCGCCGACAAAAATACTCTTAGCCGCTTCCATCGCCTTGTCCGCCTCTTCCTTGCCGTGCACCAGCTCGGTCAGCTCATAGGCGAGAATTTCCTTTGCCTTGTTCAGCTGCGCGCCTTCCCAGCTATCCATCTCTTCAATCTGCTCGAGCGGCAGGAAGGTCAGCATACGGATGCACTTGAGTACGTCTGCATCGTCCACATTGCGCCAGTACTGGAAGAAGTCATAGGGCGAGGTCTTATTCGGGTCGAGCCATACTGCACCTGCCGCAGTCTTGCCCATTTTCTTGCCCTCGGAGTTGAGCAGCAGCGTAATGGTCATGGCGTGCGCATCCTTGCCCAGCTTGCGGCGGATAAGCTCAGTGCCGCCGAGCATGTTGCTCCACTGGTCGTTGCCGCCGAACTGCATGTTGCAGCCGTAGTGCTGGAACATGTAGTAGAAGTCGTACGACTGCATAATCATATAGTTAAATTCAAGGAAGCTCAGGCCCTTCTCCATGCGCTGCTTATAGCACTCCGCGCGCAGCATGTTATTAACAGAGAAGCATGCGCCAACCTCGCGCAGCAGCTCGATATAATTGAGCTTCATCAGCCAGTCGGCGTTATTGAGCATCATGGCCTTGCCTTCGCCAAAGTCGATAAAGCGTTCCATCTGCTTCTTAAAGCAGTCACAGTTGTGCTGGATGGTCTCGACCGTCATCATCGAGCGCATGTCCGTGCGGCCGGAGGGATCGCCGACCATACCCGTGCCGCCACCAATGAGCGCGATCGGCTTGTTGCCCGCCATCTGCAAGCGCTTCATCAGGCACAGCGCCATAAAGTGTCCGACATGCAGGCTGTCTGCCGTCGGGTCAAAGCCAATGTAGAAGGTGGCCTTGCCGTTGTTTATCATTTCGCTGATTTCTTCCTCATTGGTCACCTGCGCGATCAGCCCGCGCGCTTTGAGTTCTTCGTAAAGTGTCATGTAAGTTTCTCCCGCATTTATTTCGTTTATTTCATCCGTTTACTCCGTGCGTCCTTTCACGGGGCGCGTTCCTTATACCGCTCGTCGATAATGACCATCTTCAGCCCTCCTGCCCTGCCAACTCCAGCAGCTCTTCGGCATTACGGCGCGCCGCATCCGAAATCTGCTCACCGGACAGCAGCCGCGCAATCTCGTCCACGCGCTGCGCCCGATCCATCGGCCGAACATCGGTATAGCTGCGTCCGTCGCGCACGGATTTGGAAATGCGCAGATGATGGTCACCCATCGCTGCAATCTGCGGCAGGTGCGTGACGCACAGCGTCTGCTTTTTCTTAGCTATCGCGGACAGCTTGCGCGCAATTTGCTGTGCGGCATGGCCGGAAACGCCGGTATCTATCTCGTCAAAAATCAGCATACCAACATCTTCGCCCGCCGTCAAGACGTTTTTGAGTGCCAGCATGATACGGCTCAGCTCACCGCCCGACGCAACCTTGGATAAGGGTTTTTCCGGTTCGCCGGGGTTGACCGAGATTTCAAACGTCACCGTGTCAAAGCCATGCGCCGCCAGCTTTACACCTGTGTGCACCGCTACACGCATTTTAACCTTGTCCATATCTAGTTCGGACAGTTCCCGCACGATTTCCTTTTCCAAACGGGTGGCCGCTGCCCGCCGTTTCTCCGAAATCTGACCGGCCAGCCGTTTCGCCTCGGTCAGCTCTGCACGGTATTGCTCTCGCAGCTCCTCCCGTCGATTATCGGAATCGGCCAGCGTCTCAAGCTCTGAGGTGATTCGCTCATAGTAGGCGGCAATCTCTTCTAGTGTGCCGCCGTATTTCTGCTTAAGCCGATAAATCAGGTCGAGCCGCTGCTCCACCCATTCTCGCTCAGCCGAGGAAAAATCCAGATTGTCGCTGCGGCTTGTGACGCTGTCCCGCAGGTCAGCCGCGAGCAGCCGCAGCTCCTCTGCTTGTTCCGCCATCGCATCGAACGCCTCGGATACCTCATGCAGCCCGGCCAGCTCCGCCGCTGCCTGGTCGAGCAGTGCGCACGCGCCGCCGACCTCATCGTCTCCGTTCAGCGCAAGCCGCACCTGCTCCAGCGCACCCGCAATCTTGCCCGCGTGGTCAAAATACGCCTTGCGCTGGGCAAGCGTTTCATCCTCATCGGGCTGCAGCGCCGCCTGCTCAATCTCCTCCTTGTGAAAAGAGAGCATGTCGATGCGCTGCAGGCGCTCCTGCTCACCGGTTTCAAGCGCAGTGATCTCCCGCCGCAGTGCAAGCAGCGCCTGATATTTGGGCCGATACTGCGCCAGCAGCGCATCCAGTCCCGCATATCCGTCCAGATAGTCAATATGATGCTGTTCATCCAGCAGCTTCTGACCGTCGTTCTGGCCGTGAATATCAATCAGATAAGGCGCAAGCTGCCGCAGTACGGCAGCCGATACCGGCTTCATATTCACCCGGTGAACACCGCGCTGACAAAACCCTTCTGTGCACCCGCGCGCACCAAATCGCGGCTGACCCGCTTGCCGAGAATTGCGCCAATCGAGTCAATGACAATCGATTTGCCTGCGCCGGTTTCGCCGGACAGCACGGTCAACCCATTCTCCAGCTCGATGTCCGCCCGCTCAATCACTGCGATATTTTCAATATGGAGTAATTGCAGCATCGCCGCTTCCTCCTCTGCTTACTTTAAAATGTCCTGTGCCTGCTGGCAAAAACGCGCCGCGCTCTCGTTGTCGCGCATAACGGCAAACACCGTATCGTCTCCGCCGAGCGTGCCGACTACATCCGAGGCGCGCATCGCGTCAATCGCCATCGCGGCCGCCTGTCCCAGTCCGGGCAGCGTTTTGATGACCACCATGTTCTGTGCAGCGGAAATCTCAGTGACGCATTCGCGAAAGATGTTGCGCAGACGAGTGGTGAAGCTGTCCGCCGCCCCGCCGGTCGCCGCAGTATATTTATATTTGCCGGTTTCCGCAGAAAGCGACTTTATCAGCCGCAGCTCCTTGATGTCACGCGAAACCGTAGCCTGCGTCGTATTGTAGCCGAATGCTCGCAGGTGGTCGGTTAACTCCTCCTGCGTCTCTATCTCAAACCGGTCAATCAGTTCAAGTATTTTCGCCTGTCTTTGAAATTTCATATTCGCGCCCCCTGTCAGAGCTTTTTCTGCAAAATTTTATAGAAGCTGATTCCCTTCAGCCGCACCAGACGAGTGCGCAGCGGCGAACGCGTAATCTCTACCCGGTCATCCGGCCGAATGGCAAAGCCCTGTCCGCCGTCCGCCGAGAGAAACACTTCGCTTCCACCCTCACAGGCCGCAGAAAGTGCAATGCGCCGCTCCGGTGCAAACACAAACGCCTTTGCCGCAAGCGCATGCGCGCAAATTGGAATAACAGCCAGATTTTCCGCACTCGGCTCAATCACCGGACCGCCCGCGGACAAACCGTAAGCGGTCGACCCGGTCGGTGTGGCGACAATCAAACCGTCGCCATTAAAGTGCGTCACATCCTCATCGTCCGCCGAAATACGCACGCGCACCACGCGAAACGCCGTGCCTTTTGCCAGCACGATATCATTGAGCGCGTCATTTTCATAGACCACCCGCCCCTGACGAAATACGGCGACATGCAGCATCATCCGGCTGTCAATCGAATACTCTCCGCTGAAGAGCTTTTCCATCTCGCCCAACTCGCCCGGCTCCAGCTCGGTCATAAAGCCGACATGGCCGACATTGATGCCCAGCATGGGCAACTCCTGCTGCGCGGCCACACGCGCCAGACGCAACATAGTCCCGTCGCCGCCCAGCACAACCGCCAAATCAGCAAACTGTACCGCAGAGCCGGTTTCCATATAATCCACACCGCTTAGGTCCAGTGCGGCTGACCGCAGCTGCATGGGCAGCATCAAACGGACGCCCTCTCGCTGCAGCTGGTCACAGACCTGCGGCAGCACAGCGTATGCGCCCTCTTTTCGCATGTTGGGATAGATAAAAAAGCGCTTCATTTCTGTCTCAGCCATCCAATTCTTCATGTGCCTGCCGCACAACCTCGCGCAGGTCGGGCACACTATCCTCGCCCTGCTTCCATAAGTAGCCCAAAAACTCGATATTCCCCTCCGGCCCCTTGATGGGCGAGAACGTAACGTCGCGCACGACAAAACCCGCTGTATGCGCGTTTTCCACGAACTGTTCCAGAACTTCCAGATGGATTTCCGGCTCACGCACCACGCCTTTTTTGCCGACCTTGCCCTTTCCCGCTTCAAACTGCGGTTTAATCAGACACGCCACGCGACCGTCCTCGGTCAGCAGACCGGAAACGACCGGCAGCACCAGCCGCAGCGAGATAAACGACACGTCAATCACGCACAGAGACGGCGTTTCCTCCAGCATATCCGGCGTCACATACCGGATATTGGTGCGCTCCATGCACTTGACACGCGGGTCCTGCCGCAGACTCCATGCAAGCTGCCCGTAACCGACGTCGATGGAATATACCTTGACCGCGCCGCGACGCAGCAGGCAATCGGTGAACCCGCCGGTGGACGCACCCACGTCCATTACAACCAGTCCTGCCGGGTCAATGGCGAAGTAGTCGAGTGCCTTCTCGATTTTCTTGCCGCCGCGGGAGACAAAGGCATTTTCGTTTCCTCGTACTTCCAGCTCGGCGTTTTCATCCACCATATCGCCCGCTTTGCCGGCTTTCTGGCCCGCAATATAGACAATACCTTCCATAATCGCGGTTTTTGCGCGCTCCCGCGAAGGACAAAGCCCTTTTTCAAACAGCAATACATCCAAACGTTTTTTAGCCAAGGTCGTTTTCCTTTCCCTTTCGGTTTTTGATGACAAACGAAGCGATGCCTTCCGCGTCGATGCCGCAATGCCGATACAGCTCGTTTACGCCGCCGTGCGGCAGGAACCGGTCGCCGGTGTTCAGCCGGTCTACCCGGCCGCCCTGATGAGCAGCGACCCATTCACCCAGGCTGCCGCTTTCCACAACATCCTCGACCACCACGCACCAGCCGGACAGTTCTTGCTCCCGCTCGCGGAACGCATCCGCCAGCCCGTTTCCGATTTCATTGACTTTGTATATCTGCGCGTGCACGCCCTTGCTCTCCAGAATGTCCGCTGCGGCGATTGCTTCATTGACCATGACGCCATGGGTCAGCAGCGTCACGGTATGACCGGCCGTCTCCCGCACACAGGCAATCGTCTCGCCCGCAGTATCCTTTCGGAAAGCACCCTCGCCGCCGCGCGGATAGCGGATGGCCACCGGCCCGCTTTCATGATAGAGCGCGTGCGACATCATGCTGCGCAGCTCAGCAAAATTCGACGGACAAAATATCTTTATCCCCGGTATCGAGCGCAAAAACGCCACGTCCAACACGCCATTATGTGTTGCGCCGTCCGCGCCGACAATACCTGCGCGGTCTACGCAGAATATAACATGCAGCCCTTCAATCGCCACATCATGCACGAGCTGATCGTATGCGCGCTGCAGGAAAGTGGAGTACATCGCCACCACCGGCACCAGTCCCTGTGCCGCCATGCCGGCCGCCATAGCCACCGCATGCTCTTCCGCAATACCAACGTCAAAAAAACGATCCGGAAAGCGGGAGGCGAAGCGTGTCAATCCTGTACCAGACGGCATCGCCGCCGTAATCGCACAAATACGCGCATCCTTTTCCGCAAAAGCGCACATTTCGCGCCCAAAACAGGCGGAAAAATCCTCTTTCTTCGCCGCCTTGAACGCACCGGTCAGCGGGTCAAACGGCGAAACACCGTGATACTTTTCCGGTTCACGCTCGCTGGGCGCATAACCGCGGCCCTTTTGCGTCATCACATGCAGTAAAACCGGCTTTTTGATTTTCTTCGCCTGTGCAAGCAGCTCACACACGCTTTTTAAGTCATGCCCATCCACCGGCCCGAGGTAGATAAATCCCATCTGCTCAAACAGAGAGGTCGGCAGCAGCAGCCTTTTCATACGCGCTTTCATGCGTGAAATACCGCGCGATACCGCGCCGCCGCCCGGAATCCGCGCCAAGCGCTCCTTCACCCTTGCTTTGGTATGCAGATAGCGCGGACTAACGCGCAGACGCGACAAATGCCGGCTCAGCCCGCCGACATTCTTTGCAATCGACATGTTATTGTCGTTGAGCACCACCAGAAGCGGTTCGCCCGACGTTCCTGCGTTGCTGAGCGCCTCATAAGC
>DYCA01000018.1:29502-30720 GCA_019418305.1 Clostridiales bacterium
CTCATAAGCCATGCCGCCTGTCAGCGCACCGTCACCGATAACGGCAACCACATGGTATTTCTGGTTTTTAAGCGTGCGAGCATGCGCCATGCCCAGCGCAACCGATACCGAATCCGAAGCATGTCCGGTCACGCAGGGGTCGGTGACGCTCTCCTCCGGCTTCATAAAACCGGAAAGACCGCCGTACTGTCGCAATGTATCAAAGCGGTCACGGCGGCCGGTTAAAATTTTATGAACATAGCTCTGGTGTCCCACGTCATAGATGATGCGGTCACGTGTGGAATCGAACTCTCGCTCCAGTGCGACAGCCAGCTCGACAACGCCCAAGTTGGAAGCCAGATGGCCGCCGGTACGTGAAACCGAATCGACGATGAACTCGCGCAAAGAGGCGCACAGCACCCCCAAGGTATCATAAGACAATCCGCGCAAGTCTGCGGGGCTTGTGATATTGTCCAGAATCCCGTATCTCTTCATAACATCATTCCCACCAAGGAAGCATTTTTCTATCTCTTGCTGTCCAGCGAAAACGGCAGCACGGACAACACCCGTCCGCAAATAGCCAGCACCCGGCTGCTGAACGCAATCGCCACGCCTTTGCCGGCCGCTTTGCCGCCGATTGTCATCGCAGAAATCAAACCGGTCACCAAAAGCGACACCAACACCACTTTCACACCGTTCATTCCAGCTGTGATATTGGCGACAATCAGCGCACCGGTTGCACCGGAAATAATGCCGCAGATATCGCCGACCACGTCGTTGCAGATACTCGACACCTTTTCCGCGTTGCGGGTCATCCACACCGCTTCCTTCGCGCCGCGCACGCGATGCGCCGCCATCGAATGAAATTCTTTCTCGGTCGCGGATGCGGCGGCAATGCCAATCATATCAAATACTATGCCCAATGCGATAAAGAAAAACAGCACCACAAAGGACAAAATTGTACCCGCGCTATTGAGCGCCTCATTCGACATATAGCTCATCACAACCGACAGCACAAAGCTGACCGGCATGATGGTCGCCACCCATTTGGTGTTGATGAGCCGTGGCTTTTGCGGCGGCTGGTTCTTTTTTTTCGGTTTATCGGATGCTTCCAAAAAAAATACTCCTTATTTACAAAACCCTTCGGTTGTTTCATCAAAATAGAAGTGACGGCAGGCCGAGTTAATCTTGCGGCTTGAGGTTCGGTTGGCTTTCCCCGCGGACTGCCACGCGTCGCCG
>DYCA01000019.1 GCA_019418305.1 Clostridiales bacterium
TTTCCCACCCTGCCCCGTGTATTTGACACGCCGCCCCGCCCTGTCGCTTGACGGATGTGAAAACACATGCTATCATCAGGGCAGCAAGGGATACAGGAGGTGCGCGGCATGCGAAAAGCCCGGCAGGAGGACCGCGCGGCGCTGGCCGCGCTGATGTTTGACCAGTTTTACGAAAAACAGGAATTGCAGCAGCAGTTTTCCGGCATTGACCCGGAAACCGCCCGAAAAATCGGTCCGACCGTTCTCAGCCTTGGACAAAACTACTTTTTCTCCCGCGGGGATGTATTCGTATGCGATGCACCGGACGGCTCACTGGCTGGCGCGCTCGTCGGCGCAGACCCGCGCCGCCTGTCCCGCTTCGGCCCTATTGGGCAGTTTTTCTATGCTCTGCGTCACAGCCGCGTACTGCGAGACATCCCCAATTCTCTGCTTACGCAAATTATGCGCAACAGCCGTCCGGTTTTGGCGGTACACAGCGCAAACTGGTACAAGCGCTATTGCGGCCGACCGTATTATATCGCGCAGTTTGCGGTGGCAAAGCCCTACCGCGGTACCGGCATTGCGCGAGAGCTGCTGGAAGGTGCTATTGAGCACGCCGCCGCGCAGGGCTATCCGGCAATTGCGCTCGAGACACTGTCGCGCGAAAACGTGCCGATGTATCTTCACTTCGGCTTCAAGCTCAAGCAAGTATACACCTGCGGAGAATTCACCGAATACCGGCTTCTGCTGCCGCTGCTTTCGCCACTTTGATACAACAAAAGGACGTGCTTTTGCACGTCCTTTTGATATGGTTCATTTTACGCGTTCTTGATGAACTCCTCCAGCCGGTCAAGGCCCTTGTCAATCTCCGCCAGCGAGGTCGCATAGCTCCAGCGGACAAAGCCCGGCGCAGCAAACGCAGTGCACGGCACGGTCGCAACCAAGCCCTTTTCAAGGAAGAGCTGCGCAAAATCCTCCGCACTCTCGATTTTTCTGCCGTACATGGTCTTGCCAAGGAAGTTCTTCATGTTCATCATAACATAGAACGCGCCCTGCGGCTTGATGCAGGAAACACCTTCGATGCGGTTCATGCGCTCAACCAAATGGTCGCGGCGCGCCTCGAACGCCTTCTTCATCACCTGCATATCCTCCTGCGGACCCTTGAGCGCCACAATCGCTGCATACTGCGAAATGGTCGAGGGGGCAGAAGTCGAATGGCTCAGATAATTGCTCATCACGCGCGCGAGTTCCGGGTTGGAAGCGCTGTAACCGATGCGCCAGCCGGTCATCGCGTAGCTCTTGGATACGCCGTTGACGATGATGGTGCGGTTCTTCACATCCTCATTCAGCGATGCGAAGGAGACAAACTCAATGTCGTCATAGACCAGATTGCAGTAGATTTCATCCGCGATAACATAGATGTTCTTGCGGCAGCAGACCTCCGCAATCGTTTCCAGCTCCTCGCGGGTATAAACCATGCCCGTCGGATTGCAGGGCGAGTTGAGCATAAACACCTTGGTTTTGTCCGTAATAGCCGCTTCCAGCTGCGCCGCGGTAATCTTGAAATCCTGCTCTTCTTCCGCCGTCACAATCACCGGCACCGCGCCCGCCTGCTGTACCATTTCCGAATAGCTGACCCAGTAGGGCGCCGCGATGACGACCTCATCGCCCGGGTTGCACAGCGTCATCAGCGCGATATAAACCGAGTGCTTCGCGCCCGAAGCTACGACAATCTGCTTCGGCTCATAGTCCAGACCGAAATCTGCCTTCAGTCGGTAGCACGCTGCCTCGCGCAGCTCCATCAGGCCGGCTGCCGGTGTATAGCGGGTCTGGTTGTTCTCAATCGCTTCGATACCTGCCTGCTTGATGTGCTCCGGAGTCGGAAAATCCGGCTCGCCCGCGCCAAAGCCGACCACATCCTTGCCTTCTGCCTTCATCTGCTTGAACAGCGAGTCGATGACAAGCGTCGTCGATGCCTGTACCCCCGCCGCGATTCTGGAAATCGGTTTCAATGCCACTGCTCAGCACTCCCTTTTCGTCTCTCTATGGTTTTATTATATGCCTGCCGGTTTATTTTTGCAAGTCCGCGCCTGCAAAACTGCAAAACAGAAGAATAGAAAAAACCGCCGGTTTGGGCGGTTTTGGTGTGGATATTTCACAAAGCGCGGTCAAAGTCGCGCGAAAAGACGACGAGCGCACGCCCGTCCCGGATTTCAACTGTAACAACCTCGTTTGCCGCAGCCTCGTTGGAAATGGTGATCATGCCCGCGCGCGTGATCGTTGCGTCACGCAGCGGGTATTTTGCATTTTCAATCGTCACGCCATGCAGCACAGCATCCAGCGGCACAATGGAGAAATAGCGGTACGCCGCCGGCATTTTGAATTTCCGGCAGCCGCCCTCATGCAAAACGATGCGGTTTTGCCGATCGAGCACGGTCAGATGCCCGCCCATGGCATATGCTTCTTCCAGCAGCGACAGGTTGGCCAGCATGTGGTCGATGCGTCCGCCGGTCGCACAGACGAGCGTCGCCTCGGTGCAGCCGCGGCGAAACACCTCACGCAGACAGCCCTGCGTATCCGTGTCATCCTTTTCCGGTTTCAGGCGAATGACCTCCGCACCCTCGATCTCCGGCATGGAATCGCAGTCTGAAATCATAAAATCCGGATGCAGTCCAAGCGCGCGCGCATGGCGCAGACCGCCGTCCGCACAGGCAATGAGCGCATCCGGGTGCTCGGCCAGAAACGCGCGGATGTAACCATATTCGGTTTCAGGCGCGGCTGCAAAAATCAGCGCGTGCCGCCCTTGGAAATCTCCCATTGCTTCAAATCCTTTACGCTGTCGTACAGCTTCACATAGCTTTCATGGCGGCTTCTGGCAATTTCCCCTGCTTCGACCGCTGCCAGCACCGCGCAGCCCTTTTCTTTTACATGGGCGCAGCCGGTAAACTGACATTGACCCAGATAGGGTGCAAACTCAGGAAACGCATATTGCAGATCCTCCGCCAGCACCAGATCCATCTGCTCGGTTTCAAACGAGGAAAAGCCGGGGGTATCCGCAATATACCCGCCGCCCGCAATCGGGTGCAGCTCGACGTGCCGCGTGGTATGCTTGCCGCGTCCGATGCGGTCGGAAATCGCGCCGACCGCCGCACCGAACTGCGGGTCGATGCGGTTCAGCACGCTTGACTTGCCCACGCCAGAATTGCCCGCGAAGGCAGTCACCCGCCCACGCAAACGCTCTTTGAGCGCGTCGATACCATCGCCGGTCAGTGCGCTGACGCGCAGCACATCAATGCCGCTTTTCTGATAGGTTTCAAACAGCTCGTCTCCCGGATTTTCGTCCGTTTTATTGATGACCACCAATGCGCCGATCTCCTTGTGCACCGCAATCGCCGTCACCTTGTCAATCAAAAACGGGTCGGTCACAGGCGGCGCGGCCGAGGCGACTGCCACCAGCAGGTCAAGATTGGCCACCGCGGGCCGCACCAGACTGTTTTTGCGCGGCGCAATGTCGAGCAGATAGCCCGTACCGTCCTCCGGCTGAATTTCGAGCGTCACGCGGTCTCCCACGATGGGCTTGCCCACCGTTTTCCGAAAGCGCCCGCGCGCCTTGCACTCAATCAGGCCTTCGGCGGTGTCCACATAGTAGAACCCGCCGATGCCTTTGAGAATGATCCCTTCGATCAAACCTTCGCCCCTCCCGTCAGCTGAACGTATAGGTCTGCGAGCTGGATACACCGTCCACGCTGACCGTAACCTCATGCTGTCCGGGCGTGCTGGTCAACGGTACTGAAATGCTGCCCAGACTGGTCTCATGCGTCTCGTCATACTGCACCACGCCATCCACCGAAATGACCACATGAGCCATATCCGTATTATCCGGCAGCGTCACCGGGACGGTTGCAGAACCGGTGGTCGGTGTGGTCGGCTCCTGCGTGCTGCCGCCATTGCCGCCGCTGCTCTCACCGCCGGTATCCGGCTTTTCTTCCTGATCCGAATCATCCGGTGTGGTGGGCTGCTCGCTCTTACCCTTGGAAATCTGAATGTTGACCGCGGTTCCTTGGCTGACCTCCGTGTCCTTGCTCACCGACTGCCAGACAACCGTACCAACGGACGCGGAGCTTTCCACCTGATCAACCGATCCGAGCACCAGTCCCTTATCCGTCAGCGCCTTCTCCGCAGCGCTCTGCGACAGGCCATACAGATTGGGCACCGTGGCCTTCTTCTCTTCCTTGCCCTTGCTCAGGTAGATGGTCAGCGTCGCGCCTTTTTCCAGTTCTTCTCCAGCAGCGGGATCGGTGCGGGTGATTTTGCCCGCTTCGACCTCATCACTGTATTCCTCCTGCGTCTGATAGCTGACGCCATGCTCGTCCAACATGGTCTGTGCATATTCCAGCGTGCGGCCCTTGAAGTCAATGATCTTATACGTGTCGCTGACATTATCGCCGCCCGCAGATACGGTCAGCGTGATAATCGCGCCTTTTGTAACCTTGGTTCCCGGTTCAGGGTCCTGTTCCAGAATCTCACCGACCGGCCGATCGGATTCCTGCCGTTCCGCGGCCTCCTGAATGGTAAACTGACCGGTATAAGTCGAATCAGCCATCACGTCGTCGATTGTCTGCCCGACAAGCGACGGCACCGTCAGCTTTTCCTCGCCATTGCCGCCCGTGGCAATCAACAGACCGACCACTACCAGTGCAATCACCGCCACGACTGCCACCGCGATGCCCGCGGCCAGTCCCGGCCGCTCAGCCAAGCGCTCAAAAAAGCCTTCCGGCTCACGCACCGCTGTGGCGGTCTCACGCCGCTGCGCAGCCGCGTGCGCCGCTTGTTCCTGCGCGGCTGTACGGCGTGCCGCACGCTGCACGTCGCGGCCGATGACCTGTGTTTCACCCGCTTCGTCATCCGTATAGGCATAGCCGAACCGCGTCTGTGCATCGTTCTTGAGCTGCTCCAAATCCGCGTACAGCGCTTCCGCCGAAGCATATCGCTTGTTGATGTTCGCGCACATGGCGTGCATCACAATCTCATCTAGGCCCTTGGGGATGCCGGGCATAAGCTCACTCGGCGTGAGCGGTACAGCGTTCAGGTGCTGCATGACAACCTGCAGGGCCGTTTCGCCCTCGAACGGCAGCTTGCCGGTGAGCATTTCGTACATCACAACGCCCAGCGAGTAAATGTCCGTCCGGTAGTCAATCTTGGAGCCTTTCGCCTGCTCGGGCGAGATATAATGCACCGATCCGATAGCCTCCTGTACCACGCGGGTTTCCTGCGTGGTTGCAAAGGACGCAATGCCGAAGTCGGTCAGCTTTGCCGTGCCGTCGCGCAGAATAATAACGTTCTGCGGCTTAATGTCCTGATGGATGATGCCGCGGGAGTGCGCGTGTATGAGCGCACGGCAGATCTGCTCTGCAAAGAATACGGCCTCCTGCCAGTTCAAATGGCCCTTTTTCTGCAAATATTCCTTGAGGGTGATGCCCTCAATCAGTTCCATAACGATATAATCCGTGCCGTTTTCGCTGCCAACATCATATACCGACACGATGTTATGATGGCTGAGCTTGGCGACCGCCTGCGATTCAATCGAGAATCGCTTACGGATATCCGGGTCCTTGGCATATTCGTCCTTGAGAATTTTGACGGCGACATAGCGGTTGAGCACATGGCAGCGCGCACGATAAACGACCGCCATGCCGCCCACGCCGACCACATCAATGATCTCATACCGGCCGCCGAGCAATTTGCCGATATATTTATCCATAGGGGGTTACGCCTCCTCTTCCGCGCCGCGGGTGAACAGCGCAACCGTGATATTATCGCGGCCGCCGCCCTCCAGCGCGAGGGTCAGCAGCGCATCGCCCGCCAGCGCGAGCGTTTTGGCATCTTTCAGTGTCTGCGCGATTTTGTCGTCCTCGACCATGCCGGTCAACCCGTCCGAGCAAAGCAGCAGAATCTCGCCCGGCGCGAGCCGTGCTTCAAACAGATCGCCGTCCACGTCCGGCTCCACGCCGACCGCACGGGTGATCAGATTTTTTTGCGGGTGCGTGCGGGCATCCGCTTCGGTGATGCGGCCCTGACGGCGCATCTCCTCGACATAGGAGTGATCCTCGGTCAGCTGGTGCAGACGTGTACCGTCGAATAAGTAGGCGCGGCTGTCCCCGACATTCAGGATGGTCGCCTCTTCGCCCTGTACCAGCGCCGCAACCAGCGTGGTACCCATGCCGCGAAATTCGGGCTGCCGTCCGGCAAGCGAAAACACCGTGTCATTGGCTTGCACCAGCGCATATGACAGCAGTGTTTGCCTTTTTTGCGCATCCAACGCATCATTCAACGCACTGCGTGCCGCCTCCATGAACGACTGCGCGGCAAAGCGGCTGGCCACGTTGCCCGCGTTCGCGCCGCCCATACCGTCGCACACGACAAGCAGCACGGTCTGGTTATCCTCCCGCGCTTCGATTTGATAGATATCCTGATTGGTCGGGCGCACACGGCCTCTGTCCGTCAAGCCAAACCATTCCATAGGAACACCTCCAGTGTCTTGTAAGGATGATATCTCCCGTTCGGGTATCCGGTTTTGATAAAACCGGGCTTAACTCTGCTGTTTTTGCAGTTCTCTGCGGCGCAGCTGGCCGCAGGCGGCATCAATGTCCGGGCCAAGCCGACGGCGCACGGTCGCGGTCACGCCGCGCTTTTCCAGCGCCTGCTGAAAACGGCGCACTGCCTCGGGCCGCGAAGGCCGCAGCGGGCTTTCCGCCACCTCGTTGAGCGGAATGAGATTGACGTGCGCGGGCCTGCCGCGCAGGAGCGCAGCCAGCTTTTCCGCTTGCCATGGGCGGTCAGTCTTATCACGCGCCATCATGTACTCGTAGGAAATACGCCGCCCGGTCGTGTCAAAGTAGTATCGACAGGCACGCATCAGCCGCTCGACCGGATACGCGTCGTTCACCGGCATGATAGACGAGCGCGTCTCGTCGTCCGGTGCGTGCAGCGACACCGATAAGGTTATCTGCAATTTTTCTCCCGCCAGCTTCTCTATTTTATCAGCAATTCCGCTTGTTGACAAGGAAATATGCCGCTGTCCGATATTGATGCCCTCGGGACAGCTGACCAGATGCAGAAATTTGAGCACGTTATCGTAGTTATCGAGCGGCTCACCCGTGCCCATCAGCACAATGTTGGATACCGTCTCACCGCTGTCCTTCTGCATAAACAACACTTCATCGAGGATTTCTCCTGCGGACAGATGTCGCTTGAGTCCGTTTAATCCAGAAGCGCAGAACTTGCACCCCATCCGGCAGCCGACCTGCGTGGATACGCAGACCGACACGCCATGCTCGTAGTGCATCAAAACAGACTCGACGCAGTCGCCATCCCGCAGCCGCCACAGGTATTTGACCGTACCGTCCACCTGACTGACCTGCTTGCGCGCCACCTGCGGCACAGTCAGCACAAAGCGTTCGGCAAGCCGCGCGCGCAGGTCTTTGGACAGGTTGGACATCTCTTCAAAGGACTCTACCCCTTGGTGGAGCCATTTGAAGATCTGTCCCGCGCGGAAAGGTTTTTCGCCCATCTGGGCAAGCTCGGCTTTCAGTTCTTCGATTGTCAGGGACTTGATTTCTGTCATGCGTTCTTCTTCCTCATTTTGGCGATAAAAAAACCGTCGGTCTGATGTACGGGCGGCAGCAGTGTCACCATGCCGTCCTCGCGTGCGCCGCATACCTTATGCTCCCACGGCACGGCTTCAAACGACGGATTCGCCGCCAGAAATGCGCGGACAATGTCCTCGTTTTCGCGCTGCAAAATCGTGCAGGTCGAATAGACCAGCGTGCCGCCTTCTTTCACATACTGCGCGCAGTTTTGCAGGATTTTCGCCTGCAAGGCGGGCAGATTTTCCAGTTCCGCCGGGTCTTTGTAGCGGATTTCGGGCTTTTTGCGGATGATACCCAGCCCCGAGCACGGCACGTCGCACAGCACCACGTCCGCCGTACCTTTCCATTCCTCTCGCGGCGCGGATGCGTCCTGCAGGGCAGTCTGGACATTCGCAAGCCCCAGTCTCTGCGCGCCCTGGCGGATGCGGGTCAGCTTATGTTCGTATATATCGCATGAAGTAACACTGCCAAGCCCTTGCATGCGCCCTGCCATGGCAAAGCTTTTGCCGCCGGGCGCGGCGCAGCAGTCCAGCACCGTGTCACCCGGCTTGGGGTCGGCCACCGCAGCCGCGAGCGCGCTTGCCGCATCCTGCACGGTGATTTCGCCCGCCTGAAACGCAGGCGTTGCCGCCGCATCCCCGCCGGTGCAAAGCAGGATATCGTCAAACGCCGGATGCACCTGCACGCTCATTCCCGCGCTTTCGAGCGCGGCGCGCGCAGCTTCCGGCGTGGTTTTCAAAAGATTGACCCGCACGGACACCGGCGTGTCCGCGTTGTCCGCCTGACACAGCTTTTCGGCCATTTTCTGCCCGAACTGCGCCGACCACAGCCGCACCAGCCATTCGGGATGGCTGTACCGCAACGCATAGTAGCTTTCCTTGTCCGGACAGTCGAGCACGGGCAGGCTGCCGCTCTGTACGGCATCCGCCGCGTGCCGCAGCACGGCGTTCGCAAACGAAACCGTGCGTCCGTCTGCACGGCAGTACCGCCGCACCAGCTCCACCGTCTCCGCGACTGCGGCGTGCGGCGGGATTTTATCCATCAAAATCAGCTGATACAGCCCCATGCGCAGGCAGATGCGCACGCGCGGCGCGATTTTCTTGAGCCGCACACTGGAAAAGTGCCGCAGATACCAGTCCAGTAGCAGCTCGTTCTGCACCGTGCCGTACACCAGCCGGGAGGCCAGCGCCGCGTCCCGGTTTTCGAGCGCCGCGCGGGCAAGACACTGATGCAGCGCGCCGTCCGACCACGCGCCGTCCTCGTCCATTGAAAACAGCGCAAAGACTGCGGCTTCGCGCGCCGTGCGCGGGCGTTTATCAGTCATTTCGTCTCCGTCCTCCAAAAATCAGCAGCAGTCGTAAAAGCTGCGCGAGCGATACCGCAAGCGCGGCGACATAGGTCATTGCGGCGGCGGTCAGTGTCTTTTTCGCCATCGGATATTCGTCCTCGTAAAGCAGATTGCGCTCACGGATGGCCGCCAGCGCGCGACGCGATGCGTCCAGCTCGACCGGCAGCGTCACCAGTTGGAACAGGGTCGACAGCGCAAACGCAAGAATGCCGATGTTGATAAACGCCTCGGAATTGAGGAAAATACCCGCCAGAATCAGTGGGAACGCCGCCATCGAGCCGAACTGTGTCAATGGAATGATGGCCGAGCGCAGCCGGATGGGGAAATAACCAACCGCGTGCTGCACCGCGTGTCCCGCCTCGTGTGCGGCCACGCCGACCGACGCGACCGAGGTCGAGTCATACACTACGTCGGACAACCGAATAACGTTCGAGCGCGGGTCAAAATGGTCGGTTAAGCGACCGGACACGCG
This sequence comes from Clostridiales bacterium, assembly GCA_019418305.1. Taxonomy (GTDB): domain Bacteria; phylum Bacillota; class Clostridia; order Oscillospirales; family Butyricicoccaceae; genus Agathobaculum. Next base: position 9,449 of record DYCA01000019.1, read on the forward strand.
TTCGATACGCACGCCGGTTACGCCGTTCGCCCGCAGCACGGCATCCGCCGCCTGCGCGCCGCTCAAACCGCGGCGATTGAGCACCTGCGAATATTTACCGAAGGTGCTTTTGACTTTGCTCTGCGCCCAGAACGCCAGAATGATGCAAGGAACCACCAGCACGATATAATACATATCGATACCGTAATAACCAAAATAAGGCATAATTTACTCCTTTGATTCGCCCAAAACGGTTGCTTTCTCCACCGCATGACCACGCAGGAAATCTACGCTCTTCATGCGTTTGCCGCCAACCAGTTGAATCTCTTCGAGTGCCAGCGCCCCCGCGCCGCACGCGACCACAAGCCCCTTTTTCGCATCGCTCACCAGCACTTCGCCCGGCTTGCCTTTGCCGTCCACCGGCTGCGCCGCATACACCTTAAGCCGCGCGCCATCCAGCGTCGTCAGGGCGACTGGCCACGGATTAAGCCCGCGAATCAGACAATCAATCTCATGCGCCGACTTTGTCCAGTCGATCACCGCCATCTGCTTATCCAGCATGTGCGCATAGCAGCTTTGGCTGTCATCCTGCGGGGTAGGAACAATGGTATCCAGTTGGGCGATGGTACCCACCAGAAGTTCCGCGCCCGCCTGCGCCAGCCGGTCGAACAACTCGCCCGCGGTCTCCCGCGCGCCGACCTCGGTTTCGTACTTCAGCAGCATGTCGCCCGTGTCCAGCCCCTCCGCCATCAGCATGGTCGTCACGCCTGCTTTTTGGTCGCCCGCAATGACCGACCACTGAATGGGCGCGGCGCCGCGCCAGCGCGGCAGCAGCGAACCATGCACATTGATGCATCCGCGCGGCGGGATATCCAGCACGGCCTTCGGCAGCAGCTTGCCATAGGCCACTACAATGATAACCTCAGGTGCGAGCGCGCGCAGCCGCGCCTGTTCGTCCTCGTTTTTGAGCGTCTGCGGCTGATAAACCGGGATGCTGTGCTCCAGCGCCAGCGTTTTCACCGGCGGCGGGGTCAGAATCTGCTTGCGGCCCTGCGGCTTATCGGGCTGAGTGTAAACCGCACACACCTCATGCCCCGCGTCAATGAGCGCCTGCAGGCTCGGCACGGCGAAATCCGGCGTGCCCATGAATACGATTCTCATTCCGCATCGCCCTCATCGCCCTGCTGCAAGTCCTCGGGATCGACATACTCCTCTACCTTCTCGGTAAACAGATGGCCGTCGAGATGCTCGGTCTCATGGCAGAAGCACTGTGCGACAATACCCTCGCCCTCGCGCTCAAACCAGTTGCCGTCGCGGTCCTGCGCACGGATTTTGGCCCAGGTCGGGCGGGTAACATAGCCGTATACGCCCGGCACGGACAGACAGCCCTCAACGATGCGCTGCTCTCCGCGCGTTTCGATCACCTCAGGGTTGACCAGCTCGATCAGCTCCTCCGGCTCGGTGTTAACGTCCAGCAGCACGACCACACGGCGCAATACACCGACCTGCGGTGCGGCAAGACCGACGCCGCCCGAATCCTCCAGCGTCTCACGCATGTCGTCGAGCAGCGTGTGCAGACGCGCATCGAATTTCTCCACCTTGCGGCTGTGCTTCAAAAGCTGTTCGTCGCCCTGTGTCAGAATTTTACGAAGTGCCATGTCAGTTCAGTCCTCCATCCTTCAGCATTGCCGTATACCGGCGCAAACATTCCTGTATTTTTTCTTCTTCGAGTTTGGGAAACGGCACGACCGGCTGCGCCGGTCCGTCCCCGCCCATACGCTTTTCAAACCATCCCACGTCGTGCCACTGCTCAAACTTCCAGCCCGAACCATGCCACACGCCCGTGAGTACAAAGCCCAGCTTTTCGTGCAGGCATCGGCTTTTTTCGTTCGGCAGCGTGACGCAGCCGTACAAAATACGTACATTCTGCCTTTCCAGCAGATCGATGAGGCAGCGGTACAGCGCCGTACCAACGCCGTATCCCTGCGCCGCAGGCGCAAGATAAATCGAAAGCTCGACCGCCCAGTCGTATGCCGCGCGCTCACGAATGTGATGCGCATAAGCATAGCCGACCGGCTTTCCGTCCCATTCACACACAAGATAGGGAAACTGCGTAAGTGTGTCTGTGATACGTGCGGCAAATTCCTCTGCCGCGGGCACCTCATATTCAAATGTGATAACCGTATCCGTGATGTACGGCTCATATATTTCCAGCAGCGCAGCCGCATCGTCTGCCACTGCCCGCCGGATGGTAAATAATTGATGCATATCGTTTCCTCCGCGCCCTCGGCGCGCATTTATTCGCAAAGCAAGATAACATCTTGCTTTGCATAAAAAACCGGGAGCATGTATCACGGTTTTTATACCAGTGCGCAGCAAAGTGTGCCAAGTGGCGCGCTTTGCGCAGCTTTTGGATGCATCCGCGCGCTGCGCGGTGCATCCCCTCGATTGGGACTGTATATCCCAATCGAAGCTATAGATCGGGGTTTTCGTCTGCAAACAGGGTGATTCCCCGGTTTTTGCTGTCCTGCAAAAACTCACGCATGACGCCTGCAATCAGTGCGCGCCAGCGTGCCGTATTTTGTGCGCGCATGGTCAGATGATAGCGGTATCGCCCCATCACCTTGACCATCTGCGCCGCCGCCGGACCCAGCACAGGCGCTTTCACGTCCGCATACTGCCCTTCCATCAGGCTTTGCAGACGGGTTTTGAGGGAAAGCAGACTTGCCAGCACCTGCTGTTCAACCTCGCCCACTGCGGTCAGCACGGTCAAGTCGCAGACCGGCGGGCATTGCAGCGCCTGACGCGTTTCCATCTCACGCTCGTAAAACGCTTCGTAGTCCTGCCGCGCGGCGGTCAGGATGACCGAATGCGTCGGGCTGTATGTCTGAATAACCGCCTTGCCCGTATCGAATCGCCGTCCTGCGCGTCCAACCACCTGCGTGATGAGCGAAAACGTGCGCTCGCGCGCGCGGTAGTCCTGCGCATAGAGACTTTGGTCGGCATCCAGCACGCCGACGAGTGTCACGTTCTCGAAATCCAGCCCCTTGGTCACCATCTGTGTACCGAGCAGGATGTCCGCGCCGCCCTTTGCAAACTGTGTCAACAGCTTTTCGTGCGCGCCCTTGGTGGTCATCGTGTCCGCATCCATGCGCAGTACGCGCGCGGACGGAAATTTTTCGTGCAATTCCTGTTCGACCCGCTGCGTGCCGGGTGTTTCAGTGAACAAACTGGTGCCGCCGCAGACCGGACAGGTGCCTGTGATTTTAACCGATGCGCCGCAATAGTGACACATCGCGCGGCCGGAAGCCGAGTGATAAGTCATGCTTGTCGAACACGACGGGCATTCCGGCACCCAGCCGCACAGCGCGCAGCCAATCACGCGGCTGTTGCCGCGCCGGTTGAGGAACAGAATCGACTGTTTTCCCTTGTTCAGCGTGTCAATCAGATCGCTTTCCATCTGCTGACCGATGACACCGCTGCGCCCTTCGCGGGCCTGTCCGCGCAAATCTGCAATCTGCACCTCGGGCAGGCTGGTTCCCATAAACCGCTCGGTGAGCGAAAACACCGGATATTTGCCCTGCTTTGCCCCGTAATACGTCTCTACCGACGGGGTCGCGGAGCCGAGCACAAGCAGCGCACTTTCGTGTGCAGCGCGGTACTTTGCCACGTCACGCGCATGGTAGCGCGGGGACTGCTCGGATTTATACGCACCGTCCTGCTCCTCGTCGAGGATGAGCACCCCAAGGCGCTCAACCGGCGCGAACACCGCCGAACGCGTCCCAATAACGACGCGCGCGCGGCCGGATTTGATTTTTTTGAAGCTGTCATACCGTTCTCCGGCCGACAGCGCGGAGTGCAGCACAGCAACTGTGTCGCCAAACTGTGCGGCAAACTGCCGCATGACCTGCGGCGTCAGACCGATCTCAGGCACAAGCACGATTGCGCTTTTGCCCTGCTCAAGCGCGTGCGCAATGAGCTTCAGATACACCTGCGTTTTGCCGCTGCCGGTTACGCCAAACAACAGCGCCGCGCGCGGTGCGTCCTCGTCCATCAAAGCAGCAAGGCCGTCATACGCCTGCTGCTGCTGTGTGCTGAGTACCGGAGGCGGTGCAGGCGGCACCTCGGAAAAGTCCGGCGTGCGCAGGCGTTCCTCCTGCCGCGTACGCAGCATGCCCTTCTTCACCATGTCGCGCAGTGCCGCATCGGTCACGCCGGTCATGTAAACCAACTCTTTCTGGCTCATCCAGCCGCCGTCTGCCAGCACCGACACCACATCCAGCCGTGCAGGGCTGCGGCGGCTGATGCGCGCCATCGCCTCCCCCGCCTCCATGTCGAGCGCAAGCATCTTCTCGGTCTTGTCACCCGATTTCTGCACGGTATTGCTATGGTAAATCAGCACGCCCTCGCCTGTCAGCGCATCCAGTACACGGGTGACGCTCTTGCCGCCCAGCCGTTGCCGGATATCGGATACCGCCAGCGTTTGCCCCGGCTGGTCGAACAGCGAGAGCACGCGCCCCGCGTCCCCGTCCCGCTGCCGCAGCGCGGCAAGGTCGATGTCGGGTGCGAGGGTGTACGTCTCGTTGCGCTTAAACCACAGTCCCGCGGGCAGCATGACGTGCACGCAGTCGAAAAACGTACAGTATAGCCGCTCGCGCATCCACGCGGCGAGCTTGAGCTGCTGCGCGGTCAAAATCGGCGTGTCATCCAGCACTTCGATGACCGGTTTGAGCTTGTGTCCGCCCGCATCCTCTCGGAACGCGAGTACGACCGCTTCCGCCCGTTTATTGCCAAAGCCGAACGGCACGAGAACACGGGTGCCGATTTGCACCTGTTCCCGCAGCTCGTCCGGCACACGGTAGGAGTACAGCTTGTCGATGGCGTAGGTTGCGGCGTCCACGGCGACCGCGCAAATCTGTTCCGTCAACCGCTATACTCCTTTCTCTTTCCAGTTTAGTTTGCCCGCATGGCCAGCAGGCGGTCAAAAATCACGTCCGCCACGTCCTCTTTGGGCATGAGCGGCGGGGTTTCGCGCGTCCCATCCGCAAAGAGCAGCGTCACAGCGTTGGTGTCCGTGCCGAAGCCCGCACCCTTGTCGCGCAAAGAATTGGCGACCAGCATATCGCAGTTTTTGCGGCGCAGCTTGTCGGCGGCGTTCTCCAGCAGATTCTGCGTCTCCATCGCAAAGCCGCAAAGCTGCTGTCCCGGACGTTTATTCCGCCCCAACTCGGCCAGAATGTCCGGATTTCGCACCAGAGCGACGGACAAATCATCATCGCTCTTTTTCAGCTTTTCGTCTGCCGTCTGCGCCGGCCGGTAATCGCCCACCGCGGCGGCCTTGATGATGATATCCTGCGTGTCCGCGCGGGAAATCACTGCGTCGTACATATCGCGCGCCGAGACAATGTCCACGCGCTCAACGCCGGGTGGCGTTTGCAGTGCAGTCGGGCCGGAGACCAGCGTCACCTCGGCTCCGCGCATGGCTGCACGCGCCGCAATGGCGTAGCCCATCTTGCCCGTCGAATGGTTGGACAGAAAGCGCACCGGGTCAAGCGCCTCCTGCGTGGGTCCGGCGGTCACCAGCACGCGCAGTCCCTTGAGGTCCTGCGGCGTGAGCGCCTGCTCGATGCCGTGCAGCAGCGTCGGTGTATCCGGCAGCTTGCCGCGGCCGGTATCGCCGCAGGCGAGGTGTCCCGCCGCCGGGTCGACGATGTGAAATCCCCGCGCACGCAGAGTGTTCAGATTTTGCTGCGTGACCGGATTGTCGTACATTCCGGTATTCATCGCAGGCGCGATGACAACCGGCGCTTTGGTCGCCAGCAGCGTGGTCGAAACCATATCATCCGCAATGCCGTGCGCCGCTTTGGCAATAATATTCGCGGTTGCGGGGGCGATAACAAACACATCCGCGGCTTTCGCCAGCGAGATATGCTCCACCTCCCACGCAAAATTACGGTCGAAGGTGTCCACCACCGTACGATAGCCGGACAGGGTCTCAAACGTGATGGGTGAAATGAACTGCGTGGCTGATTCGGTCATCAGCACACGCACCGTCGCCCCCGCCTGACGCAGTTTGCTGGTCAGATCGGCGGCTTTATAGGCCGCGATGCCGCCCGTCACGCACAGCACCACGGTTTTCCCAGCCAGAAGCATGGCTCAGCGGTCCTCCTCCGGCACATCGCCGTCGTCCAGCTCATGGTCATCAAACTCGTCCAGACGGCGGGTTTCTTCCTCCTCCTGCACTTCGACATTATCCTCGTCGGAAACCGCGCCCTCTTCGTCATCCAAATCAATGGTGTCGTCCACATCGACCATCGCCGCCGCAATCGCGTTATTCTGCGCAATCACCGGCGTGGTTTTCGGACCCGGACGATAGACAATTGTGCCGGCTGCAATCTCATCGAGCGCCAGCTTTACCGCCTTATCCGGCAACTGCTCACCGCTCTCCTCTGCCTGCTCGGCAATATCACGGGCGCGCTGCGCAGCCAGATTGACCAGCAGATAGCGGTTACCCACACGTTTCATCAGTTCCTGCATCGAAGGTTTCAGCATAGTAATCCAATCTCCTTATATTACCCTTTGTATTATTTATGAAAAGAACTGCGCCGTTATGTACGGCGCTTTGCCAGAATGCCCTTGAGTTCCTCCACAGCCCGGTCCAACTCATCGTTGACAACGACATAATCAAACCGGTCCTGGAATTTCAGCTCCTCTTTAGCGGTTTCCAGACGCTTGAGCACCTTTTCCTCGTCCTCAGTGCCGCGTCCGCGCAGCCGCGCGGCCAGCTCTTCAAACGACGGCGGCGCGATGAATACCATCACTGCATCCGGCCGCTTTTCATGCACCTGCATCGCGCCCTGCACCTCGATCTCGAGAACCACGTCAAAGCCTTGCTCCAGCTTTTCGTTGACCGGCGCTTCCAGCGTGCCGTAATAATTATCCACATAGCGCGCATGCTCCAAAAAAGCGTTCTGCGCAATTTTTTCCTCAAATTCCGCCTTGGAGAGGAAATAATACTGCACGCCGTCTGTTTCACCCGGACGCGGCGCGCGCGTGGTCGCGGAAATCGAATAGAACAGGCGGTCATCCTGTTCCTGCAGGCGCGAGAGCAACGTCCCTTTGCCCGCGCCCGACGGGCCGGTAAATACATATAAGGTTCCCTTACGCATCTTCACTCGCTCCTTCCTCCGCATCGCCTGCAAAGCGGGCCGCCACTGTTTCCGGCTGCAAGGCACTCAGCACCACATGGTCGCTGTCCATAATCAACACGGCGCGCGTACGGCGTCCATAGGTGCCGTCGATTACCATGCCGCGGTCGCGCGCCTCCTGCACGGTGCGCTTGACCGGTGCGGATTCCGGACTGACAATGGCAATCAGCCGTGACGAGGCCACCATATTGCCGAACCCGATGTTAATGAGCTTCACCCGTGCCGCCCCCTAAAAAATTATTCGATATTCTGAATCTGTTCGCGGATTTTCTCAATCTCGCTCTTAATATCCACCACGATGCGCGCCATGGCCACATCGTTCGCCTTAGAGCCGATGGTGTTGGCCTCGCGGTTCATCTCCTGCACGAGGAAATCCAGCTTGCGGCCGACCGGCTGCGTCTCTTTCAGCATCTCATCCATCTGGTGCAGATGGCTGCGCAGGCGCACGGTTTCCTCATCGACCGCGGTCTTATCCGCATAAATGGCCGCTTCGGTCAGGATACGCGTCTCGTCGATGCTGGTATCCGCCAGCACCTCCTGCATACGGGCCATCAGCTTTTCACGATATTCCTTGACCCGCTCAGGCGAGCGCGTCTCTACTTCACCGACCATGCGCTCAATCGCCGCGCAGCGGCTGCGCACATCCTCCGCGAGCTTTTCGCCCTCGCGCAAACGCATCTGGTTAAACCCGTCGCACGCCTCGTCAAACACCGCGAGCACGTCGCGTGTCATGGCTTCAGCGTCCTGCTCAATGCGCTCGGAGCCGAGCACGTCCGGCAGCTTGGCCAGCGTCGTAACGGTCACATCGTCACGCAGGCCGTAGGTCTCACTCAGGTCGTGCAGCGCGTCCAGATAGCGCTTTGCCAGCTGGTGGTTGACCGTGACAGCCACATCGCCGCCTTCCTCAACCTCTACGCTGACAAAAACCTCTACCTTACCGCGTGCAATACGGGCGGCTGCGGCCTTTTTAACCGCGTCATCCAGAAAGCCGTATTGCCGCGGCGCTTTTACCGTGCAGTCCAGATAACGGTGATTGACGGCGCGCAGCTCAACCGTGATGGTCTTGCCGTCCCGTTCCTCTTTCGCACGGCCGTAGCCGGTCATACTTTTCATATTGTTTCCCCTTTTCAATCGGGCGGCAGGCTTCTGCGCAGCATTGCGATCAGCCGTGACAGCGCCACGTCATAGATAATAAATGTGATATCGGCAGCAACCCATACGGCTACTATCCGGACAAAGCCGGTGATGGCAAACTGCGGCAGAAAAACGAATACGGCAAGCGCAGCCGCTATCACCAGCGCGATATTGAAATATGCCAGCTTCATACTCGTCTGCGTCCGGCGCGGTGCATAGCACTCTATGCAGAATTTCACAATAGGATACAAGCCGCAAAACAGCACATAGGCCGCAACCACAATCTTGCGCGGCACAAGCAGCGCAGACAGGATTGATACCGCCAGATACAACGTCACCGCGGTTTTCAGCCGCGCGCGCCGCAGCAGCGGCACGGCCGAGGCAACGCCCGCCACCAGGCAGGCCGCCGGACCGATATAGGTGACCGTTCCGCCTACATATAAAAGCGCCACGGCTGCTGCGGCCAACAGGCCGCCGCGCGCAATTTCCTTCGTCTTCATATCAGCAGCCCGCGTTGCAGCAGGCGTTCAGGCAGCAGTTGCAGACCGCCAGCTGCACGCAGAAGTCACACAGATTGGCCTCCTGCATGGGGCGATAACCGCCGTAGCCGCCAGACATGTTCAGGTTGTTGAGCGCAGTGCGGTATTCCATGTTGGACGGGTCCATCTGACAGGCCTGTGTATAGGCCCGCGCGGCCTCGTCATACCAGCCCTTGCGGTAATATACCGTACCCATCAGGTAAAACCACTCGGCATCGCGGCCATTTGCGCGCTGCAAAAGCGCCTCCGCCATGCCCAAATTGCCCTGATTAATCGCCTGCCGCACCTGACTGTACAGCGAAGCATTCGCACCCGAATAAGCACGCTGCTGCTGGCTGCCGCCATACTGCTGCCCGCCGTACTGCTGCCCGCCGTACTGCTGTCCGCCCGACGCGCCGGACGAGCTTTTACCCGCGCGCTCGTTCATAATCATATCGTAGGCCTCGTTGATTTCCTTCATGCGGGCCTCCGCCAGATCAGCCAGCGGGTTGTTGATATAGTTGTCGGGATGATACTTGCGCGCCAGTTCGCGGTAAGCGCGTTTGACGTCGTCGTCGCTTGTCTGCGGCGTAACGCCGAGCACCTTATAGGGATCCATGTTTGCCCCATCCTCCGTTCGTTTGGTACGTCCCGTCCAGCACCTGTTTCGTCACCAGCGGCATACCCAGAAAAATAATATTGCGGATCAGGTCCGCGTCCCGCCCCATATCCAGCAGGTCATACGCCATGCAGATATCGGCGAGCGACCGCTCCAGCGTACGCTCAAGCGGCTGTCTTATCTCTGTCAGATCCGGCGTGCGCAGGCCATAGCGCAGCGCCACCGGATTATAATTGTCCTGTTCCAGATCCTCTGCCACATCCTGTGCGGCATCAAGCAGATAAATCCACCGCCCGATATGGTAAAACATCTGCCGAAGCACGCGCTCACGCGCATCTCCGGTGTGCGGCACTGCCGCCGCCGTCAGCCGTGCAGAAGCGTCTGCCGCACGGTCCATCGAATCACATTTTTCGCGTTCGAGCTGCTGCAAATCGTCCAGCGCCTGCACCATTTCGCTATCTGCCTCGGGCAGACGCGCCCGCGCGCGTTCGTACCCGCGCCGTCCCATACGGCACAGCAGCCATGCCAAAGCGCGTTTCGGCCCTTTTTCATCGGCCAGACTGTCACGGAATTTGTGATAGGTGAGCAGCACGCTCACATCCGCCGCCAGCTCCAGCGCTTCGTCGGGCGCGGCACATGCACGACGCGTCAGCGGATGCGCGTCGCATCGTTTGCGACACGGCGGCGCGGTTACTTCCTCACCGCAGCCGGCCACCAGCGCGAAAAAGGTCATGTCATAGCTCAGAAACAGGGTATAAAACCGGCCATACCGCGCACGGATTGCATGACACAGTCCGCAATAGACCTGCTGGAACCGGTCTGCCTCTTTTACCCGCAATTCGGGCTTCACCGGACGGATAAAGCCAAACATTTCACAACCCTTTCCCGCCGTGTTTACGCACGGCCTTGCGTATTCAATCTATTTTACCGAACTTTCTCCGATAGCACAAGGGCAAACGGCACAAAATCAGTAAAAATTCACAAAAAATTCAGAGCTTTTTTGTGATTTCAAACGGCACACTGTTTTTCCGCTTCATCTCACGGCTGAAAAGAATCGCTGCCACGATGCCTGCGGCAAACAATACGCCGCCACACAGCGCGGATACGCCCGCGCCCTTTTGCAGCGCGCTGCCCGCACCGTAACCGACAAAAAACAGCACCACCGGCAGTAAATACACCAGACCTGCATAGCTGAGCACCTGTCCGGTTTCGCCCTCAATCAGCACGCGCTCACCCACCTGCGCCTCCGCGCGGTTGCGCGCGGTGACGTACAGCGTCTGCGTCTCCAGTCCGCCGCAGCCGCCGCACTTGGCGCAGTCATGCCCGCAGGCCGAGCGGCGGGTCACCTCAATTTCCGCCATGCCGCCGGGCAGTATCTTTTTAATTGTTCCCTGTTGGGTCAATGGTATCGCCCCTTTTGTATAACTTTTTATAGGTTTTTCGCGCCGCCGCGCGGCGCATCCCCCTTAATTGAAACTATACGGTTCAATCGAAGGGCTGAAATTCTTCCATAATCCGATGGGCGGCCCGGATGCCGTCCACCGCCGCGGACATGATACCGCCCGCGTAGCCCGCGCCCTCGCCGCAAGGAATCATCCCCGCACAGCCAAGACCGAACAAATCATCTCCACGCTTCATACGCACCGGAGAGGACGTGCGAGTCTCCGGCCCGGTCAGCAGCGCGTCAGCCGCATCGAAGCCGCGGATTTTTCTCCCGAAATACGGCAGACTGTCCCGCAGCATATCCTGTGCAAAGGATGGCAGACAGGCCGCTGCTTCGCCAAACTGCACGCCCAACGGGTAGCTTGGCTGCACCACGCCCGCGCATGTGCTCGGCCGTCCCGCCAGAAAATCGCCCACGCGCTGACAGGGCGCGCGGTACGACCCGGTCTGTGCAAACGCTGCGCGCTCGATACGTCGCTGCAAGGCCACGCCGCCGAACGGCGTTCCGTCGTCAAAATCCGCCGGGTCAACCGACACCGCGAGTGCGGAATTGGCGTTTTTGCCATCGCGCGCATGATAGCTCATGCCATTGGTAACGACTGTATGCTCCTCGCTCTGCGCCGCGACGACCACGCCGCCCGGACACATGCAGAACGAATAGCAGGCTCGTCCGCCCTCGCGGCGGGACAGGTTGTATTCCGCAGGCGGCAAAAGCGGATGCCCCGCATACTTTCCGTACAGCGCGCGGTCCATCTCGCTTTGCAGATGCTCAATGCGCACGCCGACCGAAAATGCCTTCGGCTCAAAGTATACCCCGTTTTGGTGCAGTGCATCAAAGGTATCGCGCGCCGAGTGGCCGATGGCCAGCACCGCCCGCTCGCATGCAATCTCATCACCACCCGCCTGTATGCCGCGCAGCGTACCATTTTTGACCGAAACACCGGTCAGGCGTGTGTGAAACCGCACTTCACCGCCGTTTTGAATGATTTCGCGCCGCATGGCACGCACTACATTTTTCAGAATATCCGTACCCACATGGGGCTTGGCCTTTTTGACGATATCCACCGGCGCGCCGTGCGCGGCCAGCGTTTCCAGCACAGTATCGCACAGAGGGTCGCCGATGCGCGTGGTCAGCTTGCCGTCTGAATACGCACCCGCGCCGCCTTCGCCAAACTGGATGTTACTCCCTGTGTCCAACGCACTACCGCGCCAGAACGCATCGACCGCGCGGTCGCGCGCATCCAAGTCGCCGCCGCGCTCCAGAACAATCGGCGCATAGCCGTGTTTGGCCAGCGTATAGGCCGCAAACAGACCCGCAGGACCCAGTCCTACCACCACAGGCCGGTGTTCCAACCGCTTGCTGCCGCAGGGAATCGCGGGCTTTTCATCGGGTTTATAACGCACGAAGGGCATTTGCAGTTTTTCTGCAAATGCCTTTTCGTCCACAGGCGCGTCCAACCGCACCGAATATACGCGAAAGATTTTTCCGCGCCGCGCATCAATGCTCACACGGTACACCGCCGCCTGCGCATCGTCTGAGGCAAGACCGGTCAGCCGTCTTGCCTCAGCCAGCGCCTGTTCCTCCGGCACATCAAACGGCAGGCGGATATTGCTCACCATTAAGCTCATGTACCGTCTCCGCCTTCCTCCGGCGGCACCGCATCGGTATCCGTACCGCCGCCCTGTGTCATATCCTCGCCGCCGTCCTCTGTCGTATCCGTTGCTTCCGGCGGCGTTACAGTTTGCTCACCGCCCGGCCCGGTTATCTCAATTTCGACCTCCACATCGCCGCTGACCAGCGTTACACCGGAAGGCAGGCCCGTGGCAGCCACAATACCCTTGACCTTGTGTGTACCCAAGCCAAGCGACACGGAATCAAAGGTCAGTCCGATTGACAGGCTGTTGATATCCACCTGTTTCAGCGCACTTTCACTGCCGCGCAGCTCAATCTCCACCGATTCGGTCAGCACGCTGACGGAATACGGCGTCTGCGACTGCGCAGTGTCGGTCGGCACGAATTTGGTTACCTGTATTTTGCTGGTGGAAACATCCTCCTGCTCCTTGACGCTGATGGTCACCTCTGCAGTCGAAGGCTGGCCGTTGTCCAGCCGCACCCCTTCTGGCAGCGGAATTTCCATCTCCACAGGAACGCCGGTGCGCACGTCATCCAAAGCAATCGTACCGAGGTTGATCTCCGTGATGCCGGCAAGCGTTTTCTGATCGCCGATAAGCGTGATGGAAGACGGATTGATGCTCACATTCACCTGTTCTTCCTTGAGTGTTTCACCATCGGTCAGCGAAACGGTCAGCGGCACGCTCTCCACAGGATAAATCGGCACGCGCACGGTAATCGTATCGGTCTGGCACGTCACATGTGTGCCTGTGATGGGTTCGCCCGCGTCGTTGTACAGGGCAATGCTGCAGTCGCCGGTAAAGGTGGAGGACTTGCCCGTCACATCAATCGTACCGTATGCGTAAGCCACTTCCTTCAGCTCAGCCTCCGGTCCGGAGATCGTGACCTCCTTGGTCGTGGTCGGTTCAGGCGTACCCGGCCGGCTGCCGTCCGCCGCGGTACCCGTGGTTTCCACACGGACAGGAACGGTTTCGCTCGTTACCTTATCCACCAGCACGCGCACGGTCGACGGTTCTGTACCCGTGGAATCGACGTTATAGCTTCCGGTAGTGATCTGCGGCGTCAGCGCATATTCGCCCGCGCCGTCCGTAATGCCCGAAACGTCAATGGTTGCAGACACCTTCTTGCGAAACGTGCTGTCGGTGATCTCGTTGTTCGGGCCTTCCACTCTCACGTCGATGGTCGTCGTATACTCAATTACCGAAAGATTGTAGTTGTTCATCAGCTGCTCCGTGCCGGTCAGCTTGACCGGTACATCGTGGATGGTGGTGGGCTTAATCGGGTTTTCGATATCGCGCACCACAATCCACAGAACAAACGCGAGCAGAATGGACAGCAGGCGCAGCCAGATATCATGCTTTTTCATGAACTGCTTCACTTGCCCGCACCTCCCTTCCAGATATTCCGAAGGGAAGAGATGCCGCGTTTATCCGACTTATCCGGCTCGAGCAATTCGGATTCAAGCACCTTTTTGAGCACCTCAGGCGACAGATGCCGTTTGAGCATACCGCCGATAGCAACCGAAATCGCGCCCGTTTCCTCGGAAACGACAACCAGCACACTGTCGGACGATTCACTCATGCCGACCGCCGCGCGGTGGCGCGTACCCAAATCCCGTGACAGGGTCTGGCTGCCCGAAAGCGGCAGTACACAGCCGGCCGCATAAATCTTGCCCGCACGCATGATCAGCGCGCCGTCATGCAGCGGACTGTTCTTAAAGAAGATGTTCTTGAGCAGTTCGGGCGACGGATCAGCGTCCAGCAAAGTGCCGGTCGCGGCAATCTCCCCCAAACGCTCCTTGCGCTCAAACGCAATCAGCACGCCGGTTTTGGTCTTGGACATATCCGCGCAGGCCGAAACCGTTGCGTTGATGGCCGCCTCAATCTCATCGGGATCGTTCGCCGGAACGAGCAGACGGCTCAAATTGCCCTTGCCAAGCTGCTCGAGCAGACGACGCAGCTCCGGCTGAAAGATAATCACCAACACGAACGGCGCATAGTATACCGCCGTGCGCAGGATATAGGAAATCGACGTCAGTCCGAACCAGCTTGCCAGCAGCATCACGAGCGCCAGCACAAGAATGCCCTTGGCCAGCCGTGCCGCACTGGTATCCTTGAGCAGCTTCATCATGCGGTAGATGATGTAGGCTACAATCAGAATATCGACCACGTCCATCGGCCCTGCGGTCTGCAAGGATGCAATCCCGCTCTTGAGCGATGAAAGCAGGTCGAAATTCTGAAGGGGCGGAATGAAAATGTTTTGAAAAGCCTCCATAAAGCCACCTGTCCTGTAAATTCGCAGCCTTTCTCCGTGCGAAAGGCAGATTTTTTCCTTCATTATACTACCACAAATCCCGTCCCCTGTATAGCGTATTCACAGATTTTTTACGGTTTGGCACAGCAGCTGGGCTGCGTGCTCCAGCTGGTGCGGGGTCGAATAAAACGAGAGTGAAAAGCGGATGGTACCGCTCTCCTCCGTGCCCGCAGTGCGGTGCGCAAGGGGCGCGCAGTGCAGGCCCGCACGCACGGCAACACCCTGCCGTGCAAGCGTCTCCGCAACGCCTTCGCAGGTCGCGCCGCGCACGCGCACGGACAAAACGCCCGTTTGTTCGGAATGGGAAAAGCACTCGATGCGCTCTTCTTTTTCCAGTGCGCGGACAAATTCGCGCAGCAGCCGTCGCTCGTGCGCCAGAATGTTTGCCGGCCCGACCGACCGCACAAACGCCAGCCCTGCCGACAATCCCGCGATGCCCGGCACATTCGGCGTGCCGCTCTCAAGCGCATCCGGCAGAAAGTCCGGCTGCCGCATTTCCTCCGACCGGCTGCCCGTGCCGCCTGCGAGCAGCGGACGCGCTGTAATCCGGTCGTCAAGCGCCAGCAAAATACCCGTGCCCTGCGGGCCGTACAGGCCTTTGTGACCCGGCATACAGACCGCTGCAAGGCACGGATGCCGCCGCACGTCAATATCGATAACGCCTGCGGACTGCGACGCATCCAGAATCAGCGGCACGCCCGCCGCATCCAGCAGCGCGGCGATTTCCTCCACCGGCGCGGCAAAGCCGAACACATTGGACACATGATTGAGGATAAACAGCTCCGCTCCGTCCGCAAGCGCCTGCTTTGCCCGCTGTACCATCGCCTCCCCGTCCCACAGCGGCGTATCGAGCACCACCGGTTGCATTCCACGCAGCACAAGCGGCCGCATGACCGCGTTGTGTTCGTAGCCGCCGACCACAACGCGCGTCTCGGGCTGCACCAGCGCATGAATCGCCAGATTGAGCGCGTGCGTAGCGTTCATTGTGAACACCACGCGCGCCGGGTCCTGCACGCCGAACAAGGCGGCCGCTTGTTCCCGGCAGGCGTACACGGTTTCTCCCGCGCGCATCGCAGCCGCGTAGCCGCCGCGCGCATAGCCGGCCGCCGCGTGCATGGCGCGACGCATCGCTTCATCCACCGCGCGCGGCTTGTGCAGCGTGGTCGCTGCGTTATCCAAATAAATCATACGCTCGCCCCCTCGTCCGGTATGACACGACAGGGCGAGATGCCGAGCTGCCGCAGACGGCGCAGTGCCTCCTCGGACTGCTGTGCGCTCACGCGCACTGCCCACCCGCAGGAATCCGTACGCGCATGCCGCGGCGGGCGCACCACCTCGCCCGGTATTCCCATCTGTCCCAAATGGCGCCGCAGACCGAGCGCTTCGGTTTGGCCGCGGCATATCAAAAGAGCATATTGGCTCATTGCTGACTCTCCCTCCAACATAGTCTACCCTCATGCTATGTTGAAAAGCGTGCCGAAGTGTGCTATGCTGATGCTGCACAAAAATTCACCCCGGGAGGGAATGACTATGGAACTTACCGCTCTTTCTCTGCGTCTGCACGCGCTTTCCGCGCTGCGCGGCCTGCAACAACACCCGCTTGTGCGCGCCTGTACGGAAACACTGGACTATCTCAGCGACGCAAACGCAGAATGCTTTGCCGATGCCTACGGCGCGCTGTGCGCCGCGCACTACGCCTATCAGGACGCATCGCAGGCATTACTGAATGCCGTCCACTATGACGTTAACACTCTGACCGACACGCTCGCGGCTCCCGCGTCCGCGCTGCTGAGCGCGGCGACGCTCGACATTGAGGCCCTCAACGCGCTGCTCGCCCTTGACGGCACTGCACTCAAAACCGCCGCGGCAGGACGATATAACGCGCCCGCGCTGTTGACTCTACCGGACTTCCCCGCCTCCTCTCCGCTGCCCTTCCGGGACGGCGCAGCACTGGCCAGCTACTATCGCGCACAGGGCTACGGTTTCTTTGCGCAGTCCTCAGCCTTTGCCGTGCAGGACGACGGTACCGTCGCGCCGATTGTGCATCCGGACGCCATTCGCCTGCATGACCTTCCCGGCTATGAGCGGCAAAAGCAGCAAATCCTCAAAAATACCCGCGCCTTTCTCGACGGGCGCGAGGCCAACAACATCCTGCTGTACGGCGACAAGGGTACGGGTAAATCGTCGACCGTCAAGGCTGTGGTCAACGAGTATGCCGAGCGCGGCCTGAAAATCATCGAAATGTCGCCGCGGCACATCACCTGTTTCCCGAAAATCTTCGCGGAAACACTGCGCTCACCGTTCCGCTTTATCGTTTTTCTGGACGACCTCACCTTCAGCCGTGAGGACGACAACTTTGCCGCGCTCAAGGCGTTCATCGAGGGCGGTCTTGCGGGTAAACCGGCCAATCTGGTCATCTATGCGACCAGCAACCGCCGCCACCTCATCCGCGAGAGCTTTGCCGACCGCGAGGGCGACGAGGTACGCGTACGCGATAGTCTGGAAACCGTCACTTCGCTGTCCGACCGTTTCGGTCTGGAAATCACCTTTTCTGTACCGGACAAGGACGAATATCTGTACATCGTCGACCAGCTTGCGGCAGAAAGCGGTCTTGTGCTGCCCGAAGAGCAGCTGCACATGCTTGCTGAGCGGTTCGCGCTGCGCCGTAACGGACGTTCCCCTCGCACCGCACGCCAGTTCATCAGCCAGCAGATGGCCGAAAAATACGAAAAGTAAGCGCAAGAACAGGCTCCCTATCGGGAGCCTGTTCTTTTTCACTATCCTCCGCGCCGCAACACGCGCATATAACAGAAAAGAACCGCCGAATGGCGGTTCTTTTCATAAAAAGCCCGGCTCCGCCGGACTTTTTATACAAGGAAGCAATTTTGTGTGTACACTTACGCGCAAAATTGCGAAAGGGCTGTGTCCGCGCACTGCGCGGCACAGCCCCCCTCGATCGAACCTGCACGGTTCGATCGAACGCTTTTTTACCAGCCGAAATATGAGAACGGATTCTGGTACTGCGAACCACCGTTGCCGTACTGACTGCTCTGGCTGTTCTGACTGCTTTGCGCCGCCGGGTCATCGCCTTCAAGGTCATGCGCATCAGTCAGCGTCACAGTCAAATTGAGCGTCTTGCCGGTCGAAATGCGATAAACGGTCAGCGTCAGCTTATCGCCAGCCTTCATGTCTTCCTTGATTTCATTGATATCGTCCATGGTCGGGGTCGGCGTACCGTTGACAGCAATGATAATGTCGCCCACCTGCAAACCTTCGCCGGCCGCCTTTGCGCGCGAGTCAATCGAATCCACCTGCACGCCCGAGATGCTGCCGTCTGCCGACTCTACATTGTATCCCGAAATGCCGATGGACGGGCGACCTGCTACATAGCCGTTGGCAATCAGTTCGTCAACGACCTCCTTGGCCGTGTTGATCGGGATGGCAAAGCCCATGCCCTCGACCGAAGCCTCACCGAAGCCGCTGCTCGACAGCTTAGCGGAGGTAATACCAACGACCTGACCGTACTTGTTGATCAGCGCGCCGCCCGAGTTGCCGGGATTGATGGACGCATCGGTCTGAATCAGGGTCATCACGCGGTCGTTGATGGTCACGTCACGATTGATAGCGGAAATACGGCCGCCGGTAATCGTATTGGCAAACTGTACGCCGCCGGGCGAACCGATAGCGTAGGCATATTCACCGGGCTGCAATTCATCCGAATCACCGAATTCCGCAGCGGTCAATGTGTCCTTCGGTTCCACCTTGAGCACCGCAAGGTCGGTCTGCTCATCCGTACCGATGATCGTGGCATCGTACTGCGTGCTGTCGCTCAGCTGCACAGTCACGCTCTGTGCACCCTCCACCACATGGTTGTTGGTGATGATGTAGCCGTCCTCACTCATGATGACACCCGAACCGGAACCAACTCCGCTTGCGGTGGTCGCAATGACCGAAACAATCGACGGGCTGACCTTTTTGTAAATTTCCTCACCCGCCAAACCGTTGACCACATCATAATTATCCGGATCGAGATTCGGCGCCTCATTCAGCTGCACCGTAGGCAGGTCGCCTGCCTGTGCGCTTGCTTTCACTGCATTGCCGTCGCCCGTATACACCATGTGTCCAATCAGCGCGCCGCCCGCAAACAGCAGGCACGCCGCTGCAACGCCGCCGAGGCCAATTGCAATCGCCTTGCCGTGCTTTTTCTTCTTCGGAGGCTGCGGCTGCTGCGCCGCACCCATCGGATCCTGCGTATACGGTGCGCCGCCATACGGCTGCTGCTGCGTCGCCTGATGATAGGCGGGATGCTGTACCGGCGTCTGATACGGCGTGCGCGGTTCGCTATACTGCGTTTCTGCTGCCGGCTGTTCCATGGTGGGCTGCTGCGATTCCTTATGCTCATCACCGCGTGATTCCGGCGTCATGTTATTATTGTTATGATTAAAGTCATCCATTGTTCTGACC
>DYCA01000002.1:0-16230 GCA_019418305.1 Clostridiales bacterium
GAAATGGATAATGTTTTGCGCGCAAGGCAAAGACGAAAAACAGGGGAAACCGGAAAAATTCTCCGCGGATGCGCTGTCATCCGCGGAGAATCTGCCGAAAGAATGTAGGAACGGAAGAAAGAGGGGAAAAATTACTTGGTGATGATGGTCAGCGTGCCATTCGATACCGTGCCCTTGGTGCCCAGCGTGGACAGCAGGCTTGCCGGGACATAGTAGTTGCCGTTTACGTCGGCAGCGGCCGTGGTCACGGTCTTGCCGTTTACCTGTAAGGTCAGGGTTTGCTTTACGCCGGTCGCCTCGGCAGCCGGGGCAAGGGCTGCGGTGTCGTAGTGCTCGCCGGTGATGACGATGACGCCGTTCTTCCACTCGACGTTAAACTGGGCAGCCGTGCCGTTTACCGCGGTGGCAAGGTCGCGCAGGCGGTAGTAGGTCTCACCGCTGACCGAAGCGGTCGAAACCTGCTTGGCTGCGCCGTCCACAGTGACTGCAGCGGCCTGCTCGTCGGTCTTTTTGATGGTGAAGGTGTTGTCGATCTTTTCCACCTTTCCGGTATCGGTGATCTGGTAGGTATCGATCGAGAAGGTGTCAGCCGTCAGGTTGATGACCGAGTAGCTCGGCAGCCAGTTCTGGCTGCGCTCGGCGACGTAATCCTGCTGGGAGGCGATGAGCTCATAGAACTTGGAACCCGAAGCGGAGTTCGCGGTCATGTACAGGATGCCCTGCGGGTTGGTGACCGTGTTGCTCTGCATATCCTCGATGGTGTAGCACTCGTTGTCGGCTTGGAATGCGTCGTGCTTGGCCTGACCGGCTTCATCCTCGGGATAGAGCGGGATCTGCTCATCGGTCTGGGTGTTGTATGCATTGTCCCAGTCGTAGTCCGAGCCGTCTTCGTTCAGGCGGAACTCATAAGTACCGTGGGTCTGGCCGTCGCCGTAGAGCAGCTTGGTGCGGCTGTAGGTGTGGTCGTGGCCCTGCAGGACAACGTCGATGTCGTACTCATCAAAAATCGGGGTCAGCTGGGTGCGCAGGATCATGCCGTCGGTGTCCGAGTGGTCAAGGCCGGAGCCATAGATGTCCTGATGGATGGTGACGATGCGGAATTTAGCGTCCGGATCGGAGGCTACGGCTTTCTGGATGGTTTTTTCATGCTCGGCCACGTTGTAGTTGTTGGTGTTGAGCACGATGAACAGGCCGGAGCCGTAGGAATAATAGTAGTCGCCGCCCGCTTCGGTTTCACCGTAGCCGGTCTGGTTCGGGTTGTAGAAGTGGTACTGGTAGTCCGCGTTGAGCGAGTCGTGGTTGCCAATCGTGGTGGCAACCGGCAGGCTGGTCAGCGCGCTGGCGGAAAGGTAACCCGCATACTCCTCTTCCTTGGGCTTGCCGGTCTTGTTGATCTGGTCGCCTGCGGAGATTACGAAATCAAGCCCCGGATTCTGCTGGAGCGCAATATCCAGTGTGCGGTCCCAAGCAAAGCTGTCGTTGCGCGCGGCGGTGTTGGCAGCGCCGCTGTCCGCAGCAAGCGCTTCGCCGTTCTGCGTCTGACCCTTGGAAGCGCCGATCTGCGGGTCGCCGACGTACAGGATCTGCGCGCTTTCAAAGTCGCCCGTCTGATAGGTCTTGACCTCGGTCTGCACACCGTTCTTTTCTACCGTGTAGTAGTAGGTGGTGTTGGCTTTGAGTCCGGTCACAGTAACATGGTTGTAGGAATAGGCCGTGCCATCGGTCAGGCTGGTGTCCACGGCGGCAGAAGTGCCGGTGAACTTTGCAAGGTTATTCTTGTCCGTGCCGAAGTGAACGACCGGCGTTGCGCTCTTGCCGGTCTCGTCCTTGCTGTACCAGGCGAAGTTCAGCTGGGTCTCGTCCGCGCCGGGCGTCATGGAAACCTGCGTGTAGTCGGTGGCAATGGTGTTCCACGCTTCGGTCCATGCCTGCCAGCCCGCAGCACCGGTGACGCTCGAATCGTTATAGTCCGCCGCGGAAGCGAACGGGTAGGTGCCGAGCAGCAGCGTGCTGGTCAGGATGCCTGCCAATACTCTTTTTGTCTGCATTCGTGATTACTCCCTTTTTTGCATGTAATTGCAGGGTATGAATTGATTTTCCCTGTGTCCAAAAGCGAGTATAGCACCGGGAAAAAACCATCTCAACCACTCTTGCCAAAGCTTAGCCTACATTTTAACTGCCTTTAACGCAGATGGAAATGCAGCGCATTCCGCATCCGTTTTTGACCCAAGCACATGGTTAGGCTTTGTTTGCCGCAGGCATGCGCGCAGCGGAAGGCATGGTCGAGTTGAAAGGCGACGCGCGGCAGATAGCCTGCGTCCTCGAGCAGTGTAAACAGCGGAAAAAAGATGGCCATGGGCGGCAGCATGACCGAGATGACGGTCGCGAGTACGCGCCACAGGCCGTCGACCAGCAGGGAAACGGCGAACGGCGGCAGACCGAGTGTGGACAGAAAGGTGGCAAACGGTGTGCTCAGACCGAGCAGATGTTCGCCCAGCCATTCGCTCGGGACATTAGCGCCGAACAGGGTGATGTAAAACACAAGCGCAAGCAGCAGCAGCATGAGAGGCAGCCCGAACCGGCGGCTGAGCAGGATACGGTCGATGCGCCGGTCGCGCGCATCTGCATCCGCGGGGACCTGTACGCAGGTCAGGGCGATTTCCTCGGCGCGCAGCGCTGCCGCAGCGGTTAGTAAATCATCCAGCTGCTGCGCGGACAGTCCTTCGGGCGGATGGTCGGTGAGCGCAGCCAGCGCATCTGCGCGCGCAAGGCCGGAAGTGCGTATGGCCTGCTCGATTTCGGCGGAATAACGGATAGCGGTGGGGTGAGGGACGGTTTCACCGTTTAATATACGGCACACGGCTTGCGTCAGCGAGGGCAGACCGCGGCCGCGCCGCGCCGCACACGGCACAACCGGTACGCCCAACTCGCGCTCAAGTGCAGGTATGTCGATGTGGATGCGCTTTTTTCGCGCCTCATCCATCAGGTTCAGGCATACCACGACGTTAGGCAGGAGTTCCAGCACTTGCAAAATCAAAATGAGGTTGCGCTCCAAACAGGTTGCGTCTGCAACCAGAACGGCCGCATCCGCTTCGCCGCCGGCGAGAAAATCCCGCGCGACACGCTCCTCTGCTGAGCGGGGGCGCAGCGAATAGGTCCCCGGCAGGTCGACCAGTGTCATTTCGCGGCCACCGCAGTGCATTGTTCCGCGCGCGCCCGACACCGTCTTGCCGCTCCAGTTGCCGGTGTGCTGGCGCGCGCCGGTCAGCGCGTTGAATACAGTGGATTTGCCGACATTGGGGTTGCCCATCAGTGCTACGACCGGGGTTCGCTCCGACTCCATCAAGCGTCCACCCCGATTTCGATTTGCGCGGCGTCATCCGCTCGCAGTGCGATGATCGCGCCGCGGATACGGTAGGCTGTCGGGTCGCCCGCTGCGGCACGTTGGATGCAGGATACCCGCGTGCCTGCCACCAGTCCGAGGTCCTGCAGGCGACGACGCATGCCGCCTGACAGATGCAGCGCATGCACGCGCGCCCGCGAGCCTTCGGGCAGGTCGGACAGCGGGGAAAAGATTTCGTGGTCCATGCAATCATTCCCAGTTTAAAAGATTTTGGCCGCACTTCCCGCGGGGGGAAGGCGGTCATTGCATCCTATGCGGCGGTAGAACCTTGCGTGCGCAGCAACAAAAAGCCGGAACCCAAGGGTTCCGGTTTTTTGCGTTACTCTGCGCTCGACAGCATCAGCTTGATGCGGTTTTCCTGATTGATCTTGGATGCGCCGGGGTCATAGTCGACCGCGACGATGTTCGCCTGCGGGTAGACCTCGCGGATGCGGCGGATCATGCCCTTGCCCGCGATATGATTGGGCAGGCAGCCGAACGGCTGGGTGCAGACGATGTTGGTTACGCCTTCGCTGATGAGTTCGACCATTTCGGCCGGCAGCAGCCAGCCTTCGCCCATCTTAACACCCTCGCCGATGATGGCGTGCGACTTTTTGCGCACCTCGTCAAACGGCATCGGGGGACGGAAGTTGCCGTCCTTTTTCATAATTTTAATGATATCCGCCTGTTTGCCAAGCAGGAACTGATAGACGAACTTGTAAATGGCGGCGCGCTTGGCCGAGCGGCCGTACAGATTATGGTCGATAACCGAGTTGTAGATGGAATACAGGCAGAAGTCGGTCAGACCGGGCAGCACAGGCTCGCAGCCTTCCGAAAGCAGGAACTCCTCCAGACGGTTGTTGCCGAGCGGGGAGAACTTGACGTAAATCTCGCCCACAATGCCGACCATCTTCTTTTTCTGCGTCTTGTCCAGACGCAGCTTGCCGAAAGCGGTCAGCACATACTGGTACAGGTGCTTGACCTCGCTGTAGCGCACCATACGGTCGCCCGTAAAGCGCGCAGTAACCGCGTTCATACAGATTTCGATGGCCTTTTCGGTCGAGCCGGGTACGACTTCATACGGACGGCACTGGTTGGCTACCAGCATAATCAAATCGCCGATGAGCAGCGCGTAAGCAATCTGGATGAGCATGGTCTTGGTCAGCTTGAAGCCGGGGTTGGCATCCTCTTCCAGACCGGCAAAGTTGAGCGAAATGACCGGGATAAAGCCATATCCGTTCTTTTCCAGTGCCTTGCGCATCAGATGGATGTAGTTGGAAGCGCGGCAGCCGCCGCCGGTCTGCGGCAGGATGAGCGCAATTTTGTGGATGTCGTATTTGCCGGACTCAATGGCATCCAGCAGCTGGCCGATGACCAGCAGCGCGGGATAGCAAGTGTCGTTGTGCACGTTGCGCAGGCCCTGTTCCGCGATGTTCGGCCCGAACGTGTTGAGCAGTTCCATGTTATAGCCGAAGTTCTTCATCAGGCGGCACATCAGGCCGAGCTGCACCGGCAGCATATTGGGTACCAGAATGGTATAATCCTTGCGCATTTCCTCTGTGAACTGCGCGTATTGATAGGTTTTAGGCGTCGTGTTGTTGTTTTGCAAGTTTTCTGCCCTCCTCTACGGCGGCCAGCATGCTGCGGATGCGGATTTTTGCCGCGCCGAGATTGCTGATCTCGTCAATCTTGAGCTGTGTATAGAGTTTGCCGCCATTTTCGCAAATGGCACGCATTTCGTCGGTGGTGATGGCGTCGATGCCGCAGCCAAAGGACACCAGCTGAATCAGCTGCGCGTTTTCTTTTTTGGTGACGTATTTCGCTGCGCCGTACATGCGCGAATGATAGGTCCACTGATTGAGGACATGCACTTGCGGCGCTTCGGTCAGCTGCCAGACTGCGTCCTCAGACACGATGACCAGTCCGAACGAGGCGATTAACTGGTCAATGCCATGGTTAATCTCCGGGTCGACATGGTACGGACGGCCCGCGATGACCGCAATATCCAGTCCGTGCGTGTCGGCATAAGCGATGGCCTTCTGGCCCTCTACGCGGATTTGCGCGTAATAGTCGGCCAGCTCCTGATAAGCAGCCTTTGAAGCGGCTTCCACCTGCTTTTTCTTCAGCTGCGGATACTTGCCGCAGAAATATTTTGCCGCGTGCTGGGTAAACCGCTTGGGGTCAGCCAGCTCAAAATACGGCATCATAAAGTCGAAATCGGAAAGCGCTGCGACGTTCGCCTTCAAAAGCTCGGGATAGTACGCCACAACCGGGCAGTTATAGCAGTTGGTCGCGCGGCCCTCGTCCAGATTGTAGGTCATGCACGGATAGAAAATCGCGTCCACGCCCTTTTCCAGCAGGTTTTCGATATGGCCGTGCATCAGCTTGGCCGGGTAGCATACAGTGTCCGAAGGGATAGAGTGCTGTCCCTTCATGTACATGTCGCGGGTGGACACGTCGCTCAGCACGGTTTCAAAACCGAGCGAACGCAGGAAAGTCGTCCAGAACGGCAGCAGCTCGAAATAGTTCAGGCCAAACGGCAGCCCGATCGTGGCGAGCGGCGCAGGATTGCCGGACGGTTCGCCGTAGCTGCGAAGTTTATCCAGCTTCCATTTATAAAGGTTGGGCAGGTCAGTCTTTTTCACGCCGCCGAGCGGACGCTCACAGCGGTTGCCTGAGATGAAACGGCGGCCGCCGCCGAAGTCGTTAATGGTCAGGCTGCAGTGGTTTTCGCACAGACCACAGCGCGCGGTGCGCACGGTGTGCTCGAAACCGGCGAGCACGTCTGTTCCAATGAGCGAGGTCTGCTCCGGACGGTTGTCCTTGGCGTGCAGCGCTGCGCCGTAAGCACCCATCAGGCCGGCAATTGCCGGACGGGTCACGTCGCGGCCGATTTCCTGCTCGAACGAGCGCAGAATGGCATCGTTTAAGAACGTGCCGCCCTGCACGACGATGTGCTGGCCGAGGTCATCCGGCGAGTGCGCGCGGATAACCTTATACAGTGCGTTTTTGACGACCGAAACCGACAGGCCAGCCGAAATCGCGTCGATACCTGCGCCGTCCTTCTGTGCCTGCTTGACCGAGGAGTTCATGAACACCGTGCAGCGCGAGCCGAGGTCAATCGGATGCTGAGCAAACAGGCCGAGCTTGCAGAATTCCTCGATAGAGTAGCCCATCGAGCGGGCAAAGGTCTCGATGAACGAGCCGCAGCCCGACGAGCAGGCCTCGTTGAGCGAGATGTTATCGATGCACTTGTTGCGGATCTTGAAGCACTTGATGTCCTGTCCGCCGATGTCGATGATGAAATCGACATCCGGGCAGAAGTGGCGTGCCGCGCGGAAGTGCGCGACCGTTTCGACCAGTCCGAAGTCCACGCCGAAGGCGTTCTGGATGAGCGCTTCGCCGTAGCCGGTGACCGCGCTGGAAACGATATGTACGCGGTCCCCGCACAGCTTATACAGCTGGGTGAGCTGCTCACGGATAACGTCCGCCGGGTTGCCTTTATTAGATTGGTAGTGATGGTACAGAATTTGATGGTCCTCACCAATCAGCACCAGCTTGGTCGTGGTCGAGCCGCAGTCGATGCCGAGATAAGCGTCCCCTTCGTACATCGTGACGTTTTGCGTCATGACGTCGTGCACGCCGTGGCGGTGTTTGAATTCCTCGTACTGCGCTTCGTTTTCAAACAGCGGCGGCAGATAGTTTGCCACCACCGGTGCGCCGGCCGCATGCTCAAGCGCGTCGAGCAGTGACGAGACGGTATAGGTTTTCTGTGTGTCGCCCGCGTACTCCGCCGCGCCTGCGGCAATTGCGTAGGGGGCAAGGTCGGGGAAGTGCGCATGCGCATCGTCCAGACCGAGCGTTTCCTGAAAACGGTGCTGCAAGCCCTTAAAGAAGAACAGCGGCCCGCCCAAGAACAGCACGTCGCCTTTGATTTCGCGGCCCTGCGCCAGACCTGCGACCGTCTGATTGACGACCGCCTGGAAGATGGACGCGGCAACGTCCTCTTTGCGCGCGCCTTCATTTAACAGCGGCTGGACATCTGACTTGGCGAACACGCCGCAGCGGGACGCGATGGTGTAGATGCGCTCCGCGCCCTGCGCGAGCTGATCCAGTTCAGCCGGGGTTACGTCCAGCAGCACGGCCATCTGGTCGATGAACGCGCCGGTGCCGCCCGCGCACGAGCCGTTCATGCGTTCCTCCAGCTGGCCGGACAGAAACACAATCTTGGCGTCCTCACCGCCCAGCTCAATGACCACATCCGCCTGCGGCACATGCACGCCAACCGCTTTGCGTGTGGCAAAAACCTCCTGTACAAAGTCGATGTCGGCAGCTTTGGCGACGCCCAGGCCTGCCGAGCCGGTGATGGCGCAGCGCAGCGTGGCGTCCTCCCCAATCAGCGCGCGCGCATTTCGCACCAGCTCAACCGCTTTTTCGCGTACCTTGGAAAAGTGGCGCTCATAGTGCTTGTGGATGATCTCTCCATCGCGCACAACGACGATTTTAACCGTTGTTGAGCCGATATCGATTCCTACATTTACGTTCATATATCCTTATTCTCTCCCATGATAAAAACAATGCGTCCGTAGGACGCATGGTGAATGCGAATAAGAATATGCCGCAAAACCGCATAAACTGAACGACGGCAGGGCACATTCTTACTTATTTAATATAACGGTGTACAAAGAAAATGTCAATCCGCATACAATATCCGAATTTACTGAAATTTTCCCTTGACAAATATTCTGTTTTTATATAAAATAAACCGCGTAAGTAAATATACGACCTTATCCAGAGCGGTGGAGGGAACGGCCCAATGAAACCCGGCAACCTGCGCAAAACCATGCGTAAGGTGCCAAATCCGGCGTAGGAAGACGAAAGATGAGGGGGCAAAACGGCTTTTTCGCTCCCTGACGGGAGCGTTTTTTTGTTGTGTCCCGACGTACCAGAAAGGAAGGAATTAATATCATGGCACATCATTTTTTCACCTCGGAATCCGTAACGGAGGGACATCCGGACAAGATCTGTGACCAGATCTCGGATGCGATCCTTAACGAAATCTTAACGAATGATCCGTATGCGCGCGTTGCCTGCGAAACCACCTGCACCACCGGCATGGTACAGGTGATGGGCGAAATCTCGACCACCTGCTATGTGGACATCCCTAAGGTTGTGCGCGATACCATTCGGGAAATCGGTTATGACCGCGCCAAGTACGGCTTTGACTGCGACACCTGCGCGGTGCTGACCGCAATCGATGAGCAGTCCGCCGATATCGCGTTGGGCGTAGACAACTCGCTTGAGCGCAAGGAAGGCGCATCGGACGCCGACCTCGCCATCGGCGCGGGCGATCAGGGCATGATGTTCGGCTATGCGTGCGACGAAACGCCCGAACTGATGCCGCTGCCCATCTCTCTGGCGCACAAGCTGGCAAAGCGCCTGACCGAGGTGCGTAAGAACGGCATGTTTGATTATCTGCGCCCGGACGGCAAGAGCCAGGTGACGATTGAGTATGATGACGACAATCTGCCGGTGCGTGTGGACACGGTTGTGCTGTCCACCCAGCACAGCCCGGAGGTTTCGCTTCAGCAGATTCGCAAGGATATGATTGAGCAGGTTGTCAAGGCGGTCATTCCGTCCCATTTGCTCGACGAGAACACCAAGTATTTCATCAACCCGACCGGCCGCTTTGTTATCGGCGGTCCGCAGGGCGATTCGGGTCTGACCGGCCGTAAGATTATCGTCGATACCTACGGCGGCATCGGCCGTCACGGCGGCGGCGCGTTCTCGGGCAAGGACCCGACCAAGGTGGATCGCTCGGCGGCGTATGCAGCGCGCTGGGTGGCTAAGAATATCGTTGCGGCCGGACTGGCCAAGCGCTGTGAGCTTCAGCTGGCCTATGCCATCGGTGTAGCCGAGCCGGTTTCCATCATGGTCGAGACTTTCGGCACCGGCACCGTGGACGAAGGTAAGCTGGCCGAAGCAGTGCGCAAGGTATTTGACCTGCGTCCGGCGGCAATTATCGAAACGCTTGACCTGCGCAAGCCGATTTATAAGCAGCTTGCCGCTTACGGCCATATGGGCCGCGAGGAGCTGGGCGTTAAGTGGGAGAATACCGACAAGGTAGAGGAACTCAAGGCCGCGCTCGCGTAAGCGCACGGTAAAGGAACTGGCGGGAGGCGGCAAAGCATGACGGAGGAAGAAAAAATCTTTGCGGGCAGGCTGTTTGACGCGCGCACCAAGGAACTGCGCGACATCAAGCATAAGGCGCACATCCTGTGTCAGAAGTTCAATGCGATGGACGAATACGACCCCGCGCGGCTGCCCATTGTGCGTGAGTTTATCGGGCAGATCGGTGAGAAATACTATTTTCAGGGGCCGATCCAGTTCAATTATGGCTCTCATACCTTTATCGGAGAGAATTTCTTCTGCAATTTCAATTTGACCGTCATGGATGATGCACGCATCTTTATCGGGGATAACGTGATGTTCGGCCCGAATGTGTCGCTCATGGCGACCGACCATCCGCTCATTGCGTCCGAGCGCACCAGCATGCGTTATCCGGACGGGCATGTCTCCATGTCCGAGTTCGCCAAGGACATTCACATCGGCAGCAACGTCTGGATTGCAGCGAATGTTGTGGTGCTCGGCGGTGTGAACATTGGAGACGGTGCGGTCATCGGCGCGGGCAGTGTGGTGACGCGGGACATCCCTGCGGGATACCTCGCGGTCGGCGTACCGTGCCGTCCGCTGCGGCAAATCACGGAAGCGGACTCTAAGATGGAACTGCTTTGAACGAAAAACATAGAAAAGTCCTGCCGGAATCTCGGCAGGACTTTTTTGCAGTTTAGTCGGTTTGGCGGTCGATCCAGCAGTGCAGCAGCAATAGCAATGCAAGCGCTGCCACCGCCGCCGGGAAATTGACAGAAAAGACGGTGGTACGCAGAAACGCACTGGCAATGAGATAAAGCAAAAACCAAGGCAAAAACAGCAAGCGGACTTTCATACTGCTGCTGTAAAGCTGCGTCAGCGGGCTGCGGGAAAAGTAACGGGTAAGCAGGGAAAGAGTTATCATAATCAACACGACAAGCGCTGCTCCGACCAGATTTCCCGTGGTAACAGCCAGCATGGGCCAGCTTTGCCGCAGCTGCCCAATGACCGGAATCAGCCAGTATGCAATGAGAAAGTAGGCGGTCAACAATACGCCGCGCAGGCCGTATAGACACCGCTCCCGGCGGGTCAGCGGCGGCACTTCTGCGATCACGCTGTCGCAGAAGGCACGGTAATCTGCGCCGATGACATCTTCTGCCGTTTGTCCGTGGGCTTCTGCGTCGAGCAGCATTTGTACGATATCGCGGCGAATGCTTTCCTGATAATAAGTGTTGATAGGGGCGGTACGGATATAAACAGTGATTTGTTGGAAGATACGTTCGGTGGGATGGGAAAGAAGGCTTGCAGAGCGTTCGTTTTCATCTCTGAGCAGTCGGGTTTGCTTGGTCATGGTAATCGCCTCCTGTATCAGCCAGAAGTTTATCAACCGCTTGTGTCAGCTCGCGGTAGCTTGCGAGAAAATTCTGTAATTCCGCGTGGCCTTTGTCGGTCAGCGCGTAGTATTTGCGTTTGGGGCCGACCTCGGAGATGCGGTATTCCGCCTGCGCCAGACCGTTTTTCTCCAGCCGCAGCAGCAGCGGATAAATTGTACCCTCGGCAATCTGGCCGAAGCCGTAGTCGGAAAGCTGTTCGGTGATCTCGTAGCCGTAGGTCGGCGCGCGGCTGAGCACGGCAAGAATACAGCCCTCAAGTGTGCCTTTGAGCAGTTGTGATGGTATCACACCGGCCGCCCTCCCTTTCCTTGGTATTTTGCTTTGCAAGGTACTGACTATATTGTAATGCAATATAGCGCGCATTGTCAATGCATGCGGATAAATCCAGCGAAACTGCCAAATGCAGACGGTGAAATCCGGCGGAAATGCTAAAAAACAGGCGGCGGATTGACTTTGCAGGTGAAAAAAGCTATGCTTAAATCAGAGTAAAAAGGGAGGCGGATACACAATGCAGGTATTGGAAAACGAGCTTTTCCGGGTGGAGATCAACCCGTTTGGGGCGGAATTGAGCAGTTTTAAGAGTAAAAAAACCGGAACGGAATATATCTGGCAGGCCGATCCTGCCGTGTGGAAACGGCATGCGCCGATTCTGTTCCCAATTGTTGGGCGGCTCAAGGATAAAACCTATACGGTAGGCGGCACGCCCTATGAAATCACCCAGCACGGCTTCGGTCGCGATTTGGAATGGCAGATCGGTGCTGTAGGCAATGAGTACGTAGAATTTGTGCTGGAAGCAAACGATTTCACCAAGAAAATGTATCCGTGGGATTTTGTCTGCACGGTGCGCTATACGCTGACAGGCGCAACTCTGAAAAAAGAACATGTCGTGTTTAACCGCAGCGATACCGATATGTATTACGAAGTCGGCGGGCACGATGCATACACACTCTGCTGGCAGCCGAATGAGTCGATTGAGGACTATTTTGTGGCGTTTGAGGGTACGACGGTGCTGCACCCGATCCTGACGGATGAAAACGTGATGCTCAGCCGCGCGCACGGTGATCTGTTGCTCAAAGACGGCTATTTGCCTATCACGCGTGAGACGTTCCGCAATGATGCAATCATTATGGACGATCTTCCGGTGCGCCGTGCGACCATTGGCAGTACGTGCAACGACCGAACCGTAACCATGGACTTTGCGCACTTTCCGTATTTTGCGCTGTGGAGCGCGTATAAAGATTTTGACGTGCCTTATGTCTGTTTGGAGCCGTGGAGCACGCTGCCGGATGGCGGTTATCTTGATCACGCAATCGAAAACAAGGTTGGCGTGCGCATGCTGCGTCCGGGACAGGAGGAATGTCTGTCCTTCTCGACCACTATTCACGAATAAGCAAATAGAAAGCAAAAGCCGCACGAAACTCGTGCGGCTTTTGCATGTATAGGGCGGTTAATCGGGAAAAATGCGGCGGAAAATCAGACGCACCAGCGGTCCGGCCACGAAGAATTGCAGCAGCAGTGCTATCGGGAAGTTGAGCACGGTGGTCTGCACCCAGATAGCGATAAACTCGCTTTGCAGAAGGCCGCCCTTGAAAAAAAGGCAGGCAAAAAAGCTCATGCACGGGCACATCAGCCATACCGACATCGCGGAGATTGCCAGCATGATGGCGGTCGGCGGGACAGTGCGTGGGTCGACCAGACGGAATGCCAGCTTTTGTGCCAGCCGGCCGACAAAAATCAGCTCCAGCAGTACCGCGACCGGCCACATGATGGGAAACTCGTGAAACGCTGCGGCAAAGACTTCGTTGCGGCACCCGCCGATGTTGAGGGCAACATTGTAGCAGATCATGCCGTATACCATCACGGCGGCCATCAGCAGGGTAAAGACAATATCTTGTTTTTTGTTCTTGGGCATTTGGGTTTTCTCCTTTTTATTCTGTTGCAGTGCGGCGGAACAAAAAAAGGACGCAGTGTAAACTTTCGTTTCACTGCGTCCTTGCGAACCGCTTCAACTACCATTAATTGTGTTTATTTTACCGTTTTTAAGCGGATTTGTCAAGAGAAGTGGAAAAAACAGCATCTTTCACAGAGGGTTGACAAAATAAAGTGCGTGGGGTATACTAACTGTGCAACAGACCCCCTCCCCGGGGGAGGGGTGAGAGATAAAAGGAGATCCTGATATGAAACAACGATTTCGCGTCGGCGGGATGAGCTGCGCGGCGTGCTCTGCACATGTGGAAAAAAGCGTTTCCACTGTGCCGGGTGTGCGCGAAGTGCAGGTCAATCTGCTGGCAGGCAGCATGACGGTGGAGTATGATGAGAGTGCATGCGGCGACGAACAGATCATCCGCGCGGTTGAAGAGGGCGGCTACACTGCCGCTGTGGACGGCGGTACGCGCGCGGCGGCGCCTGCAAAGGATGCTGCGCCCGAGGATGCGCTGCATGAAATGAAAACCCGCATCCTTGTCTCCGCGGTGTTCCTCATTATTCTGATGTATTTTTCCATGGGACCGATGTTCGGTCTGCCGATGCCCGGTTTTGTCAGCGGCGAGGCGCATGCGTTTGCGCTGGCACTGGTGCAGCTGCTGCTGACGCTGCCCATCCTGCTGGTCAATCGCAAATATTTTATCAACGGTTTCCGCACGATATGGCATCGCGCGCCCACGATGGACGCGCTGATTGCGGTCGGCTCGGGTGCATCCGTGGTGTACGGTGTGTACGCGCTGTTTCAGATTGGTTATGCGGGCGCTGCGGGCGACATGGCGCGCGTGCATGAGTATGCGCATGACCTGTACTTCGAGTCCGCTGGTATGATCCTGACGCTTGTCACGCTCGGCAAGTTCTTTGAAGCGCGCGCCAAGCGCAAGACCGGCGAGGCCATTGCCGCTCTGATGGATTTGCGGCCGCAGACCGCATCGGTTATACGCGGTGAGCAGGAGGTTACCGTACCGATTGAAGAGGTGCGCGTGGGCGATTACGTTATCGTGCGCGCAGGGCAGTCTGTGCCGGTAGACGGCCAGATTGTAGAGGGGCACGCCTATCTCGATGAGAGCGCCATCACAGGCGAGTCCATGCCGGTGGAAAAGAACAAGGGTGACACTGTGATTGGCGCAACCGTGACGAAAAACGGTTATTTTGCGATGAAAGCGTCCCGCGTGGGCGATGATACAACGCTCAGCCAGATCATTCGGCTGGTCGAGGAGGCGGGCGCATCCAAGGCGCCGATTGCCAAGCTCGCGGATAAGGTCGCAGGCGTATTTGTGCCGGTTGTCATGCTGATTGCGCTGGTGACTGCGATCATCTGGCTGGTGGTCGGGGAGACACCGAGCTTTGCATTGACTCGTGCGATAGCGGTTCTGGTGATTTCCTGCCCGTGTGCGCTGGGACTGGCAACGCCGGTTGCTATCATGGTCGGTACGGGCGTGGGTGCGAAAAACGGCGTGCTGTTCCAGTCGGCTGAGGCACTGGAAAACCTGCATAACGTGGACTGCGTCGTGCTGGATAAGACCGGTACCGTGACCGAGGGCCGTCCGGTCGTCACCGATATCAAATCCTTCGGTGTGGAGCCGGAAGATTTGCTGTCGCTGGCGCTGTCCCTTGAGGTGCACAGCGATCATCCGCTTGCGGATGCAATCGTGCGCTATGCGCGTGCCAAGCATGTCAAGGAGCGCAAAACCGATTCGTTTGAAATGATTGATGGACAGGGCGTGCGCGCGGTGATCGACGGTGTGCGCTGCATGGCCGGCAACCGCCGTATGCTGCTGGCAAACGGCCTTGCGCTGTCGCGCTCGGCGCAGCAGATGGGCGAAAATCTTGCTGCCGCGGGCAAAACACCGCTGTACTTTGCGGCCAACCGGCAGGTGGTCGGCATCTTTGCGGTAGCGGATGTGCTCAAGCCGAGCAGCCGCGCCGCGGTCGATACGCTGCAAAAGCTGGGCGTGCAGGTGACGCTGCTGACCGGCGACAATCAGGCGACGGCGCAATCCATTGCCGCAGAACTGGGCGTGCAGGATGTGGTGGCCGAGGTTCTGCCGCAGGACAAGGAGCGTGTGGTGCGCGAGAAGCAGGAGCAGGGCCGCAAGGTAGCCATGATTGGCGACGGTATCAACGACGCGCCCGCGCTGGCACGTGCGGATGTGGGCATTGCCATCGGTGCAGGCACGGATGTGGCGATTGCGTCGGCGGACGTGGTGCTGATGAAGAGCGATTTGATGGATGCAGTCGACGCGATACGGCTGTCGCGGCAGACCATGCGCAACATCCGTCAGAACCTGTTCTGGGCATTTTTCTATAACTGCATTGGCATCCCGATTGCGGCGGGCGTGCTGTGGCTGCCGCTGGGACTGAAACTCAGTCCGATGATCGGCGCGGCCGCGATGAGCCTGAGCTCGGTTTGTGTGGTTTCCAACGCATTGCGTTTGAAGTTTTTCAAGGCCTCTCCCAAGCCGGAGAGCAGCCAGTGTGTAATACTGCCGAAGGAGGAAGAAAAGCAAATGGAAAAGACCAAGGTAATTCAAATCGAAGGCATGATGTGTGAGCATTGCGTGGCGCATGTAAAAAAGGCGCTGGAGGCATTTGACGGTGTGAGTGCGCAGGTGGATTTGCAAAACGGCACCGCGACGGTTCAAAGCAACACCCTGCCGGATGACGCCAAGCTGACCGAGGCGGTCGAGCAGGCGGGGTATAAGGTGGTCGGCCTGAAATGAGGGCGGACCGGAAAAAGGTCGAGCCGCTGCTGCGTACCGCACGCGGTCAGCTCGACGGGGTGCTCAAGATGATTGAGGACGACCGTTACTGCATGGAAATTGTCACGCAGCTGCAGGCGGTTGAGTCGCTCGTGCACAAGGCGCAGCGCGAGGTGCTGCGCGGGCATTTAGCAGGCTGTGTGCAGGATGCGTTTGAAACGGGCGACGAGCAGGCCCGCGAAGGCAAGATCGACGAGATCATCAAGCTGCTCGATAAAGCATGAGCGCGCATTTGCCCGCGTCGTTGGAATCTGTACAGGACGCGGATATACTGCTGGCCCGTGCCGCGCATGACGAGCAAACGGTGGAAAATGTATGCATCCGCGGGGCAGACTTATCCGGCACATGGTATGAAGGACTGCGGCTGTGCGGTGTGCGGCTGGAGGGCTGCCGTCTGACCGGCTGCCGCTGGGAGCGCGCGGATTTTGCAGACGTGGTGCTCGACGGCTGCGAGCTTTCAGGCAGCGGATGGCGGGATGCGTTTTTTGAACGGGTGGAGCTAATCGGCTGCAAGGCTGTTGGGGCGGATTTCGCTGAGACTGGCTGGCGCGAGGTGGATGTG
>DYCA01000002.1:16240-33425 GCA_019418305.1 Clostridiales bacterium
GCGGGACTGCCGCCTGTCCGATGCGGTGTTTGATCGGACGCGGCTGCGCCGGGTAGCGTTTTTGAGCAGCGACCTGACAGGCGCATCATTCTGCGATTGCCAGTGGAAGGACTGGACACTGACGCGCACTGTGCTGCGGTCCGCGCGCTTACTGCATACGTCACTGGCGGGGCTGGACTTGACCGACTGCGTGCTGGACGGCATCGCGATATCTGACACAAATGTCGAACTGCGTGGTGCGCTCGTGACGATGGAGCAGGCGGCTATGCTTGCAAAACGGCTGGGGCTGGTCATCAAGGCATAACAAAAGAGCGGAAGGTTTCTTCCGCTCTTTTTTGATGGAGTATAGCTTACAGGAAAGCCCGGAGCGCTTCTAACATACGATCCATCTGTTCGTCGGTGCCGACGGTGATGCGCAGATAGTTGTCAATGCGCGGCAGCTTAAAATATCGGATGAAGATGTTTTTCTGCCGCAGATATTCAAAAATCTCCGGCGCTTTTTTGGTTGGGTGCGTGACAAACAGGAAGTTGGTCAGCGAGGGCTGGACGGTGAAGCTGAGCTGGTGCAGCGCGTCAGCCGTGCGTTCGCGCGTGCCCATGACCTTGCGGCAGGTGTCCTGAAAATACGCTTCGTCCTTGACTGCGGCTTCGCCCGCGGCGAGCGCAAGTGCGTCCATGGTGTAGGAATTATAGGAGTTTTTGACCGCTTCGAGCGTTGCAATGAGTGTTTCTGAGCCGAGCGCGTAGCCGATGCGCAGGCCAGCGAGTGAGCGCGATTTGCTCATCGTCTGTACGACGAGCAGGTTTTCGTATTTCTCAATGAGCGGCACCACACTCTGTGCGCCGAAGTCCACATAGGCTTCGTCGATGATGACGACACAGTCCGCGTTGTGCTGCAAAAGGTCCTCAATGAAGTCGAGCGACATGCCGCGTCCGGTCGGTGCGTTTGGATTGGGCAGGACAATGCCGCCGTTCGGCTTGTCATAGTCTCGGACATTCACGCAGAAGTTCTCATCCAGCGGCACGGTCTCATACGGGATACGGAACAGATCGCACCAGACCGGATAGAACGAGTAGGTGATATCCGGATAGAGAATCGGCTCACCCGAGCAGAAGAACGACTGAAACGCAAGCGCCAGCACGTCGTCCGAGCCGTTTCCGAGAAACACCTGCGTCGGTTTTACGCCAAAACGGCCTGCAAGCGCAGCTTTGAGCGCTTTGCCGTTGGCGTCTGGATAAAGCGCAAGGCGCGAAGCGTCGAATGTGCGCAGTGTTTCGGCAACGCCCGGCGCGGGGGGATACGGGTTTTCGTTGGCGTTTAGCTTGATGATATCGTTGCTCTGCGGCTGCTCACCCGGCACATAAGGGTCAATGCGGCGCAGCTTTGCGAGAAAGGGCTTGTCCATCGGGGAAACTCTCCTTTTTGTTTTACTGACTGCGGATAGTTTATCACAGTAAAGTGAAAAAGTCAAGCGCTGTTTGTGTGCTTGCCGAAAGCGTGATATAATCGTGCTATCAGTAGTAGGAGGGAGCGATATGAAAAAGGCAGGATATGTACTTGGCTTTGCGGCAGTTTTGTGGATGTTGTTTTTGTTGTGGGTGCGGGTGATGACAGCAGGGGACATCGGTCCGGCCATGCGCCCATATTACGACGCGGTTTCGCCTCTGTTCAGCAGGCCTGCGATTTGGATGGTATTATCCGCTGCGCTTGCCTGTAACATGATCGTGCGGCTGTTTCGTGGAAAATGTATCGGTGCAGAAAGGGTGGCCGCCCTGGTGCTTACCCTGCTGTGTTTAGTCAGTGTATTCGGCTGGGCAATCATTACTGCGCTTGTCGCCGCAGCCTGATTTTATAAGGAGAAGGAAATGTATCAACCTTTAGCGGATAAAATTCGCCCGAAAACCTTGGATGATGTGGTCGGACAGCAGCATTTGCTGGGCAAAACCGGTCTGCTGCGTCGCGTGATTGAGTCGGGCACGATTCCGAATATGATTTTTTATGGCCCGTCCGGCGTGGGCAAGACCACGGTCGCGTCCATTATTGCAAAGCAAACCGAACGCAAGCTGTATCACCTCAACGCCACGACTGCGGGCATCGCGGATATCAAGGCGATTATCGATGAGCTGGACACCTTTCTTGCGCCTAACGGTGCGTTGGTGTATCTGGACGAAATTCAGTATTTCAACAAAAAGCAGCAGCAGAGCCTGCTGGAGTTCATCGAAACGGGTAAAATGACGCTGATTGCGTCCACGACGGAAAACCCGTATTTCTATGTCTACAATGCGATACTCAGCCGCAGCACGGTATTTGAGTTCAAGCCCATCGAGACGGGGGATATGCAGCGCGCGGTCGAGCGGGCGTTTTCCCTTGCCATTGGGGACAAGGGCACGCCGGTCGAGGATGGCGTTGCGGCCTACATTGCGCAGGCGGTCGGCGGGGATGTGCGCAAGGCGCTCGGCGCGGTCGAACTGCTCGTGCTGGGTGCGGGCGCGGACGGCGTGACGCTGACGGATGCCAAGCAGGCGGCGCAGCGCTCCAACATGCGCTACGACCGCGACGGCGACAGCCATTACGATATCCTGTCCGCGCTGCAAAAGTCCGTCCGCGGTTCGGACCCGGACGCTGCGCTGCACTATCTCGCGCGTCTGCTCGAAGCGGGCGACATGATTTCGGCCGCGCGGCGTATGCTGGTCATTGCAAGCGAGGACATTGGCCTCGCGTATCCGCAGTGCGCGGCCATCGTCAAGGCGTGCGTGGACAGCGCGTTCCAGCTCGGTCTGCCCGAGGCGCGCATCCCATTGGCCGAGGCGGTCCTCCTGATGGCGACCGCGCCCAAGTCCAACAGCGCCGCTGCGGCGATTGACGCGGCGATGGCGGATGTACGCGCGGGCAAAACCGGCGATATCCCGGCGCATATCAAGGATGCGCACTACGGCGGCGCGCAAAAGCTCGGCCGTGGGCTGACTTATCAGTATCCGCACGCGTTCCCGAACCATTGGGTGAAGCAGCAGTATCTGCCGGATGAAATCAAGAATGCACACTACTACGATTACGGCCCGAACAAAACCGAGCAGGCCGCCAAAGCCTATTGGGAGCGTGTCAAGAACGGAAAATAAGGGTTCACTCGAACACGGTTGCGATATATTTTCGATCGCAGCAGGCGGGGGTGTACACCCACTGGTCGATATGTCCCTCGGTGATAAAATACGGCGGCGGATCAGGCGTGCCCGCAGAGGCGAGGATGTCGATGACGGTCAGCTTGATTTTCATGCGCTGCGGCAGGATGGATTTGATGTAGACCGACACGATAGTGCCGGGTGTGAGGTCGTCGCGCGGCTCAGCAAGGCCGGACAGGTTGGGGGCAAGCTCAATAAAAACGCCGTAAGGCTCGACCGAACGCACCACCCCGCGCACGGTTTCCCCGGGCGAAAACAGCGCGGCGTTCTGCTCCCAGGTGCCGAGCAGCTCACGGTGGGTCAGCGAAATGCGGCGTGCCTCTGCATCGACTGAGCGCACGACAGCGTGGATGTACTGACCGACGTGCAGCCGATCGGCAGGGTGGAAAATGCGCGAAACCGACAGGTTCTCAATTCCGATGAGCGATGCCACACCGCAGCCAATATCGACAAACGCGCCGAAGTTCTCCAAATGGGTGACGGCGGCTGGGATGACGTCGCCCGGCCGCAGGGTCTCGAGCAAATAGTCCTGCGCGCGCTGCTGTGCAATGGTGCGCGACAGCCAGATGAGCGGCGTGTCCGCGCTTTCGTCTATCTCGGTGACAACAAAGCAGGTGGGCTTGCCCACGCGGGACAGAATGGCAATTTCTCGCGTATCTCCCTCGGCCACACCCAGCGCGCAGCACGAGCGCGGCATAATGCCCTGCGCAAAGCCCAGGTCGAACAGCAGGTCATGCGCGGGGGTGCATCGCTGCGCGACCGCTTCCAGAATCATCCCTTCGTCCTGCGCTTGCCGCAGTCCGTCGAGGGATGCGAGCGCCTGCCGTACCTCGGGCAGCGCGGTGTAACTGCCCTCGGGCAGATAACATTCGCTTGTTTTCATAATATAGCAGAGCCTCCTTTGGGGTCTGTCATACTATATGAAAAAACGGCTGGGATTAGCACTGTAAATATGGTATGATAAAAGCGATATGATAAGAGCGAGAGGATGGCAGCGACCATCCTGCAGGAAGGGGAAATGAGTATGGATGTGCAGGTCGGCGATGTACTGACCATGAAAAAACCGCATCCCTGCGGCTCCAAGCAGTGGAAGGTGCTGCGCACGGGTATGGATTTTAAACTTAAATGTACGGGCTGCGGACATGAGGTTATGTTGCCGCGCGCAAAAGCGGAAAAAAATATCCGAGTGATTGAACGGGAGGGAAAAACAGTATGTTGATTGATGGAAAACAGATGCATTTGCAGATTACCAAGGGTGACGTGGGTCGATATGTGATTTTACCGGGCGACCCCGCGCGCTGCGAGAAAATCGCACGCTATTTTGACAAGCCCAAGCAGATTGCCCAAAATCGAGAGTATACAATCTGGACGGGGACGCTGGACGGTGAGCCGGTCGCTGTGTGCTCGACCGGTATCGGCGGTCCATCGGCTGCAATTGCGCTGGAAGAGCTGGTTGAGTGCGGTGCGGATACCTTCATCCGTGTGGGCACTTCGGGCGGCATCGTGGACGAGGTTTGCGGCGGTGATATCGTCATTGCGACCGCAGCAATCCGACAGGAGGGAACAAGCCGTGAGTATCTGCCGATCGAATTCCCAGCGGCGGCGAGTTTTGAGGTTGTCAGCGCGCTGCGGGACGCGGCGGTCAAACTGGGCCTGACCCACCATATCGGCGTTATTCAGTCCAAGGACAGCTTTTACGGTGAGATTCGCCCTGCGCAGCAGCCTGTCGCGGATGAGCTGCTCGCCAAGTGGAAGGCATGGAAGGCGGCGGGTGCGCTGACCAGTGAAATGGAGACTGCAGCGCTGCTGATCGTCTCGCAGACGCTGCATGTGCGCTGCGGCGCGGTGCTCAACGTCCTGTGGAATGCAGATAACGACGAGGCGCCGAATATCCCGCCCGACGCGTCCGAGCGCGGCGTACGCACGGCAGTCGAGGCGCTGCGCATTCTGATTCGGGAGGATAAAGCGCGCTGACATGGTAAAACAGAAAAAGCAAAAGCGTGCGGCCGATCTGGGCAACGACCCGGTCGGCCCACTGCTTGTTCGTCTTGCGCTGCCGACCGTGTGCGCGCAGGTGGTCAACCTCTTGTATAATATTGTTGACCGCATTTATATTGGACAGATTCCGGTGGAAGGAAAGCTGGCGCTGACCGGCATGGGCGTGACCTTTCCGGTTATCACACTGATTTCGGCCTTTGCTGCGCTCATTGGCATGGGCGGATCGCCGCGTGCTTCAATTGCGATGGGCGCGGGGGAACACGAAAAGGCAGAGCGCACACTCGGCACCTGCACCGCCGCGCTGTGGGGGCTGGCGGTTGTGCTGACCGTGCTGTTTCTGCTGTTTCAGGAACCGCTGCTGGTGCTGTT
Source organism: Clostridiales bacterium (assembly GCA_019418305.1). Classification (GTDB taxonomy): domain Bacteria; phylum Bacillota; class Clostridia; order Oscillospirales; family Butyricicoccaceae; genus Agathobaculum. The sequence goes on from DYCA01000002.1 coordinate 21,785, forward strand.
CGGCGCGTCAACGGACACGCTGCCTTACGCGATGCAGTACCTCAATATCTATGTGCTGGGTACGATTTTTGTCATGACCGCGCTCGGACTCAATGGCTTTATCACCGCACAGGGTAAATCCGGTGTTGCAATGAAAACCGTGCTCATCGGCGCGGTATTAAATGTTGCGCTTGACCCCGTATTCATCTTTGTGTTTGGACTGGGTGTGCGCGGCGCGGCAATGGCAACCGTCATCTCGCAAGCGGTTTCCGCTTTGTGGGTGGTGCGGTTCCTGACCGGTAGCAAGACTGCGCTGCGGCTGAAAAAAGCCTTTTTCCGGCTGGATAAGCGTCTGCTGCTGCCCGCGATTGCGCTGGGCGCGTCGCCGTTTGTCATGCAGTCCACTGAGAGCCTGCTGACTGTGACCTTCAATGTGTCTTTGCAGAAGTACGGCGGCGATCTGGCCGTCGGCGCAATGACCATCCTGACTTCGGTGGCGCAGATGGTGCAGATGCCGCTGATGGGATTGGCGCAGGGCGCACAGCCGATTTTGAGCTTCAATTACGGCGCAAAGCGGCCTGACCGCATGAAACAGTCGGTCAGATACAATCTGATGATCGCCTGCGTGTTTGCGTTCGGTGTATGGGCGCTTGCGATGCTTGCGCCGCATATGCTTGCGCGCCTGTTCGCGCACGACAGCGCGCTGATCGACGAGACGGCGTGGGCGCTGCGCATCTATTTTGCCGTGGGATTTGTGGCGGCGTTCCAGAACACGTTCCAGCAGAGCTTTGTCGCGCTGGGAGAGGCTAAGATCTCGCTGTTCCTTGCGCTTGAGCGAAAAATCATCCTGCTCATCCCGATGATTTTGATTTTGCCGCATTTATTTGAGGATAAGCTGTTTGCGGTGTTCTTTGCCGAGCCGGTCGCCGATCTGCTGGCAGCTGCCACGACAACAACGCTGTTTCTCATCCGATTCCGGCAGATTTTGCGCCGCATATCAACGCAATAACCAAAAAAGAACCGCCGTAAGGCGGTTCTTGCACGTTTTTGCACCATAGGGCGTGTATCAAACAGAAAACAGGCCGCTTTGCGGCCTGTTTTTATCAAAGCCGGGGAAATGCGCCTCGGCTTTGATACACGGTTTGGACGAGATTACTCCAGTTCGAATGCACCGGTATACAACTGGTAGTACTTGCCATGTTGGGCAATCAACTGCTCATGGTTGCCGCGCTCGATGATATGGCCGAGCTGCAGCACCATGATGACGTCCGCGTTTTGTACGGTCGACAGACGATGCGCGATGACAAACACCGTGCGGCCGTACATCAGGCTGTCCATGCCTGCCTGCACGATGGATTCCGTGCGTGTGTCAATCGAACTGGTCGCCTCATCAAGAATCATAACCGGCGGGTCGGCAACGGCGGCGCGCGCAATCGAAATCAGCTGACGCTGGCCCTGCGACAGGCTGCCGCCTTCGCCGTCGATGACGGTGTCATACCCGTCCGGCAGACGGCGGATGAAGTCGTCGGCGTTGGCCAGCTGTGCGGCCGCTTCAACCTCCTGATCGGTGGCGTCCAGATTGCCGTAACGGATGTTGTCGCGGATGGTGCCGGTAAACAAGTTGGTATCCTGCAAAACGATACCCAGTGAGCGGCGCAGATCAGACTTCTTAATTTTGTTTATATTGATGCCGTCATAGCGGATTTTGCCGTCCGCAATGTCATAAAAGCGGTTGATGAGGTTGGTGATTGTGGTCTTGCCTGCGCCGGTTGCACCGACAAAAGCGACCTTCTGGCCCGGTTCGGCGTACAGCGTGATGTTATGCAGCACAATCTTATCCGGGTTGTAGCCGAAGTCCACGTCGTAGAAACGCACATCGCCCTTGACCTGCTGGTAGGTGATGGTGCCGTCCTCGTGCGGGTGCTTCCACGCCCAGATGTTGGTTTTATCCGGGGTTTCGACCAGATTACCCTGTTTGTCGTACTTGGCGTTAACCAGTGTGACATAACCGTTGTCCTGCTCCGGCTCTTCGTCCATCAGTTCGAAGATACGTTCCGCACCGGCCAGCGCCATAATAATGGAGTTGAACTGCTGCGAAATCTGAGTCACCGGCATGGTAAACGATTTGGTCAGCTGCAGGAAAGAGGCGATAACGCCGATGGTAATGCTGCTCCCGACCACGCCGGACAGTGCCAGCGTGCCGCCGACTACCGCCACCAGCACGTACAGCAGGTTGCCGATGTTGGCCATAATCGGCATCAAAATATTGGCGAAGGTATTGGCGTTTTTGGCGCTTTCGCGCAGCGCGTCATTGAGCACGTCAAACTGCTCTTTGCACTTTTCTTCATGGCAGAACACCTTAACGACCTTCTGGCCGCCGATCATTTCCTCAATATAGCCGTTGACCTTGCCCAGTGCGGTCTGCTGCTCGAGAAAGAAGCGGGCGGACTGGCCGCCGATGCGCTTAACGACCACCAGCATCACGGCAATGCCGAGCAATACAAAGATGGTCAGCCAGACGTTGGTCACCAGCATGGCAATGAACACCGCGATAATGGTGATCAGCGAGGAGAACATCTGCGGCACAGACTGACTGAGCATCTGCTGGAGCGTGTCGGTATCGTTGGTGAAATGGCTCATCAGGTCGCCGTGGGTGTGTGTATCAAAATAGCGGATGGGCAGCTTTTGCATGCGTCCAAACATTTCATCGCGCACCTGCTTGAGGATGCCCTGCGAAATCGACACCATGATGCGGTTATACAGGAAGGTGGAAACAATGCCCACCAGGTAGACCAGCGCCATGAGCGAGATGGCATGAATCAGTCCGGTGAACACGGGCGATGCCTGCAAAAGAAGTGGAGCAATATAATCATCAATGAGTACGCGCAGGAACATCGAGCCTGCGACGTTTGCTACTGCGGACAACAAGATGCAGATCAACACCACGGTAAACTGTACGGCGTAGCCGCCCTTAAAATAACGGAGCAAACGCGCGAGGGTTTTCTTCGGGTTTTTGCTGCGCTTGCCGCCGGCCATCTGGCCGTGACGGCCTGGACCGCCCATCGGTCCTCTCATTCCGGGTCCCGGCATTATTCCTCGCCTCCTTTCTTCATCTGCTGGTTGTAGATTTCCTGATAGATCGTGTTGTTTGCCAGCAGATCATCATGTGTACCGACCGCCTGAATCGTGCCACCGTCCAGAATGACGATCTGATCGGCATCCTGTACGGAGGAGATACGCTGCGCAATAATCAGCTTGGTCGTGTTCGGAATCTCTTCCGCAAACGCCTTTCGGATGAGCGCGTCTGTCTTGGTGTCGACCGCACTGGTCGAGTCATCCAGAATCAGTACCTTGGGCTTTTTCAGCAGCGCGCGGGCAATACACAGACGCTGCTTCTGGCCGCCGGACACGTTGGTGCCGCCCTGTTCAATGTAGGTATCGTATTTATCCGGCATCTGCTCGATGAACTCGTCGGCCTGTGCCAGACGGCAGACACGCTTAAGCTCTTCGTCGCTCGCATGCTCGTCGCCCCAGCGTAGGTTTTCCTTGATTGTGCCCGAGAACAGCACATTTTTTTGCAATACCATCGCGACCTGCTCGCGCAGCGCCTCGATGTCATAGTCGCGCACATCCACGCCGCCGACCTTGACCGAGCCGGTAGTCACATCATACAGGCGCGGAATAAGCTGCACCAGTGTGGATTTTGCTGATCCGGTACCGCCCAGAATGCCAATGGTTTGACCGGCCTTGATATGCAGGTTGACATCCCGGAGTGCGAGTTTGTTTGCGTCGCCTTTGTAGCTGAAATTGACGTTGTCAAAGTCGATGTCGCCGCTCTTGACCTCGGTGATCGGGTTTTCCGGGTTGTGCAGGTCGGACTTTTCTTCGAGCAGTTCCACAATACGTTCCGCGCTGGCCTTGGACATGGTGATCATGACGAATACCATGGCCACCATCATCAGGCTCATCAGAATCTGCATCGCGTAGGAGAACAGGCTAGTCAACTCGCCGGTTGTCATGCTACCGCCTACAATCAGGCGCGCGCCGAACCACGAGATGAGCAGCATGCAGGCATACATGCAGAACTGCATGAGCGGCATAACGCCTGCCATGGTTTTCTGCGCCTTAGAGAACTGACGGTACAGCAGTCCTGATACACCCTTGAACTTCTCGGTCTCATAGTCCTCGCGCACGTAGGCCTTGACCACACGGATGCCGCGCACGTTTTCCTGCACGACCGTGTTCATGCGGTCGTAGGTTTTGAACACGCGCTCAAATACCGGTGCGACGATTTTCATCAGCACGCCCAGACCGATCGCCAAAATCGGAAGTACGCACAGAAAGATCAGCGCAAGCTGGCTGTTGATCTGGAACGCCATGACCAGTGCAAACACCAGCATCACCGGGCAGCGCACCGCAATGCGCGTGCACATCTGGAAGGAGTTCTGCACGTTGGTGACGTCGGTTGTCAGACGGGTGACAATTGAACCGGTGGAGAACTTATCAATGTTGGAAAATGAGAAGTCCTGTACCGCATAATACATATCGTGGCGCAGGTTGCGGGCGAAGCCCGTGGAGGCACGCGCGGCATAAGTACCTGCCGCCGCACCGAAAATCAGTGCGAGCATAGCGCAGGCGATCAGAATGATGCCGTATTTCCAGATTTCCCCCATGTTTTGCGCATCAATGCCCCGGTCGATCAGCAGCGCCATCACTGCGGGGATGACGACCTCCATCACGACCTCAAGCACAACGAAAAACGGCGTGAGCAGCGCTTCTTTTTTGAATTCACGCACGCTTTTTAACAGCCTCTTAATCATCCTTGTCCCTCCGAAGCCTTGCGTTGATAATTTTCTAAATTGGCACGGATTTTTTCACAGACACGAAACCAGACGGCAAGCTCTTCCGGATCAATGCCCTCTTCCATGAGTGCCTCGGTTTGCGCCATCGCCTGTTGGATACGCTCATACAGCGCTTTGGCCCGGTCGGTCAGCACCAGACGCTTGAGCCGCCGGTCCTGCTCCACCGGCTCGCGCCGCAGCAGACCATGATCTTCCATCAGATTCAGGATACCGGTTGCGGTGGAACGCCGGATGCGGAAATAGGTTTCAACATCACGCTGAAAGCGCTCCTCCTTTGCCTGCATCAGGAACCACAGAATCATCGCCTGCATCCCGGTGATGTTTGCCATTTCATCTTTGCCGGTGGTGCAGACCATCTGCCGTTTGATCAGGTTGTTGAGCATGCCAAGCTCCGTGCCGATTCGCTTGTCACACACTTTGTTAGCCTCCTTACTATTAGCTTACTAACACATTATAGCCGGTTGAAAGGCAATGTCAACCATCTTCACAGAATGTTCAAAAAAAGCCTGCCGCGTGACAAGGCGGCAGGCAATATCCGGTTCTCTTTTGTGCAGATTTACGGCTGATATGGAGGCGCAAGATACAGCTTCTGTAAAAGCATTCGGCCGGTGCGTGTGCGGAATACTTTTTCGTCCGCAGTTTGGCAGGCATCCGGCGGGAGTGCATCTTCATAGGCGTTTACCAGAAAGTCCGCTTCGAGCAGGATGCGGAAGTCTCGGTCCTCGGATGCAGTATAGGTATGGTGATGTGCAATCAGCCACAAAATTCGTTCGCACGCTGCCGGGGCCGCACCCACTTGTTCCAGCAGCGGCGCGGCGACCGCCGGGCCTTCTAGCTCCTGCCACTTGCCGGCGGAGGAGCCGTGCTTGTGTTCGGCTTCATGGATGCCGATGTCATGCAGGATGGCTGCGGCTTCAAGGATATTCTGCGTTTGCGCATCCAACGCTTCGCCCTGTCCGATGATGCGGCAGAATGCATAAACTTTCATCAAATGCTGCACGCGGCGCGGGTCGCCTGCATCATAGGCAACGACCAGCTCGGTCAGTTTGGCAATGTCAATCATAGGATAAGCCCTCCCATTGGTATTTCTGCATATCCACGCGGCCGTCCAACGTAAATTCCACGCCATCAGCTTCGAGCATGGCGCGCTGCACATCCGCACCGCCGAAGGCAAACGCGGGAGAGGTGCGGCCGTCTTTCGTGACCACGCGGTAGCAGGGGATGCCCTCCGGGTCGGGGTTTACATGTAGGGCATAGCCGACTACCCGTGCCCAGCGCGGGTTCCCTGCAAGAAAAGCCACCTGTCCATACGTTGCCACCGTGCCGCGCGGAATACGCCGCACAACTGCGTAAATTTTTTCAAAAACTGTCATTTTGCAAGTTTCTCCTTTGGCTGTTTCATTATATCAGGTAAATGTCACAATTTCTATCCCCTTTCGACAAGAAAAAAATGTATATTTCTAACATGCTAAATTATTGCACTCTTCTGCAAAATACTATATAATAGTTACACACTACCGCGAGTATGTAAGCGATTCCGCACTTTTTCCTGAAAATTGGAAAGAGACTGCGGCAGAAATGTAAGGAGGACAAACAAAATGGCACTTACCAATTCTTACCTCAAGGGCGTATATGAGACTGTGCAAAAGCGCAATCCGAACGAGCCGGAATTTCAGCAGGCGGTTCTCGAAGTTCTTGAGAGCTTTGAGCCGGTTGTTGAAGCCCGCCCCGAGCTGGAGAAGAACGGTATCGTTGAGCGCATCGTTGAGCCGGAGCGCATGGTGATGTTCCGTGTTCCGTGGGTGGACGACGAGGGCAAGGTTCAGGTTAACCGCGGTTTCCGCGTGCAGTTCAATTCCGCGATCGGCCCCTATAAGGGCGGTCTGCGTTTCCATCCGTCTGTTAACGCTTCGGTTATCAAGTTCCTGGGCTTTGAGCAGTGCTTCAAGAACAGCCTGACCAGCCTGCCCATGGGCGGCGGCAAGGGCGGCTCTGACTTCGATCCGAAGGGCAAGTCGGATGCAGAGGTTATGCGTTTCTGCCAGTCTTTCATCACTGAGCTTTCCAAGCACATCGGCCAGTTCACCGACGTACCGGCGGGCGATATCGGCGTCGGCGGCCGCGAAATTGGCTTTATGTACGGCCAGTACAAGCGTCTGCGCAACGAGTTCACCGGCGTTCTGACCGGCAAGGGCTTGTCCTACGGCGGCTCCCTGGCTCGTACCGAGGCGACCGGTTACGGTCTGTGCTACTACATGAAGGAAATGCTCGCATATAAGGGCACTTCGTTTGAGGGCAAGACGGTTGCCATCTCCGGTTCGGGCAACGTTGCCATCTACGCTTGCCAGAAGGCGACCGAGCTGGGCGCGAAGGTTGTTACCATGTCCGACTCCAATGGCTTCATCTATGATCCCAACGGCATCAATCTGGATGTTGTCAAGGATATCAAGGAAGTCAAGCGCGGCCGCATCAAGGAGTACGCAGAGCGCGTTGCGGGCAGCACCTACACCGAGGGTCAGCGTCCGTGGAGCGTTAAGTGCGATATCGCGTTGCCCTGCGCAACCCAGAACGAACTGGACGAGAACGATGCGAAGGCACTGATTGCGAACGGCTGCAAGTTTGTTGCCGAAGGCGCAAACATGCCGTCCACCCCGGAGGCAGTTGCTGCATTCCAGGCAAATGACGTATTCTTTGGCCCGGCTAAGGCTGCCAACGCGGGCGGCGTTGCTACCTCCGGTCTGGAGATGAGCCAGAACTCGCTGCGTCTGTCCTGGACCTTCGAGGAGGTCGACCAGCGTCTGCACGACATTATGGTCAACATCTTCAAGACCTGCATCACCGCGGCTGAGAAGTACGGCCATAAGGATAATCTGGTTATGGGCGCCAATATCGGCGGCTTCGAGAAGATTGCCGACGCAATGCTCGCACAGGGCGTATGCTAAAAATTTCATTTGCGGCGTACAGCCGCAAATGAGAAACGGTATCGCCAGCTGATGGCTGGGAATGCCGATTGCAGAAAAACAGGCTCGGAATTTGATTCCGGGCCTGTTTTTCTGTTTGTCAAAACCGACCCGGCATAGCTGGGCGGGTTTTAGAAACAGGCGGCTTTCGGTTCCCTTTGCCGCCTGTTTTTTCTATTGCGTCGCAGCGCAGGGAATACAGGCAAAGCGCGGCGTCATATTCCTGTCCCGTTCCTGCATAAGCTGTACCAAGTGAAAGGAGGCGGCGGACATGACAGGAAAACGTCCGGTGCGCAAGCGTGCGGGCAGCGGCAAGGGCCTGCTGGTGGTGGTGGCGCTGGTGCTTGCCGCGGGGATTGTCAAATATACGGATACGCCTTTTGCGGTCGCCGCACGGCAGAAGGCCGCGCAGGTGCTCGCAGGCACGCCCGGCGTAGATCAGGTGCTTGCTGCATTCGGTGGAGAGGACGCGGATGCAGTGTTTGGGGAGCAGGATGGAGAGGAGAACACCTATGCGGCGTCCTCAGGCGGTGCAGAAGATGTGCTCGGCCGGGAGCAGAGCCTGTTCCCGGATACGGTGGATGACACGGTGCATGCGCTGTCGTTTGAGCATGTTTTACCGACCGAAGGCACACTGACTTCGGGATTTGGCAGCCGGTTAAGTCCGACCACGGGTGAGCCGGCATTTCATTACGGTTTGGATATCGCCGCAGACGAGGGAACGCCGATTGCGGCCTTTGCCGACGGCACGGTGCGCGAGGTGGGGGAATCGGATTACGGCAACTATCTGATCGTCGATCACCCGGATGGTTTTTCCACGTTGTATGCGCATTGCAGCAGCATTTTGGCAGGCGTGGGCGACGAGGTGGAATGCGGCGGCGAGATTGCACTGGTGGGGCAGACGGGCAATACGACCGGACCGCATCTGCACTTTGAGCTGTGGAAGGACGGCATGGCGCTCGATCCGTCGGACTATCTGGAACTGGCGTGACGCGCGGCCGGGTTGAGGTACGGGACGGCTTTCTCGTATTGCTCGCCGCTCTGTGGTGCGCGGACCGGACAAACGTGCTGCCGCTTGTGCTGATGGCGGCCGCTGTGCATGAGGGCGGACATCTGCTGGTGCTGCACCTGTCCGGCGGGCGCCTGCACCGGCTGACGTTGACCTGCTGTGGTGCGGTTCTGCACTGCGCGCTGCCGGAAGGGCGGTTTGCGCGGGCTGCAGTGTGTTTGGCAGGACCGGCGGCAAGTTTTGCCCTCACCGTACTGGCACAGGCGTGCGGTTGGTACCGGCTGGCGGGCGCAAGCGTGCTGCTCGGTGCGTTCAATCTGCTGCCGCTGCCGCCGCTCGACGGCGGAATGGTGCTGGAGCACTTGTGCGCGGGCGGTGCGGCAACCGTGCGGGCAGCCCTGGCTCTGCTGAGCGGTGTAGGCCTGCTTTGCTGTGGGATGTGGCTGCTGCGCGCAGGAGGCGGCTGCTGGCTGCTGCTCATCGGTATGCTGATCGGTATGAAAAGTGTGAAAAACCTTGCCAATAGCGTCAATATGATGTAAGATAAAAAAGATCACAGAGGCTTGCTGGAACGGAGGCATTATGTATCAGATCGGCGATAAGGTCGTTCATCCATTGCATGGCGCAGGCGTGATTGCGGATATTGTTGAGCGTACAATAGACGGTGCGCCCGCGACGTATTATGCGCTCAGGCTGGCGCTGGACGATACGCAGCTGTTCATTCCGATTGATGCGTGCGAAAAGCTGGGTATTCGCCCGGTCTGTTCCCGTGCGCAGGCGCAGGCATTTTTGCAGCGGCTGGATGACATTGCCCGAGGTGAGAACAAGGGATGGAATCAGCGATATCGGGAAAACATGCTGCACATCCGTTCGGGTGACCTCGATGAGGTGGCACAGGTGGTCAAAAGCCTTGCCGCGCGGGACAGAGAGCGTGGTCTGTCCACGGGTGAGAAAAAAATGCTGCTCTCTGCGCGGCAGATTCTGGAATCCGAGCTGTGCTTCGCGCTGGACTGCAGTCCGGAGGAGATTGCCCAGGTGATAAATCAGCATTTAGGAACGTAATCAGGAAGGCTTTGCGGTGGAGCAAAGCCTTTTTTCAAAGGAGCATGGATATGCAGGAAAGAAAAAAGAAAAAAACCGTACCCGCTGCGGTGTGTGCGGTTATTGTGGCGGCGGGTTCGTCGCGCCGCATGGGCGGGGAAAACAAGCTGCTGTTGCCGCTTGCCGGCGCGCCTGTGCTGGCGCACACACTGTCTGCCTTTGAGAAATGCGCAGCGGTACGTGATATTGTGCTGGTCTGCCGAGAGCAGGACATCATGCCCTATACTGATTTGGCGCGTGCGTTCGGTATCTCCAAGCTGCGCACAGTTACACGCGGAGGAGACAGCCGCACGGCATCCGTGCTGGCGGGCATTACGGCTGCGCCCGAAGATACTGTGCTGGTCGCCGTGCATGACGGCGCGCGGCCGCTGGTGAGTGAAGCGGTTATCACCGAGGCAGTGCATGCGGCGGCGGAATGCGGCGCGGCAGCGCCGGTCGTGCCGGTCAAGGACAGCATCAAGCGCATCAAAAACGGCTGCATCGCAGCCGATGTACCGCGTGATACGCTCGCGGCGGTGCAGACGCCGCAGGTGTTCCGGCGGGAGGTACTGCTGCGCGCGTTGATCGATGCGCAGCGGCAAAACCGTTCGTTTACCGACGACTGTGCAGCGGTGGAAGCACTGGGACAAACCGTGCGCGCCACGCATGGCAGCTACGAAAACATTAAAATCACCACGCCTGAGGATATTTCCGCTGCCGAGGCGTTTTTGAACAGGGAGGACGACTGAATATGCGTATCGGACACGGATATGATGTACATCGGCTGGTGCAAGGCCGCAAATGTATCATCGGCGCAGTGGACATCCCGCACGAAACCGGACTGGACGGGCATTCGGATGCGGATGTGTTGATCCACGCGGTGATGGATGCGCTGCTCGGCGCGCTGGCGCTGGGGGACATCGGCAAGCACTTTCCGGACACCGACCCGCGCTACAAAGGCGCGGACAGCATGGCGCTTTTGCGGCATGTAGCATCCCTGATTGCAGAAGAAGGCTGGCGGTTGGGAAATCTGGACGCGACCGTGCTCGCGCAGGCGCCTAAGCTCGCGCCGCACATCATGCAGATGCGTCAGAATATCGCCGGGGCGCTCGGCTGCGAGGTTTCGCGCGTGTCGGTTAAGGCAACAACCGAGGAAAAGCTCGGTTTTACGGGCGCAAAGCAAGGAATTGCGGCGCATTGTGTCTGTCTGCTCGAGCGGGCGGAATAAAGCACGGACAGAGGTGGCGAAAAAGGAGACCCGGACGATGTCCGGGTCTGTTTTTTGCGCATACCGAAGCGACGGCGTAGGGGAGTGGGAAGCGGATGCAAAGAAACCTGCGTGATGCTGAAAACGATTGCATGATTCCTTGCACGGCGGACAAATGTTTTTCGGAAGAAAGCACAAAATTTGCATTTTTGTTCAAAAGATAATCGGTGTTTTTTCTGAAATTGCACACAAATTGAAAAAAACAATGCCGATTTTACAAAACCGTAGTATAATAAAAAATAATCTAAACGCTTTACAGAAATAAATTCTGCGGGGCGGGGGAGATTATACAGTAAAGGAGAAGATTACCATGAAGAAAAGTCTCAGCATGCTGCTGGCCGGTTTGATGCTGGTTGGTACGCTGGCGGGCTGCGGCGGCAATACCGCGGGCACCGATAATGCGGGTACGGATGACGGCAGCGCTTCCGGCGCGGCGTTCAAGATCGGCGGCACCTCTCCGCTGACCGGTGACGCAGCCATTTAC
>DYCA01000002.1:33435-50407 GCA_019418305.1 Clostridiales bacterium
ATTTACGGCAATGCGGTTGCGCGCGGCGCGCAGATCGCGGCGGATGAAATCAACGCGCAGGGCGGCATCCAGATCGAGCTGAAGTTCGAGGACGACGAGAACAACACCGAGAAGGCTGTCAATGCGTACAACAACCTCAAGGACTGGGGCATGCAGCTGTCTCTGGGCTCGGTTACCTCCAAGCCCTGTGAGGCGATTTCGACCGATATCAATACCGACCGTATCTTTGCACTGACCCCGTCGGCATCCTCTGTGGCAACCACCGAGGGCAAGGACAACGTGTTCCAGATGTGCTTTGCCGACCCGAACCAGGGCACTGCATCCGCAGAATACATTGCAGATCAGAAGCTTGGCACCAAGATTGCAATCATCTGGAAGAACGATGACGTTTACTCCACCGGCATCCACGACAAGTTTGTCGCCGAGGCTGAGAACAAGGGTCTGGAGATTGTTTCTGACACCACTTTCACCGACGGTTCCGCGACCGACTTCTCGGTGCAGCTGAACGATGCGAAGGATAAGGGCGCGGATCTGGTATTCCTGCCGATCTATTACACCCCGGCATCCCTGATTCTGACGCAGGCCAACTCCATGGGCTATGCACCGAAGTTCTTCGGTGTGGACGGCATGGACGGCATTCTGGGCGTTGAGAATTTCGATGTGAAGCTGGCCGAGGGCGTTATGCTGCTGACTCCGTTCAACGCGGACGCCACCGACGAGAAGACCGTTTCCTTCGTTACCAAGTACAAGGACGCATACGGCGAGGTTCCGAACCAGTTCGCAGCGGACGCTTATGACTGCATCTATGCGTATGCACAGGCGCTCGAGGCTGCCGGCGCAACGCCGGATATGTCCAACGAAGAGCTGTGTGACGCGATGATCGCGCAGTTCACCTCCATGACCTTTAACGGCCTGACCGGCGAGAACATGACCTGGGATTCCACCGGTGCGGTTTCCAAGAGCCCGAAGGGTATGGTCATCGAGAACGGCGCATACGTAGGTATGTAAAAACAGGTTTCAAGGGGAACACGGTTCTTCTTGAAGCGTGAAAATGGTGTGCGCGGCGCGCACCCGAACACAAAAGACGCAAGTGAGCAGCAAAGGAGGGCGCCGTATTTTGCGACGGCCCTCCTTTGTCTATTTTCCCGTTCACCGGCATTATGGGGTGGGGCGACGGCTTGACCGAGGCTGCCAAGCCACCGCCCCATCCCACAAACGGATAAGAGAAATGAAAAAGATTTGAGGTGTATGAAACCATGAGCTTTCTCAATCATCTGATAAACGGCATCAGTCTGGGAAGCATTTACGCAATCATCGCGTTGGGATACACGATGGTCTACGGCATTGCCAAAATGCTGAATTTTGCGCATGGCGACGTCATTATGGTCGGCGGGTATATGTGCTTCTGTGCCACAACCTATCTGGGCTGGCCGCCGATTGCAGGCGTACTGCTTGCGGTTGTGGTCTGCACGGTACTGGGCGTGGTTATCGAGCGGCTGGCATACAAGCCGCTGCGCATGGCGCCCTCGCTGGCGGTACTCATCACGGCAATTGGCGTTTCCTACTTTTTGCAGAACGCAGCACTGCTGATTTGGGGGTCGAGCACGAAGAGCTTCACTTCGGTGGTTGGCGGTGACCCGATTCAGTTGTTCGATGGACAGCTGACCATCACGCGCGTAACGATTGTTACGATTGTGGCGTGCATTGTTATCATGATTGCGTTGACGCTGTTTACCGGCAAGAGCAAGATGGGTACGGCAATGCGTGCGGTGTCCGAGGATAAGGGTGCGGCACAGCTGATGGGCATTAACGTCAACACGACGATTTCGCTGACCTTTGCCATCGGTTCGGGCCTTGCCGCGATTGCAGGCGTGCTGCTTTGCTCCGCCTATCCGACCCTGCTGCCGACAACCGGATCGATGCCCGGTATCAAGGCATTTACCGCAGCTGTATTCGGCGGCATCGGTTCCATTCCGGGCGCGCTGCTGGGCGGTATCCTGCTGGGCGTGATTGAGATTTTCGCCAAGGCGTACATCTCGACCCAGCTCTCGGATGCAATCGTGTTTGCGGTGCTGATTGTTGTGCTGCTGGTCAAGCCGGACGGCCTGCTTGGCAAGCGCGTGAGTGAAAAGGTATAAGGGGGCGGAAAACAATGAACAAACTGAAAAAGTATGCCGCCTCCCGCAGCGGACGCGATACACTGCTGTCCTTTGGCATTGTCATTGTCGCATTCATTGTGGTGCAGACGCTGGTGCTCACCGGCAGCATTTCCAGCTCGATGAAGGGACTGCTGGTGCCGATCTGTGCCTATATCATCATGGCGATATCGCTGAACCTGACGGTCGGTATTCTGGGCGAGCTGTCGCTCGGCCATGCGGGCTTTATGTCGGTTGGCGCGTTTTCCGGCATCGTGGTGACCACGAGCCTGGCGGACGCGGTGCCGTCCGGTGTGGTGCGCCTGATCCTTGCCATCATTGTCGGTGCAATATGCGCTGCAATCGCGGGTGTAATCGTCGGTGTACCGGTGCTGCGCCTGAAAGGCGACTATCTGGCCATCGTGACGCTGGCGTTCGGTGAAATCATCAAGAACATCATCAATGTGCTTTATATCGGCAAAGATGCATCCGGTCTGCACTTCAGTATTCTAGAGCAGAAGTTTCAGCTCGCGGACGGCGGCAAAATGATCATCAACGGGCCGATGGGTGTATCGGGTGTGGAAAAGCTGTCCAGCTTTACCTCGGGCTTTGTGCTGATTCTCATTACGCTATTTATCATTCTGAATCTGATCAATAGCCGTTCGGGCCGCGCGATTATGGCGGTGCGTGACAACAAGATTGCAGCCGATTCCATCGGCATTTCCACCACGCATTACAAGCTGATGGCCTTCGTTATTTCCGCGGCGTTCGCGGGCATGGCGGGTGCACTGTATGCGATGAACTACTCGACCATCACGGCGGCTAAATTTGACTTCAACACGTCCATTCTGATTCTGGTATTTGTCGTGCTGGGTGGACTGGGCAACATCTGGGGCTCGATCATCGCAGCGACCCTGCTCACGCTGCTGCCTGAGCTGCTGCGCGCGGTCAATAACTACCGTATGCTCATCTATGCGATCCTGCTCATTGCGATGATGCTGTTCAACAACTCCTCACTCAAGGCACGCTTGCTTGAAAAGCGCGGCATGAAGCAGATGGAAAAACTGGAGAAAAGCGAAAAGGAGGGTGCGTGACCATGGCAATGCTGGAAGTTACTTCGCTGGGCATTTCCTTCGGCGGTCTGCGCGCCGTCGATGAGCTGAGCATGAAAATCGAAGAGGGCGGTCTGGTTGGCCTGATTGGGCCGAACGGCGCGGGCAAAACGACCGTATTCAATATGTTGACCGGTGTATACCGTCCGACTGACGGTGGTATCCGTCTGGACGGACAGAATCTAATCGGCAAAAAGCCGCACGACATCTGCAAAATGGGTGTGGCGCGTACGTTCCAGAATATCCGTCTGTTCTCCGAGCTGTCTGTGCTGGACAACGTTAAGACCGGCCTGCACAACGAGATCACCTATACGCTTGCGGAAAGCCTGCTGCACGTTGGCTCGTATCGCAAAAAAGAGCAGGCAATGGATAGACGTGCGATGGAGCTGCTGGAGGTGTTCGGGCTGGAAAGTGTCGCGGACTATAGGGCGGCTAACCTGCCCTATGGTAAGCAGCGCAAGCTGGAAATCGCGCGTGCACTGGCGACCGACCCGATGCTGCTGCTGCTCGATGAGCCGGCGGCGGGCATGAACCCGAACGAAACCGAAGAGCTGATGGAGACAATTGAACTGGTGCGTAAAAAGTTCGGCGTGACCGTGCTGCTGATTGAGCATGATATGAAGCTGGTTTCGGGCATCTGTGAATATCTGTATGTGCTCAATTTCGGCCGTCTGCTGGCTGAAGGCACGCCGTCTGAAGTGCTGAGCAATCCGGAGGTCGTTACGGCCTACCTTGGCGAATGAGAAAGGAGGAAACCAACCAATGGCAATGCTGGAAGTTAAGGACATTAACGTGTATTACGGTCTGATTCATGCGCTGCGCGACGTTTCCTTCGAGGTAAACGAGGGCGAGGTCGTTGCACTGATTGGCGCGAATGGTGCGGGTAAGACCACGACGCTGCACACGATTACCGGTCTGCTGCCGTCCAAGGGCGGTACGGTGACATTTGAGGGCAAGGACATCACCAAAAAGCCCGGCCACGAGATCGTGCGGTTGGGCATGAGTCATGTGCCGGAAGGACGCCGCGTATTTTCCGGGTTGACTGTGCGCGAAAACCTCAAAATGGGCGCCTATACCCGTCCCAAGAGTGAGGTCGAATCCTCGTTGGCTGAAGTCTATCAGCGTTTCCCCCGACTGGAGGAACGTAAAAACCAGCCTGCAGGAACGTTGTCCGGCGGTGAGCAGCAGATGCTGGCCATGGGCCGCGCCCTGATGGCGAAACCGCGTATCCTGCTGCTGGATGAGCCGTCAATGGGCCTTTCCCCGCTGTTTGTGGGAGAGGTGTTCAAGATCATTCAGGAGGTTTCGGCAGCAGGCACGACTGTGCTGCTGGTCGAGCAGAACGCGAAAAAAGCGCTGTCCATTTCCGACCGCGCCTATGTGCTGGAGACTGGCAAGATTGTCAAGACCGGCAAAGCGTCCGACCTGCTGAGCGATGACGCAATCAAAAAAGCATATCTGGGTGAATAAGGGGGAGATCATATGAAGCCGTATATTATCACCATCGCCCGTCAGTATGGATCCGGCGGCAAGACGGTTGGCAAAATGCTGTCCGACCGGCTGCATATCCCGTTTTATAACCGAGAAATCATTACGATGGCATCTGAGGACAGCGGTATCAATGCGATGCTGTTTACAGATGAGCGTCTTAAGCCCGATCTGATCACGCGTCTGAAAAGCCGGTATAAGGGTGATCTGCCACTGCCGAGCGATTCTTCCAAGGCCTATCTGCGGGATGATGCCCTGTTTGATTATCAGGCAAAAATCATTCGTAAGCTGGCGGATCAGGGTCCGTGCGTACTGATTGGACGCTGTGCAGACTATGTTCTTAAGGGTCGTCCGGATGTGGTGCGTGTGTTTGTACATGCGGATGCGGATTTCTGCCTCGAGCAGGCGATGAAAGTGGACTCGCTGCCGGAGGGCGAGGTCGTACGCAAGATTGCGGAGATTGATGAATACCGTGCAAAGTATTATAAGCATCACACTGGTCACGATTGGTATGATGCGCGCAATTACGACCTGTCGCTCAACAGCGGCGTGCTGGGCTTTGACGGCGTGGTTGAGGAGATTGTGCAGTATATGGAAGTACGGTCGCAGTTCCAGAAGTGAAAGAAATGCACCCTGCGCCATCGGCGCAGGGTGTGTTTTTGGAGGAGAAAAAATTTAGATAGAAAAAGAAAAGAAAAATTGAAAAAGTGCTTGACGGATTCTGATTTGTCGGGTATAATATCTCTTGTCCTTTGTGAGAACAAATGAATATTTGGAGAGTTGGCTGAGTGGTCGAAGGCGCACGATTGGAAATCGTGTAGGCGTGATGAGCGTCTCCAGGGTTCAAATCCCTGACTCTCCGCCAGAAATACGGTATTAAACTTTGGTTTAATACCGTATTTTTTTATATTTGGAGTCATTTTCAGAACTTATTTTCGAATTCACATTTTTGATATCGCGGTTTGCCCTTTATTTTTACCCTTATCGGGAGATAGTGGAGTGGATGAAGCGTTCCATGCGTTCGGCACTTTCGCGCTTCATGTGGTCGGTCATATGACCGTAAACATCCAGTGTAAAAGCAGCCGAATGATGCCCGAGATTCTCCTGTACGGTCTTGGGAACATCGCCGGACTGAAAAGAGATGGTGGCATGGGACGGTCGGTTTCCGTGTTCTCCGTGCGGCACTGTGACTGAAAATGTGGTCAGAGCAAAGCCATTAAAGACTCCCTAGATGTGCTCAGCGATGTTTTACAAGATGATTTAAGTATAGTGTTAACAAAAGTGAGGCTGGTTGATAAGTACATAGCAATCTTTTATATACTACTTTTGCTTTGGATAATATGAAAAACCTATTCGGAGTAGTTGCTTTTGACAAAGCATCGGGCTCTAGCGCCTGATTTTCTGCCAAAACATTTCAGGCAAACCAGAAACGGTAACGCATTATTCCGCAATCATGGTTTCATGGCGTGACATTTCATTTGAGTCTTATTCCGGTACATATTGGCATCAGCCTCGCAGAACATTTGCTCGATAGGAGCATCCTGCCCCATGGCATGACCCACGGCCAGCGACAGCGGAAAGGAGCGTGTCAGATTTCTGCGGCTGATGTCCATTTCCAATTCCGACAGGGCCCTGTTCACTTGGGACTCCGTAATGTTTTGCAGCAGTACCGAGAATTCATCTCCGCCCATGCGGTAGCAGTGGCCTAGGGACTCAAACACGGATAGAATGCACTCTGCGGCGGTGCAAATCAGTTCGTCACCGGCCGAATGCCCCATAGTATCGTTTACCTGTTTCAGATTGTTGATGTCCATAACAATACAAGCACAAGAGCCG
This sequence comes from Clostridiales bacterium, assembly GCA_019418305.1. GTDB lineage: Bacteria > Bacillota > Clostridia > Oscillospirales > Butyricicoccaceae > Agathobaculum. The sequence goes on from DYCA01000002.1 coordinate 40,007, forward strand.
TTCAGGACGGGAGACTGCCGGACCCGTTCTTCAAATGCGGTACGGCTGCCAAGCTGCGTCATTAGATCGGTGTTAGCCATCTTTTGATAATAGCGCATCTGGGAGGACTTGACCATCTCCTGGTATACATAGCCAATGGATACTGCCAGCAGAGATGCCACAAGCAACAGTATGCCAACACCGAAATAAATGAGATACAGCCTCTTCCCCCACAGGTAATAGTCCAGAAATCCTGCTGCGCAACAGCAGCCAAGGGCTCCAAAACCGCTCAGCATCAACCGTGCCTCCCAATGGAATTTGGAGTGGAGCCAGGACACCAGAAGGCGCAGCAGAGATAACAGCGTTATGATCATCAGCACATGGGTCAGGGGCAGCATCTCGTGAAGCTGGACCATGTCCAAAGATTGCAGGAAACCACAGATACAGAGGTTCAGCAGCTGAAGCTGGTAGATCAGGCGCAGCAGACGGCTGTCCTCATCCATCATACTGCGATAAAACTGTATCATAAAAAGCGGCATGGACATAAAGGCGTACATGGCCAATACATACATGATTGCACCGCTGATGTGGATTATCTGGAGAACAGCCGAGTCCATGGATATCCACAGACTCACGTGTACCACCAGCGCACTAAGGTACCGCAGTGTCCGGAGCCGTTGCGCTCCAATGGCAGCTCTGGCACCTATGGACAGCAGACCGATAAGAATGCCAATCAGTAAAAATAGCCCTGAAAATATCAGGACAGGAGCATTGGCGTTGCGGTAGTGAAGAATCAGATCGCTGTAATCGCCTGCCAGAACCGTCAGCTTTTGTGAGGGGGAAGACACCGTGAGGACGTGTCCCGCCAGTTCCGTTTCGGGTAGAGAAATCCAGTGTATCATCCCGCCATGATCGAATGCGCCGGGGGTATATTCGTGCAGGAGCGCACCATCCAGATACACGGAATAAGGGGTTCGCTTGGCAGTAACGGCGCAGACAGGCTGGCTCCAGCGGACATCCGACAGCGTCGTCTGATAGATGGTAGTGGTTTTGCCCTTGGTCGGATTTACCGGCTCAATTTTCACAAGCTGCTGATGCAGTTCGGGTTGGTAGAATGTGGGGGAACGCAGGGCGAGAAAGGAAATGATAAAAAAGCCTGTTATGGCTAAAACAATCAGGAGTTTGGATATCAGAAAGGAATCGTGGCGTATTTTGTTCATAAACAACCTCCCGCTTTCAGTATATAAATACAAAATCATTCCCATAACAAACAAAAAACTCGTACATTACAGCACCAATCTGAGCTGGAACCAGCCGTCCGTCAGCTCAAACTGGCAGACGGCACCGTTTTTTTTGCAAAAAGCAGAGATGGACTGTACACCCAGACCATGCCCTTCCTTTTTGGCCATCGGCAGTCCGCTCTCATCAAAGAGGATATTGCCGACGCAAGGGTTGGAAATTTCCAGCATGACGCTGGGGGAACCGACCATCTTGCAGCGGATTTTTCGCCGCTCCCGGGGCAGATTCAGATTGGCGTGAATGGCGTTTTCCAATGCGTTTGCAAGGACGATGGCCAATTCCCCCTCATCTACCGGGAGGAGGGCGGGAAGGGCGATGTTCGTCTCCACCGAAATGCCCTGATTTTGGGCCTGGTCGAAGTAAGAGGAAAACACCGCATCCAGCACGGGCGGGCGGCACCATCGGATTTCCTTCTGCTCATCCAGCCGCTTTTGGGCAGCGTCCAGAAACTCCAGCGCGGATTTCTCATCTCCCCGTGATACCAGCTCCGCGACGGTCTGAAGCCGGTGACGCAGGTCGTGGCGCTCGGTGCGGATGGCGTCCTCCGCGGCTTTCACGGCTTCCATTCGGCTCTGAAGAGCAGACAGCTGCAAAGCCGACAGCTGTGCGCTGTGCCGTGCCTCCATCTCCTTCTGGATGCCGGTGAAATGAAACATCAAAATGGAATAAAACCCAACCATCAGCAGAGAAATGGCGGGTTTAAGAACAGTGCTGCTCCGCTCGAAACCGACATAGCCAGGAATCAGGTAGATGACGATGACATAGTACATCGCTATCACCAAGCACATGAGCCACCAGCCCCGGCGCAATTCCATCAGAGTTTGGAGGAACAGCGGACGCAGAAAGGCAATCAGGAACCAGATGACCCCGGCACTGAGAATAATGTAGGATAAGAGCAGAACCCAGAAATAGCCGCCCGACAGATAGTAGGCCAGCCCTGCTGCGTGCTGGATCAGCATACAGAACAGGATTGCAGAGAGCAGCTGAAACACCAGCCGCCATCCCCGAAAGCGGCTAAGCATGAGTAGGAGCAGCAGAGCGGGAACATGGGCGACCAAGGAATAGAGTTTAACCGTGGTTTCCAGACCGGCTACCCGGTATAGAATGGCAACTGTCGCCATGACCAGCACTATGGTGCCATAGACCGTTAGAATAGTGCGTCGTCGGGAATACCGGCTATCCAAAAACAGCAGCACCATTGTCATACCTAACGCCGTCATATACTCCATAACAAAAAGTTCTACCATATGCTCTCCTCGTTTAGCCAATACCCGCCCCAAGTCTTCTTGTACTTCGCCGCCGTCCGGGGCAGCGGTGCGCAAATTTCACGCAAATCATTGCAAATTCCGAACAAATGCTTGGGAAATGTATCATAATTTAAGTAAAATGAAAATAACATGGAAGAGCAAAAACGTCAAGAGGGGCTGTATAAAGCAGGCTTAGTGATGAAACACGACCGCAAAGCATATTATGACCGGCAGCACCCACTGCCGAACCCATGCGTCAAAAATAATTGTAAAACGCCATGCTGATGACTACGTGTCGGCATGGCGTTTTCTTTTGCGGCATTCTGTGGGGTTAAGTTGAAATGAGTAAAGCTAAGTTTTAGAGAAAAGCAAAAAGGTAAGGGGCACTGCTGAAATGCAGAGCAGACTCGGTAAATGGCTACAGGCAGCAGATGAGGGTTCGTGTCTGCACTACCGAAAAGGCAGATCCTGCGCAAAAAATAGCAAATTTTTTGCAGTCGGTTCACAAAAGAAGAATTATCATTAAACTAAACATAGCATCCAAGCGAAAATGGTCAAGCGGTTCCGCAGAGTTACCCAATCTGGGTAGCTACAGCAGTTTTAGTGAGGAGGTATCGACTTATTCGATGAAAAAACCATTTGTTGCGGTTGCCGCCTGCCTGATCTTAAGTCTGCTACCGCTGGCAGGATGTGTCAGTACAGCCGCACCCTCCGACGAGGAACTGTGGGCGGCTGCCATGGCCGACGCGGTATTTAGCGAGGATAACGAGGTAATGGAACTCGTCTGTCTCACGCAGCAAGATTCACGGGTCATCTGGGACGAGGCAGGAGAGCGGGTGCTGCTGGTCACTTGGCACGACTATGAGGAGCTATGTGAGCCGGGAGACTCTTTGGCGCACAACGACATCTGGGCTACCTCTCTGGGGGAGCTGAAAGGTTGGTATCAGGAAAACAACAGCAATGTCACTAACTGGGATTTGCGCTTCGCGCAATTGCTGGGGATGCCGAATGACGGCAGTTGTACGCGATTTTCCGCCTTCTGGGTCTCGCCGTCAGAGGTGATTCGTCCTGCTTATGTGACGGATGTGACCGCCCAAATGAAAAACGGATATGACAAAATTACAGACTCCGAGTATCAAAGCTGGTTTGACGACAACATCCTCTACTCTTACTTTGAGAGCGAATATCCATGGACCAGACTGGGTTATACCTATGACTGGAGTGGCGAAGATTCGCCGTATGGCCTCACGGAGTTTCTGATTGCTGATGGGAGTGAGACAGAGATCGCCTTTACTTATTCTACGGAGGATTTTGTGGCCTGGCTGGATTCACAATCCTGATATTCACGACAGAAAGGAAAAACGAAAATGACGCAATACTGTGACAACAAGCGGGACTGTCCCTGCACTTTTGACTGCATCCGGCATGGAAAATGCTGTGAATGTGTAGCCCACCATCGAGATCATGATGAAGGCGTGCCAGGCTGTTTCTTTTCCAAGGAAGCGGAGGCCACCTATGACCGCAGCATCGAGGCTCTGGCTCGGGATCACGGAATTATCAAATAGGGAAGAAGTTTTATTGCATGATTAACAAAAAATTGACCTTGCCAAAGCAGCGAAAAGAAGTGCCGTTGGACGAAGGAGGTATTGACATTCTCTCCCAACTGCTGGTCGGCGCGCTAGAACAGGCGGGTGTCAATCGGAAAGATATCATCCGTCTGCGGCTGGCCGTGGAAGAAATTCTGGGGATGTGGAACTCTGAAAAGGAGAAAGAAACGGTTTGCACTTTCCAATGCGGTACCCGGCTGGGGCGGATGTATCTTGAGATTACAGCTCCGGGCAGACGTATTGACCCTGACGAGGCGGTCACAGATATGGCCGGCCAGATGTTGTGCTCCAATCTGCTGGCTCAGGCAGGCCTTTCTCCGGTCTATTTCTATCAGGACGGAATCAATCGGCTGGCTCTTTATCCCCCAAAACCCCAAAAGATCGGCCCGCTGTTTCAACTGCTGCTGGCGATTCTGAGTGCGGTGGTAGCGGGGACGGCACTCCTTGCCTTGCCCGCCTGCGTGGGACAAGTGGCAGCCAGCGTGGTAAATCCTCTGTTTACCGCCCTGATGGGAATTTTACAGACACTGGCAAGCCCCATGATTTTTCTCAGCGTGTGCTGGGGGATCATTAACATTGGAGATGTACATATGTTGGGCCGGATTGGCAAAATAGTTCTGCTTCGCTTTCTAGGAGCCATCTTCCTGATAACAGCAGTGACGGCAATCTGTCTGGCGTGGATGTTCCAGCCGGTAAGCGGGGCACAATCTATGGGTCAAAATGCCGCCGCCCAAATCTACAGCATGATTTTGGGGATTATTCCCACCAATGTCATTACACCATTTCTGGAGGGTAATTCCCTGCAGATTATTTTTATGGCGATTTGTGTGGGACTCGTGCTGCTGGTATTGGGAGAAAAATCTTCTGCTCTGCGAGTCCTGCTGGGTCAAGTAAATACGGCGGTGCAGTTTATGATGGAAATCGTAAGCCGTTATATCTCATTCTTTGTCTTTATCAGCCTGCTTTCTCTCGCGCTCTCCGATGCCCTGAGCAATTTGGGGGGCGTGGTAAAGGGCTTGCTACTGGGTATGGCCGCCTGTGTGGCATGGCCCATGCTGTATGCGCTGTGGGCCTCCCTGCGTTTGAAAGTATCCTTTCCCATGGTGCTGCGTAAGTTACTGCCCACTTATCTGATTGCCTTGTCCACCGCCTCATCCTCGGCCACTCTGTCCACCAATTTGGAGACCTGCGAGCGTCGTTTGGGCATTTCTGGGCGCATCGTCCACTTTGCCGTTCCTTTGGGACAGGTGGTATTCAAGACTGGTGCTGCGGTGGGTTTCTTCGTAATGGCACTGGGGTTGGCGGAATTTTACGGGGTAGCAATGCCCCTTTCTTGGGTGGTCACCGGAGTGCTGACGTCAGGATTATTGGCCATTGCCGCCCCGCCAGTACCCGGCGGGAGTTTAACCTGTTACACGGTGCTGCTTGCCCAGTTGGGAATCCCGAATGAGGCTATTGGTCTGGCTGTGGCAGGTAATGTGCTTTTGGATTTCTTTATGACCTCCTGCGGCATTTCCTGCCTGCAATCAGAGCTGATGCTCTCAGCCAATAAGCTGGGGATGCTGGATAGGGAGCGATTGGAAAAGGCGTGAATCGAATGAAACAACACGGTGTGTTCCAGACGCTGCCGACCCTGTTGGGCATCAACACAGTGCCAATCCTGTTTTAAATTAAGAAATGACATTGCATCACGGAAATGGAGGACTTGATGTGAATATCGTAAAAACAAGCGAAGGTACAAAACTGACCTTTGCTGTAGAGGGACGGTTGGATACCACCACAGCCCCTCAGCTGGAGGGGGAGATAAAAGGTGCACTGACCGGCGTGACCGAGCTGGTGTTGGACTTTTCCCAGCTGGAGTATCTATCCTCTGTCGGCCTGCGGGTCATTCTGGCAGCACAGAAGATTATGAACCGACAGGGGAAAATGATCGTACGCCATGTAAATGAAACCATTATGGAAGTGTTTGAAGTCACAGGTTTTTGCGACATTTTGACGATTGAATAAGGAGGAGATACCTATGAATGGCAACGAAATAGGCACAATCCGGCCCGAACTTCCGAATATTATCGGCCTGTCACATATCTGCATTTTTGTGGATGACATGGAGCAGGCCGTGGACTATTACCGCGCTTTGCTCGGGGTACAGCCTGACCACTGCTTGTCCCATTGGAGAAATAAAGGCTTTTTCCAAGCGGGAGGATTTGTGGATGAGGCAGCTGACGGGGACGTTTCTATTGCCTTTGTCAATGTGCCCGGCACAAAGCTCACCCTGGAACTGATGCAGTACCACTATCCCAAAGGACGGACGGAACCAGTCATTTTTGCCGCCAACGATGTCAGCGGCGCCCGCCATGTGGCACTGAAAGTCACCAATATCGAAGCAGCATTTGCACATGTCCAGTCCATGCCGGACACCCGGCTCATCAACGAGACCGAGGCTTATCGGGTGTATCAGATCAGCCAGACCAGGCCGGAGGAAGTCCGGTTTTTCGATCAGGCGCCGGGGGAAACCGATGAGCGAAATGCCGAGACGGCCAATATCCTGGGGCAGGTCCGCTATTTCTATTTTATTGACCGTTATGGTCTGCAATGGGAATTTGAGCAGGGGCATACCGATATCGGTGACTGATCCCGTGAAAAGGAACATACCGGTCAGCAGGACCAAGTCCGGCTTGCATCACGGTGATGGGGGTGATTGACACGGAAAAGAAAAGCATGAACCCCATTTTTCTGGAAAATGAGCGGGAGGCAAACCTATATTCCTGCCGTTGCCTGCAGGTTATGGCGTTGATTGCCGCGTTGGCCTGGCTCCTGAATTTGCTGGATGTCTTTATCGTTCCGCCGGCCGTCATGAATGTAGGTATGCCCGTGTGCATTTTCTCTTTTCTGCTGCCCACCATGCTCCGTTCCGGTATGACCCGGCTGGGAGGGCGGTTTCAATATCTCATTATGGGCTGCTGTATTCTGGGCATCACCGTGCTGTCCGTTGCCATCCCGAAGCACACGGTGCTGGCATGGATCGCCCCAGTGCTCCTCAGCTGTCACTATTACTCCCGAATGCTGACCGCCAGTGCCCTGGCCGCATCAGTGGTTTGCATGTACATTGCCGGTATCGCCAGCCTGTTCGTGGGGGAGGGAGATCCCAATCTAATCAAGGCCTTCCACATGGCGGAGGCGGTAATCACCCCGGAAATTTTTGGGGAGGCAGTGCTGTTCTTCCTGCTACCTCGTTCCGCGATCCTGGTGGGTATGGCTTTCGTGTGCATCACCGTGGCCAAGCGTACCCGCAGTCTGCTGGAAAGACAGGCTGCGGATTCCTCTGCCCGGCAGCGCATTGAGACTGAGCTGAATGTAGCCACTCAGATTCAGGCAAATATGCTGCCCAGTATTTTTCCTGCCTTTCCAGAGCGTTCGGAATTTGACATTTATGCCAGTATGACGCCAGCCAAGGAAGTTGGCGGCGACTTCTATGACTTTTTCTTAGTGGACAATGACCATTTGGCCATGGTGATTGCCGATGTATCCGGCAAGGGCGTGCCGGCAGCGCTGTTCATGGTGATTGCAAAGACCTTGTTAAAGAATGCTGTACAAGCGGGAGCATCCCCAAAAACTGCGCTGGAGAAGGTCAATAACCAGCTGTGCGAAAGCAATGAGGCAGAGATGTTTGTCACTGTCTGGCTGGGCATTTACGAAATTTCCTCCGGAAAGCTCACGGCTGCCAATGCGGGTCATGAGTATCCGGCACTACGGAGAGCAGACGGTCGGTTTGAATTATGGAAGGAGCGGCATGGATTCGTACTGGCAGGCATAGAAAACGCACGATACCGGGAATATGAACTGGAGATGGGTGTGGGCGACACGCTGTTTGTGTATACCGATGGCGTGGCTGAGGCGACAAATGCGGCAAATACCCTCTATGGAACCGAACGTATGCTGTCGGCCCTGAACCGAAACTGTGATTTGGCTCCAGAAAAACTTCTGCATCAGGTTAAGGAAGATATTGACCGGTTCGTCGGTTCGGCACCTCAGTTTGATGATATTACCATGCTGTCACTCCAGCGGAAGGGCAGCGTCGTGCGGCAGCGTATTCAAGTTGTACCGGCACTGGATAGTATCCTCCGGGTGTGTGAATTTCTGGAGCGGGTACTGAAAGAACAGGGTACACCCATGAAAGTTGTCACACAGATGAAGATTGCGGCGGACGAAATTATTTCCAACATCGCCCGGTACAGTGGTGCTGCTGCTGTCCAAGTGGACTGCGAGATGATGGATGGCCGGACCGTCATTCGCTTTATGGATGACGGAAATCCCTATGATCCTACCGTGCAGAAGGAGCCGGATATTGGCCTGTCCGCAGAGGAGCGGGAACCCGGCGGCTTAGGGATTTTTATTGTAAAGAAGAGTATGGATAGGATGTCCTATGAGTATGCAGACGGGTGGAATATCCTGACCATAGAAAAGCGCTGGTAAAAACAAACTAAACGGAGGAATGTCTTTTGATTACCCTGATATGTGCCGTGCTGCTGCTGGCGGCAGGCTATGTGCTGTATGGAAAACTGGTGGAACGGGTTTTTCATCCTGATGAGCGGCCCACACCGGCCACAGCCCATCCGGACGGGGTGGATTATATCCCTATGAAAACCTGGCGGGTTTTTCTCATTCAGCTGCTGAATATTGCCGGCACCGGCCCCATTTTCGGCGCTCTGCTGGGAGCAGTGTTTGGTCCCGTGGTGTTTTTGTGGATTGTGTTCGGCTCTATTCTCGGCGGCGCTGTCCATGATTATATGAGCGGCATGATCTCTCTGCGAATGAATGGGGCGTCGATCTCAGAAATTGTAGGTGCCTATCTTGGCACAACTGCCAAGCAGGTTATGCGGGTGTTTTCGCTGATTCTGCTGGTGCTTCTGGGAGCGGTGTTCACCACCAGTCCCGCCGCGCTGATTGCCCGTTTGACGCCAGAGTGGATGAACACCGGCTTTTGGGTGGTCGTGATTTTGGTGTACTACTTGTTGGCTACGCTGCTGCCGATTGATAAGCTCATCGGAAAACTCTATCCCATTTTTGGCGCGGTGCTGCTGATGATGGCCGTAGGAATTATCGTAGGGTTGGTGTCCGGCGGCTACCAACTGCCCGAGCTGACGTTGGCAAACCTGCATCCGGAGGGCCGCCCGGTGTGGCCTTATATGTTCATTACGGTGGCCTGCGGGGCAATCTCGGGCTTCCATGGCACCCAGTCGCCCATGATGGCCCGCTGCCTCACCTCGGAGAAAGACGGACGGAAGATTTTCTATGGCGCCATGATCTCGGAGAGCGTTATTGCTCTGGTGTGGGCGGCGGCAGGCGTCGCTTTTTATGGCGCCACCGGCGGATTGCAGGCGGCGCTGGAAACGCTGGGGCAATCGGGCGTTGTTTACGACATTTCGGTATCGCTGTTGGGTGTGTTCGGCGGTGCACTGGCGATCATTGGCGTGGTGGTTTGCCCAATTTCCTCCGGCGACACCGCGTTCCGCAGCGCCCGCTTGACCATTGCCGACTGGTTCCACATTGATCAGTCTGATATGAAACGGAGACTGGCGGTGACCATTCCGCTGCTGGCGGCGGGTGCGGTTCTGACCCAAGTGGATTTCGATGTGATTTGGCGCTATTTTTCGTGGAGCAACCAGACTCTGGCTATGATCACCTTGTGGGCAGCGGCTATGTATCTGGTGCGCCATGCAGATAAACCGTGGTATTCACTCATGTGTGCCATTCCGGCCACCTTTATGTCCGGTGTGTCTTGCACCTATATCCTAATGGCGGAGGAGGGCTTCCGCCTGTCTCAGTCCATTGCCTATCCGGCGGGGATTGTCTTTGCGATGGTCTGCGCGGCAGTTTATGGTTATAAAATGAGCAAAAGGAGGGCGCAGCGCCTATGAAACGCTGGATTGCAGGAATTTGCGCAGTGGTCTGCGCTATTTCCCTGACGGGCTGTGGGGGCATGAATCAGGCCGATACGACAACCGTCACCGTAGATTCTCCCGTGGCAGGGAAAAAGGTCGCTTACATCATGCAGATGGCGCCGTCGGATATCTTTCAGATGTGGTCTGAGTCCGCACAGAAAACGGCGCAAGCGTTGGGGATGGAGTACGACGCCTTTTTCTGCGGCGGGTCGGATGCGCAGTGGCAGGATACAATTTCGCAGTGCGCTGCCGCCGGGTATGACGGATTGCTGCTGAGTCATGGCGGGCAGAATTACGCTTACACCTTTCTCAAGGGCCTGCTTGAGC